>NZ_CP160388.1:2814166-3557500 GCF_040732315.1 Oryzisolibacter sp. LB2S
GCATCCAGCGCGCCCTGCGCGTCGAGCAGCGCGTCGTCCCCCACATGCAGCACCGCGCCAGGCTCGGCGCCCGCGGCCAGCGCACCCGCATGAAAGATGCGCGCATCGGGCTTGGCCACACCGAACTGCGTGGCGCTCAGGCTGGCCGCGAAATACCTGCCGATGCCTATGCGCTGAACATCCGCGTTGCCGTTGGACAAGGCCACGACCGGATAGCGTGAGGCCAGGAAATCGAGCGTCGCGAGCGCATCCTCAAACAGATCCACACGCTGGCGTTCGGCAAAGAAGCAATCGAACGCCGGCTCCGCCAGTTGCGGATCGTCCCCCGCCTGGACAAGCGCCATGCGGATGGACTCGCGGCGCAGTGCGCTCAGGTCATGCCGCAGGTCGGGGCGCAAGGCCTCCATGCGGACACGGATGGCACGCAGCGCCTGGGCGTCGCCGAAGAGCGCCGCAGTGGCCGGCGCATGCGCCGCCAGCCAGTCGGCCAGGACCGCTTCGGCGCGCGCAATGGCCGGCCAGACGGGCCAGAGCGTGTCATCCAGGTCGATGGTGATGGCGCGTATGCGTGCGATATCCAGGCTTGTTTCCACGGCTGATCCAAGTGCAGACATCGGGCATGGTGGGCATGGAGCGCCCATTCATCGCGGCCGCACCGGCCGCGCCTGCCCGTCTTCTTCCGGGCGCCATTGTCGGGCGAAAACGCTCTGCGTTCTCCGCGGCAGTTCACCGTGACGGCGCCTCCGACCATGCGCGCCGTGCACGCCCGTCGGTCAGGGCACGGCGGCCTGGATGCCGTTCATCTCCTCGCGCGTCATCGGCGCCAGGCCATGCTTGTCCATGAGGCGATACAGCGTCATGCGCGAGACGCCCAGTTCGCGGGCCGCATGGGTCACGTTGTGCCCGACGCGCAGCAACGTGTGATGTATGGCGTCGCGCTCAGCGCGGGTGCGCGCCGCATCCAGATCCGTCCTCGTCACAGGCAGGGTCTGCGCCAGGCCCAGATCGGCCGGAGTAATCCAACGCGAATCGCTCATGACCACGGCGCGCAGCACGCGGTTGCAGAGCTCGCGCACATTGCCGGGCCAGGTGTAGTCGGCCATGGCCGCCAGCGCATGGACGCTGAATCCCTGCAGGCGCGCGGAACGCTCGTTGGCACACAGCCGGAAGAAATGCTCGGCCAGTGGTGCCACATCCTCCATGCGCTTGCGCAGCGGCGGCATGGTCAGTGTCAACACATTGAGGCGGTAGAACAGGTCCTCGCGAAAGCGCCCGCGCGCCACGGCATCGCCCAGGTCCACATGCGACGCAGCGATCACGCGCACATCGACCTCCAGGTGCGACACCCCGCCCACACGGTTAATGGTCTTGTTCTGCAGGAATCGCAGCAGATTGGCCTGCAGGTCAAGCGGCAGGTCGCCAATCTCATCGAGGAACAGCGTCCCTCCCTGCGCCATCTCGATGACGCCCCGCTTGAGCGTCGTAGCCCCCGTGAACGCTCCTCGCTCATAGCCGAAGAGTTCGGACTGAATCAGCGACGGCGCAATGGCTGCACAGTTGACGGCGACGAAAGGCCCGGCCCTGCGCTGCGAACATTCATGGACGGCACGCGCCGCCAGTTCCTTGCCCGTCCCGCTTTCGCCCCCGATAAGCACGCAGGCCTGCGCCGTCGCCACCTTCCTGATGGTCTGGCGCAGCTGCTGCATCGGCGGGCTGTTGCCGACCATGCCCAGTGCTTCGCCCTGCACCACTGCAGCTCTACGCTGCTGGCGCAGCCTTGCACGCCGGGCCAGGTGGTCGAGCAGGTGCAGCGTCTCATTCCAGTCCAGCGGCATCAGCTGGTAGTCGAAGAAGCTCTCCAGAATCAGGTCTCTGAACGGTGCCGACTCCAGGAATGCCTCGTCACAGAGCGCCACCCATTCCATGCCGGGGCAGGCCTGAACGCATTGCTCCATCGCGTGCAACGTGGCCTCCGTCGTATCCCCCACTCGCATCAGCCCGACACCGTGACGGCGCATCCCAAGCTCTGCCAGGGCTGCCGACGCGCCGGACACATGGGATACCTGCCAGCCTTGCTGCTGCAGGACATGCATGACGACGTCCAGGCCATCCCCACCCAGCGCAAGGCACAGTACATCTGTCTTGTTCATGACCCCCTCCACGGTGCACGCCCCAGACGCAAAAGCTCAGAAGGTCATGGGAATACGCACGGTCAGCGTGAGGTCGGGGGTATCGCGGGTCAGCCCCGCACCCACGGACACATTGAGCGTCCGCGTGGCCGACAGGCGGTAGGAATAGCCCAGCAGCAGCGAGGCCAGCTGCGTGCGCACCGAAGTCGGAACGCGCGCGCCGTTCTGCTTGGTGCGGCCGACGGAGTTGAGCTCCATGCCGATGCTGAACGATGAGCGATCGTTGAGCGCCATGCCCATGCCAAAGTTCAGGCCGATGACATCGCCGGGCTTGACCGAACCGATGAACTCCTCCTCACCGTTCAGCACGCGCCGTGAGAGGTTGTTGCGGCGGAAGTTGTGCGTGTAGCTGATGCTGCCGAAGAACACCGCCGGATCGGATGCCATCAGCCAGGTCAGGCTGGGCTGCAGCGAGTAGAACCCCGAACCCGTGGGCAGGTCCAGAGGCAGGCCCGTGCCGGTCGTATTGCCCACGCAGCGCGTCACGCAGTCGGTCACCACCTCGAAGGGGTCCTTGCCCGTGCGCGTCTTGAAGCGCAGGCCGCCGATGAGGTAGGGCTGGTCCGGTGCGGGCTGATTGAGCTGGTAGCGCAGCGCCAGCTCCACATCACCGATGGCGCTGCCGCTGCTGTCGAACGCGCGCTCACTCGCGGCCCCTGCATTGATCTCGCGACTGATGGTGGAGTCGCTGCGATGAACGTAGGGAATCCGTAACTCGGCCTCCATCCTGTTGGTCAGGCCCCAGCGCGCGGTCAATGCCGCCGTCAGCGTGTTGCGCTTGACCTCACGCACGTCGATCAGCCCGATGACCAACGCCGGAATGATGGTGTATCCAATGAGTGCCACTCGGTTGCTGGAGGAGTAGCCATACTGGAACGAAGGCTCGAGCACATATTTGCCGGGCTGCGTCAGGATGCCGGGTTGCTCGAACAGGGGGGCCACGGCCGGCGGCTGGTTCTGCGTCGCAGGCGCCACGCCAACCTGTACCGCGCGCTGGGCCTCGCCCGCCGCATCGCCGGCGCTCGCGCCCTCGGACGCAGGCGTTTGCGCCGCGCCGGTCGGGCGGCCTTGTTGCGGGGACACCAGACGCCGCAGCCGCTCGATTTCCTGCTTCTGCTCGTCGAGTTGACGCTGCAGACGCTCCAGGCGCTCGATGGTGCTGGCCTCGGAAGGCCCTGGATTGTCAGCAGGCGACACCTGTGCCTGCGCCCACTGACCGACGAACGCGGTCGCTATGGCTCCACACAAAGAAGTGGAGCGAGATAAACCCTGTCGCCGCATACCTTGCCTCCGTAGTGACGTGTCAATAAGCACCGTACCCACGCAACGCTTGCATCGCCGCTGGACCAGCGTAAACGTTAATCAATGCAAACCCCAAGAAAAAGGAGGCAAGAAAGTGTAAGCAAAACAGTGTTCACCTGATGCTGCAACGCGTCATGAGAGGTCCCATGGGCGGCGCTGATCGCTTTTGGCCATGCCATCCATGCGGGTGGGATGCCTGTTGTGCCCTCCAGCGCTTGATACACCGCCAAATATCGCAATCACAGTTTTGTGACACCACCAAACCCAGCGCCATGCGCCGGGTTCGCCCTTGGATTTCATGGCGTTAGCGCAATCGGACGCGGATATCCACCGGACTCAGAACCGCAATGCGTCGTCCCACCGTCTCAGGCTCGTGACAGTCGGACCCTCAACACAGCTTCGCAGTCCACTCCAGGCCACACCCTGGACACCACGTACACACCGATACAAATGCATTTGAACGATCTATCGCGTGGTAGTGGCTGATTGCCACATCGCTGGCATGGATGCTGCTTTGTGCCGGTCGATCTGCGGCAACGCATATCACTTCCGTTAGCAAGCATGTTTTAACTTTTTCAACCTCCGGAGGATCTATGAAAAAGACACTTTTGGCCTCGGCCATTGCAGTGCTATTTGGTATCAGTGGCATGGCGTTCGCAGAGAACAATGATCAGCACACCCATAAGGGCGACAACTCCAGTGCTGACACCACAACAAACACCATAACCAAGACCAACAACAGCACTAACACAGACACCTACAAGTCGTACAACACGGACAACAGCTCCTACGACAAGACCATTAACGACGTCGACAAGTCGTACAACACCGACAACAGCAGCTATAGCAAGTCGATCGCGATCGACAAGCACGACGCCAGTACCAACAAGCATTCGGGCGACGCCATTGCCAAGGCCTCACGCTCGGCAGCCGTAAACAACGGCTCTACCGCGACGTTCACTGATGCATTCAATGTCAGCAAGGCCGTGGCAGTGTCCAAGCTCGAGGGCTCGGTGTCCTACAACTCGATTTCCAACATCGGCAACCACGCGTTCAACAAGGGCTCGGCTGACGGTGCGAAGGGCATCGGCGGTGATGGCGGCAAGGCCTCGGGCGGATACGCCAAGGGCATGGGCATCGGTGGCGATGGCGGCAAGGGCTATGGCGGCGATGGCGGCGATGGCGGCTGGGCCGACAGCGGCAAGTCCGCCAACGGCAGTGTCCGCAGCGGTCACGCAGACGGCGGCAGCGGTGGCAATGCCGATGGCGGCGGTGCCAATGGCTCCAACAAGGGATGGGCCTCGTCCGATGCATCTAACGGCAACGCACGCGCCAACCACAACGGCTACGATGGGACCGCGTCGTCTAGCGCCGCCGGTGGCACTGCGGACGGCAATGGCGGCGCGAGCAGTCGCACCGGCGGCGCCGCAGCCGGAGGCGGTGCCGGCAGTGGCTCCAGCGGCTATGCCTCCAATGGCAACGCCAGCAATGGCGGCAACACTGCCGGCAACGGCGGCAACGGCGGTTATGGCATGGGCGGCGCTGGTGGCGCCGGCGATGGCGGCACCAACACCGCATCCGGCGGCACCGGCGGCGCTGGCGGCAGCGGCAGTGGCGGCAGCGGTGGCACCGTTCGTGTGAGCGCCGGGACGTTCAACATGTCCAACAGCATGACGAGCGTCGGCCAATCGGCCGCCGGCATCATGGTGACCAGCCAGAACAGCGGCTTCGCATCGCTTGCTCAGCAAAGCGTGAACGTCCAGGCCAACCTGGCTGTGGGTGGCGGCTCTGGCGTCCGCTGACTGCCTGTAAGCCCGGCAACCTACGCCGGGCGCGACCGGACTGACTGCCACCCGGCACGAAGTTCGGCCGCGCCGGCGGCGGTTGCCGCTTCTTCAACCATGTCAGGGGACAAGTCATGCATGTCAGTCATTCGCTCTGGTCCTTGACGGGGGTTCTTGCGTGTCTGTTCGCCACGCAGGCCAGCGCCCAATCGGCCGCCCCCAACACACAGGCACCGGAGTCGCTTTTTTCCAAGCCGGTGGCGACGGATACCCTGGAGCAGATGCGCGGGGGAACCTTGGTGCACAACGACATGGAACTCAGCGGCGTTACCGCAGGCAATACGGCGTCGCGCGTCAACACAGGCAACAACACCATTGATGCTGGCTCCTTTGCCAACATGAGCGGTCTGCCGGTGGTCATACAGAACTCCGGTGCCAACGTTCTGATTCAGAACGCCACCATCGTCAATCTGCAGATGAATTGATGGCTCGATGGCGCGACACGCTGCGCCACGCCCATGTTCCTCGAGAGTTGCCATCATGTCCTGCACACATGTCATGAATACGGGCCATGTCCATGCATGGGTGCGAGCGGTCGCCCTGGCGGTGAGCGCGGTGGTCTTGAGCGCACACGCGCAGAACGCGCCGAGAACCCCGGCCTACTTCCCCGCGATCGGCATGGGCGGGGTAGCGGTGCCAGTGGTCAGCATGCGCCAGTCCCGTCTGGCGGGCACCATGCTGCAGCAGTATGACTTCAGCTGCGGTTCGGCCGCAGTCGCCACCCTGTTGACCCATCACTACAACACCCCGGTCACCGAGCAAATGGTGTTCGAGTACATGTACCAACACGGTGACCAGGAAAAGATCCGGCGCGAAGGCTTTTCGCTGCTGGACATGAAGCGCTATCTCGCGAGTCTGGGCTTTGCCGCGGATGGCTTCGAGCAACCATTGGACAAGCTGGCCAGTGCGGGCCTGCCCGCGCTGGCGTTGATCAACGAGAACGGTTATCAACATTTCGTTGTCATCAAGGGACTGCAGGCAGGTCGCGTGCTGCTGGGTGACCCGGCCCAGGGAACACGGTCCATGCTGCGCAGCGACTTTGAGGCCCTATGGCCCAACAGGCTGCTGTTCGTGATTCACAACCGAACGCAGCTTGCACAGTTCAACCGACAGGCGGACTGGCGCGCCGCACCCAAGGCACCGCTGATCGAAGGCGTAGGCCGCGACAGCATGGCCGGAATCAGCCTGTCCAAACATGGACCTGGAGGCTTCTGATGTCACACCTCCTGTCACTGTCCCGGCACCTGGGTGCATGGGGCTTGGTAATGCTTTCCGCCACTTCAGTACAGGCTCAGAGCCGGACATCCCAGACATGGCTGACCGTGCCCGACTCCACGCTGGCGCAGATGCGGGGTGGTTTTGCGCTGGACACGGGTTTGCTTGTCACGCTGGGCATCTCGCGCACGCTCTACATCAATGGCGCGTTGATCACGGAGAGCACCCTGAATCTTGGCCAGCTGTCGCAACTCACCACCGCACAGGCCGCACAGATCGGCCAGCAGTTGCTCTCGCTGAACCTGGTTCAGAACGGGCCCGGCAATACATTCGTTTCGGCGCCCGCCGCAGCCGTCGCCGCGCAGATACCGCCCATCAATCCTGCGCCAGCGACCACCCCCACCGCGACGAGCACCCCCACCGCAACAACCAGCCCCACGGCGGCGGTCAGCTCGCCAACCACACCTGCCCCTGCGACGACCACCACACCGGTGGCCAGCTCCGCTTCCACCCCCGCAGGCGCAGGCGCACCAAGCAACGCGGCGACCACGGCGCCCCCGACGACCGGTCCCACGGTGACGGTCAGTTCCGCAGCGACGGTTCCCGCGGCAACGACCAGTCCAACACCCGCGGTCACCCCTCCCGCCGGTAGTACCACCAATGTGGGCGGTGCCAGCGCAGCGCCCGCTCCGACCGCGATTGTGAGCATCATCCCTGGCATTGGCCCTGGACTCGTCATCCAGAACAGCCTGAACAACCAGAGCATCATCAACTCCACGACGCTCGACATCACCAGCAATGGGCTGAGCATGTTGCGCGCCGCCCAGTTGCAGGCCGATATCGCCAACGCCGTGCAGCGGTCCATCGGAAGCCCTTGAACGCCGGCTCGGAAAGGGCTTCACACAGCGCTCCAGCACCGCCGCACGCACCGCGCCTCGCCTGATCCGGGCTTGCTCGGCCCGTATCAGGCAGCGCACATCTGCCCCGATGGCCGCGGCCACCATGCATACGCATGCATGTCCGGCCCTCACGCCATGCCCGTAGTCCACATGGCCGGCTCACCCACCCGCGTGGGCGAGAATCGGACATGGATCCACGAAAAGAACCATTTCCCGCCCAAGGCACCGCCATCCTGCTGTGCAACCTGGGCACGCCCGACGCGCCCACCGCGCCGGCGCTGCGCCGCTATCTCGCGCAGTTCCTGGCCGACCCGCGCGTGGTGGAGATCCCGCGCGCGCTCTGGCTGCCCATACTGCACGGCATCATCCTGCGCACGCGGCCCGCGCAGTCGGCCGCCAAGTACGCGAGCATCTGGACGCCCGATGGCTCACCCCTGGCGGTGTGGACGACCAAACAGGCCGTGATGCTGCGCGGCTGGCTCGGCGAGGCCGGACACCAGGTGCAGGTGCTGCCCGCCATGCGCTACGGCCGGCCCGCCATTGCCGAGCAGCTGCAGGCCCTGCAGGACCAGGGCATCCGGCGCGTGCTGGTGCTGCCGCTGTACCCGCAGTATTCGGCCACCACCACCGCCAGCGTTGTGGACGACGTGGCCGCGTGGACGCGCCGCTCGCGCCACTTTCCCGAGCTGCGCTTCGTGAACGACTACCACGACCACCCGGACTACATCGCCGCCCTGGCGCAATCCGTGCGCGCCCATTGGCAGCGCGAGGGCGGCCCGGCCGAGCAGCTGGTGATGAGCTTTCACGGCATTCCCGAGCGCAATGTGCGCCTGGGCGACCCCTATGCCGAGCAATGCCGCACCACGGCGCGCCTGCTGGCCGAGGCCCTGGGCCTGACGCCCGCGCAATGGCAGCTGACCTTCCAGTCGCGCTTTGGCAAGGCCAAATGGCTCGAGCCCTATACCGAGCCCCGGCTGGTGGCGCTGGCGCGCGCCGGCACGCGCCGCGTGGACGTGATGTGCCCCGGCTTTGCCGCCGACTGCCTGGAGACGCTGGAGGAGATCAACCAGGAGGCGCGCGAAGCCTTTCTGCACGCGGGCGGTCAGGAGTTCCGCTACATCCCCTGCCTGAACGACAGCCCCGCCTGGATCACGGCGCTGGGCCGCATCGCACAGCAACATCTGGCCGGCTGGACCGACCCTGCCGCCGGAGGCCAGCCATGACCACGCCCTGCCCCCGGCTTGCGCCGCGCGAGCTGCGCCTGCACATTGACCCCGAGAGCTTGGGCTTTGCCGACACGCGCGCCCTCGTGGACGAGCCCCTGCCCTGGATAGGCCAGCAACGCGCCTTCGACGCCGCGCGCTTTGGCCTGGCCATGCAGCAGCCCGACTACCACCTTTTCGTGCTCGGCGAGGTGGGCAGCGGCCGCGCCTCGCTCATGCGCCAGGCCATGCGCGACGCGGCCACCGGCCGCCCCGTGCCGCCCGACCTGTGCTTTCTGCACGACTTCGACACGCCCGAGCGCCCGCGCGCGCTGCGCCTGCCCGCGGGCCAGGGCCGCCAGCTGCGCGACCAGATCGCGGCCTGGAGCCGCCAGCTCGAGGCCGACATCCCCAAGCGCCTGGCCGCGCCCGACGTCAAAAGCGAAGGCGAGCGCATCCAGAAGCAGTACCAGAGCGAGGAGGCGCGCGCTTTTGGCCAGCTCGCCGAGTTCGCGCGCGCGCGGCGCTTTCGCCTGGCGCGCGACGAGGGCCAGATGGTCTTCACGCTGCTGGGCGCGAGCGGCGAGGAGCCCTTGACCGAGACCGAGGCCGCCGCACTGGACGACGAGGAGCGCGCCCGCATCCAGCAGGCCGAGGCCGACCTGCGCGCCGAGATCGTGCGTTTTCTCGACCGCACCAGACCGCTCGAGCGCGCACGCGACGAGGCGCTGGCGCAGCTCTTGCGCCAGACCGCCGGGCCCATCGTCACGCATGGCCTCGATGACATCCGCCAGGGACTGCGCAAGCAGATCAAGGATGCGGTCAAGCTCGGGCGCTGGCTCGACCAGGTGCAGCGCGAGGTGCTGGACAACCTGGAGCTGTTCGTGCCGCCCGACGGCACGCAGGCCAGCGACGCCGTGGAGGACGAGCGCCGCAGCCAGCTCGCCGACCTGCTGGCCCTGTGCCAGGTGAACCTGGCCGTGGACAACGCGGCCCTCAAGGGCGCGCCGGTCGTGGTCGAGGACAACCCGCAGCTGCGCAACCTGTTCGGCCATATCCAGTACGAATCGGGCGAGGACGCACCCTACGCCGACTTCTCCGACATCCACGCCGGTGCCCTGCTGCGCGCGCATGGCGGCTTTCTGATGCTGTTCCTGCGCGACCTGGTGGCCGACGCGCCGCTGTGGGAGCGGCTGCGCCGATTCCTGCGCTGCAACCGCCTGGCCATCGAGGACCAGACGGCCAGCCACGGCGCCACCGTGGCCCTGCAGCCCGAGGGCGTGGAGGTGGAGGTCAAGCTCGTGCTCATAGGCACGGCGGCCGAGTACTACCTGCTGCAGGACGGCGACGCCGACCTCGCGCGGCGCTTTCGCGTCAAGGTGGACTTTGCCGAGCGCTTTGCCGCCAGCAGCCAGACGCATTTCGCGAGCGCCGTGTTCATGGCCCACTCCTGCGCGCGCCGTGGCCTGCCGCACTGCAGCGCCGCGGCCGTGGCGCGCCTGCTCGAATTCACGCACCGCGAGGCGGACGACCAGGCACGCCAGAGCGCCAGCTTTGCCAGCCTGGAGGCGCTGCTCGTCGAAAGCTGCGCGCAGGCGCGCGCACGCGGCGCGCAGCTCGCCGACGCCTGCGACGTCGAGGCGGCGCTTCTTGCCCGACGCCAGCGCCACAACGCCCCCGAGGAAGCCATGCACGAGGCAATTGCCGAGGGCGAGCTGCTCATCACGCTCGAGGGCCAGCGCGTGGGCCAGCTCAACGCGCTCACCCAGATCGACATGGGGGACTACCGCTTCGGCTTTCCGGTGCGCATCACGGCGCGCACCCATGCGGGCCAGGAGGGACTGGTGAACATCGAGCGCGAGGTCGCGCTCTCCGGCCCCATCCACGACAAGGGCGTGCTGATACTGCAGAGCTACCTGAGCGCGCTGTTCGGCCATCTGGCGCCGCTGGCGCTCAACGCCTCCATCGTCTTCGAGCAGGAATACAGCGGCATCGAGGGCGACTCGGCATCGTGTGCCGAGCTGTACGCGCTGCTGTCGTCACTGTCGGGCCTGGCGCTGCGTCAGGACATCGCCGTCACCGGCGCGCTCAACCAGCATGGCGAGGTGCTGCCCGTGGGCGGCCTCAACGAAAAGATCGAGGGCTGGTTTCGCGTCTGCGCCCAGGCGGGCCTGACCGGCACGCAGGGCGTGCTGATACCCGCGCGCAACCGGCGCCACCTCATGCTCTCGCCCCAGGTGGTCGACGCCGTGGCCGCCGGGCGCTTTCATGTGTACGTGGCCCAGCATGTGAGCGAAGGCATCGCCCTGCTCACCGGCATGGCCGCGGGCCTGCCGCCGGACGAAGCCGTTGCGGGCAGCGTGCAGGCGCGCGCCGAGAACACATTGCTGGCCTATCGCCGCGCCTGGCAGGCCATGACGCTCGGGCGCAGGCGCGTGCCGCGCCGGGGATGATCGATGTGAGCGCGGCAGACGTCAGCGCTCCATCCACCACTGGATGACGATCTTGGCCAGATAGCCGATGAAGCCCACGCCCAGGCCCAGAAAGATCACGAAGGTGCCAAACCTGCCGGCCTTGGACTCGCGCGCCAGCTGCAGGATGATGAACACCATGAACAGGATGAAGGCACCTACGCCGTAGGTGAGGAAGAAATGGGCTATTTCTTGTTCTGTGAAACCAAAAATCACGACAGGATCCTACAAACTCAGGCTGGCACTACGCGCGTTCCGCGTCCACCGTCGCAAACGCCGAGGCATCGACCAGGTCACGATAGGCGTGCCAGCTCGCATGGCCGAGCAGCGGCATCACGAGCACGAGCCCGACAAGCAGCGTGCCCAGACCGAGCAGGGTCAGCATCACGATCAGCGCCGCCCACAGCGCCATGGGCACGGGGTTGGCCAGCACGACGGCCCAGCTCGTCAGCACCGCGCGGCTGACGCTGATGCGCCTGTCCAGCAGCAGCGGCATGGCCACGACGCTGGACGCAAAAATGGGCGCCGCCAGAAAGCTGCCCAGCGCCAGCCAGATGGCGAACAGCGCGCCGTCGCTGCCCAGCACCACATGGCGCAGAAAGTCCATGGGCGTGTCGATGCGCACGGGCGACATGGTGTAGATGAGCGACGCAGAGATCGCCACCCAGCCCGTCGCCGCCAGCGCCAGCAGCAGGCCGAAGCGCACCAGGCTCCAGTAGCCCTGGTGTTGCTGCGCCCCCGCATGGCTGCGCTGCCAGCGCGTCCAGGTCTGCCACACCAGGCCCAGGCCCACGGGCTCGCCACGCTCGAGCGCGCGGCTGATGGCGTACAGGCTGGTGGCCACCACCGGCCCCACGATCAGAAAGCCCGACAACGTGCCCGCGACGAACCAGAACCTGTCATGCCCCAGCGCCATGATGGCCGCGCCGAACAGCGCCAGGAACAGGCCATGGACCAGGCTCAGCAGGGGCGCGCGCGCCATGTCGCGCAAGGCCAGGCCCAGCCAGGACAGCGGACGCAGCAGGCCGATCGTGCGCACCATGGGCAGTGCAAGCGATGGGGGGAGGTGGGGGCTGTGGCTCGATGGCATGGGTGCGGCAAGACAATGGATTCGGGTGATGAAGCGGCCCGGAAGCCGGCTACGGACACAACAAGGCTGACTGTCGCGGTCTGCAATGGTAAGCCAGTCCACCGCGCGCGACCCCGCACCGCCTGCGCCCGTCACTTATGACTGGACAACATAAGAAAACCTCCAATCTGTAGTTTGCAGATAGAAGGAGCGCCAGGACAATCGTGGCCACCATTGAATCGCCTGTCGCAGGACCCGCCATGAAGAAACTGCTTGCCATCGCCTTGTTTGCCGCCGCCCACGCCGCCTGGGCGGCGCAGCCGCTGCTCACGCCGGCCGAGCTCGGCGCCCAGGTCGGCCAGGCCAATGCCCCGCGCGTGATCGACATCCGCGACCCCGCCGCCTATGGCGCGCAGCACATTCCCGGCGCCATCAGTGCGCCCTATGGCAAATGGCGCGGCCCGGCCGACAACCCTGGCGCGCTGATCGACACGGCCAAACTGACCGAGCTCGTGCAGTCGCTGGGCCTCACGCCCGCCACCCATGCGGTCGTCGTCTCCACCGGCGCCGATGCCACGGACTTCGGCGCCGCGGCGCGCGTGTACTGGACGCTCAAGCTGCTCGGACTCAAGGAGCTGTCCATCCTCAACGGCGGCATGAAGGCCTGGGCCGACGCCAAACTGGCCCAGGACGCCGCCGTGCCCCAGGTGGCGCGCAGCAGCTACCAGCCCCAGGTGGACGCCAGCCTGCTGGCCACGCGCGAGAGCGTGCGCCGGAACATTGAGCTGAGCAACGCCGCCCTGGTCGACTCGCGCCCCGAGGCCTTCTACCAGGGCAAGGTGCGCGCGCCCGCGGCCAAGCTCGCCGGCACCCTGCCCGGCGCCCAGCAGCTCGACTTCAACCAATGGTTCGTGCCCGGCACCACCACCTTCGTGAACCAGGCCGCGGCACAGAAGATTGCCGCCAAGGTTCAGCGCGCGCAGGGCCAGGATCTGGTGGCCTTCTGCAACACCGGCCACTGGGCCGCAACCGACTGGTTCGGCCTGTCCGAGGTCGCCGGCCTGCCGGGCGTGAAGCTCTACGCCGGCTCCATGGTGGACTGGACGCAGTCCGCCGACGTGCCGCCCATGGCCAACCAGCCCAGCCGCTTCGAGGCCCTGGCCTACGACGCCAGGCAATGGTGGGAACGCAAGTTCAAGTAAGCACAGTTTGAAGCAAAATCGGCCTCCAGCGCTTTGTGGACAAGCGCTGGCAGCTCTCTTTTTCATAGAACCATAGAGATGAAGCGATTCCCCCTCGCGGCCCTGCTGGCCGCATTCACGCTCTGGCTGCTGTGGGCGGTGTCGGCACGCCAGGCCGCGCTGTTCATCGTGGGCCTGGGGCTCGGTGCGGTGCTCGCGGGCCAGCGCTTTGGCTTCACCACGGGCTGGCGCATGCTGGTCGAGGACAGGGACGCCAGCGGCGTCATGGGCCAGTTGCTGCTGCTGGCGCTGGCCGCGGCCCTGGCCATGCCGCTGCTCGGGCATTACCCCGAGCTCACGGCCGCGCTCGGCCCGCCCAGCGTCAGCCTGCTCGTCGGCGCCTTCGTGTTCGGCCTGTGCATGCAGATTGCCGACGGCTGCGGCAGCGGCACGCTCTACAAGGCGGGCCTGGGCATTCCCATGAACGCCGCCATCCTCCCGCTGTTTGCGCTGGGCAGCTTTCTGGGCTCGCTGCACCTGGGCTTCTGGCTGGACCTGGGCCGTACCCAGCCCGTAGGCCTGGTCACCGAATACGGGTGGCAACGCGCCCTGCTCATGACGCTGGCTGCGCTGACCGTCATCGCCATCGCCGTGCGCTGGTACGCACGGCGCGCCGGCACGGGCCAGGCCCCCAGGCCACTCGTGGTGCGCAAGTGGATGCTGGGCGCCGTGCTGCTCGCGCTGCTGGCCACGCTGAACCTGGTGATCGCCGGCCAGCCCTGGGGCGTCGTCTATGGCTTTGGCCTGTGGGCGGCCAAGCTCGCCCAGGCCAGCGGCACGGTGGACCTGGCCCACAACTGGTTCTGGAGCCAGGGCGGCAACGCCGCGCGCCTGCAGGAGACGGTGCTCATGGACGTGACCAGCATCACCAACATCGGCATCCTGGGCGGCGCGCTGTGGGTGTCGGCGGGAAAGCCTACCAGTGCCAAGCCTTTGAACGGCACGCAATGGGCCGTGGCCCTGGTCGCGGGGCTGGCGCTCGGCTACAGCTCGCGCCTGGCCTTTGGCTGCAACGTGGGCGCCATGCTCTCGGGCATTTCCACGGGCAGCATCCACGGCTGGATCTGGGTGCCGCTGGCCTTTGCCGGCACGCTCCTGGGCCTGCGCATCCGCCGCCACTTCGGCTTCTGAGGGGGGATCTGCGATGACACAACACACCACGCTGCGCCTGGTCTTCTGGGCCGTGCTGGCCGCCTTCCTGGCCTGGGACTGGGCCGCATCCAAACCCGTGGACCTGCGCCTGGAGCCGCCGCTGATCGCCGCCGGATCGGGCCAGGCCGCCACGGGCGGGCATTGCTCCATGCCCGACTGAAGCCACCTCACTCAACGCAAGAAGGCCTCCGATCGGAGGCCTTCTTCGTTTTGCGCCACGGCGCCGTCGCGCCGCTGCTCGTCAGTGCGGCACGGTGATGGTGTTGCCGCTGAAGCCGATCTGATCGGCCGCCGCGGGCGTGGCCACAAAGGGCGGCACGTTGGCGGCCGTGATCTGCGGCGCGGCGCCCGGCATGCCGCCGCGCGGCGTGGTGCGCACGACCTGGTTGGCCGGCAGGGCGGCGCCGGTCTTCAGGTGCGCCCACATCGCATCCATGGCCTGGTTGAAGTAGGGGTGCAGCGGCACGAAGCGCGTGTCAAAGCCGGCAAAGGGCAGGAAGGCGTCGAAATGCTGGCCATTGACCACCTCGACATAGCGCAGCTTGCTCGCCGCGCCCTCGACGCTGCGGTTGAGCGCCGTGTAGGCGCGCGCGTTGTGGTTCACGGGCACCAGCGCATCGCTGCGGCCGGCGACGATGATGGTCGGCTTGCCGCGCAGGTTGGCGCTGTGCAGCACCTCGGCGATGCCGGCGCGCACGGCGTCGCTCTGCGCCTTCGTGGGGTGGCTGCTGTCCGTGAGCGCCGCGCCCGTCACCGGGTCCTTGCCGCTGACCAGCGCGTGCTGGCACAGCGCGTTGTCCAGGCCGAAGTCGGCCACGCCCGTCGATGGCGATACCGCGAACTGCCAGGCCTTGGCGCCGCCCAGGGAGTCGTCGTAGACCACGCCGGCCGGCGTGCCATTGGCCGTGCCGTTGGCGGTGGCAAAGCTGCTCGCCAGCGCCGCGGGCGTGGCCGCCACCACGTCCCCCGTGGCGTTGACCGCGGCAAAGCTCGCGTTGCACAGCCTGGCGTCCACGCCAAAGCGGCCATAGGCCATGGTGTACATGGCCGAGAGGATGGGGCCGTTGCCCAGGCCGTAATGGGCGTTGTGCATGCTGTCGTTGTCGGTGGTCCAGCCATAGGCGCGCAGCCTGGCCAGGGCGTCGGCCGCACGCTCGGCCGTCGTTGCGCCGCTCACCAGGCCCTTGGCCGCCAGGCCGTCGCAGCGCGCGGTGGCGCGCGCCGTCATGCCGGCGAGGCCTATGTAGTTGTAGATCGACACCTCCGTCAGCGCGGCGTCCGCCGCCAGGGCTGCGCAGGGCTGGTAGATGTTGCCGTAGGTGGTGTAGTCGGCCAGCGTCTTGCCGTAGCCCGCTACCGCGGCACCGCCGACCTGTATGCCATAGCCCGCGCTGGCGGGCATCTCGGTCACGGGCTCGGAGGCCACCACGCCGTCGATCAGGCCACCCTCGTCCTGCTCGGCCGCGCGCAGCGATGCCGCACCGCCGTTGGAGGCCGAGCCCGCAATCACCAGCGTGTTGCCACTGGTGAAGGGCACGCGGTCACCGGGCGCGCCATAGCGCTCGTTGAGCACGTAGAGCGCATAGCGGGCCGCGGCCAGCGTGTCCTGGCCCCAGTCCTTCTCGGGGTTCTGCTGCGAATGCGCATGTTTGATGGCGATGCGGTTCGGGAAGGCCGCGTTGAAGGCCGCGCGCGCGGCATCGGTCAGGTTGGCGGCAAAGAAGCTCAGCGCGCCCGCCACGGTACGCGTGGCGCGGGTGCCGTCGATCCTGTTGACCGTGTCGTCCGCCAGGTTGTGCAGGCCCACGCCCTTGCCCGCGTCGGTCAGCGCCACGGCGCAGCCCTTCTTCAGCCCCCATTCGCCCGCCGTGCCAATGGCGCCGTACACGCCGCGCGAGCCCGACGAGGGCCCGAGCACAATGCAGGGGTTGTTGCGGTCGAAGCTGTCGGGCACCTGCACGGCGATCACGGTCTGCTTGCGCCCCGAGCCGTCGTCGAGCACGGCCAGATATTCACGGCCGGGAATCAGGCCCTCGCCCGCCGTCACCTGCCCATCGGCCGTGACGTTGGGGCCATACAGCAGGCCGTAGCCGCCCTTGGCCGAGGGGTCGAGGATGCCGCGGTAGTTGGAGTACAGCGCGTTGCGGCGCAGCTCGGCCGCCGTGGGGTTGGCCGGGTCGGCATAGGCCGGCGCGGCGGCTGCGCCCAGGCCGGTCTTGCCCACGCCGCCCGTGAGCAGATCCTGCGTGGCGGCCGTGGCACCCGTGCCCACGGTGGTGGCCGGGTAGTCCGTGGCGCTGATCTGCTTGATGCCCGTGGGCAGGTCGTTCGATGGCCCGGAGCTGCCGCAGGCCGCCAGCGCAGCCACCGATACGGCCGTCATGACCCAGCGCAGCCTTGTCCCCTCGTGAAGTCGCATGTCGTCTCCTCTGATGATGTTCGACGCAACGCACGATACCCAAAACCACCTGCCGGCCGCCACGAGGAAACCCGAGGGCGCGGGCCGGCGGTGCACGGCCCTGTGCGCGCCGCGCTCAGCTGATGTCGTCGACGTTCTGGCGCGCGCGCGCGAGGTTGCGCTCGGCCCAGCGGCGCAGCACGCGCGGCACGATGAGCACGGCCAGCACGATGAGCACGAGCGTGAGCGACATGGGGCGCTGCACGAAGATCCACCAGCTGCCCTCGCCGATGGAGACGGCGTTGCGCATCTGCGCCTCGGCCAGCGGCCCGAGGATCATGCCCACGACCACCGGCGCCGTGGGGAAGTCGAAGCGCCGCATGAGCACGCCCAGCAGGCCGATGGCATAGAGCAGGAACAGGTCGAAGGTGCTCTGGCGCATGCCATAGGCCCCCACGGTGGCAAAGATCAGGATGCCTGCGTAGAGCTGCGGGCGCGGGATCTTCAAGAGCTTCACCCACAGGCCCACCATGGGCAGGTTGAGCACCAGCAGCATGAGGTTGCCGATGTAGAGCGAGGCGATCAGCGCCCACACCAGCGCCGCCGAGCTCGTGAACAGCTGCGGCCCGGGGTTGATGCCATAGTTCTGGAAGGCCCCAAGCAGCACGGCCGTGGTGTTGCTCGTGGGAATGCCCAGCGTGAGCAGCGGAATCAGCGCCGCCGTCACCGTGGCGTTGTTCGCTGCCTCGGGGCCGGCCACGCCCTCGATGGCGCCCTTGCCGCCGAACTCGGCCTTGTCCTCGCCCCTGGCCAGCCGCTTCTCGGTGGCATAGCTCAGAAAGGTGGGGATCTCGGTGCCGCCCGCGGGAATGCAGCCAAACGGCGTTCCGATGACGGTGCCGCGCAGCCAGGCGGGCCAGGAGCGGCGCCAGTCGCGCGCCGTCATGTGCACGCGCGTGAGTTTGTTCTGCGACTCCTCCACCCGGCCCTCGTAGAGCGCGGCATACAGCACCTCGGCCACGGCGAACAGACCCACGGCGACGAGCACGATGTCTATGCCGTCGAGCAGCTCCATCTTGCCGCCCGTGTAGCGCGCCGCGCCCGAGATCTGGTCCATGCCCACGCAACCCAGGGCCAGGCCGACGAACAGCGCCGTCATGCCGCGCAGCGTGCTCTGACCGAGCACGGCGCTGACCGTGGTGAAGGCCAGCACCATGAGCATGAAGTACTCGGGCGGGCCGAGCCGCACGGCAAACTCGGCCACGGCGGGCGCAAACAGCGTCACCACCACGGTGGCCACCGTGCCGGCGACGAAGGAGCCTATGGCCGCCGTGGCCAGGGCCGCACCCGCGCGGCCGCTCTTGGCCATCTTGTTGCCCTCCATGGCCGTGACCATGCTCGAGGTCTCGCCCGGCGTGTTGAGCAGGATGGAGGTGGTCGAGCCGCCATACATGGCGCCGTAGTAGATGCCGGCAAAGAAGATCATGGAGGCCGTCATGTCCACCTTGGCCGTGATGGGCAGCAGCATGGCCACGGCCACGGCCGGGCCTATGCCGGGCAGCACACCCACGGCCGTGCCCAGGGCGCAGCCCACCAGGGCCCAGAGCAGATTGGCCGGCGTGACCGCCGTGGCAAAGCCGGCCAGCAATGCGTCGAAGATCTCCATCACAGCCACCCCGTATTGGTCAGCCCCGGCAGGTTGATGGCCAGGAATTGCGTGAACAGCCAGAACACCGGCGCCGCGATTGCCAGCCCCGTGACCACATCCACGGCCAGCGCGGCCGGGGCGAGGCGCCCCCGCTGGCCGCTGGCGCGCCGCAGGCCCTGAACGGCCAGCAGATAGCACAGCGTGCAGCCCAGAATGAAGCCCAGGGTCTCGATGAGCGCGGCATTGAGCAGCAGCCCGGCCGTCACCCAGGCAAAGGGCATGAGCGCCGCGTGCGGCGCGCCGCCCGGGTCCGCCGCCTCGCGGTAGCCGCCCGTGAGCGCCTCGCGCACCAGCAGCACGCCGCACAGCGCGAGCACCGCCGCGCACACCCAGGGCAGAAAGTTCGGGCCCACGCCGCCGTAGCCGGCGTCGCCCGGAATCTGGAGCGCGCCAAAGGCCATGGCAGCTGCCACCAAAATCACGGCCGCACCCATGGCGGCCTGCCACAGCGGCGACGGCACGGCGCTGGGCTCGGGAGAAGGAACAGGCTCGGACATGACTGCGACCTCGGGGTTGGAATCGGGCGCCCTGCCCGGGCGCCGGCGGTTGAACCCGTCATTCCCACGCGGGCGGGAATCCACGGCCATGGCGAACCAGGCGCGCGCATGGATCCCCGCTTTCGCGGGGATGACGGAAGAGACAAAACAAGGGGTTGACGCCCTGTTTACGAGCGTCAACAGCTATCGAAAGAAGAGTAAACCGTCAGACCATGCCGGACTTGACCATGGTCGCGCGCAGGCTGGCGAACTCCTGGTCCACGAAGCGGCCGAACTCGTCACCGGCCAGCCAGGCGGGCGTCCAGCCGTTCTTCTCGAGCGCCTCGGCCCAGGCCTTGGACTTGACGGCCTTGTCCACCATGGCGACCAGGGCCTTGCGCTGCTCGGCCGAGATGCCCGGCGCGCCGTACACGCCACGCCAGTTGCCGATCTCCACGTCTATGCCCTGCTCCCTGAGCGTGGGCACGTCGGGCAAGTCCTTGAGCCGCTGGGCCGAGGTCACGCCGATGGCGCGCATCTTGCCCGCGCTGATGTACTCGGCAAATTCGCTGTAGCCGCTGCCGCCCACGGTGACGTTGCCACCCAGGATGGCTGCCACGGCCTCGCCGCCCCCGCGGAAGGCCACGTAGTTGATCCTGGCCGGATCCACGCCCACGGCGCGCGCGAGCATGGCCGCGGCAATGTGCTCGGTGGAGCCGCGCGAGCCGCCGCCCCACTTGACGCTGCCCGGGTCCTTCTTGAGCTGGGCCACCACATCGGCCATGGTCTTGAGCGGCGAGCTGGCCGGCAGCACGAAGACGTTGTATTCGCTCGTCAGGCGCGCGATCGGCGTGGCCTGGCTCAGATTCACCGGCGGCTTGCCGGTGATGATGCCACCCACCATCACCGCGCCCATGATCATCAGCGCATGCGGGTCGCCCTTGTAGCCGTTGAGGAACTGCGCCAGACCGATCGCACCGGCCGCTCCGCCCTTGTTCTCGAAGCTCACGCTCGAGGCCACGCCCGCATCCTGCAGCGCCTTGCCCAGGGCGCGGCCCGTCGTGTCCCAGCCGCCGCCGGGGTTGGCGGGCAGCATCATCTTCATGGCCACGGCGGCGCGCGCCGACAGCGGCAGGCTGCCCACGGCCGCCAGGGCCGCCAGGGATTTCAGAAAGTGGTCACGGCGCATGTCTGTCTCCTTGCTTTTGAAAATGGAACGTCCAACGGCCGCGATGATGCGCGGGCAAGCTGTCAAACGGCTGTCCAGGGCACTAGGGTTTTCGCGCATTCCACGTGCGCGCCGCGCCTCTTTGGGCGCGCTCGATAATCGCCCCATGCAACTGCTTCTGGTCGAGGACGACGCCACCATGCAGGCCACGCTGCAGCGCTCGCTCACGCGCCGCGGCATGGCCGTGACGGCCATGGCCGATGGCCGCGCCGCGCTTGCCGAGTGGCGCACCCGCCCGCCCGACGCCGTGGTGCTGGACCTGACCCTGCCCGGCCTCGATGGCCTGCAGGTGCTGGCGCAGGCGCGCGCCGGCGGACTGCGCACGCCCGTGCTGCTGCTGACGGCGCGCGGCACCGTCGGCGACCGCGTGCTGGGCCTGAACGCCGGCGCGGACGACTACCTGCCCAAGCCTTTCGACCTCGACGAGCTCGAGGCGCGGCTGCGCGCCCTGGTGCGCCGCAGCGGCGATGGATTTGATGGCAGATCGGCCTCCAGCGCCCATACCCTGGGCGCCATCAGCTACGAAAAAGAGAGTGAAGCAATCTACCTGCATGGCGCGCCCATGGACCTCACGCCGCGCGAGCAGGCGCTGATGCGCGCCCTGCTCGCCCAGCCCGGCCGCGCCGTGCCGAAGGAGCGGCTCTACGAGCTCGTCTTCCCTGGTCAGAGCGAGGTGCAGTACGAGGCCATCGAGGTCGTGGTCTACCGCCTGCGCAAGAAGCTCGCCGGCACGGGCGTGGCGCTGATGACGCTGCGCGGCCTGGGCTATCTGCTCAAGGCCGAGGCCTGAGCCCCCGGCATGACGCGCCAGAGGTCCCTGCGCCGCCAGCTGCTCGCGGGCATTCTGCTGCCCACGCTGCTGCTCGTGGGCCTGAACACCTACAGCCTGCACCGCCAGGCACTCGCGGCGCTGAACACGGCCTACGACCGCACGCTGCTGGCCTCGGCCAAGACCATAGGCGAGCAGATCGAGGTGCATGGCTACGACGAGGCGGCCCGGCTGCGCGTGACCGTGCCCTACGCGGCGCTCGAGGCCTTCGAGGCCGACAACCAGAGCCGCATGTATTACCGCATCTCCAGCCTGCGCGGCGAGCTGATTTCCGGCTTTGACGAGCTGCCCATGTGGCAGGGCCGCATCGCCCAGCGCCCGCCCTATGCGGCGCTGGTGGACTTCTACGACGCCGGCTTCCGCGGCCGCCCGGTGCGGGTGGCCGCGCTCTTGCAGCCCGTGGCGAGCCCCGAGGGCCGCGGCATGGCCGTGATCCAGGTGGCCGAGACGCTGGAGCTGCGCCACGCCGCGGCGCTGCAGATCCTGCGCGACACGCTGGTGCGCCAGGCGCTGATGCTGGCGCTCATCGCCGCCATCGTGGTGCTGGTGGTGCAGCGCGCCACGCGGCCGGTGCGGCGCCTGAGCAGCAGCCTGCAGGCGCGCGCCGAGGGCGACCTCTCCCCCATCGCCGCCACGGCCGCGCCGCGCGAGCTGCAGCCCTTGATCGCCGCCACCAACGCCGTGATGCAGCGCCTGGCCCATCTGCTCGCGCACCAGAAGCGCTTCGTGCGCGACGCCTCGCACCAGCTGCGCACGCCGCTGGCCGTGCTCAAGACCCAGGCGCAGTCCGCCCAGCGCGGCGACCTGCCGCCCGAGCAGGCGCTTGCCGAGATCGCCGCCACCGTGGAGCGCGCGACGCAGCTGGCCAACCAGATGCTGGCGCTGGCCAGGGTGGAGCAGCTGCGCCAGCAGGGCGAGCGGCCCGTGACGCGGCTCGACGAGGTGCTGCGCGAGGTGGCGCTGGACCTGTCGCCGCTGATCGCCCAGGCCGACCTGGACTTCGGCATAGACACCGCGGCTGCGCCCATCCAGGCCCATGCCTGGATGCTGCGCGAGCTGTGCCGCAACCTGCTGCACAACGCCATACGCCATGCGCCGCCGGGCAGCCCGTTGACCGTGACGCTGCGTGTGGACGGCGGCCAGGCCCTGCTGACCATTGCCGACGCGGGCCCGGGCATTGACGACGAGCTGGCGGCAAGGCTCTTCGAACCCTTCTCCGCCGGCGACGTGCGCAGGGGTTCGGGCCTGGGCCTGGCCATCTGCCAGGAGATCACCCGCGCCCTGGGCGGCGGCATCACCCTGAGCAACCGCCGCCAGGGCGCGCGCGTGCTGGGGCTGGACGCCGTGGTACGCCTGCCGCTCGCCCCGACCTGACGAGAGCACAATCGCCCCATGACGACACCCCCCGAATCCATGCGCCTGGACAAATGGCTGTGGTGCGCGCGCTTCTACAAGACGCGCAGCCTGGCCGTGGAGGAAATCGGCAAGGGCCGCGTCACCGTCAACGGCCAGGCCGCCAAGGCCGCGCGCGATCTGCGCGCCGGCGACCGCGTGACCCTGCGCCAGGGGCCCATCGTGCGCACGGTGGTCGTGCGCGCCCTGAGCAGCTACCGCGGCCCCGCGCCCGTGGCCCAGCAGCTCTACGAGGAGACACCCGAGAGCATCGCCGAGCGCGAGCGCGCCGCCCAGGCCCGGCGCCTCGCGCCCGAGCCCGCGGCCAGCCTGCGCGAGGGCCGGCCCACCAAGCGCGACCGGCGCAGCATGGACAGGTTGCAGCACGACTGGGGCGACCGCTGGAGCGCCTCGCTCGACGATTGACCCCATGGGCAGTGCGGGTCGGCACAATCGCGGGTTTTCCCCCATCGCGCCGATTCATGATCTACAACGCCCTCAAGCTCACCCATGTGCTGTCCATCATCGTGTGGATAGGCGGCATGTTCTTCGCCCATTTCTGTCTGCGGCCCGCGGCACAGCAGCTCGAGGCGCCGCAGCGCGTGCGGCTCATGCATGGCGTGCTGCAGCGCTTTCTGGGCGCGGTGGCCGTGGCCATCGTGCTGGTGCTCACCAGCGGGCTGGGCATGATCGGCGCCGTGAGCATCGGGTCGGACGGCGCGTTTTCCATGCCGCTCAAGTGGACCATCATGGCCACGCTGGGCATCGTGATGATGGTGATCTTCGTCTACATCTACTTCGCGCTGCTCGATCGCCTGGAGCAGGCCGTGAAGTCGTCGGACTGGAGCGCGGGCGGCCAGGTGCTGGCGCGCATCCGCGCCCTGGTGGGCGTGAACCTCCTCATCGGCACGGTGATCGTCGCGCAGACCCTGCTGATGTAGGGCGCCGCGCCATCACTCGTGGCGCAAGGCCTCTATGGGGTCGAGCCGCGCCGCGCGCCGCGCGGGAAAGAAGCCGAACAGCACGCCGATGACGGCCGAGAAGGCGAACGCGAGGACGTTCACGCCCGGGTGGAACACATAGGGTATGCCCATGACCTGGGACAGCAGCACGGAGGCCCCCGTCGCCAGCACGATGCCCAGAAGCCCCCCGAGCGCGGCCAGCACCACGGCCTCGATGAGGAACTGCATCAGCACCTCGCGCTCGAGCGCGCCGATGGCCAGGCGCAGACCGATCTCGCGCGTGCGCTCGGTCACACTCACCAGCATGATGTTCATGATGCCTATGCCGCCCACCAGCAGGCTCACGGCGGCCACGGCGCCCAGCAGCGTGGTCATGACGCGCGTGGTGCCCGAGAGAGTGTCGGCGAGCTGCTTGGTGTCGAGCACGTTGAAGTTGTCGTCGTCAGTGTCCGAGAGCTTGCGCCGCTCGCGCAGCAGCTCGGTCAGGCTGGCCTTGACGCGCTCGGCATCGCTGCCGTCCTTCATCGACACCAGCAGCGTGGGCACGCGCGTGCTGCCGGTCACGCGCCGCTGCAGGGTCTTGAGCGGCAGCAGCACCAGGTCGTCCTGGTCGTTGCCGAACGCGCCCTGCCCCTTCGAGGCCAGCACGCCCACCACCTCGCAGGAGAACTGGCGCACGCGCACGCGCTGACCGATCGGGTCGGCGTCGCCGCTGCCAAACAGCTCGCGGCGCACGGTCTGGCCGATCAGGCACACGGCCGCTCCCACGCGCTGCTCATCCACGGTGAATTCGCGGCCGCTGGCCAGCGTCCAGCCGCCCGTCTGCAGCCAGGCGTTGGTACTGCCGAGCACGCTGGTGCTCCAGTTGCGCCCGCCGGCCACCGCGGTGGCGCTGGTGCGCGCCTCGGGCGCCACGGCCAGGATGCCGCCGATCTGCTGCGCGATCGCATCAGCGTCCACATCCTTGAACGAGGGCGCACCGCTGGCGCCACCCGGACCCATGCGCTGGCCCGGGCGCACCTGCAGCAGGTTGGTGCCCAGGCTGGCGATCTGGGCCTGCACGGAGAGCGTGGCCCCGTTGCCCAGCGTGACCATGGTGATGACCGCGCTCACACCGATGACGATGCCCAGCACCGTGAGAAAGGAGCGCATCAGGTTGCGCCGTATCGAGCGCAGCGCGAGCAGCAGGGAGTTGAGCAGCATCATGGCGCCACCTCCGCCCGCTCCAGCGCATGGGGATGGGGGTTGGGCTGGTCGCTGTCGATGCGCCCGTCGACGAAGCGCACGATGCGACGCGCGTACTGCGCCATGTCCGGCTCGTGCGTGACCATGAGCACGGTGATGCCGCGCTCGGCGTTCAGGCGCCAGAGCAGCTCCATGATCTCGCGGCTGCGCTGCGAGTCCAGGTTGCCCGTGGGCTCGTCGGCCAGCAGCACGGCAGGCTCGGTGACGATGGCGCGCGCGATCGCCACGCGCTGCTGCTGCCCGCCCGAGAGCTCCGCGGGCGTGTGGTGCTCCCAGCCCTTGAGGCCCACCGATTCGAGCGCACGCGCCGCCGCCTTGTGGCGCGCGGCCGCGCTTTCGCCGCGGTAGAGCAGCGGCAGCTCCACGTTCTCCTGCGCGGAGGTGCGCGCCAGCAGGTTGAAGCCCTGGAACACAAAGCCCAGAAAGCGCCGGCGCAGCCGCGCCCGGTCGTCGCGCGAGAGCGAGTGCACGGGCAGGCCGCGAAACAGGTAGCTGCCCGCGCTCGGCCGGTCCAGGCAGCCGATCAGGTTCATGGCCGTGGACTTGCCCGAACCACTCGGGCCCATGATGGCGAGGAATTCGCCACTGGCGATGTCCAGGTCCACGCCCTTGAGCGCCTGGAAGGCCAGATCGCCCTCGCCATAGACCTTGGTGATGCCGCGCAGCCGGATCAGCGGCTCGGCGCCGGTCATGGCCGCGCCCCCGCGGCCAGCTGGTCGGTGATGACCTGCATGCCAGGCTGCAGGCCTTCCGACTCCACCTCGGTCACGCGCCCGTCGCTGATGCCCACCTTGACGCTCATGGCACGGGGCACGCCGTCCTCGAGCACCCAGATCTGGCGCTGCGCGGCGCCGCCATTGGCGCTGCCCTTGCCGTCCCCATTGGCACCGCGGCGCTGGCCCGAGGGCGGCCGCGGCATGCGCGGCATGAGCTGGCCCATGATGCCGCCGCCACTCGCCTTGGCACCGCCCCCCTCTGCAGCCGCACCACCGCCCGCGGCGGGCTTGAAGCGCAGGGCCGTGTTGGGCACAGTGAGCACATCGTTCCTCTCGGTCGAGGTGATGGTGGCCGCGGCCGTCATGCCGGGGCGCAGGCTCAGGTCAGCGTTGTCCACTTCCAGGTAGGTGATGTAGGTGACCACGTTGTCGGTCTTGGTCGAGCCAAAGGCCACGCGCGTGGTGCGCGCCGGATAGGGCCGCGAGGGGTAAGCGCTGACGGTGAAGCTCGCCGCCTGGCCCGGCCGAACGGAGCCCACGTCGGCCTCGTCGACGCTGACCTCCAGGCGCAGGCGCGTCAAATCCTCGGCCAGCGTGAGCAGCGTCACGGCCTGCAGCGAGGCCGCCACGGCATTGCCCGGCTCCACGGCGCGCGACAGCACCACGCCGTCGATGGGCGAGCGTATCGAGGCCTTGGTGACATTGGTCTCATCGGTCGCCAGGGCCGCCCTCGCGTCCTGCACGCTGGCGCGCGCGGCGGCCTCGTTGGCCACGGCGCGGTCGTAGGCGGCGCGGCCGGTGTCTAGCTCGGCGGCCGAGGGCACCTTGCCGCCCGACAGGCGCGCCACCTCTTCCAGGCGCGCCAGGGCCGCGCGCGCCTCCTTCACGGTCGCCGTGGCCTGCGCCAGCTGCGCCTGTGCCGAGGCCACGGCGGCGCGCGAGCGCAGCACCTGGGCGTCGAGCTTGGTCGTGTCCAGCTCGACCAGCACCTGGCCCTTCTTCACCTGGTCGTTGACGTCAACGAGCACGCGGCGCACCGTGCCCGACAGTTCGCTGCCGATGTTCACCGAGCGCGTGGGCTGCAGCGTGCCATTGGCCGCCACGGTCAGCCTGACCTGGCCACGCTGTACCTCCTGTGTCACGTAACGCGGCGTGGCCTGGGCGCGCTTGCCCGCCTGCCAGTACCACCAGCCACCAGCTACGGCCACCAGCGCCAGCAGCGCCAGCCACAGGGTGATGCTTTGCCACCAGCGCCGTGCCAGGCCGTCGCCCAAAAGAGTCTGCAAGTCCTGCGCCGCGGGTGCGGCGGAGTTCGTCGATTGTTTTTCTGTCATGGTTGTTGCTCTGCTGCCTGCCATCCGCCGCCGAGCGCCTTGTACAGGCGCACATGGTCGGTCGCCACGCTGGCCACGGTGCTGGCCACGCTGTCCTGCGCCGTGAGCAGCGTGCGCTGCGTCTCCAGCACGGTCTGAAAATCCACCAGGCCGCTGGCGTACTGCTGCTGCGCCAGCAGGGCCGCATGGCCGGCCGCCTCGGCGGCGGCGTTCAGGCGCGCAAGCCGGTCGCGGTCGCCGCGCAGCGCCACCAGGGCGTCCTCCACGTCCTTGAGCGCGGTGAGCACCGCGGCCTCATAGCCCACGCGGGCCTGCTCCAGTGCCGCCTGCTGCACGCGCACCTGGGCGCGCAGCGCGCCGCCGTCAAAGACCGGCAGCGACACGCTGGCGAGCAGCGAGGCCACCGTGGCGCCGCCACCCGTGAGCGCGCCCACGGTGAGCGCACTCAGGCCCAGCGTGCCGCCTATGCGCAGGCTGGGCAGGCGCTGGGCCTCGGCCTGGACCACGCGCTCCCAGGCGGCGCGCACGCCGAGCTCGGCCTGGCGCACATCGGGGCGCTGGCGCAGCGTGTCTGCTGGAAAGGCCAGCGCCAGGTCCTGGGGCGGCTGCGGGACGGGCGCGCTGGCGGTGAGCAGCTGGTTCAGTGCCGCGGGCGGCTGGCCCGTGAGCACCGCGAGCGCATGGCGCGCCTGGGCAATGCCGGCGCGCAGCGCGGGCAGCTGGGCGGCCGTCTGCTCGACGATGGTGCGCGCCTGCTGCTCCACGAGCGCGCTGGCCAGGCCCGCCTGCATGCGCCAGGCGGTGATCTGCGCCGTCTCGCGCTGCGCGGCCAGGTTGCGCTCGGCAATGGCCAGGCGCTCCTGCTGGCTGCGCAGGCTGATGTAGTTCAGCGCCACCTCGGCCGACAGCGCCACCTGCGCGGCGGCCACGCCGGCCTCGGCCGACAGCAGGTCGGCCTCGCTGGCGCGCACGCCGCTGGCGATGCGGCCAAACAGGTCGGGCTCCCAACTCGCATCCAGCCCCAGCTGAAAGCTGTTGCCCGTGCTGCCACGGCTGCGGCTGCGCTGGGCCGAACCCGAGGCATCGAGCGACGGCAGCAGGCCCGCGGCCTGCACATCGCGCTGGGCGCGCGCCTGCTCCACGGCCGCGAGGGCGCTGCGCATGCTGGTGTGCGCGCGCAGCGCCTGCTCCATCAGGCCCGTGAGCCGGTCATCGCCTAGCTGCTGCCACCATTGGGAAAGATCGGCCGCCTGCGGCGCAGCCGGCGACTGCTGGCCAGACCAGGCGGCGGGAACACTCACGTCGATCGCCGGCGTTGGCGGCGCCTTTGTGGCGCAGCCGGCAAGCAGCAGGACGGCGAGCAGCGATGCCCGGGAGTGAGGCTCCAGCTTGAATCTTGATGTAACAAATAACGGGAAAGGCGGCATGCCACGCATTGTTGCAAGGCCGCTTGTCGGCCCCGCCAGCGCCCGATGAACTTTTGTAAAGATGGCCGAGGGTGTCGCTCAGCTCGCAATCGCATCGAGCGGCCAGCGCGGCTTCACATCGAAGGCGTAGTCGCGGTTGGCCTGCTGCCGGCCCGACTGCAGCCGCATGGCCGCGGCCATGGCGATCATGGCGCCGTTGTCGGTGCACAGGTGCAACTCGGGGTAGTGCACGCGCACGTGTCGCTCGGCGCAGGCGGCGTCGAGCTGGGCGCGCAGCAGCCGGTTGGCCCCGACACCACCGGCCACGACCACGCGCCGCATGCCGGTTTGCTTGAGCGCCGCCAGGGTTTTCTTGACCAGCACCTCGACGATGGCGGCCTGGGTGCTCGCGGCAAGGTCGGCCTTGCGCGCCTCGAGTTCATCGCCCAGCTTCTTCGCCTGGGTCAGCACCGCAGTCTTGAGCCCGGCAAAGGAAAAATCCAGGTCGCCGCTGTGCAGCAGCGGCCGCGGCAGCTTGAAGGCCTTGGCGTCGCCCCGCTCGGCCAGGCGCGACAGCGCGGGGCCGCCGGGATAGCCCAGGCCCATGAGCTTGGCCGACTTGTCGAAGGCCTCTCCGGCCGCGTCGTCAATGGTTTCGCCCAGGATCTCGTAGCGGCCCACGCCGTCCACGCGCATGAGCTGGGTGTGGCCGCCCGAGACGAGCAGCGCGACAAACGGAAACTCGGGCGGGTCGCTGCTCAGAAAGGGCGAGAGCAGATGGCCCTCGAGGTGGTGCACGCCCAGCACGGGCTTGTCGAGCGCCGCGCCCAGCGCGCAGGCCACGCCCGCGCCCACCAGCAGCGCCCCGGCAAGCCCTGGGCCGCGCGTGTAGGCGACCACGTCCACGGCATCCAGACGCTCGCCGGCGTCTTGCAGCACCGTCTCGGTCAGCGGCAGCACACGGCGGATATGGTCACGGCTGGCGAGCTCTGGCACCACGCCGCCATAGTCCTGGTGCATCGCAATCTGGCTGTGCAGCGCGTGCGCCAGCAGCCGGGGCACGGCGGCGCCATCGTCGGCGCGCACCAGGGCCACGCCGGTTTCGTCACAGGAGGATTCGATGCCCAGGATCAGCAGACTCATGCCTGCGAGTGTAGTGGCCGCCCCGGGTTGCGGCGGCCACGGGGGCTTTGGAGGTCACCGGGCGCCGGTGATGTAGCGCTCCATCTCGGTGATGATGAACTGCTGCTCGGAAATCACGCTCTTGACCAGGTCGCCGATGGACACCAGGCCGACGACGCGCTCACCGTCGAGCACCGGCAGGTGGCGCAGGCGGTTCTCGGTCATCACGGCCATGCATTGCTCCGCGCTGTTGGATGGGTGCACAAAGCGCACCGCGCTCGTCATGACCTCGCGCACCGGCGTGTCGATGGAGGCGCGGCCCAGCAGCACCACCTTGCGGGCATAGTCGCGCTCGGTGAAGATGCCCGCGATCCGCTCGCCCTCCATGACCAGGAGCGCGCCGATGCGCTTGTCGGCCATGAGCTTGAGCGCCGTGAGCACGGTATCCGACGGCGCGACCGAATGCACCTTGGCTTCGGGTTTGGACTTGAGGATTTCTGCAACGCTGGTCATGTCGGCCTCCCGGGCAGTGGAACGTGGTGAAAGCTTAGCCGAAAGTTTCCACGGAACCGAGGCACAGTTGCAACGACATGCCCTTCAGCGACGCCCACCGAGCAGCCCGGCGCCGATCTTGACCAGATCGCCCAGTCCCAGCTGACCATCACCGTCCTGGTCGAGCAGGCTTCCCAGCAGGTCGCCGCCGGGCATTCCGGCGCCCTGGGCACGTGCGCGCTCCTGACCCAGCATCTGGCCCAGGCCGCCCGCATCCATGCCGCCGGCGCTCACGCGCTGCGCGAGGAAGGACATGACGATGGGCGCCAACATCTGCAGCAGCTGGCCGGCATTGCCCCCGAGGCCCGACGCCTGACCGAGGGCGGACTCGGCGCGCTCGCGCCCACCGCCGAAGATATGCCCGAGGATGGCCGCACCGGCATCCCCGCCCGGTGCCGCCCCCATCTGAGCGCCACCGCCAAGCAAGGAGCCCAGCAAGCCGCCCAGATCGGCGCCCCCCAGGCCCATGGCCTGTTGCGAGCCGGCCGGCATATGGTCACGCTGAAGCGCGCCAAACAGCGCCTCTGCCCCCTGCGCGTCCTGCGCATTGCGCCCCAGCCCGCCCAGCAGCAGCGGCAGCGCCATTTCGACGGCACTTTGGGTCTGGGCCTGGTCAGTGCCCAGTTGTTCGGCCATCCGCTGCAGCGACGGGCCCTGCAGCTGCTCCAGCAGCTGGGCGGCAAGCAATTGATTGGATTCGGGGGTGCTCATGGTGGTTTGCTCCTTGCCTGGTTGTCGGCGGCGCACGCGGCCGCGCGTGGCGCTATGGTAGGCGCCATCGGCGCCGCGGCCTATGTCAGAAGGTGACGCTCGCCCCCCTTTCCCTCGGCGTTCATGCTTGTTTGCACTTGCGGGCATCGACGCCGGCGCCATGCGTCTGCCATGTAAAGAAGCATAAAGAACCGCATCCACCGCCACATGCAGGGCGCCAATATGCGACAGTCTGGTCTGACTTTCTGTAACAACCGCTGGATGCCCCAGGACCTTGGCCCATTCCGGCCAGGACAATGCCTTCGCTGCCCCCACAGCCCCTAGCCCCATGACTCCCGCGCACCGCGACCTCCCTGCTCACCCGTCACCTGGGCGCACCATGGCCCAGACCACGGACCGACGCCGCCCACACCGGGGAATCTGGCTGGCGACATGTGCTCTGTTGCTGGGTCTGACGGCCTGCGGCGACAAGGGACAGCAACCGACCACACCACAGGGGCCCACGCCGGTCGGCGTGATCACGCTGCAGCCGCAGAAGCAGCAGCTCGATGCCACCCTGCCCGGCCGCACGCGCGCCTATCTGAGTGCCGAGGTGCGTCCCCAGGTCTCGGGCATCCTGCAGCAGCGCCTGTTCACCGAAGGAGCTCTGGTGCAGCGCGGCCAGGCGCTCTACCAGCTCGACGACCGGTCTCTGCGCGCCGCCGTGGCCAGCGCCGAGGCCGCGCTCGCCAAGGCCGAGGCCAGCGCGCGCACGCAGGAGGCCACGGCCCGGCGCAACGCCGAACTCGTGAAGATATACGCCATCAGCCGCCAGGCCTTCGACGAGAGCCAGGCGGCCGCCGCCCAGTCGCGTGCCGACGTGGGCGTGGCACGCGCCAATCTGGAGACGGCGCGCATCAATCTGCGCTACAGCCGCATCGAGGCGCCGATTGCCGGGCGCACCAGCCTGTCCAGCGTCACGCCGGGCGCCCTGGTCACGGCCAACCAGGCCAATGCGCTCACAACCATCGTACAGATGGACCCTATGTACGTTGACTTCACGCAGTCGAGCACCGACCTGCTGCAGCTCAAGCGCGACTGGGAGGCCGGCCGCTACCAGAAGGTGGACGGCAACCAGGCGCGCGTGCGCATACGCCTGGACGATGGCAGCGACTACGCGCACGAGGGCCGGCTGCAGTTCGCCGGGATGATCGTCAACGACACAACGGGCACGGTGACGCTGCGCGCCGTGGTGCCCAACCCGGACGGTCTGCTCATGCCCGGCATGTATGTGCAGGCGCTGCTGCCCACGGGCGTGGCGAGCGACGCGCTATTGATTCCGCAGCAGGCCGTGAGCCGTGACCTGACCGGGCGCGCCAGCGTCCTGGTGGTGGGCGAAGGCGATGTGGTGGAAAAGCGCACCGTGGAGCTCGCGCGCGCCCTGGGCAGCCGCTGGCTCGTCGACAGCGGCCTCAAGGCCGGCGAGCGCCTGGTGGTCGACGGCTTTCAACGCATCAAGCCCGGCGACAAGGTCAGCCCCCAGGCGGTGGAGCTGAACGCGAAGAACGGCGGCGCCGCCATACCCACGGCGCCCGAGGACGGCAAGCGCCCCGCCCTGCCCGCGGCCGATGGCCAGACCGTGGGGCAGGGCGTGGACATCGCCGCCCCGCGCGCCGGCGCCTCGAAGTAAACGCGGCAGACCGCCATGGCCCAGTTCTTCATCAACCGCCCCATCTTCGCGTGGGTGCTGTCCATCATCATCATGCTCGCCGGCGCGCTGGCAATCTTCACGCTACCGCTCGAGCAATACCCCGACATCGCGCCGCCGCGCGTGACCATATCGGCACAGTACACGGGTGCCTCGGCCGAGACCGTGGAAAACTCGGTCACGCAGATCATCGAGCAGCAGCTCAAGGGCATAGACAACATGATCTACATGAGCTCGACGTCGGACGCGTCGGGCCGCTCGGCCACCACGCTGACGTTCACGCCCGGCACCAACATCGACGTGGCCCAGGTGCAGGTGCAGAACAAGCTGCAGGCGGCCATGAACCGCCTGCCCGAAGCGGTCAAGAGCCGCGGCGTGTTCATCAACAAGGGCGGCACGGACTATCTCGTGACCTACGCCTTCTTCTCGGACGATCCCAGGGTCACGGCCGTGGACGTAGGCGACTATCTGAACTCCAACCTGGTGGACGTGATCGGCCGCATCGACGGCGTGGGCGACGTGCGCGTGTTCGGCACCTCCTACGCCATGCGCATCTGGATGGATCCGGCCAGGATGGAGAAATTCCAGCTCATGCCCTCGGACCTGATCGCCGCGCTCAACGCGCAGAACGCCCAGGTCTCGGCCGGCCAGCTCGGCGCCCTGCCCGCCGTGCCCGACCAGCAGCTCAACGCCACGATCACGGCGCGAACCAAGCTGCAGACGGTGCCGGAGTTCGAAGCCATCGTGCTCAAGACCGCCACCGACGGCGCCGTGGTCACGGTCAAGGATGTGGCGCGCGTGGAACTCGGCCCCGACACCCTGTCGGTCAAGGCCAAGCTCAACGGCCGGCCCGGCGCGGGCCTGGGCATCGTGCTGGCCGACGGCGCCAATGCCATGGCCGTGTCCGACGCCGTGGCCGCCAAGCTCGCCGAGCTCAAACCCTTCTTCCCCAACCAGATCGACTATTTCGTCAGCTCCGACTCCACGCCCTTTGTGCGCGCCTCCATCCGGGAGGTGGTAACCACGCTGGCCGAAGCCATGGTGCTGGTGGTGCTGGTGATGTTCGTCTTCCTGCAGAACCTGCGCGCCACGCTGATCCCGGCGATTGCCGTGCCCGTGGTGCTGCTGGGCACCTTCGGCGTGCTGTCCGCAGCGGGTTACTCGATCAACACGCTGACCATGTTCGCGCTGGTGCTCGCCATCGGCCTGCTGGTGGACGACGCCATCGTGGTGGTGGAGAACGTCGAGCGCGTGATGCACGACACCGGCCTGCCCCCAAAGGAGGCCACACGCCAGTCCATGCGCGAGATCACGCCGGCCCTCGTGGGCATAGGCGTCACGCTCGCTGCGGTGTTCGTGCCCATGGCCTTCTTTGGCGGCTCCACGGGCGTGATCTACCGCCAGTTCTCCATCACCATCGTCTCGGCCATGGCGCTGTCGGTATTCGTGGCGCTCACGCTCACGCCCGCGCTGTGCGCGAGCATCCTCAAGGCACCCGCGCACATGGCGCAAGAGCCGCGCGTGCGCACCGGGCTGCTGGGCCTGAACGACCGCTTCTTCATCTGGTTCAACCGCCGCTTTGACGCCGGCGCCACGCGCTACCAAAGCCGCGTGGGCTGGATGCTGCAGCGCGCCAGGCGCATGCTGCTGATCTTTGCGGCCATCTGCCTGGCCGTGTGGTGGATTCTGGCGCGCGTGCCCACGGCCTTTCTGCCCGAGGAGGACCAGGGCTATGTGTTCGGCACCATCAACCTGCCCGCGGGCGCGACCGATGCGCGACTGCAAGGCGTGCTCGACGAGGTCAACGCCTATTTCAAGACCGTGCCCGAGGTCATCAGCTTCAACCAGGTCTCGGGCCTGTCGGGCGACCAGAGCTCGGCGCGCGCCTTCATACGCCTCAAGCCCTGGTCCGAACGCCCGCTGGCCAGCCAGTCCGCGGGCGCGATCGCGCACCGCGCGACCGAGGACTTGGCCAGGATCCGCGACGCGCGCATCTTCATCTCGCCGCCGCCCGCGGTGCGCAGCCTGGGCTCGACCTCGGGCTTCAACTTCATGCTCAAGGACGTCAACGGCCTGGGCCACCAGGCGCTGCTGGACGCGAAGAACAGGTTTCTGGCCGAGGCGCAGAAACGCCCCGAGCTCACCAGCCTGCGCGCCACGAACCTGGACGACGCCACCGAGCTGCGCCTGGACATCGACGACCGCAAGGCCGCGGCCCTGGGCCTGAGCTACGACGCCATCAACGGCGTGCTCGCGAGCAGCATTGGCGGCACCTATGTCAACGACTTTCTGCACAACGGCCGCGTCAAGCGCGTCTACATCCAGGGCGACGCGCCGCACCGCATGCTGCCGCAGGACCTGGGCAAATGGGCCGTGCGCAACAAGAACGGCGAGATGGTGCCGTTTGGCGCCTTCTCGCGCGCCTACTGGGCCCATGGCTCGCCCCAGCTCATGCGCTACAACGGCGCGCCCGCCTATGAGCTGGTGGGCAGTGCGGCACCGGGCGTGAGCTCGGGCGTGGCGATGAAGGTCGTCGAGGACATATTGAAGGACATGCCCCAGGGCATTGCCTACGAGTGGACCGGCGCCTCGCTGCAGGAGCGGCAGTCGGGCGCCCAGGCGCCCATGCTCTACGCGGTCTCCATCCTGTTCGTGTTCCTGTGCCTGGCGGCGCTGTACGAGAGCTGGACCGTGCCCATGTCGGTGATGCTGGCCGTGCCCCTCGGGGTGCTGGGCGCACTGCTTGCAACCTGGTCGCGGGGTCTCGCCAACGACGTGTATTTTCAGGTCGGCCTGATCACCACCGTAGGCCTGGCATCCAAGAACGCCATCCTGATCGTGGAATTTGCCGTGCAGCTGCAGGAACAGGGCCGCCGGCTCTTCGATGCCACGCTGGAGGCCGTGCGCCTGCGCCTGCGCCCCATCCTCATGACCTCGCTGGCCTTTGGCTTCGGCGTGCTGCCGCTGGCCCTGGGCACGGGCGCCGGCGCTGGCGGACGCAATGCCATCGGCACGGCCGTGCTCGGCGGCATGGTGGCCTCCACGGTGCTCGGCATCTTCATGGTGCCGGTGTTCTTTTTGCTGATCCGCAGCTGGTTCAAGAGCCATTCACGTCATGAGGATGCACCCCAAGCCGCGCCCACCCATCACCCGGAGAGCGCCGCATGACGCGCCTCAACACATCCAGGCTTTGCACCATCTCCCTGGCCTGCGCCCTGCTCGCGGGCTGCAATCTTGCGCCGCGCTACCAGCAGCCGCCACTGCCCGTGCCCGACAACATGGCCCCCGCCCTGCCCCCGGGCGGCAACGCTGCGGATGCGCTGCCGCTGCCCGAGTCCGGCCCCATGGCCTGGCAGGACTTCGTGCAGGAGCCGCGCCTGCGCCGCCTCGTCGCCCTGGCGCTGGAGCACAACCGCGACCTGCGCGTCGCGCTCTTGGCCATGGAGCGCGCGCGCGCCCAGTACGGCATCACACGCGCCGACCTGCTGCCCACGGTGAACGCCACCGGCGCCGCCAATCGCACGCACACAGCCGACGACCTGACCACCGCGGGCCGCCCCAACACCAGCGGCCAATACAGCGCCACGCTGGGCTTCAGCAGCTACGAGATCGACTTCTTCGGCCGCGTGCGCAACCTCAACGAGGCCGCGCTGCAGGAGTTTTTCCGCGTCGAGGAGAACCGCCGCAGCGTGCAGCTGAGCCTGGTGGCCGAGGTCATGAACGCCTGGCTGCAGCTCGACGCCGATGCGCGGCGCCTGCTGCTGGCACGCGAGACGCTGCGCACACGCCAGCAGGCGCTCGAGCTCACGCGCCGCAGCCACGCGCTGGGCGCGAGCTCCGCCCTGGCCCTGGCGCAGGCGCAGGCCAGCGCGGACAGCGCACGCGTGGACGCGGCCGCCTTCACCTCGCAACTGGCGCGCGACCGCCACGCCCTGACGCTGCTCGTGGGCACGCCCGTGGACGCGGCGCTGCTGCCCGATGCCGCTGCTCAGCCCGAAGCGCCGCCCTCAGACAAAGCCGGCACCATCCCCACGCTGGCCGCCGCCGCGGCACCGGCCACGGCGCTGCTGGCCATCGCGCCCGAGCTGCCCTCCGCCGTGCTGCTGCACCGCCCCGACCTGCGCGCGGCTGAGCATGTGCTGCGCGCCAGCCACGCCAACATCGGCGCGGCGCGCGCGGCCTTCTTCCCTGCCATCACCCTGACAGCCTCGGTGGGCACGGCGAGCAATGCGCTCTCCGGCCTGTTCGATGGCGGCAACGGCACCTGGAGTTTTGCACCGCAGCTGCGCCTGCCCATATTCGACGCCGGGCGCAACCGAGCCGCGCTGCGCGTGGCCGAGCTCACGCGCGACCAGGCGCTGGCCCAGTACGAGAAGGCGATACAGACGGCGTTTCGCGAGGTGGCCGACGCGCTCGCCGAGCGCGCCACGCTGGACGAGCGCCTCGTTGCCCAGCGCTCGCTGGTGCAGGCCAGCCAGCGCGCGCTGGAGCTGTCGGACGCGCGCTTTCGCCTTGGTGCGGACAGCTATCTCGCCGTGTTGGACGCCCAGCGCTCGCTCTATGCGGCGCAGCAGACCGAGATCTTGCTGCGCCTGGCCGAGCAGGTCAACCGTGTCACGCTCTACAAGGTGCTTGGCGGACAGTGGAGCAATGGCTGAGCTCCCAATACCGAGACACGATCGCGGCGCGCCGGCACGGGCAGCACCGCTTGATCGAGGAATCAAGCCACGATTGCGGCGCCCAAAGAAAAAGCGCGCTACCGAATTGATAGCGCGCTTTCCTTGTGTTATCTGGGGTGGCTGATGGGACTCGAACCCACGACAACAGGAATCACAATCCTGGACTCTACCAACTGAGCTACAGCCACCGTAGACGAAGATTATAGCTTGATTATTTCGATCCTGACCGAAGCGCGAGGAATTCTTCGTCCTGGCGCGTCAGCTCGCCGCGGCTGCGCGCCGCGGCCAGCAGGTCGGGGCGGTGCTGCGCCGTGATCAACAGGCGCTGCTCGCGGCGCCAGCGCTCGATCTGCGCATGGTGGCCCGACATCAGCGGTGCGGGCACGGCCTGGCCCATCCATTGTTCGGGCCTGGTGTAGTGCGGGCAGTCCAGCAGGCCGTCGAGCGCGGGGTTGAAGCTGTCGAGCTGGTGACTGCCCTCATCGTGCAGCACGCCGGGTTGCAGGCGCGCCACGGCGTCGAGCAGCGCCATGGCGGCGATCTCCCCACCCGACAACACGAAGTCGCCCAGGCTGATCTGCACGTCGACATGGGCGTCGATGAAGCGCTGATCCACGCCCTCGTAGCGCCCGCACAGCAGGATGGCGCCCGCTCCAGCGCTCCAGCCTTCGACCTGTGCGTGATCCAGCCGGCGGCCTATGGGCGAGAACAGGACCAGAGGGGCGCGCGTCTCCTCCTGCTCCGCGCGATCGGCGCGAATGGCGGCGAGACAGCGCGCCAGGGGCTCGGCCATCATGACCATGCCCGGACCGCCGCCAAAGGGGCGGTCGTCCACGCGGCGGTAGTTGCCCTCGGCATGGTCGCGCAGATTCCACAGCCGCACCTGCACCTGGCCCGATGCATAGGCACGGCGCGTCACGCCGCTGGCCAGAAAGGGCTCGAACAGCTCGGGAAACAGGGTGATGACGTCGAAGCGCATCGGAACGTCAATAGTCGGGCTGCCAGTCGACCGTGATGCAGCGTCCGGCCAGATCCACCTTGTCCACATAGGCGGAGACAAAGGGAATCATGCGTTGCTGGGGCTTGCCTTCATGCTCATAGCCGAGCACCAGGGTCGTCTGCGGGCCTGTGGCGAGCAGTTCGCGCACCACGCCCAAGTTGACACCCTCGCGGTTGACGACGGTCAGTCCGATGAGATCGACCCAGTAGTACTCGTCCTCCTGCGTCGCGGGGAAGCTCTCTCGCGGCACGAAGACGCGCGCGCCGCGCAGCGCCTCGGCGGCGTCACGGTCATCCACGCCCCGGGCCCAGGCGACGATGGCGTCGGAATGGCTGCGTGCCTGGCGTATCGGCAGCTGAACGGTGCCGACGAAAAAGCTCTTGCCGCCCCTTTCCGCGGGCTGCAGAAACCAGGTCTTGCTGGCAAACAAGGCCTCGGGGGCGCTGCTGTAGGGCAGCACCTTGAACCAGCCCTTCACTCCCCAGGCATCGGCGATGCGGCCCACCTCCACGGCGTCTGCAGGCAGGTCGGCGGCTTCCAGAACGGGAGGTTGTGACATGGCGTGGATATGCGAGAACTCGGAAACGAAAAAAGGCGGGTCCGGTCGCCGTTGCGCCGGAGCCCGCCTGCGTGGCAGTGCGCGCGGATCAGGCGGCCTTCTTGGCGGCCTGCTTGACCAGACGATCCACGGTAGCGGAGGTCTGTGCGCCCACGCCCTTCCAGTAGGTCAGGCGGTCCTGGGCGATGCGCAGACCCTCTTCGCCTTCCTTGGCGGAGGGGTTGTAGAAGCCCAGGCGCTCGATGAAGCGGCCATCGCGGCGCACGCGCTTGTCGGCGACGACGATGTTGAAGAACGGACGGCCCTTGGAGCCGCCGCGGGAGAGTCGAATCACGACCATAATGAATCCTTCGGGTGGTTGTGCAGCAACTGCTGCGCTGTTTTCACTGCGTTTGAGACACGCGACTTGGCCACCCGGCCAGCGACACGCAGCAAAGCCGGCAATTATATCCATATCCACGTCAATGCCTATGATTCGCGCGAGCAGTGACGGCGACCTGCCCGCCATCACCGCCATCTACGCCCACCATGTGCTGCACGGCACGGGCACCTTCGAGATCGATCCACCCACCTGCGCCGAGATGGCTGCACGCCGCGCCGAGGTGCTCGGCCGTGGGCTGCCCTACCTCGTCGCCGAGGAGCGGGGCCAGGTGCTGGGTTTTTGCTACTGCAACTGGTTCAAGCCCCGACCGGCCTACCGCTTCTCGGCGGAAGACTCCGTCTACGTCGCAGACGGCGCACGCGGGCGCGGACTCGGTCGGCTGCTGCTCGACGCGCTGGCGCAGCAGGCGCAGGCCGCGGGCGTGCGCAAGCTCATGGCCGTGATCGGCGATTCGGCCAACGTGGGCTCCGTGGCGCTGCACCGCGCCGCGGGCTTCACGGAGGTCGGCGTGATGCGCTCGGTGGGCTGGAAGTTCGGCGCCTGGCGCGACATCGTGCTCATGGAAAAACCCCTGGGTGCGGGCGACTCCACGCCACCCGAGTGATGCAGCGCCAATAATCCACGCCATGAAGAACAAGACCATTGCCGCCTGGCTCGCCTTCCTGGGAGGCCCCCTGGGCCTGCACCGCTTCTACCTCTATGGCGCTGGCGACATGCTCGGCTGGCTGCTGCCCGTGCCCACGGCGCTCGGGCTGTATGGCATCGAGCGGCTGCAGCAATGGGGGCAGGACGATCAGCTCAGCTGGCTGCTGATCCCCCTGCTGGGCTTCACGATGGCCGGATGTGCGCTGTGCGCCATCATCTATGGCCTGATGCCGCCAGAGAAATGGAATGCGCGCTTCAACCGCAGCGCAGCCCCCGACGCCCCGCCCGGGCGCACCAACTGGTTCACGGTGTTTGCCGTCACGACATCGCTGCTCGTGGGCGCGGGCGTGCTGCTCGCCAGCATCGCGTACAGCCTGCAGCACTACTTCGAGTACCAGGTGCGCGAGGGGCGCAAGATTTCACAGGAAAATTAGGCTCCAGCGCTTATCCATCAAGCGCTGAAAGCTATTAATTTCGCAGTAATCAGTAGAGCTGCAGACTGATCCAGTAGGCCACGGCGGCCACGAAGGCACTGGCAGGAATGGTCAGAATCCAGGCCCAGACGATATTGCCCGCCACGCCCCAGCGCACGGCACTGGCGCGCTGCGTGGAGCCCACGCCGACGATGGCGCCGGTGATGGTGTGGGTGGTGGAGACCGGCACGCCCAGCATGGTGGCAAGGAACAGCGTGAGCGCTCCGCCGCTTTCGGCGCAGAAGCCGCCCACGGGCTTGAGCTTGGTGATCTTCTGCCCCATGGTCTTGACGATGCGCCAGCCGCCGAACATGGTGCCCATGCCGATGGCCGCATAGCAGGAGACGATAGCCCAGATGGGCGGCGAGCTGTCGCTGGCCGAGGCATAGCCCGTGGCGATCAGCAGCAGCCAGATGATGCCTATGGTCTTCTGTGCGTCGTTGCCGCCATGGCCCAGGCTGTAGGCTCCGGCCGAGAGCAGCTGCAGACGGCGGAACCATTTGTCCACCTTGTTCGGGCGCGTGCGCCGGAAGATCCAGGCCACGCAGACCATCATCAGCGAACCGAGCACGAAGCCGAGCAGCGGCGAGATGAAGATGAAGGCCACGGTCTTGAAGATGCCGCTGGCCACCAGCGCACCGGTGCCCGACTTGGCCACCACGGCGCCGACGATGCCGCCGATGAGCGCGTGCGAGGAGCTGCTGGGAATGCCGTAGTACCAGGTGATCACATTCCATGTGATCGCCCCCACCAGCGCGCCGAAGACGACATGGGTGTCGACCACTCCCGGGTCGGCAATGCCCTTGCCCACGGTGGCCGCCACACTCAGGTGGAAGATGAAGATGGCGATGAAGTTGAAGAACGCCGCGAACACGACGGCCTGGGTGGGCCTGAGAACGCCCGTGGAGACCACGGTGGCAATCGAATTGGCCGCGTCGTGAAACCCGTTCATGAAATCGAACAGGATGGCCAGCGCCACCAACACGACCACGACCCACAGGGCGGTTTGTACCGGTTCCATGGTGTGAGTTGCCCTAGCGGCGGATCAGGAGTTCTCGAGGATCACGCCCTCGATCAGGTTGGCCACATCCTCGCACTTGTCGGTGATGGTCTCGAGCAACTCGTAGATGGCCTTGAGCTTGATGAGCTCGCGCACATCGGTTTCCTCGCGGAACAGCTTGCTCATGGCGCTGCGCAGCACGCGATCGGCATCGCCCTCGAGGCGGTCGATCTCCTCGCAGGTCTTGAGCGCCGCCTCGGCCATGGCCGGGTCAGCAATGCGCGCGAGCAGCTTGACCGCATCGCGCACGCGCTCCACGCATTTGACGCTCAGGTCCGTCAGGCGCGAGATCTCGTCCGTCATGTGACGGATGTCATACAGCGCCATGGCCTCGGCCGAATCCTGGAACAGGTCGGCCACATCGTCCATGGTGTTGATCAGCGAGTGGATCTGCTCGCGGTCGATGGGCGTGATGAAGGTGCTGTGCAGCGCGCGGTTGACCTCATGCGTCACACGGTCTGCGGCGCGCTCTGCGTTGTCCACATCCTGGTTGTACTGGTCCCGCAGGTGGGCATCGCCGTAGTTGGCCACCAGCTGCGAGAACGCGCGCGCCGCTTCGACGATACGGTCGGCATGCTGGTTGAACATATCGAAAAAATTGCCCTCGCGGGGCAACAGCTTTCCAAACAACATGTCGAATCCTGATCGAACTTTGGTGTTTTGTGACGCCGCAGGGTCGCCATCGTGTGACAAGCCTGCGAAAGGCGCGAGTTTAACCGCCGGCCGACTGCCCCCAGGATCGCCCGGGTAAACCCTTGAGATCGTCAGATTATTCCTACGCATGCGCCTCTCTGCCACGCACAGACCCTATCCCCCTGCGGTCGTAAATTGGGCCGCAGAACATCAGACATGACTGAGGAGGGTGCATGCGATCGAGCCTTCAACTCCTGTTGTGTGCCGCGCTGATGGGCTGTGGCATCCCTGCCGGTCTGGCGCAGTTGCGCACCCCGCCTTCGTCGGACCAGCCACCATCGGGCTATGTCGGCATGAGTGGCGGCATGTCCAGGTACGACCTGCGCAGCGGCAGCGGCTCCTTTGACTTTGACGACCGGGACACGGCCATCAGGCTGTACACGGGTGTCTATTTCCATCCCAACCTGGGACTCGAAGTCAGCTACCTCGACATGGGCAAGGCCCACCGCATCGGCGGCGACACCCGTGCGCGCGGGCTGGGCCTGAGTCTGATCGGTCGGCTGCCGCTGACTCCGCAGCTCGACCTTCTGGGTCGAGTGGGCTCCCTGTATGGGCGCACCCGTACGCAGGGGATGGGCGGCTATGGCGTGCAGCTGGGCAAGGACAGTGGCTTCGGCCTGTCCTATGGCGCGGGACTGCGTTGGGCATTCACGCCGCAGTGGTCGGCGGTACTGGAATGGGAGCGTCACCGCCTGCACTTTGTCGACCGCAACTCCGACGTGGATACGGCCACGCTGGGTCTGCAGTACAGCTACTGAAGTCAGAGCTACAAAAAGCAAAAAGCCGCTTCCACGGAAGCGGCTCTGCGCCCTGAACCTTGCGGATTACAGTGAACTGTGGTGCCCAGGAGAGGACTCGAACCTCCACGCCTCTCAGCGCTAGTACCTGAAACTAGTGCGTCTACCAATTCCGCCACCTGGGCATTTCAGGGAAGCCCGCATTCTAGCCCAGTTTTTCACGCCAAAAAGGAAATTCGATCCGCAGCGGCTCAAAATCCCAACGCGTGCGGCAACCAGGTCGAGAGCGCCGGCACAAAGGTCAGCAGCGCCAGCACGATGAAATGCGCGAGCAGAAACAGCGGCATCTCGCGCGTGAGCGCCGTGATCGACACGCGCGTGGACACGGCCGTGACGAACAGCAGCCCGCCCACGGGCGGCGTGATCATGCCCAGCGTGAGGTTGACGATCACCACCATGGCGAAATGCGTCGGGTCTATGCCGAGCGCGCTGGCGATCGGCGCCAGGATGGGCACGAGGATCATCACGCCGGGCAGCGGTTCCATGAAGATGCCGAAGACCAGCAACAGCAGGTTCACGGCCACGAGGAACATGATCGGCGACAGATTCCAGCTGACGATGAGCTGCGACAGATACTGAGGAATACCCTCCACCGTGAGCACCCAGGCAAACGCCGCCGACGTGGCCATGACCAGCAGCACCGACGAGGTCAGCATGGCCGAGCGCGCCGCAATGCCGGGCACGGCCTTCCACTCGAGCGTGCGATAAATCCACTTGCCGCAGACCAGCGCATAGAACACCGCGACCACCGAGGCCTCGGTGGGGGTGAAGATGCCAAAGCGTATGCCCACGATGATGAGCACGATGAGCAGCAGTGCGGGGATGGCCTTGATGCTGGTGACGAGCATCTCGCGGCCCGTCGGGCGCGGCTCGCGCGAACGGTAGTCGCGCTTTCTGCACACCCACCAGTTCACGATGGCCATGGCGACGGCGATCAGGATGCCCGGCACGAAACCCGCCACGAACAGGCCGCCCACCGAGACATTCTCGTCCTGCAGCGCGTAGATGATCATGCTGACCGAGGGCGGGATGATGGGGCCCACGATGGAAGTGCTCGCCGTGAGCGCCGCGGCGTAGGGGCGGCCATAGCCGGCCCTGTCCATCATCTTCACCATCATCGAGCCCGGGCCTGCCGCATCGGCCAGCGCCGAGCCCGAGATGCCCGAGAACAGCGTGAGCGACAGCACGTTGGCATAACCGAGGCCACCACGCAGATGCCCCACGAACTGCGCGGCAAAGCGCAGCAGCACGGCGGTGAGTGCCCCGCCCGACATAAGCTCGGCCGCGAGGATGAAGAAGGGCACGGCCATGAGCGGAAAGCTGTCTATGCCCGTGAACATCTCCTTGAACACCACGAGCTGCGGGTAGCGCCCCCCGACGAAGACGGCCAGGGCCGCCGAGATGGCCAATGCAAAGGCCACCGGAAAGCCCAGGGCCAGCAGCACGATGATGGCGATGAAAAGCGTGAGAGTCATGTCGTCGCCCCCCGCTCAGATGGAGGCCGCCGCGTCGGCGCCCATCTCGCCCGACTCGACATAACTGCCATCGGCGATGTAGCCGCGCGCAACAAAGAGCAGGTGCACCAGCATCAGCACGAAGCCCACGGGCATGGCAACGTAGATCCAGGCCATGGGCACATCGGTGGCGGCCGTGGTCTGAAAGCGCGTGGCCCAGACATAGAGCACCGAGAAATACGTCATCACGATGCAGAACAGCCCCACGCCCACCACCACCACGGCGCGAATCACACGCGCCATGCGCGGGCCGACCGCACCGTGCAGGTTGTCTATGGCCACATGGCCGCCAAAGCGCAGCACCAGCCCCGCGCCCAGAAAGGTGCACCAGATCATCAGATGCCGCGCCACCTCCTCGGCCCAGACGATGGAGTCGCCCGTGGTGTAGCGCAGCACCACGTTGGCAAACACGATGCAGGCCATGGCCAGCAGCAACACGATGATCACCCAGCGGTTGCAGACTACCAAGGTACGTTCAACACGATCGAGCATGGGAAGGGGCGGCGCACGCGCCGTTGTCCAAGGGGTTGAAACCAAACCGCCCGGGCAGGGCCGGGCGGGTGCGGGTGCAGCGCTATAGAGCGCTTACTTCACGGCGGCGATGGCGTCCAGAGACTTCTGGCCGAACTTGGTCGCGTACTGCTTGTATGCCGGCTCGAGCGCGGCGCGGAAGGCCGCCTGGTCCACGCTGGTCACCACCTGCATGCCGTGGCTCTTGGCCTCCTCCACACCCTTCTTCTCGACGGCGTCCACAAAGGCGCGCGAGGCCAGAGCCCCGAGCTTGGCGCCCTGCGTGAAGGCGGCCTTCTGCGCATCGTTCAGGCTGGCCCAGAAGTTGGGCGAGACGATCAGCGCCACCGGCGCGTACACGTGCGCCGTGAGCGTAAGGTGCTTCTGCACCTGCCACAGCTTGGTCGACGCCAGCACCGAGATCGGGTTTTCCTGGCCGTCTATCGTGCCCTGCTGCAGCGCGCCTATCACCTCGGGCCAGGACATGGGCGTGGGCGACGCGCCCAGGGTCTTGAAGGCCGTGATGTGCACGGGGTTCTCGGTCACGCGGATCTTCAGGCCCTTGAGATCCTCGACCTTCTGCACGGCATGCTTGTTGTTCGTCAGGTGACGAAAGCCCTGCTCGCCCCAGGCCAGCGCAATCAGGCCGCGCTTGTGGAACTTGGTCAGCAGGTCCTGGCCGAAGGGGCCGTCGAGCACGGCACGCGCATGCTGCGTGTCGCGGAACAGAAACGGGATGTCCACCACGCCCACCTCGGGCACGAAGTTGCTCAATGCGCCCGTGGAGACGATGACGGCCTCCACGGTGCCCAGCTGCAGCCCCTCGATGAGCTCGCGCTCGCCGCCCAGGGCGCTGGAGGGGAATTGCTTGAACTTGAAGGCGCCGTTCGTGCCCTTCTCGACCGAATCGGCCCAGGCCTGTGCCGCCGCGCCGTAGTGCGAGTTGACGGCCAGCGCGTAGCCGAGCTTGACCTCCCTGGCCTGCTGCGCAGAAACGGTACCAGTGAATACGGACAGCACGGAGGCGGCGCAGGCAGCGGCAAGGACGCGGCGGGACAGGTTCATGGGAAGCACTCGCAACAGGGTGGTTGATGGGATGGGGAAACCGGCCATTCTAGTTTTCAACCCACCCCTGGCACCGTAGTGGAATTACGTGCCCGTGCCACCACCGCAACGGCATGCCACCAGCGCGTCAACTCAGCAGGCGTGATGACTTGGGCACATGGGCCATCAGAAACTCCATCTGGTCGGCCAGTATGCGGCGGTTGCGCAGGATGAAGTCTTCCCACAGGCTGGGCACGTAGGGCGCGTAGAGCAGCGGCATATGGGCCTGCTCGGGCGTGCGCGGGCCCTTGCGGTGGTTGCAGGGGCGGCAGGCCGTGACCACGTTCATCCAGTGATTGAGGCCCTGCCTGGCAAACGGCACGATGTGTTCGCGCGTCAGCTCCTCCTCGCGGAAATGCCCGCCGCAGTAGGCGCAGATGTTGCGGTCGCGCGCGAACAGCTTGGAATTGGTCAGACTGGGGCGCAGGTCGAAGGGGTTGATCTTGGGCACGCCGCGCGTGCCTATGATGCTGCTCACGGCAATCTGTGACTGCACGCCCGTGATGGCATTGTGTCCGCCGCGAAACAGCGCCACCTGCGCGCCGATCTCCCAGCGCACCTCGCCGGCGGCGTAATGCGTGACCGCCTGCTCGAGCGATATCCACGATTGCGGCAGCCCCTGGGCCGACAGCTTCAAGACCTTCACCACCCGCCTCCTGTCTCAGTGCACAAGAATCACGATGTTCACGCCTCGCCGGCGCAGCCACACGGGGCGTGCCGGTAGCGCACAATATACTCTTTTCATATGAAATTGGCGTCAGGCGCTTGATGGACTTGCGCAAATCGCTATCAAAAGAAAAGCACTGCGATGAAGATATTCCGCGGCTTCCATCATCCCGAGGTGGCGCCGGCCTGTGCCCTCACGATAGGCAACTTCGACGGCGTACACCGCGGCCACCAGGCCATGCTCGCGCTGCTCAACAACGAGGCCCAGCACCGTGGCGTGCAAAGCTGCGTGCTGACCTTCGAGCCGCACCCGCGCGACTACTTCGCCGGGCGGCACAGGCGCCCCGAGCTCGCCCCGGCGCGCATAGGCACGCTGCGTGACAAGCTCTCGGAGCTCGCGCGCTGCGGCGTGCAGCAGACCATCGTGCTGCCGTTCAACGAAGGGCTGGCCAGCCTGTCGGCCCAGGACTTCATCGAAAACGTGGTGGTCCGCGGCCTGGGCGCGCGCTACCTGCTGGTGGGCGACGACTTTCGCTTTGGCAGCCAGCGTGTGGGCGACTACGCCATGCTCGACGCGGCCGGCCCCGCGCATGGCTTCGAGGTGGCGCGCATGATGAGCTACGAGGTGCATGGCCTGCGCGTGTCCAGCACCGCCGTGCGCGAGGCGCTGGCCGCGGGCCGCATGCAGGATGCGGCGCGTCTGCTCGGCCGCCCTTACGCGATATCGGGCCATGTGGTGCACGGGCGCAAGCTCGGGCGTCAACTGGGACGCTCGGCCGCCAGCGGCCCGCACCAGGACGGATTTCGCACGCTCAACCTGCGCTTTGCGCACTGGAAGCCGGCCGCCAGCGGCATCTTCGCCGTGCTCGTGCACGGCCTGCACGACGAGCCCCTGCCGGGCGTGGCCAACCTGGGCGTGCGCCCCTCGCTCGACCCGCAGGACGTCAACGGCGGGCGCGTGCTGCTCGAGACGCATTGCCTCGCCTGGCCCGAGCACCTGGGCGCCGAAGGGGCCTACGGTAAAATCGTGCGCGTGGAACTGCTGCACAAACTGCACGACGAGCTGAAATACGACAGCCTTGACGCCCTCACGGCCGGCATTGCCAGGGACTGCGAGGACGCGCGCGCCTTCTTCGCCTCCACGCACGCCGAGACCCGTCGCCAGACCACCCGCGACCGAATTTGACGGGGCCGCCTTCGCCCCTCCCCCATCCAGGTTCCGCTCCGCTTCGGGCCGCCAGTGTCCGGAGCGCCCATGTTTTGAAGGTTTGCACCGATGTCCGAAGCCACGCCCAAGAAAGCCCCCGAGAGCGCCTACCGCGCCACACTCAACATGCCCGACACGCCGTTCCCCATGCGCGGCGACCTGCCCAGGCGCGAGCCCGCCTGGGCCAAGGAATGGGACGAGAAGGGCATCTACAGGAAGCTGCGCGACGCACGCCGTGGGGCGCCGAAGTTCATCCTGCACGACGGCCCGCCGTATGCCAACGGTCAGATCCACATCGGCCACGCGGTCAACAAGATCCTCAAGGACATGATCGTCAAGAGCCGTCAGCTCGAGGGCTTCGACGCGCTCTACACCCCGGGCTGGGACTGCCACGGTCTGCCGATCGAGAACGCCATCGAGAAGCTGCACGGCCGCAACCTGCCGCGCGACGAGATGCAGGCCAAGGGCCGCGCCTTTGCCACCGAGCAGATCGCGCAGCAGATGGCGGACTTCAAGCGCCTGGGCGTGCTCGGCGAATGGGACAACCCCTACAAGACCATGAACTTCGCGAGCGAGGCCGGCCAGCTGCGCGCGCTCAAAAAGGTCATGGAGCGCGGCTTCGTCTACCGAGGGCTCAAGCCCGTGTACTGGTGCTTCGACTGCGCCTCGTCGCTTGCCGAGTTCGAGATCGAGTACGCAGACAAGAAGAGCCAGACGCTGGACGTGATGTTCCCCGCGGCCGACCCGGCGCGCCTGGCCGCGGCCTTTGGCCTGCCCAGCCTCGCCAAGCCCGCCTTTGCCGTGATCTGGACCACCACGGCCTGGACGATTCCGGCCAACCAGGCGCTCAACGTCAACCCCGAGCTCGAATACAGCCTGGTCGATACCGAACGCGGCCTGCTCATCGTGGCCAGCGCGCTCGTCGACAAATGCCTGGAGCGCTGGGGCATCACCGGCCAGGTCGTCGCCACCACGGTGGGCCAGAAGCTCGACCTCATGCCCTTCAAGCACCCGCTGGCACATGTGGACAAGGGCTATGACCGCATCTCGCCCGTCTATGTGGCGGACTACGCCACGGCAGAGGACGGCACCGGCATCGTGCACAGCGCCCCGGCCTATGGCGTGGACGACTTCAACAGCTGCGTGGCCCATGGCCTCAAGTACGAGGACATCCTCAACCCCGTGCAGGGCCATGGCCAGTACGCCGAGGACTTCCCGCTGTTCGGCGGCCAGTCCATCTGGAAGGCCGTGCCCGTCATCATCGATGCGCTCAAGGTGGCGGGCCGCCTCATGGGCACGGCCGGCATCACGCACAGCTACCCGCATTGCTGGCGCCACAAGAGCCCGGTGATCTACCGCGCGGCCGCGCAATGGTTCGTGCGCATGGACGAGGGCGAGGGCGTGTTCACCGACCCCGCACAAAAACCCGCGCAAACCCTGCGCCAGATTGCGCTGGCAGCTATCGAAAAAACCAGCTTCTACCCCGAGAACGGCAAGGCACGCCTGCGCGACATGATCGCCGGTCGCCCCGACTGGTGCATCTCGCGCCAGCGCTCGTGGGGCGTGCCCCTGCCCTTCTTCCTGCATGTGGACAGCGGCGAGCTGCACCCGCGCACGCTGGAGATCATCGACCAGGCCGCCGCCATCGTGGACGCCGGCGGCATCGAGGCCTGGAGCCGCGTGATGGCGGAGGACATCCTGGGCAAGGAGGATGCGGCGCACTACACCAAGAGCACCGACATCCTCGAGGTCTGGTTCGACTCGGGCTCCACCTTCTGGCATGTGCTGCGCGGCACGCACGCGGGCATGCACCACGACGAGGGCCCCGAGGCCGACCTGTACCTGGAGGGCCACGACCAGCACCGCGGCTGGTTCCATAGTTCGCTCTTGCTCGCCAGTGCCATCTTCGGCCGCGCGCCATATCGCGGCCTGCTCACGCACGGCTTCACCGTGGATGGCCAGGGCAAGAAGATGAGCAAGTCGCTGGGCAACACGGTCTCGCCGCAGGAGGTCAGCTCCAAGATGGGCGCCGAGATCATCCGCCTGTGGTGCGCGGCCACCGACTATTCGGGCGACCTTGCCATCGACGACAAGATCCTCGCGCGCGTGGTCGACGCCTACCGCCGCATCCGCAACACGCTGCGCTTCCTGCTCGCCAACGTGAGCGACTTCGACCCGGCCCGCGACGCCGTGGCCTATGGCGACATGCTGGAGATAGACCGCTGGGCGCTCGCGCGTGCGGCCGAGTTCCAGGCCGAGGTGCTCGCACATTACAAGGTGTACGAATTCCACCCCGTAGTCGCCAAGCTGCAGCTGTTCTGCTCCGAGGACCTCGGGGGCTTCTACCTCGACGTGCTCAAGGACCGGCTCTACACCACCGCGCCCAAGAGCCTTGCGCGGCGCAGCGCGCAGACGGCGCTCCACCAGATCACCCACGCCATGCTGCGCTGGATGGCGCCGTTTCTGTCGTTCACGGCCGAGGAGGCCTGGAAGATCTTCGGCAAGAGCGAATCCATCTTCCTCGAGACCTTCGAGACCCTGCCCGCCGGGGACGAGGCGCTGCTGGCCAAGTGGCAGCGCCTGCGCCAGATCCGCGACGCGGTGAACAAGGAGATCGAGAACCTGCGCGCCGCCGGCGTCGTGGGCTCGTCGCTGCAGGCCACGATCACGCTCACGGCCGCGCCAGAGGACCATGCGCTGCTCGCCAGCCTGGGCAATGACCTGAAGTTCGTGTTCATCGTCTCCACTATCAACCTGATAGCTGGCGACGCGCTACAGATAAGCGTTCAGGCCAGTTCTGACCAGAAATGCGAGCGCTGCTGGCATTACCGCGCCGACGTCGGCCACAACCCAGAGCACCCCACGCTGTGCGGGCGCTGCGACAGCAACCTCCACGGCGCGGGTGAAGCCCGCCTGCACGCCTGATGGCGCGCGCGGGCAAGAGCGGCGGCGCGCGCATGTGGCCCTGGCTGGCCTGGGCCCTGCTGCTCGTCATCGCCGACCAGTTCACCAAGACGCTGATCCTGGGCTACTACCGCCTGGGCGACGCCACCTACGTGACCAGCTTCTTCAACGTCGTGCGCGCGCACAACACGGGCGCGGCCTTCTCCTTCCTGGCCGACGCCGGGGGCTGGCAGCGCTGGCTGTTCACCGGCATCGCCGTGGTGGTGGCGGCCTTCATCCTGTGGCAGCTGCGCCAGCACCCGGGGCAGCGGCTGTTCGCCTTCGCGCTGTCGTCCATCCTGGGCGGCGCCATAGGCAACGTGGTGGATCGCCTGCAGCATGGCTATGTGGTGGACTTTCTGGACTTTCACCTGCGCGGCTGGCATTTCCCGGCCTTCAACGTGGCCGACTGCGCCATCACCGTGGGCGCGGCCTGCCTGATCCTCGACGAGCTGCTGCGCGTGCGACGCGGAGGCTGATGGCCCTGGCCTGGGGTTAACCCGCAACGCCCTGTGTCACTTGGGCGTCATACTGGCGTGATGAAATGAAATCGTTTCCATCACGCCCCCATGCCCAAGGAACCCCAGAACATTCACGCCGTTGCAGCACGTGCCGGCGTCTCGGCCGCGACGGTGTCGCGCGCCTTCAACTGCCCCGACAAGGTCGCCCCGGCCACGCGTGAGCTGGTCGCGCATGCCGCGCGCGAGCTCGGCTACCAGCCCAACGCCATCGCCCGCACATTGCGCACCCAGCGCAGCCGCGTGCTGGGCGTGGTGCTGCCCACGCTGCTCAATCCGGTCTTTGCCGAATGCCTGCAGGGCATCGCCCTGGCCGCGGCCAGAAATGGCTACGCCATCCTGCCCGCCATGACGGGCTATGACGACGAGCAGGAGAGGCAGGCCGTCACGCAGCTGCTGGCCGGCGGCGTCGACGGCATGATTCTCACCGTCGCCAACCCCACGGACTCCCAGGCCCTCGAGCGCCTGCGCGGCGTCGAACTGCCCTATGTGCTGGTCTACAACGCCCATGCAGAACATCCCTGCGTTTCGGTCGACGGCGAGGCGGCGGCCGCCGAGGTCGTGGCGCGGCTCGCTGCCCTTGGCCACCGCCGCATCGCCATGGTCAGCGGCACGCTGGCGGCCTCCGACCGGGCGCAGCAGCGCTACCGCGGCTACCTGCGCGGCATGGCGCAGGCGGGCCTCGTGCCCCCCGCGCTCGTCGAGGTGCCCTTCGTCACCAGCGCCGTGATGGCGCTCTCGCGCTACCTGCAGGCCCAGCCCCGGCCCACGGCATTGTTCTGCTCCAACGACCTGCTTGCCATTCGCGCCATACGGGCCGCGCATCTGTCGGGCCTGAGCGTGCCGCAGGACCTCTCCGTCGTCGGCTTCGACGGCATTGCCATCGGCCAGGACCTGACCCCTGCCCTGAGCACCATCGCCCAGCCCAGCCACGACATGGGCCGCCACGCCGTGGATCTGCTGGTCCACGCCATGGAGCGCAACCGGCTGCCCACGGCGGCCGACAGCCTCTATCTGCCCCATGCGTTTCACGACGGCGAATCCTGCAGCGCCGCCACCGGGGCTGTGCCCGAAGCGTCGGGCCGCAGCCCATCCTCCCGCCCCGTCTCACCACAAGGAGTAACCCCATGACCTCGACCTTGCAACGCCTTGCCCGCATCGGCGTGCTCGCGGCCGCCGGCCTGGCCGCCGGCGGCGCCTGGGCGCAGACCGCCATCTGCTACAACTGCCCGACCGAGTGGGCCGACTGGGGCACGCAGCTGCGCGTCATCAAGGCCAAAACCGGCATCACCGTGCCGGCGGACAACAAGAACTCGGGCCAGGCCCTGGCACAGCTCGTGGCCGAGAAGGCACGCCCCGTGGCCGATGTCACCTACCTGGGCGTGACCTTCGCCATCCAGGCGCAGAAGGACGGCGTGGTCGCCCCCTACCAGCCCGCCCACTGGAAGGAGATCCCCGATGGCATGAAGGATCCGGCTGGCCACTGGTTCAGCATCCACTCGGGCACGTTGGGCTTCATGGTCAACGTGGACGCGCTCAAGGGCAAGCCGGTACCGAAGTCCTGGGCCGATCTGCTCAAGCCCGACTACAAGGGACTGATCGGCTACCTCGATCCGGCCTCGGCCTTCGTCGGCTATGTGGGCGCCGTGGCCGTGAACGAGGCACGCGGCGGCTCGCTGGCCGACTTCGCGCCGGCCATCGACTACTTCAAGGCACTGCAGAAGAACGAACCCATCGTGCCCAAGCAGACCTCGTACGCGCGCGTGCTCTCGGGCGAGATCGCCATCCTGCTGGACTATGACTTCAACGCCTACCGGGCCAGGTACAAGGACGGCGCCAACGTGCAGTTCGTCATTCAGGCCGAGGGCACGGTGGTCGTGCCCTACGTGATGAGCCTGGTCAACAAGGCACCGCACCCGGCCGAGGCGAAGAAGGTGCTCGACTTCGTGCTCTCCGACGAGGGACAGTCGATCTGGGCCAAGGCCTATCTGCGCCCGGTGCGCGCGAGCGCCATGCCCAAGGAGGTGCAGGCGCAGTTCCTGCCCGCGTCGGAATACGCGCGCGCCAGGACCGTGGACTACGACCGCATGGCGGCGGCGCAGCGCGCGTTCTCCGACCGCTATCTCAAGGAAGTGCGGTGAGCTCGCGCCAGCGCCTGCTGCTCGCCGGCTGCGCGGCGCCGGCGGGGGTGTTCTTCCTCGCGTTCTGGCTGCTGCCGGCATTGCAGCTCCTGCTGCTGCCGGCCGAGCAGGGGTGGAAGACCTATTTCGTCGTGCTCACCGACGGGCGCTACGTCGAGAGCATGCTCAACACCCTGCTGCTGTCGATCGCCGTGACCCTGGCCACGCTGGTGACAGGCGCCACCATAGGCATCTATCTCGCGCGGCGCAGCTTCGTCGGCAAGCAGCTGCTGCTGGCGCTGCTGACGCTGCCGCTGTCGTTCCCCGGCGTGATCATCGGCTTCTTCGTGATCCTGCTGGGCGGGCGCCAGGGGCTGGTGGCCGACCTCTCGAGCCGGCTCGTGGGCGAGCGCATCACCTTCGCCTACGGCCTGCTGGGCATGTTTCTGGCGTACCTGTACTTCTCGCTGCCGCGCGCCATTGCGACCTACACCGCGGCCGCCGAGGCCATGGACCTGCAGCTCGAGGAGGCCGCACGCTCGCTGGGCGCATCGCGCCTGCGCATCGTGCGCGATGTGTGGATACCCGAGCTCGCACCCACCACGGTGGCCTGCGGCGCCATCGTGTTCGCCACCTCCATGGGTGCGTTCGGCACCGCGTTCACGCTGGCGAGCAAGTTCGAGGTCGTGCCCATCACCATCTACAACGAGTTCACCAACTACGCCAACTTCGCGCTGGCCGCATCGCTGTCGATCGCGCTCGGCATCGTCACCTGGCTGGCGCTGTTTCTCACGCGCCGCTTCGGCAGCAATGTGGGTTGAGGAGGGCCGCCCATGCGAACCCATGCCCAGAAACCGGCTCCGTTCCTGTTCGCCGTGACGGCGCTCACCACCGTGTTCATGGTCGCTCCCATGCTGCTGTCGGTGCTCGCGGGCCTCGTGAACAACTACAGCACCGGAATCCGAAGCGGCCTTACGCTGCGCTGGCTCCGGGAAGTCTGGGAGGTCTATGGCAGCACCGTGGGCGCGTCGCTCGTGATCGCCGCGCTGTGCGTCGTGGCGACGGCATTGCTCGGCGTGCCCTGCGCCTACGCGCTCGCACGCAGCCGTTCGCGCCTGGCGCGCGCCTTCGAGGAGCTGCTGACCCTGCCCGTGGCCGTGCCGGGCCTGGCGACGGCGCTGGCGCTGATCCTGGTCTATGGACAGATGGCGGCCTTCCGCCAGAGCTTCGCCTTCATCCTCGTCGGCCACATCGTGTTCACCCTGCCCTTCATGGTGCGCACCGTGGCCTCGGCCTTCCAGCGCAACGACCTGATCGCGCTCGAGGAAGCCGCGCGCACGCTGGGCGCGAGCTTTCCCCAGCGCTTTCTCGGCGTGCTCGTGCCGGCCGTGTTCCCGGCCATCGTGGCCGGCGGCCTGATGGTGTTCACGCTCTCGGTGGGCGAGTTCAACCTGACCTGGATGCTGCACACGCCGCTCACGCGCACCCTGCCCGTGGGCCTGGCCGACAGCTATGCGTCCATGCGCATAGAGGTCGGATCGGCCTACACGCTGGTGTTCTTCATCGTCATCCTCCCGGTGCTGTGGGCCCTGCAGGCCCTGGCCCAGCTCATGCAGAAACGCTATGGAACTTGAACGCATACCGGTCGAGATCGACCACTGCTCCAAAACCTACGCCGACGGCACGCGCGGACTGCAACCCACGAGCCTGCATGTCGAGCCCGGCGAGGTGCTGGCGCTGCTCGGCCCCTCGGGCTGCGGCAAGACCACGCTGCTGCGCCTGATCGCCGGGCTCGAGACGCTGGACGCGGGCGGGCGCATCCTGTTCGGCGACCAGGACGTGACCCACCGCCCGGTGGAGCAGCGCGGCGTGGGCATGGTGTTCCAGAGCTACGCGCTGTTCCCGCAGATGAGCGTGGCCGCCAACATCGGCTACGGCCTGCGCATACGCGGCGTCTCGGCCGCCGAGGAGCGCCGCGCCGTGGGCGAGCTCGTGGAGCTCACGCGCCTGACAGGTCTGGAATCCAGGCGCCCGGGCGAGCTCTCGGGCGGCCAGCGCCAGCGCGTGGCCCTGGCGCGCGCCGTGGCCGTGCGCCCGCGCGTGCTGCTGCTCGACGAGCCGCTCGCGGCCCTGGACGCCAAACTCAAGGAGTCGCTGCGCGAGGAACTGGCCGAGCTGCTGCGCCGCCTGCACATCACCGCCATCCACGTCACGCACGACCAGCAGGAGGCCATGGCGATCGCCGACCGGCTGGCCGTGATGCGCGCCGGGCGCATCGTGCAGGTGGGCCGCGGCGAGGACCTGTACCGCGCGCCCACCCACCCCTTCGTGGCCGAGTTCCTCGGCCGGGTCAACCGCATAGAGCGCTCGCCCGAGTCGCTCGCGCGCGGCGTGCTCACGATAGGCGGCGCCACCCTCGCCTGCCCGCCCGCGCTGAACCAGGGCGCGCTGCTGGTGCGCCCCGAGGACATACAGATTGGCCCGCGCCAGGACGGCTGGGGCGTGGCCCGGGTCACCCAGCGCTGCTTCCTGGGCGACCGCGTGCAGCTGCGCCTGCAGGCCGACGGCGTGCCCGGCACGCTGCTGGCCGATGTGGCGCGCGACGCGCCCTACCGCGATGGCGACGAGGTGGGCATCCACATCGATCCGCAACGCCTGATGAGCACCGCAGAGGTCACCCCATGAGCACCGCACCGTACACCTTTCTCGCCCAGATCACGGACCCGCATATCCGCGAGCCCGGCCGCCTGGCCTATGGGCGCATCGACACCACGCCCTATCTCAGGCGCGCCATCGACAGCCTGCTGGCCCTGCCCCAGCGGCCCGACGCGCTCGTGCTCACCGGCGACCTGTGCGACTTCGGCCGCGAGGCCGAATACGCGCATCTGGCCGAACTGCTGGCGCCACTCGCCGACCTGCCCGTCTACCTGCTGCCCGGCAACCACGACGAGCGCGTGCAGCTGCGCAAAAGCTTTGCCCACCATGTCTACCTGCAGGGCGACGGCGAGTTCGTGCAGTACAGCGTGCGCGTAGGCCCGCTGCGCCTGATTGCGCTCGATACCGTGGTGCCGGGCCAGAGCCATGGCGCGCTGTGCGAGGCGCGCCTGGCCTGGCTGGAGCGGGAGCTGACCACCTGCCAGGGCGAGCCGGTCGTGATCGCCATGCACCACCCGCCGTTTCGCACGCTCATCGGCCACATGGACAAGATCGGGCTGCTCGCGGGCGCGCAGGAGCTCGAGGCCATCGTCGCGCGCCACCCGAACGTGGAACGCATCATCTGCGGCCACCTGCACCGCGCCATCGACGTGCGCTTTGGCGGCACCATCGCCAGCACCTGCCCGTCGCCGGCGCACCAGGTGGCGCTGGACCTGCAGCCCGCGGCGGCCTCGGCCTGGATGCTGGAGCCGCCGGCCTTTCGCATCCATGCCTGGGATGGCGAGCGCCTGGTTTCTCACCTCGCGGCCTCGGGAATCTTTGAAGGCCCCTATCCTTTCCACGAGAATGGCATGCTCATAGACTGATAGCATTCCACGACCGTCCCTCATGAAGCATCTGCTCAATCTGCTCGCCGCCATCGCCCTGCTCGTCTGGGGCATACAGATGGTGCGCACCGGCATCCTGCGCGTGTTTGGCGCCAATCTGCGCCAGCTCATCGCGCGCGGCGTGCGCACGCAGCTGCTGGCGGTGTTTTCGGGCATTGGGGTGACGGCGGTGGTGCAGTCGAGCACGGCCACGGCGCTCATCGTCTCGGCCTTTGTGGGCCAGGGCATGATCTCGCTGATGGCGGCGCTGACCGTGATGCTGGGCGCCGACGTAGGCTCGGCCCTCATGGCGGTGGTGTTCTCGCTGGACCTGTCCTGGCTCTCGCCGCTGTGCATCTTCGTCGGCGTGGTGCTGTTCGTTGCGCGCCAGGACGCCAAGGCCGGCCGCGTGGGGCGCGTGTTCATCGGACTGGGCCTGATGCTGCTGGCCCTGCGCCTGATCACCGAGTCCACGCTGGTGCTGACCCAGTCCGAGGTCGTGCGCGCCCTGCTCATGACGCTGACCAGCGACATCACGCTGGAGGTGCTGGTCGGCGCCATCCTCGCCGTGGTGTCCTACTCCAGCCTGGCCACGGTGCTGCTGGTGGCCACGCTCGCGGGCTCGGGCGGCATTCCGACCGAGGTGGCCCTGGGGCTGGTCGTGGGCGCCAACCTGGGCAGCGGCCTGCTGGCCGTGCTCACCACGCTGCGCGCCAGCGTGCAGACGCGCCAGGTGCCGCTGGGCAATCTGCTGTTCAAGATGGTGGGCGCGTTGGTCATGATTCCGGTCATCGGCCTGTGGCACCACCATATCCAGACCCTGGTGCCCGACAAGGTGAGCCAGGTGGTGCTGTTCCACCTGGCCTTCAACGCCATGGTCACGCTGCTGTGCCTGCCCCTGACCGGCCTGATTGCCAAGGTTGTGGAGAACATCACGCCCAAGGAGGAGGTATCGGCCGCGCTGTCGCGCCCGCACCACCTCGACGCCTCGGCCCTGTCCACGCCGTCGCTGGCCATCTCCTGCGCCGCGCGCGAGGCCCTGCACCTGGCCGACCTCGTCGAGACCATGCTCAACGGCCTCAAGACCGTGTGGCAGACCGATGACCAGAAGCTCGGGGCCGAGCTGCGCGCGCTGGACGACCAGGTGGACAGCCTGTATTCGTCCATCAAGTACTACATGACCAAGCTCTCGCGCTCCGAGCTCGACGAGGCCGAGGGCCGGCGCTGGACGGAAATCATAGGCTTCACCATCAACATGGAGCAGGTGGGCGACCTGGTCGAGCGCGTGCTGCAGGACGTGGAGGACAAGAAGATCAAGAAGGGGCGCCAGTTCTCGCACGCCGGCCTGCAGGAGATCAACGAGATGCACGACCACCTGGTGGCCAATCTGCGCCTGGCCATGAGCGTGTTCCTGACCGGCAATGTGCGCGACGCGCAAAAGCTGCTGCAGGAAAAGACGCGCTTTCGCGAGCTGGAGCTGGCCTACGCCGCCACCCACCTCAATCGCCTGGCCGACAACACCATTCAGAGCATTGAGACGAGCTCGCTGCACATCGACATCATCAGCGACCTCAAGCGCATCAACTCGCTGCTGTGCTCGGTCGCCTACCCGGTGCTCGAGGCCAACAGCGCCATCCGCCCGCTGCAGTCGCACAACGACGAGACCGCCGCGCCCCAGGGCGAGCGGCAGTGACGGCCGCGCCGGGTCAGCGCCGGCGCGCGTAGCGCTGGGCCAGCACCGCGCAGACCATGAGCTGCATCTGGTGGAACACCATCAGCGGCAGCACGATGGCGCCGGCCGCCTGCGAGGCGAACAACACCTTGGCCATGGGCACGCCACTCACCAGGCTCTTCTTGGAGCCGCAGAAGACGATGGTGATCTCGTCCTCCTTCGAGAACCCCAGGCGCCGCGCGAGCCAGGTGGTGGCCGTGAGCGCCGCGCCCAGAATCACCGCGCACACCACCAACAGGCCCGCGAGCGCCGGCAGCGGCAGCTGGCGCCAGAGCCCCGCCACCACGGCCGCGCTGAAGGCGGTGTAGACCACCAGCAGCACCGAGCCCTGGTCCACGAACTTGAGCCCCGCCGCATGGCGCGCGATGAAGCCGCCGATCACCGGGCGCAGCAGATGGCCCGCGATGAAGGGCAGCATGAGCTGCAGCATGATGCGGCCTATGCTGCCCAGCATGTCCTGCTGGGCCGCGCCCGCCACGGGCAGCACCAGCGGCACCAGCAGCGGTGTGATGAAGATGCCCAGCAGCGTGGAGGCCGATGCGCTGCAGATGGCCGCCGCCATGTTGCCGCGCGCCACGGCCGTGAAGGCAATGGCCGACTGCACCGTGGCCGGCAGCACGCACAGAAACAGCACGCCCAGGTACAGCTCGGGCGTGACCAGCGGCTCGAGCAGCGGCCGCAGCACCAGACCCAGCACCGGGAACAGCGCAAAGGTGCAGGCCACCACCAGCAGGTGCAGGCGCCAGTGAGCAAGGCCCGCGAGCACGGCCTCGCGCGAGAGCTTGGCACCATGCATGAAGAACAACAGCGCCACCACGGCCACGGTGGCCTTCTCGAAGAACGCGCCCACGACGCCCGATGCCGGCAGCAGGCTGGCCAGAATGACGACGGCCACCAGGGCCAGGGTGAAGTTGTCGGGAAGCAGGCGTGAACGGGCCATGAGGGGGAATGTGGGGGCGGGATGGATATGGAGGCGGCGGGCGCCCGATTGTGGCCCAGGCGCGGCTACCAGCCGTAGAACGCGGCCAGCACCAGCGCCGCCTCGGGCGTGAAGGCGCCCTCGGCCAGGCGGGCCTGCACGCGGGCATGGTGCAGAAGCTCAAAGCGCGCCACCTCGCCGTCCTGGTTGACCGGCCGCAGCCCCGCGGGCAGCGTGGCGCGAAACCAGGCTATGCGCTCGCGCATGTAGCCGCAGCCGCCGCCCTCGTCGCTGGGCAGCGCGAAATCCACCTGCCCGCCATGGGCCAGGCCCTCGAGCTCGGCTAGGCGCAGGCCCGCCTCCTCCCAGGTCTCGCGCGCGAGGGCCTGGTCCAGGTCGTCAGCGGCCGAGACCATGCCGCCCATGAGCGTGTCCCACATGCCGGGGTTGTTGGCCTTGGTCTGGGCGCGCTGCTGCACCCACATGCTGCCATCCGGCGTGCAGCCGACCAGGTGCACGGCGCGTGTGGCGATCCCCAGCACACGCACCGCCCCGCGCTCCACCGTAGCCAGGCGCCGGCCATCGGCGGCGCAGACGGCGAGCTGCTCGTCGCGCCAGGGACCGCAGCGGCCGGCCGCGCGCAGCGCTACGGCCAGGGCGTTGAGCGCGGCCGTGGGGTCGTCGCCCGCAAGCGCCCAGGCGGGCGCGCCCTGGTACTCTGTTTTCAATAGCTGCCAGCGCTTGTCCAGCAAGCGCTGCAGGCCAATATCATCAAAAACCTGCGCATCGACTGAACCCACGCGCTCGCCGCCGAGCAGCAGCGGCACGCGCGGCGCGGCCGGCGCGCGCCGGGCTGCGTCACGCGCGGCCGCCACCCAGGCCGGGGCGGCGGCGGTCATGGCAGCGTGAGGATGGTGGAGCCCGTGGTCTTGCGCGCCTCCAGGTCGCGATGCGCCTGCTGCACATCGGTGAGCGCATAGCGCTGCGCGATGTGGATCTTGACCTGGCCGCTGGCCACCACGGCAAACAGCTCGTCGGCCATGGCCTGCGTGGCCTCGCGCGTGCGGATATGCGTGAACAGCGTCTGGCGCGTGACGTAGAGCGAGCCCTTGGCGCCCAGCGCCGCGGGCGCAAACGGCGGCACCGGGCCCGAGGCGTTGCCAAAGCTCACCATCAGGCCAAAGGGGCGCAGGCAGTCGAGCGAGCCGTCCCAGGTGTCCTTGCCCACCGAGTCGTAGACCACCTTCACGCCCTGGCCGCCCGTGATGTCCTTGACGCGCGCGGCAAAGTCCTCGTTGCGATAGTTGATGGCATGGGCCGCACCATTGGCCAGCGCCAGCTGGCATTTGGCGTCGCTGCCCGCGGTGGCAATGAGGCGCAGGCCGAGCGCGCGCGCCCATTGGCAGGCGATCAGCCCCACGCCGCCCGCGGCCGCGTGAAACAGCACGAAGTCGCCCGGCTCCAGGCCCTCGACGGGGCGCGCCTTTTTCAGCAGGTATTGCGCCGTGAGGCCCTTGAGCATCATGGCCGCGCCGGTTTCGAAAGCTATGGCATCGGGCAGCCGGCAGACGCACATCGCGGGCATGACGCGCGCCTCGGCATAGCTGCCCGGCGGGTTGCTGGCATAGGCCGCGCGGTCGCCCACCTTCAGGTGCGTGACGCCCTCGCCCACGGCCTCGATCACACCGGCCCCCTCCATGCCTATGCCCGCGGGCATGGTGAGCGGGTACAGCCCCGTGCGGTGATAGACGTCGATGAAGTTCAGGCCCACGGCCCGGTGGCGTATGCGCACCTGGCCCGGGCCGGGGTCGCCCACCTGCACGTCGACGACTTGCAATGCTTCGGGGCCGCCATGCTGGCTGATCTGTACGGCGAGGGTCATGGGTTAGCGTCTCCAGGAAAGTCGCGGCGATCGTGCCATGTTTTGCCAACCCATGTGCGGCGCGGGGCGGCATTCCTCGCTTACAGTCGCAGGCCCTATGACCCAACGACTCTCCCCCGCCACCGCCGCCATGCTTGCCGCCGCGCCCCTGATGTGGGCCGGCAACGCCGTGGTGGGGCGCGCGCTGCACACGCTGATCCCGCCCATCACGCTGAACTTTGTCCGCTGGCTGCTGGCCTTCGTGCTGATGCTGCCGCTGGCCTGGCAGGTACTGCGCCCCGCAAGCGGCCTGTGGCCGCACTGGCGCCGCTACGCGGCCCTGGGCCTGTTCGGCATCGGCAGCTACAACGCGCTGCAGTACCTGGCGCTGCAGACCTCGACGCCGCTCAATGTGACGCTGGTGGGCTCGGGCATGCCGGTGTGGATGCTCATCGTGGGCACGCTGTGCTTTGGCGTGCCGGCCACGCGCCGGCAGGTGGTCGGCGCGCTGCTGTCGGTGGCCGGCGTGCTGCTGGTGCTGAGCCGCGGCAGCTGGCAGGAACTGCTGGCGCTGCGCCTGGTGCCGGGCGATCTGTACATGGTGCTGGCCACGATCTCCTGGGCCTTCTACAGCTGGCTGCTGGTGCGCACCAGCGAGCCGCAGGACGTGCGCGGCGACTGGGCCGCATTTCTGATGGCACAGCTCGTCTTCGGCGTGGGCTGGTCGGGCGCGTTTGCGGGCGTGGAATGGTCGCTGGGCCACACGCAAATCCACTGGGGCTGGCCGCTCGCGGCGGGCCTGGCCTTCATCGCCATCGGCCCGGCCATCCTGGCCTACCGCTTCTGGGGCGTGGGCGTGCAGCGCGCGGGGCCGGTGATCGGCAGTTTCTTCATCAACCTCACGCCGCTGTTCGCGGCCGTGCTGTCGGCGGCGTTTCTGGGCGAGGCGCCGCACCTGTACCACGCGGCGGCGTTCGCGCTCATCGTCGCGGGCATCGTGGTGTCCTCACGCCGATAGGCGCAGTCAGAACGTGCCCGGATAGGCGCCGCCATCGGCCAGGATGTTCTGGCCCGTGATGTAGCCCGCCTGCTGGCTGCACAGGAAGGCGCAGATGGCGCCAAACTCCTGGGGCGTACCGAAGCGCCGCGCGGGAATAGCGGCCTGCTGTGCCAGGCGCGCCTCCTGCACGCTCTTGCCCGTCTTCGCGGCCGCGCCCTGGTGAGTGGCGGCGAGCCGGTCGGTGTCGAACTTGCCCGGCAGCAGGTTGTTGACCGTGACGCCGCGCGCCGCAATGCTGCCGCGCGCAAGTCCCGCCACGAATCCCGTGAGGCCGCTGCGCGCGCCGTTGGACAGACCCAGGATGTCGATGGGCGCCTTCACGGCACTCGACGTGATGTTCACGATGCGGCCAAAGCCGCGCGCGGCCATGCCGTCCACCGTGGCGCGGATGAGCTCTATGGGCGTGAGCATGTTGGCATCCACGGCACGGATCCAGGCGTCGCGCTCCCAGTCGCGAAAGTCCCCGGTCGGCGGACCGCCGGCGTTGGTGACGAGGATGTCGAAGTCCCGACCCGGCCCGCCTGCCACGCCGAAGGCCGCCGCGCGACCCTCGGGGGTGGTGATGTCCGCAGCCACGGCCAGCACCTGGGGCTTGGCATGTTTTTGGCCTCCAGCGCTTGCCCCATCAGTGCCAATAGCTATCAATTGTGAAGCAGCAGCCTGAAGCGCATCGGGCGTGCGCGCGACGATCACGAGGTTCACGCCCTCGCGCGCCAGCGCCTCTGCGCAGCCCAGGCCCAGGCCCTTGCTCGCGCCGCATACCAGGGCCCATTTGCCCGCGATTCCCAGGTCCATATCCACTCCTTCAGTGCTTGAACATGCGCCGGTGCAGGCTGCGCAGCGACCACCAGACGCTGCCCGCCACCAGCGGTATGGCGACGGCGGCCGTGGTCTCGGGCGACCAGGGCCAGCCCAGTGCCTTGGCGCCCTTGGCCAGGTAGCTCACGAGGCCGACGATGTAGTAGGTGATGGCGGCCACCGACAGGCCCTCCACCGTCGACTGCAGCTTGAGCTGCAGGTCCTGGCGCTGGTTCATGGCGGCCAGCAGGGCCTGGCTGCTCTGCTGCTGCTCGATCTCCACGCGCGTGCGCAGCAGGTTGCTGATGCGCGAGACGCGCTGGCTCAGCGCGTCCTGCCGGCGCGCCACCCATTCGCAGGTGCTGCGCGCGGGGCTCAGGCGCCGGTCCATGAATTCGCCAATGGTCTGCATGCCGCCCAGGCGCGACTCGGCAATGTCGCGTATGCGCCGGTCCACGAGCTCGAAGTAGGCGCTGCTCGCGGAAAAGCGCGCATGCGTGGCGGCGTACTGGCTCTCGACCTGCCCCGCCAGGCGCGTCAGGCGGTCGAGCAGCTCGGGCTCGGTATCGCGATCGGCCGAGCGTATGGCGTCGGCCAGGGCCGCGAGCTCGCGTTCGGCCCGCGCCAGCACGGCCGCGGCCTCGCGCGCCACGGGCAGACCGAGCAGGCCGGCCATGCGGTAGGTCTCGATCTCGAGCAGACGCTGCACCAGCCGCCCCAGGCGCCGCGGCGCCATGCTGCCCGCCAAGAGCAGCATGCGCGAGCTGCCGTCGGCATGGATGCAGAAATCGGTGAACACCTCGCCATGGCCATGGGCCACGCTCGAGGCCACGAGCGAGTCCTCGCGCAGCAGCGCGGAGAGCTGCGGCGGCTCGTCAAACTCGCGCGTGGGCAACACCCAGAGCTGCAGCTGGCACAGGCATTGGCCCGGCAGCTGGGCGAGCCAGTCATGCGGCACGGCCGCCGACGCGGACGCGGGCATGCCCTGCTTGCCGGCATCGCCCGTCAGCGGCACGCTGAAGGTCCAGGTGACGAATTCGGTGTGCAGCTCCCAGCGCAGGCGAAACGCCCCCAGGTCGGCGCGCAGATGGGTGCCGTGCGCGTCGGGCAGGGCCTGGTGCTGGTCGCGCAACAACCGCTCCAGGTGCGCGCGGCTGGCCTCGCGCTGCGCCGCGTCGGCCCACATCACCACATGGGTGATCGCCACCGCCGTGCCCAGGGCCTCGGGCGGGCGGGCATGGATTTCGTTGTGCAGCTGCGCGCGCTGCGGGTGCTGTGCGAGGGCGATGTCCTGGGGCATGGAGCGGTATTGTCGGCGCAAAGCAGCACGGCACCCGAAGGTGCCGTGCGTGCGTGATGCGTCAAGGAGGCAGCGATCAGTCCTCTTCGACGAAGGCCTCCTCACGCCGTTTGCTCACCGCGGGCAGCAGCACGATGATGAGCAGCAGGGCCGCCGCGGCCAGCAGGCCAGCGGAGAGCGGGCGCGTAACCAGCACGCTCCACTCGCCGCGCGAGAGCAGCAGCGCACGGCGCAGGTTCTCTTCCATCATCGGCCCCAGGATGAAGCCGAGCAGCAGCGGCGCGGGTTCCACGCCGAGCTTGTAGAACAGATAGCCGACGATGCCGAAGATGCCCACCATCCACACGTCGAAGGTGTTGTTGTTGGTGGAGTACACCCCGATCGCGCAGAACAGCACGATGGAGGGGAACAGCCAGCGGTAGGGCACGGTGAGCAGCTTGATCCACATGCCGATGAGCGGCAGGTTCAGGACAATCAGCATGGCGTTACCGATCCACATGGAGGCGATCAGACCCCAGAACAGCTCGGGGTTGCTGGTCATGACCTGCGGGCCGGGCTGGATGTTGTGGATGGTCATGGCGCCCACCATCAGCGCCATCACGGCGTTGGGCGGAATGCCCAGCGTGAGCAGCGGGATGAAGGAGGTCTGCGAACCGGCGTTGTTGGCCGACTCGGGCGCCGTCACGCCGCGGATGTTGCCCTTGCCGAACGGCACTTCACCGGGCTTGAGCTTGGTCTTCTTCTCGATCGTATAGGCAGCAAAGGCCGACAGCAGCGCGCCGCCGCCGGGCAGGATGCCCAGGGACGAACCCAGGGCCGTGCCGCGCAGCATCGCGGGGAACATGCGCCTGAAGTCCTGCGCGGTGGGGAACAGGCCCTGCACCTTGCCGGTGAACACCTCGCGCTCATGGGCGGGCTTGGACAGGTTGGCGATGATTTCGCCGTAGCCGAACACACCCATGGCGATCACGGTGAAGCTGATGCCGTCGGTCAGCTCGGGAATGTCGAAGCTGTAGCGCGCGACGCCCGAGTTCACGTCCGTGCCCACCAGGCCCAGCAGCAGGCCCAGCACGATCATGCCCACGGCCTTGAGCAGCGAGCCCGAGGCCAGCACCACGGCGCCGATCAGGCCCAGCACCATGAGCGAGAAATACTCGGCCGGGCCGAACTTGAAGGCCACCTCGGTCAGCGGCGGCGCAAAGGCCGCGAGGATAAGCGTGCCCACGCAGCCCGCGAAGAACGAGCCTATGCCGGCCGCCGCCAGCGCCGGCCCCGCGCGGCCGTTGCGCGCCATCTGGTAGCCGTCGATCACGGTGACGACCGAGGACGATTCGCCCGGCAGGTTCACCAAAATGGCGGTGGTCGAGCCGCCGTACTGCGCGCCGTAGTAGATGCCGGCCAGCATGATGAGCGCGGCCACCGGGGGCAGCGCGTAGGTGGCCGGCAGCAGCATGGCGATGGTGGCCACGGGGCCGACGCCCGGCAGCACGCCGATCAGGGTGCCCAGCAGGCAGCCGATGAAGCAGTAAATCAGGTTCTGGAACGTGAACGCAACGCCAAAACCCGTCGAGAGATGCTCAAACAATTCCATGGTCCAGTCTCCCTGTCAACCCACGATGAAGCTGGGCCAGACCGGGAACTGCAGCTTCAGTCCCCAGATGAAGGCCGCGTAGCTGCCGGCCGCAAGAATGGTGGCCAGGATGAACACCTCCTTGAAGTGGAACTCATGCCCGGCCAGGCTGGCCACGAAGGTCAGCCCGTAGATCGCGATGATCAGGCCCATGGCCGGAATGCCAATGCTGGGCAGGCCGGCGAGCAGCACGCCAAACAGCAGGTTGGCGGCGATGATGAAGAAGATCTGCTTCCATGCCCATTTGCCGATCTTCTCGCCGTCCACGGTCTCGACGATGACGGCCTTGAGCATGATGCCGACGCCGATGACGGCCAGCAAAATGCCCAGCAGCAGAGGAAAGTAGCCTGGCCCCATGCGGGCGCCCGTTCCCACGTTGTAAGTAGTCGCGCCCCAGGCAAAGGCGACACCGACAACCAGAAACATCAAGCCGGAAAAGAAATCCTGTTGGCTCTTGATTCTCACAAAAGTCTCCCGATTGGAATACGAGGGGCGATTGTGAGACCCAGGGTCGCCCTCCTTCATGTGGGTTCCACCTACCGTTACCTACAGGTTTTCCCTAGCCCCAGTCCGATGTGCGCGCGGCCCGCACGGCCGGGCAGCAGCGTGTGCTTGAGGGGCGCGAGCATGATCGGAAATCTGTTGCACATCGCCATCCATTGCTCCGCGCCACATGCACGTGCATGCGCGGCCAATTTCGCCCCTAGCGCAGTATTCAAGAGCCTCTCAAGCTCCCAAAACAAGAGCAACCTGCAAGACCCTCCAAGCCCGGAGCGCCCCTTGCACACCGGCGGGCCAGGCCAGCCGAGCTACTCCAGCGGCGGCGTGGCTGCGATCACCTCTTCCAGGGTCGTCAGCCCCTCGGCCGCACGCAGCGCACCGGCCAGGCGCAGCGGGCGCATGCCGTCCTGCACGGCCTGGCGGCGCAGCGCGTCGATGGAGGGCGACTGGTGGATCTGGCTCTTGAGCGCCTCGCTCACGGTGAGCAGCTCGTACAGCCCCATGCGGCCGCGAAAGCCCGTCATGCGGCAGTCCACGCAGCCCACCGGTTTGTAGGCGCGGTAGCCGCCGCTGATCTTCCAGGGCCGGATCATGTCGGCCAGCACCTCGGGGTCGGCGGCGGCGTCGATCTCGCGGCACTTTCTGCACAGCGTGCGCACCAGGCGCTGGGCCAGCACGCCCAGCAGCGTGGCGTTGATGAGGTAGGGCGGCACGCCCAGCTCCATGAGGCGCGTGACGGCGCTGGGCGCGTCGTTGGTGTGCAGGGTGCTGAACACCAGGTGGCCCGTGAGCGCGGCCTGCACCGCCATGTCGGCCGTCTGCAGGTCGCGGATCTCGCCGACCATGATCACGTCCGGGTCCTGGCGCATCAGCGCACGCAGGCCCTCGGCGAAGGTGAAGTCGAGCTGGGGCTGCACCTGGGTCTGGTTGAAGCTGGGCTCGATCATCTCGATCGGGTCCTCCACCGTGCTCACGTTGACCTCCTCCGTGGCCACGCGCTTCAGTGTGGAGTACAGCGTCGTGGTCTTGCCCGAGCCCGTGGGGCCGGTGACGAGGATGATGCCGTGCGGGCGCTTGACCAAGGCCTCCCAGCGCTCGGCGTCATGCGTGGTGAAGCCCAGCGCATCCAGGTCCTTGACGGCGTTGTCGGGGTCGAAGATGCGCATCACCATCTTCTCGCCGAAGGCCGTGGGCAGGGTCGACAGGCGCATCTCGACCTCGTCGCCGCGCGGGTTGCGCGTCTTGATGCGGCCGTCCTGCGGGCGGCGCTTCTCCACCACGTCCATGCGCCCGAGCAGCTTGACGCGCGCCACCATGGCGTTGAGCACGCCCATGGGCATCTGGTAGACGGCGTGCAGCACGCCGTCGATGCGAAAGCGGATCACGCCCTGCTCGCGCCGCGGCTCCAGGTGTATGTCGCTGGCGCGCTGATCAAAGGCGTATTGCCAGAGCCAGTCCACGACGCGGATCACGCCCTGATCGTTGGCGTCGAGCTGCTTGTTGGTCTTGCCCAGCTCCACGAGCTGCTCGAAGCTGCTGCCGCCCGCGCCGCCGCCGCTCTTCTGCGCCTCGCGCACGGACTTGGCGAGCGCGTAGAACTCCGCCGTGAAGCGCTGTATGTCCTGCGGGCTGGCCATGACGCGGCGCACGCTGCGCCTGGCCTGGCGCTCGACCTCGGCCACCCAGTCGTCGATGAAGGGCTCGGCCGTGACCACGACCACCTCGTGCGCCGTGACCTGCACGGGCAGCACGCGGTGGCGCTCGGCGTAGCTCGCGCTCATGGCGTCGGCGACGCGGCCCACGTCCACCTTGAGCGGGTCTATGCGCAGAAACGCCAGGCCCGCGCGCCGGGCCACGTATTCGGTGAGCATGTCCACGTCCAGCGGCTTGCCGTCGGCCGCGCGCTGCATGCTCAGGTGGCCCAGGCGCACCAGCGGGTGTTGGCTGCTCTCGGCCTGGGCGCAGCGCGCCACGGTGCGCTCTGCCTGCTCGGCGTCGATCACGCCATCGGCGCGCAGCCAGTCCACGATCTGACGCCAGTGCAGCGGGCCCCGGTGGTCTGCAGCTGCGGGGGGGCTGGCGTGATGTGCGGCAAGTGTCATGGTGTGTTCAGTGAATCAGGCCACGGGCTTGAAGACGCGCAGCCACTTCGGCGCCGGCAGGCCCCAGCGCTCCTGCACGACCTCGGCGCGCTCGAGCAGCTCGGCGCGTTTCGGGCGCGTGGGCGTGGGCGTGCGCTGGGCCAGCACCACGGTGTTGCCCTCGCGCGTGGGCTTGAAGGCCCACAGGGCATCCGCGCCAAAGGCCTCGGCCAGCTGCGCCACGCTGCGCTCGTAGCTCGACGAGCGGCCAAAGAGGTTCACCGTGAGGCAGCCGTCCTCGGTCAGCAGCGCGCGGCAGTCGGCGTAGAACTCGGCGCTGTCGAGCACGGGCGCGGCCGCGTCGTGGTCATACAGGTCCACGGCCAGCGCGTCCACGGTGGCGCGCCATTCGGGCTTCTTGATCTCCTGGGCCGCGTCGGCCAGCACCACGCGCTGCATGGGGCCGTCGGGCGGCAGCTTGAACCAGGCGCGGCAGACGGCCTCCACGCGCGGGTTGAGCTCGATGGCGGTGCAGCACATGCGCAGCTTCTTGCGGCAGAACTTGGTGATGGCGCCCGCGCCCAGGCCCAGCTGCATGGCGTGGCGCCGGGCCACGCTGGGCGCGGGCACGAAGAGCAGCCAGGCCATCATGCGCTGCACATATTCGAGCTCCAGGTCAAACGGCGCGTCTATGCGCATGGAGCCCTGTATCCAGGGCGTGCCCAGGTGCAGGTGGCGCACCTCGCCATCGTCGGAGACGCTGACCTCGGGCAGTTCGGCGGCGGTGGTTTTCTTGCGTGCCAAGTTGCTATACCAATCCAAAAGTTGCCAGGGCCTCGGCCCAGGCGTTCAGTTTTTTCTCGAAACTCCACGACGCGTTCGCCGGGCTGGTCGACGGCAGGCGCAGGCTGGCGATGCGCGCCTGGCCATCGGGCCCCAGGCCGCTGCGCACGGCCCTGGCGTGGCGAAAACTCTCCCCGCCATTGTGGGCGATGGCGGCCAGGCCCGGCAGCCCGATCAGCAGGCCGGCGAAGTCGTTGATCTGCGCATTGCGGATGCTGGCGTCCAGACTGCCCTCACGCTCGCAGGCGGCATACACGTCCCACAGCCCCAGGCCCCGCGCCAGCAGCCAGCGGCAGCGCGCGGGGTAGTCCTCGCGCCCAGGCAGCGGATGCTGCGGCCACAGCGCCGCGAGGATGGGCCAGAAATGGTTCTGCGGATGGCCGTAGTACTGCTGCGCGACCAGCGACGCCCGCCCCGGAAAGCTGCCCAGCACCAGCACGCGCGTGCCAGGCCCCACGACGGGCGGCAGGCCGGCAAGCCGGGGAGCGGAGGACAGGGGTGGGTGCAAAGGCTGCATGAGGGTCTGGAGAAACTATCAATAGCATAGCTGCTCGCGCTTGTCCCACAAGCGCCAGAGGCCGAAAACACCCAAAATCATCCCACAAGCCCAGCGAGCCGCGGCAGGGCCGCGCAGGCGTTGGCGTGCGTGGCCTGGGACAGCTCCGCACTGGTCATGCCGCGCAGGCCGGCCACCACGGCGGCGATGCGCGGCAGCTCTGCCGGGCTGTTGCGCGCGGGGGCGCGACCCGCGGCGCGCTCGGCGGCCGTGACGTAGAGCCAGTACGGCGGGATGTCGGGCGCGTCGGTCTCGAGCACCAGGGCGTCTGGCGGCAGCTCGGCCGCCAGGCGGCGCAGCTGCAGCGCGCGCTCATAGGTCACGGCGCCGCCAAAGCCGAGCTTGAAGCCCATGGCGATGAAGGCATGGGCCTGCTGCAGGCTGCCATTGAAGGCATGGGCGATGCCGCCACGCACGGGCAGCTCGCGCAGGCCCTTGAGCAGCCGGTCGGCCGAGCGGCGCACATGCAGGATCACCGGCAGGTCATGGCGCCGGGCCAGCTGCAGCTGGGCGCGGTAGAAATGCTCCTGGCGCGCGGGATCCAGGCCGGGCACGAAGTAGTCCAGCCCGATCTCGCCCACGGCCACGAGCCGCGGGTCGTCGCGGTATTGCGCAAGGGCATCGGCCAGGACGTCGAGATCACCCTCACCGGCCCGCGGGGTGTAGAGCGGGTGTATGCCGAGCGCATAGCTGTCGCCGTGGCGCCGCGCCATGTCGCGCACGGCCTCCAGATTGGCCAGCTCCACGGCCGGCAGCACGCAATGCGCCACGCCGGCCGCGGCCGCCCGGGCGCGCTCGGCATCGGCCCAGGCCTGGCCGCCATGGGCCACGAATTCGTCGAGGTGGCAATGGGTGTCTATCCAGCGCTGCATGCGCCGGATCATGCCACCCCGGTCAGGCGCCGTCGTTCTTGCGCACGGCGCAGGTGTTGATGCCCAGCAGCGAATAGGCCGGGCAGCCGCCGACGAGGCCCGTGAGCAGCGGCACCACGCCTATCCAGCCCCACCAGCCCACGGTGCCCGTGGCGGCCAGGGCGATGAGCACCAGCCCGACGACGATGCGCAGGCCACGATCGAGACCTCCAACGTTTTTCATGATTTCTCTCCTGATTGACAACAAAACCTGGCTGCACGGCGCTCAGGCGCAGTAGATGTCCTTGAGCGTCGCGATCAGCTTCTTCACCGCGGGGTCGGCAATGCGGTAGTACAGGGTCTGCGCGTCGCGCCGGTAGGCCACAAGACCCTCCTCGCGCATGCGCGCCAGATGCTGCGACAGCGCGGACTGGCTCAGCTGCACCTGCTCGAGCAGCGTCCCCACCGAGGCCTCGCCCTGCTCTATGAGCAGGCACAGCACCAGCAACCTCTGCTCATTGCCCACCGTCCGCAGCAGTGCCGCGGCGCGGGCCGCGCCTTGCTGCATGAATTCCTGATCGATGGCCGTGCTCACTGAAATGCTCCTTTTTGCAAAGGCGCAAATTTATACCTTTCTAATTTAGACGATACTAATACATGCGTCAAGCCGGCGCGTTTCTTTCTCAACCCAAGGAACCCACCATGTCCTCCAGCACCGACTACAAGACCCTCACACGCGAAATCTCCGGCAACGTGAGCCAGTTGCGCACCAGCCAGCCCGAGGTGATGCAGGGCTTCAACGCCATGGGCAAGGCCGCACTCACCGCGGGCGCCATCGACGCCAAGACCAAGGAGCTGATCGCCCTGGGCATTGGCGTGGCCGCGCGCTGCGACGGCTGCATAGGCTTTCACACCCAGGCCCTGGCGCGCCTGGGCGCCACGCGCGCCGAGGTGCACGAGACCCTGGCCATCGCCGTCTACATGGGCGGCGGCCCCGCGCTGATGTATGCGGCCAACGCCGTGGCCGCGTTCGATCAGGCGGCCCCCGAACAAGCGCCCGCCGGCACCTGAGCCCGCTGCCTGCGCCCCTGGCCCGGGCGCCTGCACCGGCCCGCACCGCTCCGCGCCCATGCGGGGGGGCGATGCGCGCAAGCGCTTTCCGTGCTACCGTGAACGCCCTGCCACCCCTTGCGTCATGGAGGTGCCTGCATGCCCCGGCCCGCCCGCTACAGCCCTTCCCGCAGCGCCCGCGCGCGCCTGCCCGCGGCGCCGGCCACGCCCGACGCGCCCAACGCGCCCGACACTCCAATCCCCCCCACGGACCAGGACGGCCCGCCACGACGCCGGCGCCGCCCCACGGCGCTGCAGCTGCAAGGGGCGGCCCTGGCGCTGCTGGCCCTGCTGCTGGTCATGGGCCTGTGGTGGCGCCAGCCGCCCGCGGCGCCCACCATCACGCAAAAGGCCATCGACGCGGCCGTGCTGCACACGCTGCAGACGCGCACCCTGCCGTCGGCCGCCGCACGCGCGGCCGAGGCCGTGGTGCCCTCGGTGGTGCGCGTCATAGGCCTTGGGCGCACCCGCAAGGGCGAGGAGGTCGAGCGCAGCGTGGGCACGGGCGTGGTCATCGTCGACAGGGGCGTGATCCTGACCAACCTGCATGTGGTGCGCGACGCCGACCGCATCAGCGTCACCTTCACCGATGGCACCGAAACCAACGCCAGCATCAGCGGCACCCAGCCCGAGAACGACCTGGCCGTGCTGCAGGCGCATGAGGTGCCCGACGATCTGCAGGCCGCGCCGCTGCGCTCCACGCAGAACCTGCGCGCGGGCGATGGCGTGGTCGTCATCGGCTTTCCGTTCGGCATCGGGCCGTCGGCATCGGCGGGCGTGGTCTCGGGCCTGGGGCGCACCTTCGAGTCGCCCGAAGGGGGGCAGGAGCTCTCCGACCTGATCCAGTTCGACGCCGCGGCCAACCCGGGCAATTCGGGCGGACCGCTGATCACGTTCGACGGCGAGGTCGTGGGCATAGTCACCGCCATCCTCAACCCCACGCCCGCGCGCACCTTCCTCGGCATAGGCTTTGCCGTACCCATAGAGAACGCGGCGCGCGCCGCCGGCATGTCGCCGTTCTGACCGTTCACGCGAGGAGAGCACCATGCACAACGTCCCCCCCGCCAGCGCCACGCTCATGGAGCAGATCCTCTACGAGGTCAAGCGCGTCGTCGTCGGCCAGGACCGCTTTCTCGAGCGCGTGATGGTCGCCATGCTGGCCCAGGGCCACCTGCTCGTCGAGGGCGTGCCGGGCCTGGCCAAGACGCTCACCGTGAAGACGCTGGCGGCCTGCATCCAGGGCCAGTTCAAGCGCATACAGTTCACGCCCGACCTGGTGCCCGCCGACCTCACGGGCACGCGCATGTACAACCAGCGCACGGGCGAGTTCAGCACCACGCTGGGCCCGGTGTTCGCCCATCTGCTGCTGGCCGACGAGATCAACCGTGCGCCGGCCAAGGTGCAGAGCGCGCTGCTCGAGGTCATGCAGGAGCGCCAGGTGACCATTGCCGGCCACAGCCACCCGGTGCCCGAGCCCTTCGTGGTCATGGCCACGCAAAACCCCATAGAGACCGAGGGCACCTACCAGCTGCCCGAGGCCCAGGTGGACCGCTTCATGATGAAGGTGCTGATAGCCTACCCGAGCGAGGAGGAGGAATACGTGATCGCCCAGCGCGCGCTGGCCCCGCCCGTGGAGGTGGCGCCCGTGGCCACGACGGAGCAGCTCGCGCAGCTGCAGCGGGACTGCCGCAAGGTCTATGTGGATCCCTCGCTCATCCAGTACGGCGTGCGCCTCGTGGCGGCCACGCGCGCGCCGGCGCAGCATGGCCTGCGCGAGCTGGCCGGCCATATCGCCTGCGGCGCCAGCCCGCGCGCCACCATCGCCCTGGCCGAGGGCGCCCAGGCCCTGGCCCTGCTGCGCGGGCGCGGCTACGCGCTGCCCGAGGACCTGCTGGAGCTCGCGCACGACGTGCTGCGCCACCGCATCGCCCTGAGCTACGAGGCGCTGGCCGAGGGTGTGGACGCGGACACGCTGATCCAGCGCATCATGGCCGAGCTGCCGCCGCCCGCGCGCCCGCTGCACCATTGGGCCGAGCAGGCCGCCGCCGCGGAGGCCCGCCGTGCCTGAGACGGCCCCGCTCCCGGCGCGGACGGCACCGGGCGCCGCCGAGCGCCTGCTCGAGCGCCTGGAATGGACGGTGATCCGCCGCCTCGATGGCCTGCTGCAGGGCGGTGCGCGCACGCTGCTGCGCGGAGCCGGCATCGACCTGGCCGACCTGCGCGAATACCAGCCGCACGACGATGTGCGCCATATCGACTGGAACGTCACGGCACGCCTGGCCACGCCCCATGTGCGCGTCTACACCGAGGACCGGGACATGACGGCCTGGTTTCTGCTGGACCTGAGCCCCTCGGTGGACTTTGGCGCGCCGGGCCAGGCCAAGCGCGACCTGGCCACCGGCTTCGTCGGCGTGCTCGCGCGCCTGCTGCAGCGTCAGGGCAACCGCGTGGGCGCCATGCTGCATGACGGCAGCGCCACCCTGGGCCCGGTGCTGAGCGCGCGCGGCGGGCGCGCCCAGGTGCTGCGCCTGCTGCACGCCATCACCAGCCACGCGCCGCTGCCCAGCTTCGCCGCGCCGCCCGGCGTCACCGACCTGCGGCGCCTGCTCGACCGCGCCCAGGCCCTGCTGCGCCGGCGCTCTGCGCTGTTCGTGCTGTCGGACTTTCTGAGCACCCCGGGCTGGGACAGGCCGCTGGCGCGCCTGGCGCAGCGCCACGACGTGGTGGCCGTGCGCCTGCTCGACCCATTGGAGCTGACCCTGCCCGACATGGGCCTGCTGCTGCTGCGCGACCCCGAGACCGGCGAGCAGCTGCAGGTCGACACCCACGAGCGCGGCTTTCGCCACCGCTTCGCGCGCCTGGCCGCGCAGCGCGAGGCCGAGCTGCGCTCGGCCCTCACCCGCGCCGGCGTGGACACGCTGGAGCTGTCCACCGACGACGACCTGCTGGCCGCGCTGCTGCGCTTCATGGAGCTGCGCGGACACCGCCCGCGCGCCGCCACCGCCCGGCCCGCGCTCGCGGCCCACCACGGCTGACGGCCAGCGACCCGCAAAGGAGGCGACCATGGTGTTTCTCTGGCCCGACCTGCTGTGGCTGCTGGCCATCGTGCCGCTCCTGGTGCTGCTCTACCTGTGGTTGCTCCACCGGCGCAAGGCCCAGGCCCTGCCCTACCCCGGCCTGGCCCTGGTGCGCCAGGCCATGGGCCGGGGCCAGGGCTGGCGCCGCCATCTGCCGCCGCTGCTGTTCCTGCTCGGCCTCACCGCGCTGCTGCTCGCGGCGGCGCGGCCTCTGGCGGTGCTCCAGCTGCCGTCGCAGCACCAGACCATCATCCTGGCCATGGACGTGTCGGGCAGCATGCGCGCCACCGACGTGGAGCCCGACCGCCTGACGGCCGCGCAGAACGCCGCCAAGGCCTTCATCAAGGACTTGCCGCGCCATGTCCGCGTAGGCGTGGTCGCCTTCGCCGGCACGGCCCAGCTTGCGCAACTGCCCACGCAAAGCCACGAGGACCTGATCAAGGCGATTGACAGCTTTCAGCTGCAGCGCGGCACGGCCACGGGCAACGGGCTCATGGTGGCGCTGGCGGCGCTGTTCCCCGATGCGGGCATAGACATCGCGGCCCTGGGCGGACGCGAGGCCATGCGCGTGCGCCCCATCGACGAGATCGCCCGCCCCGAGCCCGACAAGCCCGCCTTCACGCCCGTGGCCCCGGGCTCCTACCGGTCGGCCGCCATCATCATGCTCACCGACGGCCAGCGCACCACGGGCGTGGACCCGATGGAGGCCGCCCAATGGGCCGCCGACCGCGGCGTGCGTGTCTACACCGTGGGCGTGGGCACGGTCGAGGGCGAGATCATCGGCTTCGAGGGCTGGTCCATGCGCGTGCGCCTGGACGAGGACACGCTCAAGGCCGTGGCCCTGCGCACCAACGCCGAGTATTTCCACGCCGCCACGGCGCAGGACCTGCGCAAGGTCTACGAGACGCTGAGCTCGCGCATCGCGGTGGAAACCAAGGAGACCGAGGTGTCGGCACTGCTGGCCCTGGCCGGGGCCATGCTGCTGTTGCTGGCGGGGGGCTTGTCGGTGTGGTGGTTCGGCAGAGTGCTGTGACGCCGCTGCACCCGAGGAGCCGCCAAGGGACTGCTGCGCCCATGGCAGCCGCCATGGCTTGATGTCCTGGAGGTTGGCACCCACGCCATGCCAGGCCGGAGAACCCGCATGACCACGCCACGACAGCAAAACCACATGACACTTGTCATGCCAAGCGCAAAAGCAAAGGGGCTGCGCCCCTGGCGCAGCCCCTTGTTCTGCCTGGTGTCACCGCATTGCGGTGACGCCTTTCACACCCTCATCAGGCCTTGGTAGAGCGGCGACGTGCCACATAGCCCAGGCCGGCCAGCGCCAGACCCACCAGGGCCAGTGATCCAGGCTCGGGTACCTGCAGCGGGTTGGTGGAGATGGTGAGGCCGAACGAAAGGGCCGTGCTAGCGTTTTCCGGCGTCGTGAAGCCGAAGCAGCCTGCACCCAGCCCGGCCGCAGCACATGCGGATGGCGGCAGCGTGCTCAGCACCCCACCCGAGGTCGGGATGGCATTCACAAAGTAGGTGTTGCCGTCATAGGTAAAGCTCTGGTTGAGGAAGCCAGAAAGCTGCACGAAGATGTCGTTGCAGGGAGTCGGGCTACCAGGCACGGGGCAGGGGTTACTGTTCGGCGTTTCGACGAACCTGATCTGGTAACTGATCACGTCGGGGGGGAGAGCTGAACCTGCGGGACTCACCGGCGTCAGTACCAGCGAAACGTCCAGCGTCGCATCCGTCAGGGAGCTCCCGGTGATGGGGCGGTTGTTGTGCGTCAGCGTGACGCTGGGGGCAATATAGGGCGGGACGGGCATGCCGCCGCCGATTATCGTATTCACATTTGTTGGCGCGGGGTCGGTAATCGCCAGGCTGCTCTGAACACCGCCGCCTGCTGTAGTAGGAGTACCCCAATGCAACGTGTCACCCGTCTGGGTTACGCCGGGATTGGGCGCAAATGCCGACCAGCTCCCGTCGACCGCTGCATTCCAAACGGTCACTATCGGGCCTGCGTGGCTCAGGGCACTGAAGGCAACCGCACCCGCTGCAAGCAGAAGTTTGGCAAAGTGTTTCATGATGGCTCCTGTGAATGGTTTGGCACACGAGGCCGCCTGGTCGCCGGGAATATTCCAACTGGTGACGCACACAAACCGCCCCCTCGTGTTTAAGCATATCCCGTACCAAAATTCGGACGCGCCGCAAGTCATTGAAACAAAAGGGATTTTCTTCAACACCAACTCAACAGTCATCGTTGCGTGTAAAGAAAACCGACGGTCAAAACGCTGCCTCGTACACGGGCCATAGCTATTCGGGCGTGGACAGGTGTCAAGAAAACCGACAGTCACTCGCCGGCTCTGGCCGGCTCATCCGTCTTGCGCACGAAGCCGGGGAGCGGGCGCAGCATGCCAAGGCCCATGCCTACTATCAAACCAGGAGCTGCATGGGCGCCACCACAAAGGGGCACAGCCTATTTTTCCGTCAATACTCCGGCCACCAAGCGCAGCACCCGGTCACAGCGCGCCGCCAGCGACTCGTCATGCGTGACCATGACAAACGCCGTCCCCTGCTCCCGCGCCAGGCGCAGCATGAGCGCAAACACCGCATCGGCCGTGGCGCGGTCCAGGTTGCCCGTGGGCTCGTCGGCCAGCACGCAGGCCGGGCGCGTGACCAGGGCGCGGGCAATCGCCACGCGCTGGCGCTCGCCGCCCGAGAGCTCGGCCGGGCGGTGCAGGACGCGCTCGGCCAGGCCCACGGCGGCCAGCATCTGCCGCGCCTGGGTGATGCATTGCTCGTAGGGCAGGCGGCGTATGCGCAGCGGCATGGCCACGTTGTCCTGGGCGGAAAACTCGGGCAGCAGGTGGTGAAACTGGTAGATGAAGCCCAGCTGCGCGTTGCGCAGCCGCCCCTGCTGCGCGGGCGAGAGCGCATGCACCGCCTGGTCGCGGAGCGTGACCGTGCCCGCCGTGGGCGCATCGAGCCCGCCGAGCAGGTGCAATAGCGTGCTCTTGCCCGAGCCCGAGGCGCCGACGATGGCCAGGGTCTCGCCCGCGTGCACGGCCAGGTCCACGCCGCCGAGCACGCTCACATCGAGCCGGCCCTCGGTGAAACGCTTGGCCAGGCCCTGGGCCTGGAGCACCACCTGGTTCTTGAAGACATTTTGGCCTCCAGCGCTTGTCTGGTAAGCGTCCATAGCTTCGTTATTCATAGCGCAGCGCCTCCGCGGGGTTGACGCGGCTGGCGCGCCAGCTCGGGTACAGGGTGGCGACGAAGGCCAGGATCAGCGAGATCACGGCAATCGGCACGATGTCGCTGCTCTGCGGGTCGCTGGGCATGCGGCTGATGAGGTAGATGTCCTTGGGCAGAAAGTTGGTGTGCAGCGCGCGCTCGATCGCCGGCACGATGACGTCGATGTTGAAGGCGATGCCAAGCCCCAGCAGCAGCCCGGCCAGCGTGCCTATCACGCCCACCATGGCGCCCTGCACCACGAAGACGCCCATGATGCTCTGCGGGCTCGCGCCCAGCGTGCGCAGGATGGCGATGTCGGCGCGCTTGTCCTGCACGGTCATGACGAGGGTGGAGACGAGGTTGAACGCCGCCACCGCGACGATGAGCGTGAGGATGATGAACATCATGCGTTTTTCCAGCTGCACGGCGGCAAACCAGGTCTTGTTCTGCTGCGTCCAGTCGCGGATCAACAGGTCGCCCGAGAGGCTGCGCGCGAGCTGCTGCGTGACCTCGGGCGCCTCGTGCAGGTTCTTGAGCTTCAGGCGCACGCCGGTCGGCCCCTCGAGGCGGAAGATGCGCTCGGCGTCCTGATGCGCCATGAGCACCAGGGCCGAGTCGTATTCATAGTGGCCCGAGTGGAAGGTGCCCGCCACCGTCATCTGCTTGAGGCGCGGCAGCACGCCCGCGGGCGTGACCTGGCCCGAGGGCGCGATCAGCGTCACCGCGTCGCCCGGCCGCACGCCGAGCTGCTGCGCGAGCTCGGCGCCCAGGATGACGCGGAACTCGCCCGGTACCAGGGCCTTGAGGCCTTGCACGTTCTCGGCTGCCAGATCCGTCACCTCGCCCTCGCGCGCGGGGTCAATGCCGCGCACCAGCACGCCCTTCATGTCCTCGCCGCGCGCCAGGAGCGCCTGGGCCGCGACAAAGGGCGCGGCGCCGATCACGTGGGGGTTGGCGCGCGCCTCGGCCAGCGTGCGCTCCAGGTCGGGCAGCGCGGCGCCGCCGGGCGCGAAGATCTCGATGTGCGAGACCACGCTGAGCATGCGGTCGCGCACCTCCTTCTGAAAGCCGTTCATCACCGACAGCACGATGATGAGCGCCGCCACCCCGAGCGCAATGCCCAGCATGGACACGCCCGAGATGAAGGAGATGAAGCCGTTGCGCCGCGTGGCGCGACCGGCGCGGGTGTAGCGCCAGCCCAGGGCCAGTTCGTAGGGAATTTGCATGGTGTGGAAGACTTGCGCGTCGCCGGGGACTCACCGGCCGCGCGGAACCCGCGATTGTGGCATCCCGGACAATAGCGCCCCATGTCCCCCACCCCCCATTTGCTCATCCCCCTGGCCGCAAGCCACGCCGAGGGATGCCAACAGGCCCTGCAGGGCCTGGCCCTGCCGCAGCTCGACCGGCTGCTCGCGCGCCTGTCGCCAGCGGGCCTGGACGCCGGCAGCGAGGCCGACCCCACGCCGCCGCACGAGCGCGCCCTGGCGCGCCACCTGGACCTGGCCGGCAACGCCCCGCCCTGGGCCGCCTGGCAGCGCCTGCAAGGCGGCGCAGAAGATGCGCTGACACAGGCCTGGGCCTTCATCACTCCCTGCCAGTGGCAGGCCGGCGCCAACCATGTGCTGCTGGGCGACCCGGCGCTGCTGCGGCTGACCGAGGAGGATTCGCGCGCGCTGCTGGCGATACTCGCGCCCTGGTTCGCCGAGGACGGCATCACGCTGATCTACGACCAGCCCACGCGCTGGCTGGCCTGTGGCGCGCCCTTCCAGGGCCTGGTCACGGCCTCGCTCGAGCGCGTGCAGGGCCGCGACGTGAGCCCCTGGCTGCCCGACAAGCAGCAGGCCCGCGCCCTGCACCGCCTGCACAGCGAGATGCAGATGCTGCTCTACACCCACCCCTTCAACGACGCGCGCGCCGCGCGCGGCCTGCCGCCCGTCAACGCCTTCTGGGTGCATGGCGCGGGCGCCCTGGCCCAGGCACCCGCCTCCACCGACGCGCCGGACATGCCCACCACGCTGCTCGAGGCCGCGCTGCGCGAGGACTGGCGCGCCTGGGCCGAGGCCTGGCGGGCGCTGGACGCCGGTCCCGTCGCCCACCTGGCGGACCATGTGGCGCGCGGCGGCGGCGCCCGCCTGACGCTGTGCGGCGAGCGCAGCGCCATGGCCTGGCACACGGCGCCGCGCGGCCTGGGCCAGCGGATTCAAAGCCTTTTCAGACCCCAGCGCTTTACCAGTGTGCGCGAGCAGCTATGAAAATCATAGAAAGAGACATTCCCCCGCGCGCCGTCTGGGCGCTGGAGCAGGCCGGCGTGCACCCGCTGCTGGCGCGCCTGTACGCGGCGCGCGGCATACGCGCCAAGGACGAGCTCGACGACGCACTGGCGCGCCTGCTGCCGCCCGCCGCGCTCAAGGGCGTGCAGCAGGCGGCCACGCTGCTGGCTGACGCCATCGCGCAGGACAGGCGCATGGTCATCGTGGCCGACTACGACTGCGACGGCGCCACCGCCTGCGCCGTGGCAGTGCGCGGGCTGCGCCTTCTGGGCGCACGCGATGTGGACTACCTGGTGCCCGACCGCGTGGTGGACGGCTACGGCCTCACGGCCGCCATCGCGCGACGCGTATTTGACAAGGGCGCGGACCTGCTCATCACCGTGGACAACGGCATCGCCAGCGTGGACGGCGTGCGCGAGGCCAAGGCCCTGGGCCTGTCGGTGTTGATCACCGACCACCACCTGCCCGGCCCCGAGCTGCCCGCGGCCGACGCCATCGTCAACCCCAACCAGCCCGGCTGCGGCTTCGAGAGCAAGTCCATCGCCGGCGTGGGCGTGATGTTCTACGTGCTCATGCAGCTGCGCGCCGAGCTGCGCGCGCGCGGGCGCTTCGACCAGGCCAGCCAGCCGCGGCTCGAACCCCTGCTGCCGCTGGTGGCACTGGGCACGGTGGCCGACGTGGTGCGCCTCGACAACAACAACCGCCGCCTGGTGGCCCAGGGCTTGAGGCGCATACGCGCGGGCCAGATGCAGGCCGGCATTCGCGCGCTGTTCGACGCCGCGGGCCGCCGGGCCGAGGCCGCCACCACCTTCGACTGCGGCTTTGCGCTGGGCCCGCGCATCAACGCCGCCGGGCGCCTGGCCGACATGACGCTGGGCATCGAATGCCTGCTGACCGACGACGCGGGCCGCGCCGCGGATCTGGCGCGCCAGCTCGACGCCATCAACCGCGAGCGCCGCGAGCTCGAGGGCGGCATGCGCGAGCAGGCCATGCTGCTGGCCGAGGATTTGTTCGACGAGGGCGAGGAGCCGCCGCCCGCCATCAGCGTGTTCGACCCCGACTTCCACGAGGGCGTGGTGGGCATCGTCGCCTCGCGCATCAAGGACCGGCTGCACCGCCCCTGCTTCGTGTTTGCCGCCAGCGGTGCGCCCGGCAGGGAGCATGAGCTCAAGGGCTCGGGCCGCTCGATCGCTGGCTTTCATCTGCGCGACGCGCTGGACCTGGTGGCCAAGCGCCACCCGGGCGTGATCCTCAAATTCGGCGGCCACGCCATGGCCGCCGGCTGCACCGTGGCCGAGGAGCATTTCGAGACCTTCGAGCAGGCCTTCGCCCAAGTCGCCAGCGAATGGCTGGACGCGGCCACCCTCACCCGGCGCCTGGAGACCGACGGCCCGCTCGCGCCCGAATACTGCCGCGCCGAGCTCGTGGACCAGCTGCAGCGCGAGGTCTGGGGCCAGGGCTTTGCCCCGCCCACCTTCAGCGAGGAGGTGCAGGTGCTGAGCCAGCGCCTGGTGGGCGAGGCACGCAACCACCTGCAGATCAAGCTGCTGCACCAGGGCCGGCCGGTGGACGCCATCTGGTTCGGCCACACCGAGCAGCTGCCCGAGCGCGCGCTGCTGGCCTTTCGCCTCGACGTGAACGAATGGCGCGGCGAGCGGCGTGTGCAGTTTCTGGTGGAGGGGGTGCAGCGCTGAACCCGCCCCACCTGAGGCTCAATGCCCGTCGTCGCCGTGGCTGTGGCTCAGCAGCCGGTCGGTGAGCGCGATCGCCAGGGCGCTGAGCAGGAAGGCGATGTGGATGATGGCCTGCCACATCAACACCTTTTCGGAATAGTTGCCGGCGTTGATAAAGGTCTTGAGCAGGTGGATGGAGCTGATGCCGATGATGGCCGTGGCCAGCTTGACCTTGAGCACCGAGGCGTTCACATGGCTCAGCCACTCGGGCTGGTCCGGGTGACCCTCGAGGTTCATGCGGCTCACAAAGGTCTCGTAGCCGCCGACGATGACCATGATGAGCAGGTTGGAGATCATCACCACGTCGATCAGCGCCAGCACCACGAGCATGATCACCGTCTCGTTCAGGCTGGTCAGCGGCGCGTCACTCTTGTAGCCGATGCCCGTGACCAGGGCCTGCAGCGCCTGCTCGTCGCCCAGGGCGGCCTCCAGCAGGTGAATGAGCTCCACCCAGAAATGAAACACATACACCGCCTGGGCCGCAATCAACCCCAGGTACAGGGGCAGTTGCAGCCAGCGGCTGGCGAAGATCAGGGACGGCAAGGGGCGCTGTGCGGCGCTGGGGCGGGAAGTGGTCAGCATAGAAAATGCAAAAAATGGGGCGGCGATTATAAAAATCGCCGCCCCGTTGTTTGACTCAAGGCTCCAGATGCGCCGCTGCGGCCGCCTGGTCAGCGTTGCACGCTATGGTTTTCAGAAGCTTTCCCAGTCATCGTCCGCGCCTGCGACCACTGGTTGCCTGGCGCTTGCCGCGGCAGCGGCGATGCGCGGCGCGGCGGGGGCCGGCCGGGGCTTGGCCGCCTGCGGACGTGGCGCAGGGGCTGCAGCCGCGGGCGTCTTGCTGACGGCCGCCGCGGCCGGTGTGCGCGGCTGCGCCGGCGCAGCGTTGCCCATGTTGCCCACGTTGAACACCGCCACCACCTGCGACAGGCGCTGCGCCTGCTCGCTCATCGAGGCCGCGGCGGCGCTCGCCTCTTCCACCAGCGCCGCGTTCTGCTGCGTCATCTGATCGAGGTTGGCCACCGCCTGGTTCACCTGGCTGATGCCGTCGCGCTGCTCGGTGCTCGAGGCCGTGATCTCGCCGATCAGGTCGCTCACGCGGCGCACGCTGTGCACGATCTCCTGCATGCTCTGGCCCGCCTGCTCCACCTGCGCCGAGCCCGACTCCACGTTGCTCACGCTGGTGGTGATGAGCTGCTTGATCTCCTTGGCGGCCTCGGCGCTGCGCTGGGCCAGCGAGCGCACCTCGCCGGCGACCACGGCAAAGCCGCGGCCCTGCTCGCCTGCGCGCGCGGCCTCGACGGCGGCGTTGAGCGCGAGGATGTTGGTCTGGAAGGCGATGCCGTCGATCACGCCGATGATGTCGGCGATCTTGCGGCTGGAGTCGGTGATCTGCTGCATGCTGGTCACGACCTGGCCCACCACCTCGCCGCCGCGCTCGGCCGCCTGGGCCGCGTTGGCCGCGAGCTGGTTGGCCTGGCGTGCGGTGTCGGCGCTTTGCGTCACGGTGGCGGTGAGCTCTTCCATGCTGGCCGCCGTCTCTTCGAGGTTGGCGGCGGTCTGTTCGGTGCGTGCCGACAGGTCCTGGTTGCCCGTGGCGATCTGGCTGGAGGCGGACGAGACCGATTCCACGCCCGAGCGCACCTCGCCCACCACGCCGCGCAGGCGCGCCGTCATGGCCGAGAGTGCGCGCAGCAGCTGGCCCAGCTCGTCGCGTCGCTCGTCGTGCACGTCCTGCGTCAGGTCGCCCGCGGCAATCTGGTCGGCCAGCCCCACGGCGCGTGTCAGCGGCGTGGTGATGGAGCGCACCAGCAGGTGCGCGAGCAGCAGGCCCAGGCTCACCACGACGAAGGCAATGACCGCGCCGACCCAGATGGCAGTCCGGCGCGCATCCGCGGCGCTCTGCTTGGCCGCATCGCGCTGACGCTCCTGAAGCTGCACGAACGCGTCCTGCTCGGCCACATAGCGGGTCACGGCCGGCATGAGCCTGTTCTCGACAATGCCCTGCGCGCCCGCAATGTCACCGTCGGCGCGTCGCCTGTTGCCCTCGGCCAGTTCGGCCAGTACCACCTTGCGGGCCTCCGCGATACGCTCGATCTGGGCCTTGCCGGCGGCAGTGGTTACTGCTGCCTCCACCTGCTTCTGCACCTCGTTGATGCTCTCGATGCCCGCCTTGACCTTCTGCTGAAGGCGCGTCATCAACAACTCATCGGACGTGGCCAGGGCATTGACGGCCTGATCCACGGACACCGCGGTCAGCCCCTTCCAGCGCAGGGCAAGGCTGATGCGATCCTGATTGAACTGCACGACGCGCGCGGCTTCGTCGTCCACGCGCACCATGTAGGTCAGCACCCCTCCCAACAACAACGACATGGACAGCATCAGGCCCAGAACGAGGGCCCAGAGCTTGCGCGACACGGACAGATCATGAATATTCATAGCAAAGAAACCACGGCGTGGTAAGGATAGCCTCACAAGTACTTGCCAACAAGGGCACATGGATTATCGGCACGAGCTGCGATTACTTAACCTGTCGTTACATTCAACCGGGCCACGTCTCGCAAGCCCCCTGCGACCGCGCACGAAAGCGTCGCCACCTACAATGAAACCGTGTCTCATTCACTGAACGCCGACTTGCATTGCCACTCGCTGGTATCCGACGGCACCCTCGCCCCAGAGGAGCTCGCCGCGCGCGCGCACGCCAACGGCGTGCGGCTCTGGGCGCTGACGGACCACGATGAGATCGGCGGCCAGCACCGCGCCGCGGCCGCCGCGCATGCGCTGGGCATGGACTACCTCACGGGCACGGAGATATCCGTCACATTCATCGGCACTACGGTGCATATCGTCGGGCTGGGATTCGACGCGGACGACGCGCAGCTGGCGCGCGGTCTGGCCACCACACGCGGCGGGCGAGACCAGCGCGCACGCGACATCGCCGAGCAGCTCGCCCGGGCCGGCATCCCGGGCGCGTATGAGGGTGCGCTGTGCTACGCGGGCAATCCGGCATTGATCTCGCGCACGCATTTCGCGCGCTACCTCGTGGACACCGGCGTCTGCCGCGACATGGGCGCCGTGTTCCGCAAGTACCTGACGGAGGGCAAGCCCGGCTTTGTGCCGCACTACTGGGCCGACCTGCGCGACGCCGTGCGCTGGATTCGTGATGCGGGCGGGGTGGCGGTGATTGCCCATCCGGGACGCTACCGCTTCACCGCCAACGAGGAGTACGCGCTGTTCTCCGAGTTCAGACAGCTTGGCGGCCAGGCGGTGGAGGTGGTCACCGGCAGCCACACGAGCGCCGAGTACCGCATCTACGCCGACATGGCCCAGGAGTTCGGCCTGGCGGCCTCGCGCGGCAGCGACTTCCACGGCCCGGAGGAGTCGCATACCGACCTTGGCACCCTGCCCGACCTGCCCGCACAGCTCACACCCGTGTGGGAGCTGCTGTCCGACCGCATCCTCCGAGCTCCCAAGGCTCCCTTTGCCGCCTGAGCGACCCACCATGGCCCAATATTTCGAGATCTATGCCGACAACCCTCAGCCGCGCCTGCTCAAGCAGGCGGCGACGCTGCTTGCAGGGGGCGACATCCTCGCCGTGCCCACGGACTCCAGCTACGCACTCGTGTGCCGCCTGGACGATCGCGATGCCGTCGATCGCATTCGCAGGCTGCGCCAGATCAACGACAAGCACCACCTGACCCTGCTGTGCCGCGACCTGTCGGAGCTGGCCAGCTATGCCCATGTGGACAATCGCCAGTACCGGCTGCTCAAGCTGGCCACGCCCGGGCCCTACACCTTCATCCTGGACGCCACCAAGGAAGTGCCGCGGCGCGTCTGCCATCCACAGCGCAAGACCATAGGCCTGCGCGTGCCCGACCGCAAGGGACTGCAGATGCTGCTGGAACTGCACGGCGCGCCGCTGCTGGCGAGCACGCTGATCCCGGCTGGCGAGGATGAGCCGCTGAACGACCCGCAGGAAATCCGCGAACGCTACGAGAAGCAGCTCGACGGCATCATCGACGCCGGCGCCTGCCCGCTGGAGCCGACCACGGTGATCGATCTCACGGCCATGGGCACCGGTGGCGAGGCGGTCGTGGTGCGCGAGGGGCGCGGCAGCCTGCAGGCCCTCGGGCTCTGAGGGCGCCCGCTGATCGCCACCGCGTGCGCCAGGCCTGCGCCCGGCGCGGCGTCTGACACAATCGGTGCCGTGGACATCTCCAATCTCATTCAAACCGTACTCATCTATGCCCTGCCCGTGCTGTTCTCCATCACGGTGCACGAGGCGGCGCACGGCTACACGGCCCGGCATTTCGGTGACCGCACGGCCGCCATGCTGGGGCGCGTGACGCTCAACCCGCTCAGGCATATCGACCCCGTGGGCACCATACTGATGCCGCTGCTGCTGTACTTCGCGACCTCGGGTGCGTTCCTGTTCGGTTATGCCAAGCCGGTACCGGTCAACTTCCATCTCCTGCGCAACCCCAAACGGGACATGGTGTGGGTGGCGCTGGCGGGGCCGGCCTCCAACTTCGTACAGGCTCTGGCCTGGGCGCTGCTGCTGGTGCTGCTGGCCGCTCTCGGCACGCACGAGCGGTTCTTCATCGAAATGGCACGCGCCGGCATCGCGGTGAACCTGGTGATGTGGGCCTTCAACCTGTTTCCGCTGCCGCCGCTCGACGGAGGCCGCATCCTCGTCGGCCTGCTGCCCTGGAAGCAGGCGCAGCTCGTCGCGCGCATCGAGCCCTATGGCTTCTTCATCGTGCTGGCCCTGGTCGTGGGCGGCATCGTGGGGCAGCTGTGGCTGCGTCCGCTGATGTCACTGGGCTACATCGTCATCGACCTGTTGATTTCGCCATTCACCGCCTTGCTTCGCTGATCCATGAGCACCACGCGCTTTCTCACCGGCATCACCCCCTCGGGCACCCCACATCTGGGGAACTACGCGGGCATGATGCGCCCCGCCATCGCCGCCACCCGTACGCCGGGGGTGGAGAACTTCTACTTTCTCGCCGACTACCACGCGCTCATCAAATGCCAGGAGCCGGAGCGCGTGCACCGCTCCACGCTGGAGATCGCGGCCAGCTGGCTGGCCGCGGGACTCGATCCCGAGCGCGTCACGTTCTACCGCCAGTCGGACATCCCCGAGATCCCGGAACTCACCTGGTTCCTGACCTGCGTTACCGGCAAGGGCCTGCTCAATCGGGCCCATGCCTACAAGGCCGTGCAGGACAAGAACGCCGAGGCCGGACGCGAGGCCGACGACGGCGTGAGCGCCGGCCTGTTCATGTACCCGGTGCTGATGGCCGCCGACATCCTGATGTTCAACGCGCACCAGGTACCCGTGGGCCGCGACCAGATCCAGCACATAGAGATGGCACGCGACATCGCCGCGAGCTTCAACCACCTCTATGGCGATCATTTCGCGCTGCCCGAGGCCGCGATAGAGGACAACGTGGCCACGCTGCTGGGTCTTGACGGGCGCAAGATGAGCAAAAGCTACGACAACACCATCCCGCTGTTCTGCGCACCGGCGCAGCTCAGAAAGCTCATTGGCTCCGTCGTCACCGATTCGCGCATGCCGGGCGAGCCCAAGGAGGTCGAGGGCTCCGCCCTGTTCCAGCTGTACCAGGCCTTTGCGACACCCGAGGAGACTGCCGCCATGCGGCGCGCCTACGCCGATGGCATCGCCTGGGGCGAGGCCAAGCAGATGTTGTTCCAGTGCGTGGATCGGGAGATCGCGCCCATGCGTGCGCGCTATGACGACCTGATGGCCCACCCCGAGAAGGTCGAGGTCACGCTGCAGGCGGGTGCGGAACGCGCCCGTGCCATCGCCCGTCCGTTCCTGCAGACATTGCGCACTGCCGTGGGTTTGCGCTCGTTGTCCAGCGCGGCAGCACCCACCCGGGCAGCCCCCAAGGCAGACAAGGCGGAACTGCCCGTGTTCAAGCAGTACCGCGAGGCCGATGGCAAGTTCTACTTCAAGCTGCTGACCGCCGATGGCAGGCTGCTGCTGCAAAGCGCCGGCTTTGCCGCCCCCCGCGAGGCCGGCCAGGCCATCGCACGGCTGCAACGGGAAGCCGGCGCCCTGCAGGCCCTGGCGCATCATCTGGTGCCGGTTGCCGGCGTCTCGAGTGACGACGTTGCCGCGGCTCTTCGGGTTCTGGCCGCATCCGCCGATTCGGGTAGCTGAGCCACCTGATACCGATCGCATACCCGACCGGCGCCCCCTCTCTGCTCCGCAGATGCAACCGGTCGGTTTAGTAAGATCGATACTTGCTTTGTTCACCCGGTACGAGGCTGCCGCCCAGTGACTGCGACGCGAGGGCGCCAGTTGCTGGGGCATGCCACCGCACGTCCCGCCTTCGATTCCCTCGCCCACAAGGAGTGGCATGCGCATAGCGTCATTGGACGACGACCCGCTTCAACTCGAGTTCTTCACTCACGCCCTTTCGAGCATGGGGCATTTCTGCCGTACCTACGATACGGGAGCGGCACTGCTCAAGGATTTGCGGCGTGAAACCTTCGACCTGCTGATCGTCGACTGGCAGCTGCCCGATATCGAAGGCCCCGAGCTCGTGGGCAAGGTTCGCCAACTCGTGGGCAACGAGTTGCCCATTCTTTTCGTGACCAACCGCCAGACCGAAAGCGACATCGTCGAGGGCCTGGCCAGCGGGGCCGACGACTTCATGGTCAAACCCGTGCGCGTGGCCGAATTCTCGGCCCGTGTCGGGGCCTTGCTGCGCCGCGCCTACCCCAGCAGCGCCAACGGCGTGCTGGAATTCGGCCGCTACCGTTTTCTGCCCGAGACGCGCCACCTGGAAATGGATGGAACGCCCGTGGAACTCAAGGCGCGTGAGTATGAGCTTGCCTTGTTCCTGTTCCAGAACATGGGACGCCTGCTGTCACGTGATCATTTGCGCGAGATCATCTGGGGTCAGAGCGCGGAAATCATCTCACGCTCGCTCGACACCCATGTTTCACGCCTGCGCGGCCTGCTGGATCTGCGTCCGAGCAATGGCTACATGATCACCGCCGTCTATGGCGTCGGCTACCGATTCGAGGCCGTCAAGCCAGACGCGCAAGAGGCGGCCGGCGCGGACTCCGGTCATTCCTCGTAGTCGAGCCGCTGATCGCCGCGCTCAAGGCGCGGACGCACTGCTTCCACAGAGAACACGACATGGCAACGCTACAGCCACGATTCATGCCGCTACCGCGCGTCATTCCCCTGACATTGGCCGTCTGCGCGGTCTGGGCACACCCTGGAGCGCAGGGAGCATCGCAGGACATCGAGCACAAGATCCAGCGCGGCGACACGCTCGAGGCGTTGTCCGCGCATTACCTGGGCACGCCAATGCTGTGGCCCAGGCTTCAGGCTCACAATCACGTCGCCGACGTACGCCGGCTGCAACCAGGCGCGACGCTTCGCATACCAATGCAACTGCTGCCCCGAGGCATGGCACAGGCGAGCTTCGTCCAGGGTCAGGTGAACGTCACCGCCCCAGAGGGCGGTCCCACGTCGAGCGTCAAGGCAGGCCAGTCGCTGCCCGAGGGTGCCCGCCTCCAGGTAGGTTCGGCTGACTCCTTCGTCACCGTGCGCCTGGCCGATGGGACACTGATCCGCGTGCGTGCCGATACCGACTTGCGCCTCCAGCTGCTGCGCCGCCGCGGTCGCGCAGGCAGCGCACAGTCGGTACTCGAACTGCAGCGTGGCAGCGTCGAGACCTCCGTGCCACCAAACGGCGCCGGTGAGCGGCGATTGGAGATTCACACCCCCAAAGCCTCGACCAGCGTACGCGGCACACGCTTTGCAGTCATCCTGCCCGGTGACGAGCGCACGCTCACCGCCGTCACGGAGGGTCGGGTCATGGTGACATCGCCAAAGTCTGCAGCCGCGACCATGGTCGACGCGGGCCAAGGATTGGCCGTGGCGGCAGATGGCCAACCAAGCACCCCGCGCACACTGCTGCCCGCGCCCGATCTTTCGGGCCTTCCCGACACGGTGCACGACGCGGACTTTCTCACGCTCGCGCTCACACCCGTGACGGCTGCGGTGGCCTACCAGGTTCAGCTGGCGCGTGACGCGGACCTCACTGAAGTCGTTCGGGACGAAACGTTCACCGGCCCCTCGGTAAGGCTGCGGGCGGTCGAGGATGGTAGCTACCACCTCGCGGTGCGCGCCATCGACAGCGGGGATCTTCCCGGGCGGGTTGCAACGCGCGTCATCGCGGTGAAGGCTCATCCCATTGCGCCGCTGTATCAAACGCCGACACGGGGCTCCACGGTTTCCCGGGCGCAGGGCAAACTGTTGTGCACACAGGTCTCGGGCAGCGCGCGCTACCGCATCCAGGTCGCCGGCGATGCCAGTTTTGCCGCACCGGTACTGGACGAGGTTCACGCGCCCGATTGCAGTGCGCAGGTCGCGGCCCTCCCACCCGGCAGCTACTACTGGCGCGCAGCCAGTATTCGTGCGCTGCCCGATGGCCGTGACGACCAGGGCCCATACGGTCCAGGCGAGCCATTCACCGTGGCCGACAACCCTGCTGCGCTCAATGTTGCAACGCTCCAGGAAAGCGCTGACGGATCTGGCCTGCATCTGCGGTGGACCGGCGAGCCAGGCCAAGGCTATCGTCTGCAGCTCGCCGACTCGGAGGATTTTTCAAACCTCATCATTGATGAGCGCCTGACCAGTCCCGAATGGAGCAATTCGGGTCTTGCCCCGGGCCATTACTACGTGCGCATTCAAGTCCGCAACCCCTCGGGCCTGGAGAGCGAGTTCTCCACACCACGTCGTGTGCGCACATTTGCTGCAGTACGGACGGGAGCGGGCGATCCGGTCACATCGTCTGACGGACGTCCGTTGTCACGCCCGTGAGCAGTCCACCCCGGGAGTCCAAGCCCCCCTCGGCACAGCCGGCCTACCGCCGCAACCTGCGTCGCGAATGGGTTGCACTGTCGCTGCTGCTGCTGGGCTTTGTGGCATGGCTGTGCAGCACGGCCGGCTTGCGGGCCCTCGATCATCTGATACAGGACGCAGGCATGCGCCTGTCGGCACGACCGGCTCATCCCGATATCGTCGTCGTCGCCATCGATGACCGCAGCATTGATGCCATAGGTCGCTGGCCCTGGCGTCGCGCACTGCACGCACAACTCGTGGACCAGATCACGGCCCAAGGCCCTCGTGCCATAGGCCTGGACATTCTGTTTGGCGAAGAGGACGCGGACTACCCGGGCGATGACCTGCTCCTGGCGCGTGCGCTGGAGCGCAGCGGCCATGTCGTACTGCCCGTGGCGCGCAGAGACCTGGGCGCACGCAGCATGCCCGATGCACCAATGCCATTGCTGCGCAACGCCGCCGACCAGCTAGGTCATGTGCAGATGATGCTCGACACCGATGGAGTCGCACGCCGCCTGTACCTGACCGAAGGGCCACAAATGGCACCCTGGCCTCACTTCAGCACGGCCCTGCTGTGCGCCGCAGGACAGGCATTGCCCGCATGCGCCGGCAACGCTGCACCTGCGTCAGGGCCATGGACCCAGCGCGATTTGCGTGTTCTGCGCTTTGCGCGGGGAAATCCCGCATTCACTACCTATTCCTATGTCGATGTACTCACCGGGCACATTCCAAACAATGTACTGCGCGACAAGTATGTGATCGTCGGCGCCACTGCCACCGGTCTGGGTGACATGTTTGCCGCGCCCATGGTGGCCCATGCCGAGCGCATACCCGGCGTCGAGATGATCGGCCATGCCCTCAATGCCGAGCTCATGCACTGGGAGATCCGGCCGACATCCGAGGCATGGATCATCGCCATCAATCTGATCCCGGTCGCTCTTGGGCTGCTCGCCATCGCGCTGCTCGGCCCGCTGTCCGGCTTGATGAGTTGCGCGGCCCTCCTCGTGAGCACCCTGGCGATCGGTGCGCTTGCACCGGCATGGCTGGGCCGGCAGTTTACGGTCGGCCCGGCCCTTATAGGCATAGCCACTGCATATCCCCTGTGGAGTTGGCGCCGACTCAGTGCCGCCGCTCATTTCCTGGAACTGGAAATGCACGCGTTGCTGCGCGCTGGGCTGTCTCCGGTTGCCGAACGGCAGGAGCGAGTTCAACCACGCGGTGACTTGCTCGAGAGGCGCATCCACGCGGTGGAGGATGCAACCGACCGTCTGCGCCGACTGCACCAATTCGTCTACGACAGCCTGCAACACCTGCCGTCACCCACCTTTGTGTGCAGCGCTGACGGCCATATCAACCTTGCCAACGAAGCGGCCTTGCGCCACCTCGCACAGCCCAAGGCGTGGCAAGGCCACCCTATTGCAAGCCTTCTGGCCGATCTCGTCCACCCGGACTCGGGCAGGCCCCTGCTGCCACAGACGGCAGGCGACCTGGGCCACATCCCCCCGCAGCAGGAAGGCCGCGATGGACAGGGACGTCACCTGCTCATGCTGAGCAGGCCATTTGTGCTGGGCGAGGCAACCGTGTGGCTGATCACCCTGGTTGACCTGACCGACATGCACCATGCGCAGCAACAACGCGACCAGGCATTGCACTTCATCTCACACGATATGCGTGCTCCGGTCGCGTCCATTCTCACACTGCTGGAAATGCAGCGCGAGTTTCCAGAGCAAATGGCCGGGCCGCAGTTGCTGGCGCGGATCGAGCGCCACGCGCATTCCGCCCTCGCCATGACGCAGGGCTTTGTACAGCTGGCCCATGCCGAGGCTCAAGAATTCCGCAGTGTTTCATTCGACCTCGCAATCGCACTGGAAACGGCCGTCGACGATGCGTGGGCCGCTGCACAGGCTCACAAGGTGAAATTGGAGCTCACTCGCCCCGACAGCGCATCCATCCAGGGGGACCCGGGTCTCATCGGTCGGGCCATTGGCAACGTAATCGGAAACGCCATCAAGTTCAGCCCCGCCAATGGCACGGTGCACTGCGCGTTGACACAAAGTGCACCCTACTGGGTGATCAGCGTGCGCGACCAAGGCCCGGGAATTGCGCCGGAGAAGCAGGATCACCTGTTTCAGCCATTCAAGCGCCTACATACGGGAAGCCACCCAGGAATAGCGGGCATCGGATTGGGCCTGGCCCTGGTGCAGACGGTGCTTCAGCGCCATGGCGGGAAAGTACAGGTCAACAGCAGCGTTGGCGCGGGCACCGAGTTTCAGTTACTCCTACCCATGGCCGGGCAAACGGAGCCCTGCCCTACTGAGCACCCTTGCCGGTAAGAACAACCCCCACGGTCTCAAACAAGACGATGAGATCGAGAAACCAAGAATTGTTCTTCACATAGTACAAATCGTACTGGAGCTTCTGCTCGGCATCCTTGACAGATGCGCCGTAGTGATAGCGCACCTGTGCCCACCCTGTCAGCCCCGGCTTTATGCCATGGCGCAAGGCATAGTACGGAATATCACGTGTCAGGCTCTCCACAAAATAAGGGCGCTCTGGCCGCGGTCCCACCAGGCTCATATCCCCCTTGAGCACACACAACAACTGCGGAAGCTCGTCTATGCGCGTCTTCCGTATGAATCGACCAACCCTGGTCACCCTGGTGTCGCCACTTCCCGCCCATCGGGGTGTGCCGTCCTTCTCGGCATCCTGCCGCATGCTGCGAAACTTTATGACATTGAAGCTGCGACCATTCAACCCAACTCGTTCCTGACGATAGAAAATCGGCATGCCACTCTCAATAACTATAGCGAGTGCGGTCAACAACATGATCGGCGCCGCAACCAACAGCAGCACCCCGGAGCCGACAATATCGAATGTGCGCTTTATTGCGGAGCGCAAAAAGCCCTGCCGGAATCCATCACCAAAAATCAACCAACCCGCAGACACGGCCTCAAGGTGGATCTGACCGAGCAATTGTTCAAAATGAGTCGCCAAATCAATGACTTGAATACCACGCAACTTGCAATCAAGCAATTCACGCAGGGGCATGCTTCCACCACGCCGCTCAGTCACCGCAACCACTATCTCATTGACATCAAACTCAGCAACCACCTCGGTCAGCGTTTTGCCCTCAGAAACGACATTCACCCTTGCTGCCACAGGATCTTTCTCCTGAGGCCCACGAAAATATCCCACCAACTCAATGCTGGGATCATTCTCCATCAACGACTGCCCCGCAATAAGTGCACGCGACCCAGTTCCATAGATCAAAACACGGCGTCGCTTATAAGAAGCGGGCAAGAGGTCACTGCCCAGCAAACGCAAAACCAACATGGCCGCGACCATCAGCAACAACACCAATAAGACTTGGTCGTTGTGATAAGGTGGATCCAACGGCAACAGCATCAAAATCGCAACAGCAACTGCGATGGAAAGCACAAAAGACAAGACCGCACGGGCCCGCACCTGACCGACGGTGAGGTTGGCTGCCCAATCATAGATCCCCAGCGCGTGATTGACACCCAATATACCAACAGCGATCAAACCACCACGAATCAACCCCAGGGAGATGGCCTCGCCATTGAATAAACCCCTTCCCGCCTGCCAGATCATCGCCGCAACAAAAGCACCCACGAGCAGAGCAACATACAGCATGGATTGCAGCACAACCCTCTGCCGAAAATAGTGATTGAATATCTTTATCATCTCACCCCCCAACACCCCAAGCCACGCGCCGGAAAAACAGGCACAACCTCAATAGGTTGACACATCAATACGACGCATTACCGATACGGTTACGTTCCCGTGCAGATTGAGCACATATATCAATCACTCAAAAGTCCGCCTATCCGGAAGGCTCCCTGCGACTTGCGCGCACCGATCATCATTGATACAAAATGATACGACAAGAAGCAACCACAGTACAAGACAGACCCGAGGGATCTCGGTCACGCTGACCACCATCCCCGCCATCAGAACAGCCATGATGGCAGCACCAACCACCAGGGCCAATGGACGCCCCCGCCGAGCTTGCCTGAGCATTGTGACAAGAGCCCACGATACCACCGCAGCCAATGCCAAAAGCCCCACCGCTCCCCGCTCGATCAGCAGTTCCAGAACCAGATTGTCCATGTGCCAGGGCAGGAAATTGCCATAGGCAATGGGGCTCCAGAAATGTGCCCCATGTGCAAAGTCTGAATTCTTCAACAATTGTCCACCCGATGGATCAATCAGCTCCACCTCCTTAAGCGCCACAGGCCCCCGACCATGCAGGACCTTGATCGACAGCACGCCACCTCTCATTGCCGCAAACGGTTCGTCAGGCACGAACGCGGGGCCTAGCAACGGCAACACCAGCCAACCATCACCCGTCTTGCTCGCAGCCGTCACCTGGCGTGTACGCAACTGGCACCTCGCCATGTAGAGCAAGTGCTGTTCGCACAGTTGCACCTTCATCCACACCGGAGCGTCAAAATCCGCCCGCATGCGGACCGTGTATCCCTCTCCCGCCACCGAGGCTACACGCTGAGTCAAGCCCAATTCGCCACTGGTTCCGGGGCGTTCCGGGCCGAACAACCAGGGAGCAAGGCCACCATGGGCATTCGGCAACCAGCGCACGCTGCCTGGCAAACTGCCTCCGTCCGTCTGCGTGCTGTAGTGGGCTGGCAGGCGCCCAGCGCCCACCCCCCAGAGCCACTGCTCAGGCGTATGAAGCAAAGCCACTCCCCGCTTCCAATGCGCCACGCGTTGGTACAGATCGGTATTGGACCGCACCAGACGATCCGACATGAAAACGCCACCCGACCAAACCGCGAGTACTTCCAGCACCACTGCAGCCAGCAAGCAAGCCATGGCCCTGCGATGCCAGAACGTTGCATCGGGCGCCTTCAGCTGAAAAATATGCGCGAGCACTGCCATACCCACAGCCGTGAGGATCACCGCCAGGTACAGCCCGCGAGAATACGTGGTCAACACCGCATAGGTCGCCAACAGCACCAGTACGGCAGCTGCATACCAGCGCCACCCTTGGGGCGCCGACCACACCGCCCACCACGCAAATGGCAATGCCATGACCAGATACGCATCTATGGCGGCCCCTCCCACGTGCATTTCCCAGAACCAGGCCACCGTTCGGTAACTGGTCGTGAAATCCAGCCACCCCACATACAAGGCACGCTCCCACAGCACGATGACAACAACGCAGAGAAGCCCGAAGAGCATGCCTCGCGCCAAGTACACCAAGCTACCCTGGATCGACCGACAAAGGATTGGTGCAAGCCACAGTCCCCACCAAAGACTCTTGGCGACGCGCAGCGTATTGCCGGGCAGGTCATAGTCGCCATAAGCCCCGTGCGTCCACAGAGCGGCAAACAGCTCTGTCCACGACAGAGACCCACGCGCATCATCGAGTCCTCGCGCGCTCCCCAGTACCAACAACACCAGCATTGCCCAGCACATCCACCGCATGCCCAGCGGCATACGGCCATCCAAGGAAGCATGCCCGCGCCACGCATCCACACCCCAGCGCATGTATGTTCCCGCCAGCAACGCGAGCAGCAATAGATCCGACTCGTCCACGAGCCACCAGCCCGTCCAAGGCATGAAATTCGCAACGGGCAGCAGCGCAGGCAAGAGAAACCAGATCTGATTCGGCCGCCACATGACCCAGAACGAGAGCGCCACAAGCACGGACAGCATCGACAACGGTGCCACCGGGTGGCGCAATGCGGCTCCGATTGCAGCGCCGAAGAACAGCATGCCTACAACGGTGGTGCAAGCTGCGCTGAGGAAAGGGCGGTAGCCTTCTAGAGTCCGGGGCAAGAATCAACCCTTCGGGATGCCAGATCCGGCAGTGGAACTATGAGAGAAGATTGCCTTGGCCGCAAAAATCCCATACCGCGCATGATGCCCCTGCTCTTTGGCGCGGTTGATATCGCATCATCGGACATGTTCAAGGACGTTGGCGCGTTTTGTGCGTGAAGGACAAGGCCCTCACGCAGCCCTAAGCACCATGAATCGCCCGGGTTCCTGCCAATAAAAAAAGCCTCCGATGGAGGCTTGTCTTATGTGGGCATTTATGTGGTGCAGCACCAAAAATCAAACGCAAGTCATTGATTTACAATGCCAAATGGCGGAGAGGGAGGGATTCGAACCCTCGGTACGCTTGCACGTACGCCTGATTTCGAGTCAGGTACATTCGACCACTCTGCCACCTCTCCGCAGCGTCGAAGCCAGCGATTCTAGCAGTAGTTTTCTGCTGCCAGAGCAAAACCGCCGCGCCTTGTCATGCAACGTTCATACTGCGCCGCTCCAATACCGCCACTACAGGGTTTGTACGGATGATGGAGGTGGCTATGCCCGTTTGGCGGCTGGTGGGTGCGTGGTTGGTGACATTCGGGCTGGGGGCACAGGCTCAGCCCGTGACGGGGGCGGGTTCTTCCGCTGCCGCGCCGATCTACCACAGCTGGGCCCAGGCCTACGCTCAGGCAACGGGCATGGCGGTGGAATACGAGGCCGTAGGGTCTTCGCAGGGGCTGGAGAGAATTCGCGCCGGCGCCGTCAGCTTTGGCGCCTCGGACGTGGCCCTGACGCCGAAGGAGCTGCAGACCCAGGGCTTGGTCACCTTCCCGGTGGCCGTCACCGGCATCGTGCCCGTGTTCCACCTGCCAGGTGTGGAGACGGGGCGCCTGCGCCTCAATGGCGAGGTGCTCAGCCAGATTTTCCTGGGCAGGATCACCCACTGGAATGCGCCGGCCATTGCTGCACTCAACCCCGGGCTGGCACTGCCCGAGGCGCCCATTGGCGTGGTGGTGCGCTCCGACGGCTCGGGCACGACGTACAACTTGGCCGACTATCTGAGCAAGGTCTCACCCGCCTGGCGCACCCAATACGGCCGGGCCACCCGCCTGGCCTGGCCAGCGCATTTCGTGGGCGTCAAGGGCAGCGCCGCCATGGCGCGCACCGTGCGCGATACGCCCTATGCCATCGGCTACGTCGACTATGGCTACGTCCAGCCCCATCACCTGAGCAGCGCCCAGATGCAGAACGCTGCCGGGCAATTCCTGGCGCCTTCGGTACAGGGCTTTCGCCGTGCCTTGCTGCAAAGCAGCTGGATGCAGGATGGCAGCTACGCCCAAACGCTGACCGATCTGCCAGGCCCGGGCGTATGGCCCATCACCATGGGCACATTCGTCGTGCTTCCGCAGGTGAGCACCCAGCCCGCCCGAACGCTGGCGGCGCTGGAGTTCTTCACCTGGGCATTCGTCAACGGCGACACCCTGGTGCAGAAAAGCGCCTTTGTGCGCCTGCCCGACCAGGTGCAGGCGGTGGCCTTCAAGGTCATGACCTCGGTGCGTGGCACCGGCGGCGCCCCCTTGGGGCTGCGCATGCTCGGCCACGGCCCCACGCCGCAGGAACTGGCCCAGCGCTGACCATCGGGCACCCATCCGCACACAAAAAACGCTGCGCTGGCAGCGCGTTTTGGGCCAACGGCTGCGCGCCTACGCCGCGTGTGCGCGCAGCACGCTCACACCCCCCATATAGGGGCGCAGCACCTCGGGCACGGTGATGCTGCCATCGGCGTTCTGGTAGTTCTCCAGTACCGCCACCAGCGTGCGACCCACGGCCAGGCCCGATCCGTTCAGCGTGTGCACCAGTTCGTTCTTGCCCTGGGCGTTCTTGAAGCGCGCCTGCATGCGGCGCGCCTGGAAGGCCTCGCAGTTGCTCACCGAGCTGATCTCGCGGTACGTGCCCTGCGCAGGCAGCCAGACCTCGAGGTCGTAGGTCTTGGCGCTGCCAAAGCCCATGTCGCCCGTGCACAGACAGACCACGCGGTAGGGCAGGCCCAGCTTCTGCAGGATGGCCTCGGCATGAGCGGTCATCTCCTCGAGCGCCTCATAGCTCTTGTCGGGGTGCACGATCTGCACCATCTCGACCTTGTCGAACTGGTGCTGGCGGATCATGCCGCGCGTGTCGCGGCCGTAGCTGCCTGCCTCGGAGCGAAAGCATGGCGAATGCGCCGTGAGCCGGATCGGCAGTGCGCTCTCGGCCAGCACCTCGTCACGCACGATGTTGGTGAGGGGCACCTCGCTCGTGGGGATGAGGTAGAGCTGGGCGTTGTCCGGCACGGGCTCCGCGTCCTGGCCACCCTTTTGGGCGGCGAACAGGTCGGCCTCGAACTTGGGCAGCTGGCCCGTGCCCTTGAGGCTGTCGGAGTTGACGATGTAGGGCACATAGCACTCGGTGTAGCCATGCTCGCCGGTCTGCACATCGAGCATGAACTGCGCGAGCGCCCGGTGCAGGCGCGCCACCGGCCCCTTCATGACCGTGAAGCGCGAGCCCGAGAGCTTGGTGCCCAGATCGAAGTCCAGGCCCAGCGGGGCACCGAGATCGACATGGTCCCTGACCTCGAAGTCGAAGGCCTTGGGGCTGCCCCAGCGGCGCACCTCCACGTTGCCGGTCTCGTCGGCCCCCACGGGCACGCTCTCGTGCGGCAGATTGGGCACGGCCGCGAGCATGGCCTGCAGCTCGGCCTGGATCTGGTCGAGGCGGGCCGCGGACTGCTCCAGCTCCGCCTTGAACGCGGCCACCTGGGCCTTGGCGGCCTCGGCGGCGTCCTTCTCGCCCTTGCCCATGAGCTGGCCGATCTGCTTGGACAGCTGGTTGCGCTGAGACTGCAGCTCCTCGGTGCGGGTCTGCAGCGTCTTGCGCTCGGATTCCAGGGCCTGGAAGGCCTCCACGTTCAGGAAGGCCTGGGGCTTCTTGCGCGATTCGAGCCGGGCGACGGCCGATGCAAGGTCTTTGCGAAGGAGGAGGATGTCTAGCATAGCCCTCGATTTTAGTGGGCGGGCACCGATATCATGGCCATAGGAGGGAAGGCGATGTTCTTCGTGTTTGGCCCGTCGGGGCAGATCTACCGCGGCGGCCCGGCCAAGCTCGCACAGCTCGCGCCCGTGCAGCGCGTTCAGCGCCCCCAGGGGCTGCGCGCGCGCGCCATGGACCCCGATGGCACGAGCGGCACGCCCGGCGCCAGACCCGCGCAGACGGCGCAGCAACAGCGGCTGCAGGAGGCCGCGGCCGCCTATGTGCAGACCGAACAGGGGCCCAGACCACCGCGCCAGCCCGTACTGCGCGTGGCCGACATGATGACCATGGGTGCGGTGACGGTGCCGCCCGACATGCCCGCCCACGAGGCCTGGCTCATGCTGCGCGAGCAGCGCGTGGCCCAGGCGCCGGTCGTCAACACCGAGGGACAGGTGGTCGGCCTGCTGCTGCGTGCCGATCTGGCACCTGACGATCTGCTGCCCCAGCCCGCGGCCGTGCCGCTGGCGATTGCGCGGGCGCGCCGTGCGGTCGCCGAGGTCATGGTCAGCCCCGTGCCCACGGTGGCGGCCGACACCGAGCTGCGGCGCGTGGCCCCGGTGCTGCTGGACACCGGCCTGCCGGGCCTGCCCGTGACCGACGAGCACGGGCTGCTCGTGGGATTCGTGACGCGCACCGACATCCTGCGCGCGGTGGTGGCAGATCCACCACTCGATCTGTGGAGCTGAGGGGCAGGCGCCGCGCTCAATCCCCGCTCACGCCCTGATCGCCCAGGTGCAGCTCGACCTCGGGCAGGCGTGTGGCCAGCACCTTGTCTATGGTCTTGCCGTCCATGTCGATGACCTCGAAGCGCCAGCTCTCCCACTGCACGGTGTCGGTGACGCTGGGCAGCTTGCCGGTGAGCAGCATCATCATGCCGCTCAGGGTCTGGTAGCGCCCGCGATCCTCCTGCGGCACGGTGGCCAGCTGCAGGCGGTCCTTGAGCTCGGGCACGGGAATATGGCCGTCGAGCAGCCAGCTGCCATCCTCGCGCTGGACGGCCCAGGAATCGTCGGGGTCGGGCGACTGGAACTCGCCAGTGATGGCCTCGACCAGATCCTGCAGCGTGACGATGCCCTGCACCTCGCCATACTCGTCGATGACGAAGGCCATGTGCATGTCCGACTGGCGGAAGTTGTCCAGCAGCTCGCGCGCGTTGATGGTCTCGGGCACGTACAGCGGTGCCTGCAAGGGCTGCGTGGCCAGGTCGCGCGCGGCCGCGTCGCGTGCGGCGCGCGAGAGCCACTTGCGCGCGCTGAGCACGCCCACGATGTCCTCCATGCCGCCGCGCACGACGGGAAAGCGCGCATGGTCCGATTCATCGATGCGACGCAGGTTGTCCTCGAAGGCATCCTGCACATCGAGGCACACCACGTCGGCGCGCGGTACCATGAGCGAGCCGATCTGCCGGTCATCGAGTCGGAACACGTTGCGCACCATCTGGTGCTCGTGCGACTCGATCACGCCGGCGCTCGTGCCCTCGGCCAGCACGGCGTGGATCTCGTCCTCGGTCACGGCACTGCCCTGCTGCTGCCTCACGCCCAGGGCGCGCAGCAGACCCTCGGTGGAGATCGACAACAGGCGCACAAAGGGCTTGGTGGCCAGCGCCAGCCAGTTGATGGGGCGCGCCACGACGCGCGCCAGCGCCTCGGGGTGGCTTTGCCCCAGACGCTTGGGCACGAGCTCGCCGACGACGATGGAGAAATAGGTGATCAGCACCACCACCAGACCGGTGGCGATGTAGCTCGCGTACTGCGCCTGCATCCCCAGGCCGATGAGCCATTCGCCCAGGGGCTTGGCCAGGGCCGACTCGCCCACGATGCCGTTGAGCACACCGATCGAGGTGATGCCGATCTGGATGGTGGAGAGAAAGCGCGTCGGGTCTTCGCCCAGCTTGGCGGCGGCGATGGCCCCGCTATCGCCCTCATCGATCAGCTTCTGCAGGCGCGTCTTGCGCGCGGAGACCAGAGCCAGCTCGGACATGGCGAAGGCGCCATTGAGCAGGATGAGGGCGAACAGTATTGCTATTTCCATAAGCGGGGGGCCCGACCTGCCCCCAGGGTGTGAAGAAGCGGCAATTGTAAGAACTCCCGCATTCTGCAATGGCCGGGGCCGCGGGCTGCCGCATATCCTACCCTGGCACCGGATTTGGGATAGGCATGAAAAACGGCTCCAGCGCCCACCCACAAAGCGCCAACAGCTACGTTTACAGGAGCATTCATCGACGGCCGCGCGCCGGCAGGAGGGCGCAGAGCGCCATTCAGGCGGTCTCCCCTGCCACCGGCCCGCCGGTGGTCGGGTCGAGCTTCAGGCCCTTGGGCAGGGGGAACTTCAGCGTCTCCTCTATGCCGCTCATCTTGCGCACCGAGACCGCGCCCAGCTCCTTGATGCGCGCGATCACGGCCTGCACCAGCACCTCGGGCGCCGAGGCGCCGGCCGTCAGGCCCACGCGCGCGATGTTGTCGAACCACTCGGCGCGCAGCTCGTCGGCCGAATCGACCATATAGGCGGGCGTGCCCAGGCGCTCGGCCAGCTCGCGCAGGCGGTTGCTGTTGCTGCTCGTCGGGCTGCCGACCACGACCACCAGGTCCACCTGGGGGCTGAGCAGCTTGACCGCATCCTGGCGGTTCTGCGTGGCGTAGCAGATGTCCTGCTGCTTGGGCTCGCGGATGCTCGGAAAGCGCGCGCGCACCGCGGCGGTGATCTCGGCCGCGTCGTCCACGGAGAGCGTGGTCTGCGTGACCACGGCGAGCTTCTCGGTCTGCGCGGGCTGCACGCGCGCCACGTCGGCCACATCCTCGACGAGGTGGATGCCGTGATCGAGCTGGCCCATCGTGCCCTCGACCTCGGGGTGGCCCTTGTGGCCGATCATGATGAACTCGTAGCCTTCTTTAGCCAGCTTGGCGACCTCGACATGCACCTTGGTCACCAGCGGGCAGGTGGCGTCGAAGATGGAGAAGCCGCGCGCGCGCGCCTCGTCCTGCACGGCGCGGCTCACGCCATGGGCGCTGAAGATCAGCGTGGCGCCGGGCGGCACCTCGGCCAGGTCCTCGATGAAGATCGCGCCCTTGGCCTTGAGGTCGTTGACCACATAGGTGTTGTGCACGATCTCGTGGCGCACGTAGATCGGGCGGCCAAATTTTTTCAGCGCACGCTCGACGATCTCTATGGCCCGGTCCACTCCCGCGCAGAAGCCGCGCGGCTCGGCCAGGACGATTTCCTGCGGTTTCTGCATACGCTCAGAGCACACCGATGAGCTGCACCTCGAACGTCACGGGCACGCCCGCCAGCGGGTGGTTGAAGTCAAAGCGCACCGCGCCGTCGTCCCTCACCTGCAGCGCCACGCCGGCGTACTTGCCCATGCCGTCGGGCGTGGGGAACTCCACCACGTCGCCCACGCTGTAGTCCTCGTCGGGGTCGCCCAACTCGTCGAGCAGCTTGCGCGCCACCCATTGCTGCATGTCGGGGTTGCGCTCGCCAAAGGCCTCGCCCGCGGCGAGCTCGAAGGTCGCGCGTGCTCCTTCAGTCAGGCCGATCAGGCGCTGCTCGAGCGCCGGCGAGAGCTCGCCCGTGCCCACCGACAGCGTGGCGGGCTTGCCCTCGAAGGTGTTGATCACGGTGCCCGCCGGGCCGGCCAGGCGGTAGTGCAGCGTGAGAAAGGACCCCTGCTGCACGGTGGGCAGGCCGGTGGCGGCGGTGGTGGTGTCTGTGGTCATGAAGGCTCTCGATAAACTGCCGCCATTGTAGAAAACCGGGTATACCCCCACGGCCCTGCGCCGGGCGCCCGCCCTCCCCTCATGCCCCTCAAAGACCTGCCCCAGGACGCCCAGCCCCGCGAGAAGCTGCTCTCACGCGGCCCCGCCGCGCTGTCCGACGCCGAGCTGCTGGCCATCCTGCTGCGCACCGGCATGGCCGGCAAGGGCGTGCTGCAGCTGGCCCAGGAGCTGCTGGCCCCGCCCGTGCTCGACGAGCGCGGCCGCATCACGGGCGGTGGCTTTGACGGCATGGCGGGCCTGCTGCATGCCGGCGCCGCGGACCTGGCGCGCATCAAGGGCCTGGGCCCGGCCAAGCGCGCCGAGCTCGTCGCGGTGCTGGAGCTCGCGCGCCGCGCCCTGGCCCAGCAGCTGCGCGAGCGCACGCTGTTCGACAGCCCCGACGCCGTCAAGCATTACCTGCAGCTGCACCTGGCGGCGCGCGCGCACGAGGTGTTTGCCGTGCTGATGCTCGACAGCCAGAACCGGCTCATCGCCATGGAGGAGCTGTTTCGCGGCACGCTCACGCAGACCAGCGTCTACCCGCGCGAGGTGGTGCTGCGCGCCCTGCACCACCAGGCCGCGGCCGTGGTGCTGGCGCACAACCACCCCAGCGGCAGCGTGCAGCCCAGCCGCGCCGACGAGGCCCTGACCCAGACCCTCAAGGCCGCGCTGGCCCTGGTGGACGTGCGCGTGCTCGACCATGTCATCGTCGCGCCGGGCGCGGCCCTGTCCATGGCCGAGCAGGGGCTGGTGTGAGCATGCCGCGCTGGGCCTGGGTCACGCTGCTGGCGCTCGCCGGCTGCGCCGTGCCGCACACCCCACCGGCGCCGCCGGCCCCGGGCACCATGCCGGCGCCCGCGCTGCGCCTGATCGGCGTGGCCGAGATCCCTCCAGGCACGGAGTACGGCGGCACCACGCTGGGCGGACTCTCGGGCATCGACTACGACGCAGGCCGCGACGAATACCTCGTCATCAGCGACGCGCGCCAGCCCCATGTCTACACCGCCCGCCTGAACTACGGCGCGCACGGCCTGGCCACGCCGCAGTTCACCGGCGTGCACGCGCTGCTGCACACGAGCGGCCAGCCGTTTGCGCCCTGGTGGCGCCCGCGCGCCGACATGGACCGCCCCGACGCCGAGGCCGTGCGCTGGCTGCCCGGCGCCCAGGGCTTTCTGTGGACCAGCGAGGGCGACTTTGGCCACAACCTTGGCCGCAACTTCGGCCCGCAGCTGCGCCAGGCCCGCGCCGACGCCAGCCCCGTGCGCGCCCTGCCCCTGCCCGAGAGCTTCACGCCCGCGCGCAAGACCGGCCCACGCGGCAACGGCACGCTCGAGGGCCTGGCCCTGTCCCCCGACGGCCAGAGCGCCTGGCTGGCCATGGAGCTGCCCTGGAAGCAGGACGGCGACCGGGCCACGCCCACGAGCGCCGGCGCGCCCGTGCGCATCACGCAGATCGACATCGCGAGCGGCCGGGCCCTGCGCCAGATCGCCTACGCGCCCGACCCCGTGCCGCGCACGCGCCGCCTGCCCGGCCCGCAGATCAACGGCGTGAGCGAAATCCTGGCCGACGGGCCCGACCACCTGCTTGTGCTCGAGCGCGACTACAGCGCCGGCGCGGGCTTTGGCGCGCGCCTGTACCGCATAGACACGCGCGCGGCCAGCGACACCCTGACCCTGCCCACCCTCACGCCCGGCAACCACCGCCCCGCGCCCAAGACCCTGGTGGCCGACCTCGCAAAGCTCGGCCTCACGCCCGACAACATCGAGGGCATGACCTGGGGCGCGCCGCTCAAGGAGGGCGCCCAGGGCAGCGGCTGCGTACTGGTGTTCGTGAGCGACGACAACTTCAACCCCGCCCAGGTCACACAGTTCATCGCCGCCGAATACCTGCCCCCGCGCGCCGGGCATGGGCGCTGCGGTACAAACGGCGCGCCGCCATGAACGCGCCCCTCACCGCCCGATCCTTCGCCGAACTCAAGCCCCTGCGCCGCGCCCTGCAGGAGGCCGCCGCCCAGGCCGCCGAACGCGAGCGCCAGCGGCAGGAGGCCGAACGCCGCGCGCGCGCCGAGCGCCATCTGTTTGCCGACGCCGTGGGCGCCGTGCTGCCGCTCAAGGGCCAGGCCGAACGCCACTGGCACCAGCCCAGGCCGCCCGAGCCCCAGCCCGTGCAGCGCGCGCTCGACGAGCAAAGCGTGCTGCGCGAATCGCTGAGCGACGACTTCGACGTGAGCACGCTGCTCGACGTGGACGATCAGCTGAGTTTTCGCCGCCCCGGCATGGGCCTGGACGTCACGCGCCGCCTGCGCGCCGGCCACTGGAGCATCCAGCGCCAGCTGGACCTGCACGGCCTGCGCCGCGACGAGGCGCGCGAGGCCCTGGGCGAATTCATCCGGCTGGCGCACCGCACGGGCCTGCGCTGCGTGCGCATCGTGCACGGCAAGGGCCTGGGCTCGCCGGGCAGAACCCCCGTGCTCAAGGGCCGCGTACAGGCCTGGCTGGTGCAGAAAAAGGAGGTGCTGGCCTTCGTCCAGGCCCGCGCGGCCGACGGCGGCGCGGGCGCGCTGGTGGTACTGCTGGCGCCGGGGCGACGGCTGGGTGGCTGATACGCTTCAAGAGAAACCGGGCTCCAGCGCCCGTCCATCAAACGCTAGCAGCTATATTTTTTGAATCTGCATCCAGGCGAAAGCTCGGCGCCCAGACCACAAAGGTGAACGCGCACCACAGGCTGGCGAGCACGCCCACGGCGCCGCCCGCCCAGCCCACCTGGGCCAGGCCCGCGTGGGCGATGACCTGGCTGCCCAGCAGCGCGCCCGCGCCAATGCCGACGTTGAAAATGCCCGAGAACAGCGCCATGGCCACATCGGTCGCGTCATGCGCCAGGCGCAGCACCTTGGACTGCATGGAGAGCACAAAGCAGATCAGCGCCACGCCCCAGACCGCGGCCAGCGCATACAGCGCCCACATATGGTGCGCCATCGGCCCGAGCAGCAGCAGGCAGGCGCTGAGCACGACAATGGCCGTGAGCAGAAAGCCGCGCGCAAAGCGCAGCCCGAGCCAGCCAAACAGCAGGCTGCCCAGGAACCCCGCGCCGCCAAACAGCAGCAGCACCGTGGTGGTCACGCCCGGGCCATGGCCCGCGACCTGCTGCACAAAGGGCTCGATATAGCTGTAGGTGGTGAACTGCCCCGTGACCAGCAGCACCGTGAGCAGATACAGCGCCACCAGCGCCGGCCGGCGCGCGAGCAGCGGCAGGCTGCGCACCGAGCCCACGTTTTCGCTCGGCAGGCGCGGCAGCAGCACGCGCAGGCCCAGCATGACGAGCAGCGCCAGCGCACCGATGAGCGCAAAGCTCACGCGCCAGCCCAGCGCCTGGCCCACGACGCGCCCGAGCGGAATGCCCAGCACCATGGCCACCGACGTGCCCGTGGCCAGCAGCCCCAGCGCCTGGGCGCGCCGCCCCGGCGGCGCCACGCGCACCGCGAGCGACGCCGTGATCGACCAGAACACCGCATGCGACAGCGCCACGCCCGTGCGCGCCGCCACGAGCGAGGCGAAGTTCCACGCGAACGCGGTCAGCACATGGCTTGCGATGAACAGGCCGAACACCGCGAGCAGCAGCCGGCGGCGCTCTATGTGGCGCGTGAGCAGCATGCAGGGCAGGGACGCCAGCGCCACGATCCAGGCGTAGATGGTCAGCATCAGCCCGACCTGCCCGGCGGGCATGCCAAGGCTCGCGCCGATGTCGCTGAGCAGGCCCACGGGCACGAACTCGCTGGTGTTGAAGATGAAGGCGCCCATGGCCAGGGCCAGCACGGCCAGCCATTGCTGCAGCGGGCTGCGGGCGGCCGCGGCCGATGGGGCGGCGGCAAGAGTGGAAACGGCAGACATGCGATGAGAAAAAGAGGCGCCAGGTGCCAGGTGCCAAGGCCGCTGAAAAAAACGGCCCCGTCATCCCCGCGCAAGAACGTCATCCCGGACATCGATCCGGGACGGGGATCCACGGTACTGGCGTCGCGGTGGTTCAGGGATGCCGGGATCAGCCCGCGCGGTTGCGCATCCAGTCGGCGGTGTTCATGAAGCTCTGGTTGAGCCGCGTGCGCAGCTCCTCGGGCACGCCGACCTCGCCCATGGCCTGGTCCATGCAGGTGACCCATTGGTCGCGCTCGAGGATGCCGATGGAAAACGGCATGTGGCGCGCGCGCAGGCGCGGGTGGCCGAAGCGCTCCTGGTAGTAGTCTGGCCCGCCGAGCCAGCCGCAGAGAAACCAGAACAGCTTGTTGCGCGCGTCATCGAGCGTGCTGCCATGCGTGGCGCGCAGCTCGGCGTAGCCGGGCTCGAGATCCATGAGGTCGTAGAAGCGGTCCACCAGCTGGCGCAGGGTGGCCTCGCCGCCTATCCACTCAAAGGGCGTGGCAACGGCGGCGGGCGACAGATCGGAATCGGACATGGGCGCAATTGTAGAAACCCGGCCCATTTCCTGCCCGAGGGCTCAACGATGCCCCCGCGCCTCGAGCTTGGACTGGCAGGCGATGCAGCGCAGGGCCGAGGGCTGGGCCAGCAGGCGCGGCACGCCCACGCTCTTGCCGCAGTCCAGGCATTCGCCATAGCTGCCGTCGCCCATGCGCTCGAGGGCGGCGCGCACGGCGACGAGTTCGGCATGATCGCGCGCGGCCTCGGCGTCGCGCACCATGCTGGCGGCCATGCTGTTGGCCTGGTCGCGCGGGCTGCCGGGCTCCTCGGCGTCACCCTGGCTGGTGGCCTTGGCCACGTCCAGGGTGTCGCGCTGGACGGCGTCGAGTTGCTGCAGCAACTGCTCCTTGCGCTGCTCCAACTGGGCGCGCAGCTGCTGGCGTTGGGAGTCGGTCAGAGTGCTGGTAGTCATGGATCCAGCATGCCACCGGCGGCGGCGCCCGTGTTGACGAGCATCAAGTCCCCTGCCCCGTCATGGCCAACCAGCGCTGCCAGAGTGCGCCCGCGTCCCAGGGCTGGTCGGTGGCCAGGTCCATGACATGGGGCAGTTCCTCGGGCGCCAGCGGCTCGGCATGTTGCTGCTGGCGCGCGAGCACGGCAAGGTCGGCCTCCGACGGGTCGGTACCCGCCGCCAGGCGCCGCTGCACGCGCGCGCGCAGGCTGTCGGGCGCGGCGTGGCAGTGCAGGATGGCAAAGGGCAGGCCCAGGCCGCGCGCCAGCGCGTGGAATTGCTCGCGCTCGGCGCGGCGCAGAAAGGCCGCGTCCACGATCACGGGCCAGCCCGCGAGCAGCACGGCCCGCGCCTGCTGCGCAAGGTGAGCAAAGGTGCGCCGCGAGGCCTCGGGCGTATAGATATCGAGGCCCTGGGCGGCCGAATCGGCGAGCGGCGCCAGGCCATAAAGGCGCTTGCGCTCCACGTCCGAGCGCAGGCGCACGGCGCCCTGCTCGAGCAGCCGCGCGGCCACGGTGGACTTGCCCGAGCCCGACAGCCCATGGGTGATGAGAAGGCGCGGCGCGGCAGGCGCGGCCAGGCGCTCGGCGCAGGCCAGGTAGTCCGGCCCCTTCATTTCACCCCCTTGGGCCGCGCGCAGCCGCCCGGCCATGGCGCGCACCAGGGCGCGGTAGACCTCGTAGGGGCGCAGCACGGCCAGGCCCTCGTAGTCGCCGCCCGTGGCCAGATAGCCGTCGAGAAAGCGCCAGGCCAGGTCGCCGCGGCCATGGGCATGCAGGTCCATGGTGAAAAAACCCGCATCGGCCATGACGTCGATCCAGCGCAATGCGGGGCTGAACTCCAGGCAGTCGAAGGCCGTGACAACGCCATCGACGCACACCACATTGCCCAGGTGCAGGTCGCCATGGCCCTCGCGCACCCGGCCCGCGGCGCGGCGCGCGGCCCAGTGGGCGGACAGCTGCGGCTGGCGCGCGTCGAACCATTGCCGCAGCGCGGCCAGGCGCGCGCGCTCGGCGGCGCCCAGCAGCGCGTCGAGCTGATCGAACACCGCGCCTATCGCCTGGCCCACCTGCGCGGCGCTGCCCCAGTCGCCGCCCGGGCCATCTGCGGGCGCCACGGGCGCCTCGGCATGAAAGCGCGCCAGGCGCTCGGCAAACGCGTCCAGCGCCTCGGGCGCCAGGCGGCCGGCGCTCACCAGGGTGTCGAGCTCGCTGCCCGCGGGAAAGCGCCGCATGCGCAGCACCCAGTCGATGGCCTCGCCCTCATCACCCTCATCACCAGCCTGACCCAGGCGCGGCCCCTGCGCGCCACCGAGCACGGGCAGCATGTCCAGGTAGAGCGCGGGCGCCAGGCGCTGGTTCAGGCGCAGCTCCTCGGCGCAGAAATGCCGGCGCGCGGCCAGCGTGGAGAAGTCGGCAAACGGCAGGCAGAGCGGTTTTTTCAGTTTGTAGGCATGACGGGGCGTGAGCAGCAGGTGCGACAAATGCGTCTGCAGATGCTGCACGGGCCCGCCCTCGGCCTGCTGCAGGGCCTCGGCCAGGGCCGTGGCCAGGTCGTTGCCGGCACTTAGTTCATCAGTCAAATCAGGCTCCAGCGCCCTACCAACAAGCGGTAGAAGCTATCAATTTCAAAGTGCACCCGTACGGATGCGCCCAGTCCCGTCATCCCCGCGCAGGTGGGGATCCACGACAGTGACGAAACAAGGCTTTGCGTGACACTTGGATCCCCGCCTGCGCGGGGATGACGGCGGGCCTTGCAGGCCTTGCGCGCAGTCAACGGCCAGCGTTGCCTGGACCCTTTTCTACGCTGGACGGCGCTGCAGCGACTCGTCCCATGCCGGGTTGGGCTGGCCCTGGCCCGCGTACTGCTGGTTGCGCGAGTTCGAGCGCCAGACGCCGCCGCCAAAGCCCGGCGTAGGCTCGGTGCGGTACCAGAACCAGCGTCCGTCCTGATCCTGGGCGAGCCAGTCCCAGCCCTCGGGGGCCTGGGCCCAGTCGGGCGGGCCGTCCAGCCGGTCATGTGTCTGCATGGAGGCTCCTCCCCTCAATCCTGCGCGGCGCTGCGCAGGGTCTGCACCACGGGGCGGCGCAGCACCTCGCGCAGCCCCCACCAGCCGGCGGCCAGCGCCAGCAGCGCGCCCGCCAGGCTGCCCGCGAGCGGCACCCACGGCCGCGCGGTCCAGCTGAAGTCGAACACGTAGCGCGCCAGCGCCCAGCCCACGGCCACGGCCACGCAGCTCGCGAGCAGGCCCGCGAGCAGGCCCACGCCCGCGAGCTCGGCGCGCTGCACCTGGCGCAGCAGGCTGGCGCGCGCGCCCACGGCGCGCATGATGGCGAACTCGCGCGCGCGCTCCTCGCGCGTGGCGGTGACGGCGGCAAACAGCACGACCAGGCCCGCGGCCAGGGTGAAGGCAAACAGAAACTCCACCGCGCGTATCACCTGGCCCAGCACGCCCTGCACCTGGGCCAGCGTGGCGCTCATGTCCACGTTGGTCACGTTCGGAAAGGCGCGCACCAGGGCGTTGTCGAAGCCCGGGAGGTCTGGCGCGCGGTAGGCGGCCAGGTAGGTCATGGGCACGTCGGCCATGTGCGAGACGGGGTACATGACGAAGAAGTTGGCGCGCATGGAGCTCCAGTCCACATGGCGCAGGCTGGTGATGCGCACCTCGCTGGGCATGCCGCCGATATCAAAGCGCAGCCGGTCGCCGAGCGTGAGGCCCAGGGTCTTGGCAATGCCCTCCTCCACGCTCACGGCGCCGGCCTCCTCGGGCGTCCAGCGCCCGGCCGAGATGCTGTTGTGCGTGGGCGGCCGGCCGGCGTTGGAGAGGTTGAACTCGCGGTCCACCAGGCCCTTGGCGCGGTCGTCGGGGTAGTCCTCCAGGCGCACGGGGCGGTCGTTGATGGCCACGAGACGCCCGCGGAACATGGGGTACCAGTCGTACTGCGCGACGCCCGCCTCGCGCAGCCGCGCGCGAAAGTCCTCGGCCTGGTCCGGCATGATGTTGATCACGAAGCGGTTGGGCGCATGGGCCGGCGTGGCGTTCTGCCAGCTCGCAATGAGGTCGGTGCGCAGCAGCACCAGCAGCACCAGTGCCAGCAGGCCCACGGCCAGGCTCGCCACCTGCACCACGGCATAGGCCGGGCGCGCGGCGATCTGGCGCGTGGCCAGCACCAGCCAGCGCGGTGCGGTGGTCTCGCTCACGACCCGGCGCAGCAGCCGCACGGACAGCCAGGCCAGGCCGGCAAACAGTAGCACGGCCGCGGCAAAGCCGCCCACGGCGATGGCGCCGAGCTTCCAGTCGCGGCTGATGACGAGCAGCAGCGCGGCAAAACCCGCCAGCCCCAGGCCGAGCACGGCCAGCGACGCGGGGCGCACGGCGCCCAGATCGCGGCGCATGACGCGCAGCGGCGGCACGCGCGCGAGTTGCAGCACGGGCGGCAGGCCAAAGGCGCACATCAGTGTGAGACCCACGCCCACGCCGAGCAGCACGGGCCAGGGGCCGGCCGCGGGAAGGGCCGACGCCACCAGGCCCGCGAGCAGCAGCACAAAGCCATGGTGCACGGCATAGCCCAGCAGCACGCCCAGGGCGCTGGCGCACAGGCCGACGAGCAGAAACTCCAGCACATAGGCGCCGGCGATGCGGCGCTGGCTCTGGCCGAGCACGCGCAATAGCGCGGCCGTGTCCAGATGGTCGTTGGCAAAGCCGCGCGCGGCCAGGGCCACGGCCACGGCCGAGAGCAGCGCGGCCAGCAGCGCCACGAGGTTGAGGAATTTCTGCGCGCGGTCCAGCGTCTGGCGCATCTCGGGGCGGCCGCTGTCGAGCGACTCCACGCGCACGCCGCGCATGCCCGGGCCGGCGATGGCCTCGTCCATCCAGGCGGCAAAGCGCGCCACGGCATCGGGCGCGCCGGCCACGGCGAAGCGGTAGGCGATGCGGCTTGCGGGCTGGACCAGGCCGGTGGCAGGCAGGTCGAGCGCGTTGATCATGACGCGCGGGGCAAAGCTCATGAAGCCCGCGCCACGGTCGGGCTCGAGCGTGATGATGCGCGCAATGCGCAGCTCGGCGTCGCCCAGCAGGAGCGCGTCGCCCAGGCCGAGCGACAGCGCGTTCAGCAGCGGCGCGTCCACCCAGACCTCGCCGCGCGCGGGGATGTCGTGTGTGGGGCCGCCGGGGCGCTCGGCGTCGGCCGTCACCTGCAGGCGCCCGCGCAGCGGGTAGCCCGGCTCCACGCTCTTGAGCGCGACCAGGCGACTCGCGCCGCCCTGGGCGTCGCCGGCGCGCGCCATGGTGGGAAAGCCCAGCGTGCTCACCGTCTCAAGGCCCAGGGCGCGCGCGCGCTCGACGACGGCCGCAGGCGTGGGGTTGTCGCTGGCCACCACCATGTCGCCGCCCAGCAGTTGCAGCGCGTCGCGCTCGAGGCCGCCGCGCAGCCGGTCGGCAAAGAAGCCGACCGAGGTGAGCGCGGCCACGGCGAGCAGCACGGCCACCATGAGCAGGCGCAGCTCGCCCGCGCGCAGGTCGCGCCACAGCGTGCGCCAACCCAGCGCCCATACCGATGTTTGGAGTGTTTTTGGCATTTGACCCTTGTCCATCAAGCGCAAACAGCTATCAACAAAACAGCACTATCAAACATAGCGCAAGGCGCTCGGGGGGCGGCACAGGCCCCACAGCTGCATGCCCGCCTCGCGCGCGAGCTGCAGCGCGAGCGAGGTGGGCGCGGAGATCGTGGCAAAGGCCGGCACGCCCATGCGCGCGCATTTGCGCACCAGCTCGTAGCTGGTGCGGCTGGTCATGACGACAAAGCCCGGCTCTCCCAGCCGGCCCGTGAGCGCCAGGCGCCCGAACAGCTTGTCGAGCGCGTTGTGCCGGCCCACGTCCTCGAGCACGTCGACGAGCTCCCCATCGGGCCGGGCCCAGCCCGCGGCATGGACCGAGCCCGCGCGCGCGTTGAGCAGCTGGCGCGCGCCCAGCGCCTCGAAGGGACGCAATACGGTGGCGGCGCCGAGGCCCTCGCGCCAGACGGGCGCGGCCAGGGGCGCGGGGTGCAGGTCCAGCGCCTGCAGGCTTTCGATGCCGCAGACGCCGCAGCCCGTGCGGCCGGCCAGCACGCGGCGGCGCTCCTTCAGGCGCGCAAACTGGCGCGGCGCAATCTCCATGTGCACGCTGCAGCTCGCGTCGGGCGTGCCCACGCCGTGGGTCTGCACCTCGACATCGCGGCAGTCCTCGGGCCGCTCGACCACGCCCTCGCTGAGCGCGAAGCCCACGGCAAACTCGGCCAGATCCTGCGGCGTGGCCATCATCACGGCGTGCGAGATGCCGTTGAAGACCAGGGCCACGGGCACCTCGGCCGCCACCTCCACCGCCTGCATGCTCTGCGCAAACGCACCGCTGCCACCGCACCATTGGCCGGCCCACAGGGGACTCAGGGGCGCAAGCGGCGGCGTGGTTTCGGCGGTCTCGGACAGGTCGTGCATCGGCATGCGCGCACCATACCAGCGACGTCCATTCCTACGGGCGCAGTTGCGTTATCGCCATGCCAGGTGGCGATGAAAAGAGTCGAGCCCAGCCCGCAAGAGGGCCCTTGTTGAACTTATGATCGGCGCCCCGCGTCTGCGCCGGGCACGCCATTCGTGTCAAGGGGATGGACTACGTAGTAACCCTGTGGTCCAGAGAAAGACGCGCACCCAAGATGACCCCACCAATAACAACCCCACGAGAGGAGGTTCCGTCATGGACATGAACCGCCGGCATTTCTTTCGCGTGAGTGGCGCGGGGCTGGTTGGCTCCAGCCTTGTCGCCATGGGCTTTTCGCCCGCCACCGCGCTTGCCGAGGTGCGCCAGTACAAGCTGGCCGCCACCACCGTCACACGCCAGACCTGCACCTATTGCTCGGTCGGCTGTGGCCTGCTGATGTATTCCCTGGGCGACGGGGCGATGAACGCCAAGTCGTCCGTGATCCACGTCGAGGGCGACCCGGATCACCCGGTCAACCGCGGCACGCTCTGCCCCAAGGGCGCGGGCCTGCTGGACTTCATCAACAGCCCCAACCGCCTGCTCTACCCCGAGTACCGCGCACCTGGCTCCAAGGAATGGCAGCGCATGTCCTGGGACGATGCGCTGACCCGCATCGCCAAGTTGCTCAAGGACGACCGCGACGCGAACTTCCAGGCCAGGACGGATGACGGCCTCACCGTCAACCGCTGGCTCACCACCGGCATGCTGGCGGCCTCGGCCGCGAGCAACGAGGCCGGCTACATCACGCACAAGGTGGCCCGCTCCTGGGGCCTGCTGGCGTTCGACAACCAGGCACGTGTCTGACACGGCCCGACGGTGGCAGGTCTTGCCCCGACGTTTGGCCGTGGAGCGATGACGAACCATTGGGTCGACATCAAGAACGCGGACGTTATTTTGATCATGGGCGGCAATGCCGCCGAAGCGCACCCCTGCGGCTTCAAGTGGGTGACCGAAGCGAAGGCGCACAACAAGGCGCACTTCATGGTGGTCGACCCGCGCTTCAACCGCTCGGCGGCCCTGGCCGATTTCTATGCCCCCATCCGCTCGGGCAGCGACATCGTGTTCCTGGGCGGGATCATCAATTACCTCCTGTCCAACGACAAGATCCACCACGAGTACGTGCACAACTACACGGACTTCAGCTTCATCGTGCGCGATGACTTTGAATTCGTGGACGGCATCTTCTCGGGCTACAACGAGGAAAAGCGCCAGTACGACAAGAAGAGCTGGGATTACGAGCTCGGCGAGGACGGGTATGTCAAAACCGACCCGACCCTGCAGCACCCGCGCTGCGTCTACCAGCTGCTGAAGAAACATTACGAGAGCTACACACCCGAGAAGGTCGAGAGCGTCTGCGGCACGCCGAAGGAGAAGTTCCTGCACGTGGCCGAGAAGTTCGCCTCCACGGCCGTGGCTGGGCGCGCCGCCACCATCATGTACGCGCTGGGCTGGACGCAGCATTCCATCGGCGCGCAGATCCTGCGCTGCGCGGCCATGGTGCAGCTGCTGTGCGGCAACATTGGCGTGGCCGGCGGCGGCATGAATGCGCTGCGCGGTCACTCCAACATCCAGGGCCTCACGGACCTGGGGCTGCTGTCGGCCAGCCTGCCGGGCTACCTGACGCTGCCGGGCGAGAAGGAGCAGGACTACCAGGCCTACATCGCCGCGCGCACGCAAAAGCCCCTGCGCGCGGGCCAGATGAGCTATTGGCAGCACTACCCCAAGTTCCACGTCAGCCTGATGAAGTCCTGGTTCGGCGCCACCGCCACGGCCGAGAACAACTGGGCCTACGACTACCTGCCCAAGCTGGACAAGCAGTACGACATGCTGCAGTACTTCCAGCTCATGAACGAGGGCAAGGTCAACGGCTACATCGCGCAGGGCTTCAACCCGATCGCCTCGCTGTCCAACAGCACACGCGTGCGCGACGGTCTGGCCAAGCTCAAGTTCCTGGTCATCATGGACCCGCTGGCCACCGAGACCTCGGAGTTCTGGAAGAACCATGGCGAGTTCAACGACGTCAAGTCCGAGGACATTCAGACCGAGGTCTTCCGCCTGCCCACCACCTGCTTCGCCGAGGAAGAGGGTGCGGTCGTCAGCTCCTCGCGCGTGCTGCAGTGGCACTGGAAGGCCGCCGAGCCCCCGGGCGAGGCCAAGACCGACGTGGCCATCATGGCCGCGCTGCACCACCGCCTGAAGGCGCTCTACGCCAAGGAAGGCGGCGCGTTCGCCGACCCCATCCTCAACCTGGACTGGAAATACGCCCAGCCCGACCACCCGAGCTCGGAGGAACTCGCCAAGGAATACAACGGCAAGGCCCTGGTCGACCTGCTTGACCCCAAGGACCCGACCAAGGTCCTGCGTGCCGCGGGCCAGCAGGTCTCGGGCTTCGGCGAGCTGCGCGACGATGGCTCCACGGCCAGCGGCTGCTGGATCTACGCGGGCGCCTGGACGCAGGCGGGCAACCAGATGGGCCGGCGCGACAACTCCGACCCCACGGGCATTGGCAACACGCTGAACTGGGCCTGGGCCTGGCCGGCCAACCGCCGCGTGCTCTACAACCGCGCATCCTGCGACGTGCAGGGCAAGCCCTTCAACCCGCGGCGCAGGCTCGTGGAGTGGAACGGCAAGGCCTGGGGCGGCGCCGACGTGCCGGACATGGGCGCCACGCTGGCACCCGAGACCGGTGCCGGCCCGTTCATCATGACGCCCGAGGGCGTGGCGCGCTTCTTCGCGCGCAAGGGGCTCAACGAGGGGCCCTTCCCCACGCACTACGAGCCGTTCGACACGCCGCTGGGCATGAACCCGATGTATCCGAACAACCCCAAGGCCACGTCCTCGCCGGCCGCGCGGGTGTTCGACAACATCTGGGAGACCTTCGGCAAGGCCAAGGACTTCCCGCATGTGGGCACGACCTACCGCCTGACCGAGCATTTCCACTACTGGACCAAGCATGCGCTGGTCAATGCCATCACCCAGCCCGAGCAGTTCGTCGAGATCGGCGAGGCCCTGGCCAAGGAGCTCGGCATCGTCGCCGGCGACAAGGTCAAGGTCAGCTCCAAGCGGGGCCACATCAAGGCCGTGGCCGTGGTCACCAAGCGCATCAAGCCAATGACGATCGAGGGCAGGACCGTGCACCATGTGGGCATCCCCATCCACTGGGGCTTCAAGGGCGTGACCAAGCCGGGCTACCTGGCCAACACGCTGACGCCCTTCGTGGGCGACGGCAACACCAACACGCCGGAATTCAAGACCTTCCTCGTGAAGGTCGAGAAGGTGTAAGGAGGCACGATGTCATTGCAATCCCTCGATATCAAGCGCCTCTCGGCCACCACCACCCCGGCCCCCCAGGCACGCACCCCGCAGTCGGGCGAGGTGGCCAAGCTCATCGATGTCTCCAAGTGCATCGGCTGCAAGGCCTGCCAGACCGCCTGCATGGAGTGGAACGACCTGCGCCAGGAGCCCGGCGTGAACGTGGGTGTCTACGACAACCCCAACGACCTGACCGAGAACGCGTGGACGGTGATGCGCTTCACCGAGTACGACAACGAGGCCACGGGCAACCTGGAATGGCTGATCCGCAAGGACGGCTGCATGCACTGCGAGGACCCGGGCTGCCTCAAGGCCTGCCCCTCGCCCGGCGCCATCGTGCAGTACACCAACGGCATCGTGGACTTCCATGAGGAGAAGTGCATAGGCTGCGGCTACTGCGTGACGGGCTGCCCGTTCAACGTGCCGCGCATCTCCAAGAAGGACAGCAAGGCCTACAAGTGCACGCTGTGCTCGGACCGCGTGGCCGTGGGCCAGGAGCCGGCCTGCGTCAAGACCTGCCCCACAGGCGCCATCGTGTTCGGCACCAAGAAGGCCATGAAGGACCATGCCGAGGAGCGCATCGCCGACCTCAAGGAACGCGGCTTTGACAAGGCCGGCCTGTACGACCCGGCCGGCGTGGGCGGCACGCATGTCATGTACGTGCTGCACCATGCGGACAAGCCCTCGCTCTACCAGGGCCTGCCCGACGAGCCCAGGATCAGCCCGCTGGTCGGGCTGTGGAAGGGCATGTCCAAGCCCATCGCCATGGCCGCGCTGGGCGCCGCGGCGCTGGGCAGCCTGTTCCACTACATCACCAAGGGGCCCAACGACGTGTCCAAGGAGCTCGAGGACGAGATGGACCGCCAGGACCGTGAGGCCGATGCCACGCACAAGGAGAGCCAGCCATGAGACGCAATCCACGCGACCTGCAGCGCTACACGGCCGGCGAGCGCGCCAACCACTGGATCGTGGGCATCTGCTTCATCCTGCTCGCGCTTTCGGGCCTGGCGTTCTTCCACCCGGCGTTCTTCCCGCTCACGCAGTTGTTCGGCGGCGGGCCCTGGACGCGCATCCTGCACCCCTACGTCGGGGTGGTGATGTTCGTGTTCTTCCTGGCCATGGCCGTGCGCTTTGCCGCACTCAACATGATCGAGCAGCGCGACATCGAATGGCTCAAGAACGTCAACAAGATGGTAGACGGCGACGACCACGACATGCCCGAACAGGGCAAGTACAACGGTGGCCAGAAGCTGCTGTTCTGGGGGCTGGTGGTCGGCATGCTGGCCATCACGGCCAGCGGCGTGCTGATGTGGCGCGCCTGGTGGACGCCGCCCATCACCGTGATACGCGCCGCCTCCGTGCTGCACGCCGTGGCCGCCGTGTGGATGATCGGCCTCATCATCCTGCACGTGTATGCCGCCATCTGGACCCGCGGCACCATACGCGCCATGATGTACGGCACGGTCACGCGCGCATGGGCCAAGCAGCACCACCGCGGCTGGTACCGCAAGGTGACGGGCGATAACAACTAACCCCCCCTGAGTCGCCTGCGGCGCCTTCCCCCCAGGGGGACGCCGCCAGCGGCCTGGCAAAGCCAGCTCCGCGGCGTCTGCTGGCCTGGGCAGCGCCCCAGGTCAGGCAGCGCCGAAAGCTGATACCCTGCCATCGTTTCTGCCGCCAGCAGCGACCCTGCCCGGCGGCAGTTTCATTTCTGGAGACCTGATTCCGTGCAACGCATTCTTCAACCCGGCGAGATCGAGGCCCTGGACCGCACCAGCCTGCTGCGCACCCGCCTGCCCCAGCCCGCCAGCCTGTTTGCCGAGCGCGCAGCGCGCCTGGCGCAAAAGGCCGAGGGCAACCCGATTGGCGACTACCTGCGCTTTCTGGCCCGACTGGTGCGTGCCCAGCAGCAGGCCGCGGGCAAGGTGCAGACCAGCGCGCCCGATCCCGCGCAGATCGCCCGGGCGCAAGAGCATTCCATGCCCCTGCTGCCCGCGGCCAGCCACATCGACCCCGCCTGGCTGGGCGTGCTCGACGAGCTGCTCGCCGCGCTCGACGGTGCGGCCGAGCTGCCCCAGGCCCTGCAGCCCACGCTGCAGGCCCTGCGCGCCATGCCCGCGGATGCGCGCGACGCGCTCGCGCGCCGCACGCTCATGGGCCTGCTCGCAGGGCCGGACGACCTGGCCGCCGCGCCCATCGTCATGGCCGCGCTGCAGGTGGTGTTTGCGGACCGCGCCAGCCGCCTGCAGGAGGCCGACATTCCCTACACCGACCCCGCCACCATCTGCCCCGTGTGCGGCAGCGCCCCCGCGGCCAGCGTGCTGCGCATCGGCGGGCGCGAGGCCGGCCTGCGCTACCTGCACTGCGGCACCTGCTGCACCGAATGGCACATGGTGCGCGTCAAGTGCAGCCACTGCGAATCGACCAAGGGCGTGCACTACCAGGGCCTGCAAAGCGAGGACGGCAGCCTGAAGGACGAGGTCGTTCTGGCCGAAACCTGCGACCAATGCCACAGCTACCGCAAGCTCACCAACCAGGAAAAAGACCCACTGGCCGAGCCCCTGGCCGACGACCTGGCCAGCCTGCTGCTCGATCTGCTCATGGCCGACACGCCGTTTGCCCGCGCCAGCATGAACCCGCTGCTGCCCATGGCCGACGCCGGGGACGCCCCGGCATGAGCGGCGCCGCCCGCCTGCCCAGCGTGGACCGCGTGCTGTCCACGCCGCTTGCGCGCGCGCTCGCCGCCGAGCATGGCGCCAGCGCCACCACGGCGGCCGTGCGCGCCGCGCTCGATGCGCTGCGCCCGGCCGCGCTTGCGGGCGAACTTGCGGCCGATCAGCTCGCGCCCGAGGCCCTGGCCACGCGCGCCCGCCAGCATCTGGCCGAGCGCCTGGCGCCGCGCCTCACGGCCGTGTTCAACCTCACGGGCACGGTGCTGCACACCAACCTGGGGCGCGCCCTGCTGCCCGACGAGGCCGTGCGCGCCGTGGTGCAGGCGCTCACCACGCCGGCCAACCTCGAATTCGACCTCGCCACCGGCGGGCGCGGCGACCGCGACGACCTCATCACCGACCTGCTGCGCGAGCTCACGGGCGCCGAGGCCGCCACCGTGGTCAACAACAACGCCGCGGCCGTGCTGCTCACGCTCAACGCCCTCGCGCCGCGCAAGGAAGTCATCGTCTCGCGCGGCGAATTGGTCGAGATCGGCGGCGCCTTTCGCATCCCCGACATCATGGGCCGCGCAGGCGCCAGGCTGGTCGAGGTGGGCACCACCAACCGCACCCACGCCAAGGACTATGCCGAGGCCATCACCGAGCGCACCGCCCTGCTCATGAAGGTGCATTGCAGCAACTACGCCGTCACGGGCTTCACCAAGAGCGTGAGCGAGGCCGAGGTGGCGCAGATCGCCCACGCGCGCGGCCTGCCGCTGGCCGTCGATCTGGGCAGCGGCACGCTGGTGGACCTGGCCCAATGGGGCCTGCCGCACGAGCCCACGGTGCGCGACGTGGTCGCCGCCGGCGCCGACATCGTCACCTTCAGCGGCGACAAGCTGCTCGGCGGCCCGCAGGCCGGATTGATCGTCGGGCGCAAGGACCTGATCGCCAGGATCAAGAAGAACCCGCTCAAGCGCGCGCTGCGCGTGGGCAAGCTGACCCTTGCCGCGCTCGAGCCCGTGCTGCGCCTGTACCTCACGCCCGAGCGCCTGCCCGAGCGCCTGACCACGCTGCGCCTGTTCACCCGGCCGCAGGCCGACATGCGCGCCCAGGCCGAGCAACTGCTGGCCCCGCTGCAGGCCGCCCTGGGCGCCGAGTACACGGTGCGCACCGCCGCGCTGTTCAGCCAGATCGGCAGCGGCGCCCTGCCCGTGGACCAGCTGCCCAGTTTTGGCCTGGCCATTGCGCCCGCCAGCGCGAAACGTGCGGGCCGCGCGCTCGCTCGCCTGGAGGCCGCGCTGCGCGCCCTGCCCCGCCCCGTCATAGGCCGCATCGCGAGCGACGCGCTCTGGCTCGACCTGCGCTGCCTGGAGGCCGCCGACATGCCCGCCTTCACGGCGCAGCTACCGCGGCTGGCCGAGGCGCTGGCGCAGGAGTAGATTCAAGTTTCAAGCAAAATCGGCCGCCAACGCTTGCCCCACAAGCGCGAACAGCTATTCAATCAAGAGCAACAAAGCCATGATCATCGGCACCGCAGGCCATATCGACCACGGCAAGACCGCGCTCGTGCGTGCGCTCACGGGCGTGGAGACCGACCGGCTCCCCGAGGAAAAGCGCCGTGGCATCTCGATAGAGCTGGGCTACGCCTACCTGCACGCGGAGGGCGCCCAGGGCCGGCCGCTCTCGCTGGGCTTTGTGGACATGCCGGGCCACGAGCGGCTGCTGCACACCATGCTCGCGGGCGCCACGGGCATTGCCCATGCGCTGCTCATCGTGGCTGCCGACGACGGCGTGATGCCGCAGACGCGCGAGCACCTGGCCGTGCTGGCGCTGCTCGGCGTGGCGCAGGGCACGGTGGCCATCACCAAGATCGACCGGCTCGACCCCGCCACGCGCGCCTCTCGCCTGGCCCAGCTGCAGGCGCAGGTGCGCGCGCTGCTCGCGCCCACGGCGCTGGCCGATGCGCCTCTCTACCCCGTCTCGGCCATCACGGGCGAGGGCATTGACGCCCTGCGCGCGCACCTGCTCGCCTGCGCCGGGCGACAGCACAGCGGCGCGGCGCAGGACGGCGCGCGCGCCTTCCGCCTGGCCATAGACCGCGCCTTCACGCTGGCCGGCGTGGGCACCGTGGTCACCGGCACCGTGGCCAGCGGCCGCCTGCAGGTGGGCGACGCGCTGCAGCTCACGCCACAGAGACAGGGCACGCGCGAGCCACTGCGCGTGCGCGGCATCCACGCACAGAACCAGCCCGCCGAAGCGGCCCACGCGGGCCAGCGCTGCGCGCTGGCGCTCGCCGGCCTGGCCAAGGACGCGGTGCACCGCGGCGACTGGGCCTGCGCGCCCGCCATCGCTCTCGCCACCACGCGCATCGACGTCGAGTGTTCGCTCTGGCCCGACGAACCCAAGCCCCTGCGCTCGGGCACGCCCGTGCACGTGCACCTGGGCAGCAGCGACGTGATGGGCAGCATCGTGCTGCTCGAGGGCGCCAGCCTCGCCCCCGGCGCCACGGCCCTGGCCCAGCTGGTGCTGCACGCCGGCGTGGCCGCCTGGCACGGCGACCGCGGCGTGCTGCGCGACGCATCGGCCACGCGCACCATGGCCGGGGTGCGCGTGCTCGACCCCTTCGCGCCCCAACGCTGGCGGGGCACGCCCGAGCGCCTGGCGCAGCTGGCCGCCCAGGCCCTGCCTGAGCGCGGCGCGCGCATCGCCGCCCTGCTCGACCAATCCCCGCTGGGCCTGGACCTGGTGCAGACCGCCCGCGCCGAGGCCCTGCCCGGTCCGCAGGACCTGCCCCTGCCCGAGGCGGCCATCCGCCTCGACGGCGGCAGGGCCGCCATCGCCCCGGCCCGGCTGCAGGCACTGCAGGCGCAGGCCCTGGAGCGCCTGCAGGCCTTCCACGAGAGTCAACCCCAGGAGATTGGCCCTGACCTGCGGCGCCTCAGGCGCCTGGCGGCGCCGCGCGCGGGCGATGCGCTCTGGCAGCATCTGGTCGACGACCTCGTGGCCCGTGGCGCGGTGGTGCGCAGCGGCCATTGGCTGCACCTGCCCGCGCATGCCGCGCACATGAGCGCCGCCGAGGAGCAACTGGCCCAGCGGCTCATGCCGCTGCTGCTGGCCGGCGGCTTCGACCCACCCTGGGTGCGCACCCTGGCCCAGGACAGCGGCGCCGCCGAGGCCCTGGTGCGCCAGACCCTGGCAAGCCTTGCGCGGCGCGGCGAAGTCTTTCAGTGCGTCAAAGACCTGTACTATCCGCTGCCTACAATCGAGCGCCTGGCCGCCATCGCACGCGGCTGCATGGCGCAGGGCGACGCGGTGCAGGCCGCGGCCTTCCGCGACGCCACGGGCCTGGGGCGCAAGCGCGCCATTCAGCTGCTGGAGTTCTTCGACCGCGTGGGCTTCACGCGCCGCGTGAAGGACGCGCATCTGCTGCGCCCGGGCACACCGCTGTTTGCGGCGCGCGATTGACTTTTGCCGCCGGGCCGCCCCAAGGCAAAAAGCGGCCCCCTCGGGGGGCAGCGACCCGCGCAGCAGTGGAGCGTGGGGGTCAGATTTTGGAAGGGAAGCGTCCCCGGTGGGGCGCCCGGGCTTCAAACCCGGTGGGTTGCGCCACGCGCGGCCGGTGGGTTCGACTCCCTCTCCCTTCCGCCATCAAGGAAAATCGGCCTCCAACGCTTACCCACTAAGCGCATATAGCTATCATTTATGTAGCCCTCTGCCAAGCCCAACCGGCCTCGGTAAGCGCTACCAGCCAGCGCCCCTCCTCCTGCCACACGCGCACCCAGCCGGGGCCGGGACGGCCCGCGATGCGGGCGTCGCCCAGCAGGCTGAGGGAGCGCAGCAGTACGCTGGCGCTCAGCTCGAGCCGCTTGGCCAGCCGCGGCAGGGACATGGCGGCGCCCCGGCCCTCCTCGGCCAGCGCGCGCAGGATGGCCTCGTCCAGCGGGCTCACCGGTCGCTCGCGGCTCGGTGCGGCAAGAGCAGCACGGGGATGGACTTGGACGTGGGCGTGCCCGCCGCCAGCGCCACGGCCGACAGCGGCACGAGCGGGTTGGTCTCGGGGTAGTAGGCCGCGAGGTTGCCGCGCGGAATGTCGTAGGCCACGAGGCGAAAGCCCGCCACGCTGCGCTGCTGGCCGTCGTCCCACACGGTGTGGATGTCCACCAGGTCGCCATCCTTGAGGCCCAGGGCGCGGATGTCCTCGGCGTGGATGAAGACCACGCGGCGCTGGCCATAGACACCGCGGTAGCGGTCGTCCATGCCATAGATCGTGGTGTTGTACTGGTCGTGCGAGCGCGTGGTCAGCAGCGTGAAGACAATGCCGTCCGCATGGCGCGCGCGGGCACGGTGCGCGGGTGTGTCGCGCGGCACGGCATGCACCGCAAAGGCGGCCCTGCCGCTGTCCGTGGCCCAGAGGCGCTCGCTCGCGGTGTTGCGCAGGCGAAAGCCCCCGGGCACGGCCACGCGGGCGTTGAAGTCGTGAAAGTCCGGGAAGATCTTCTCGATCTCGTCGCGGATGCGCGCGTAATCCTCCACCAGCCAGAGCCAGGGTACGGCGCTCTTTTGCCGCCGGGCCGCCCCAAGGCAAAAGGCGGCCCCCTCGGGGGGCAGCGGACCTTGCGAAGCAGGGGAGCGTGGGGGCCCGTCCCCGCCCAGCGTGGCCGCGGCCAGGTGCGCGACGATGGCGGGCTCGGACAGCAGCTGATCCGACGCGGGCGGGTTGATGCCCATGCTCACGTGCACCATGCTCATGGAGTCCTCCACCGTCACGCCCTGCGGGCCAGCGGCCTGCATGTCGATCTCGGTGCGCCCCAGGCAGGGCAGGATCAGCGCCTCGCGCCCATGCACCACATGGCTGCGGTTGAGCTTGGTGGCCACATGCACGGTCAGGTCGCAGCGGCGCAGGGCCTTCCAGGTCTCGTAGGTGTCGGGCGTGGCGGCGGCGAAGTTGCCGCCCAGGGCGATGAACACCTGCGCCTGGCCGTCGCGCATGCGCGCGATGGCCTCCACGGTGTCCACGCCGTCGGCGCGCGGCGGCGCAAAGCCATAGACATCTTCCAGGCGGTCGAGCAGCGCGGCCGGGGGCTTTTCCCAGATGCCCATGGTGCGGTCGCCCTGCACGTTGCTGTGGCCGCGCACGGGGCAGGCGCCGGCGCCGGGCCGCCCCAGGTTGCCGCGCAGCATGAGCAGGTTGACGATGCTCTGAATCGTCGCCACCGCGTGCATGTGCTGGGTGATGCCCATGCCCCAGCAGGCGATGACGCTGCCGGCGCCGATGTAGACATCGCCGGCGCTGCGCATCTGCGCCTCGGTGAGGCCGGACTCCTGCTCCAGCACGGCCCAGTCCTCGGCGCGCAGGTCGGCGGCCAGCGCGTCGAAGCCCGTCGTGTGCTGCGCGATGAAGGCGTGGTCGAGCACGCCGCCCACAGCATCCTCGCGCTCGATGACATGCTTCATCATGCCCTTGACGGCCGCCATGTCGCCGCCCACGCGCAGCTGGAAGTAATGCGTGCTGATGGGCGTGGATCCGAAGGTCGCCATCTCCAGCTTGTCCTGCGGGTCGGCAAAGCGCTCGAGCCCGCGCTCGCGCAGCGGGTTGAGGCTCACGATGCGCGCGCCGCGCTTGTGCGCCGCGCGCAGCTCGCCAAGCATGCGCGGGTGGTTGGTGCCGGGGTTCTGGCCGAAGATGAAGATGGCGTCGGCGCGGGTGAAATCATCGAGCGTCACCGTGCCCTTGCCCACGCCGATCTGCGGCCGCATGGCAGAGCCGCTGGGCTCGTGGCACATGTTGGAGCAGTCCGGGAAGTTGTTGGTGCCGTACTGGCGCACGAACAGCTGGTAGAGAAAGGCCGCCTCGTTGCTCGTGCGGCCCGAGGTGTAGAAGATGGCCTGGTTCGGGTCCGGCAGCCGGTTCAGGTGGCGCGCAATGAGGGCGAAGGCCTGGTCCCAGGCGATGGGCCGGTAATGGTCGCTGGCCGCGTCATAGACCATGGGGTGGGTGAGCCGGCCCTGGTCCTCGAGCCAGAAGTCGCTCTGCGCGGCCAGCTCGCTCACGCTGTGGCGGGCGAAGAACTCGGGGCCCACGCGCCGCGCCGTGGCCTCGGCGGCGACGGCCTTGACACCGTTCTCGCAGAACTCGAAGGCCGAATGGTGGTTGCGATCCGGCCAGGCGCAGCCCGGGCAGTCGAAGCCGTCGGGCTGGTTGGCCGAGAGCAGCGTCTTGACGCCCTTGACCGGAATCTCCTGGCGCAGCAGCGTGTTCTTGACGCTGTTCAACGCGCCCCAGCCGCCCGCAGGGCCCTTGTAGAACTGAATCTTCTGCTCGGACGACATGGGTTCTGCCTTCGAGGAATGAGCGGCGCGGCGGCCCGCGGCGTCAGGAGCTCTTGCTGATGGTGATGGTCGGGAACTTGGCCGAGAAGTCCTTGGACTGCTGGGCGATCTTCACGGCCACGTCGCGCGCCACCTGCTTGTAGATCTGCGCCACCTCGCCGTCGGGGTCGGCCACCACGGTGGGGCGACCGCTGTCGGCCTGCTCTCGGATCTGCAGCGCCAGCGGCAGCGCGCCCAGGTAGGCCATGCCGTAGTCCTGGGCCATCTTTTTGCCGCCGTCGGCGCCGAAGATGTGCTCGACATGGCCGCAGTTGCTGCACACATGCACGGCCATGTTCTCCACGATGCCGAGGATGGGCACGCCCACCTTCTGGAACATGGTGATGCCCTTCTTCGCGTCGAGCAGCGCGATGTCCTGCGGCGTGGTGACGATGACGGCCCCCGTGATGGGCACGCGCTGGGACAGCGTGAGCTGGATGTCGCCCGTGCCCGGCGGCATGTCGACGATGAGGTAGTCGAGGTCCTTCCAGTTCGTCTGGCGCAGGAGCTGCTCCAGCGCCTGCGTGGCCATGGGGCCGCGCCAGATCATGGCCTGGTCCGGCTCCACGAGAAAGCCTATGGACATGACCTGCACGCCGTGGCTCTCGAGCGGCTCCATGTTCTTGCCGTCCAGGCTCTCGGGCCGGCCGCTCACGCCGAGCATCATGGGCTGGCTCGGGCCGTAAATGTCGGCGTCGAGCACGCCCACGCGCGCGCCCTCTGCCGCCAGCGCCAGCGCCAGGTTGGCGGCCGTGGTGCTCTTGCCCACGCCGCCCTTGCCCGAGGCCACGGCGATGATGTTCTTCACGCCCGGCAGCAGCTGCACGCCGCGCTGAACCGCATGCGCGATGACCTTGCTGGTAATGTTGACCGAGACGTTGGCCACACCCTCAAGGGCGCGGGCCGCGGCGATGAACTGCTGGCGCAGCGCCGGCACCAGGCTCTTGGCGGGGTAGCCCAGCTCGACGTCGAAGGCGACGTCACCGCCGCTGATCTGCACGTTGCGCACGGCGCGCGTGCTCACGAAATCCTTGCCCGTGTGCGGGTCCTGGACGCTGGCGAGTGCCGCCAGCAGGTCCTGCTCTGTCAATGCCATGGCTGTGTTGTTCGCTGAAGGGAAAGGCCGAGTCTAGCGAAGCGGCCTTGGCACTGGCGCGCCTGTGCCTATCGGTTACCCTGGGTGGCTATGCGCCACGCAGCTGGCGCGCAAGGCTGCGCAGCATGCCGGCGAAGGTCAGCAGCCAGGCCAGCAGGGCCACGGGGAAGAACAGCCGCGGCAGCGCGTCGAGAAAGCCAAACTCCATGGCCCGGTCCATCTGCCAGGTGCAGGCCGCGTACATGCCGAGCGGAAACACCGCGCCCCAGTACAGCGGGTCGTAGCGCAGCGGAAAGCGGCGCACGACATGGCGCCAGATCCCGAGCAGCACCAGCATCGGAATCCACCAGGTGCCCGCGGCCCAGTAGAACACCGTGAAGCCCTTGAGGAAGGGCAGCAGCGACACCAGGAACGGTGCCTGCGGCGCGTTCAGGATCAGGAGCGAGCCGGCCAGCGTGGAGATCGCCATGGCCCCCATGTTGATCCAGTAGGGCGGTGACAGGTCACTGGGCGAGAACGGGAAGAACAGGTAGCGGTAGAAGATCAGCGCCATCATCCAGATGTAGAGCATGCCGCCCCACAGCCACATGGACAGCGCCAGGAGGTTGAGCTCCAGCCGCAGCGGCTGGCCTATGCGCGCGGCCAGCAGCGCGCTGCAGACGGCCAGCGCCTGCGTGGACACCACGGCCAGCAGCCAGGCCCCGCTGATGCCCTGGTCCAGCGTGGGCTTGTACCCGCGAATCGTGAAGGCCGTGAAGATGGTGTAGGTGAGCAGCACCCACAGCAGCGCCGCCAGCGCCCACAGGGCAAAGCCCAGCGCCACATCGCCGAGCAGCACGATGGCCTGGCTCGCCAGAATGCCCGTGGCCGCCACCATGGTGAAGTAGCCCATGCCGCGCGCGTGGTCCACCATGTCGCCAAAGAAGCGCCGCGGGTGGCGCCAGGCGCGCAGGCCGAACAGGGCCCAGAGCACCAGATACTGCACGGCGTTGAGCGCCAGCAACGCGCGCGCCAGCAGAGGCCAGCCCTGCATGTCCGCCACAAGCGAGACAATGCCCGTGGCCATGACCAGGCCGAAATAGGCGGGCGAGAGCTCGCGCAGCCCGCCCTGCCCGCCCTGCCCGGCCTGCCCGGTCGATGTGGCGGCGGGCTCGCTCAACGCAGCTCCAGCCGCGCCGGCCCGGCCTGCACGCCGCCGATGACCGCGGCATGGGCAAAGCCCTCGCGCGCGAAGATGGCCAGCACCTCATCCACGCTGTCAGGCGCACAGGCCACGAGCAGCCCGCCCGAGGTCTGCGGGTCGGTGGCGATGGCCTGGACCGTGGCCGGCAGGCCTTCCGCCAGCCGCACGTCCGCGCCATAGCCGGCCCAGTTGCGGCCGCTCGCGCCGGTCACGAAGCCCGCGGCGGCCAGCTCGGCCACGCCGGGCAGCAGCGGCACGCGCGCCCAGTCGATCTGCACCGTGGCCGCGGCGCCGCGCGCCATTTCCAGTCCATGGCCGGCCAGGCCGAAGCCGGTCACATCGGTGATGGCGTGCACGCCGGGCAGCTCGGCCAGCAGCGGCCCGGGGGTGTTCAAACGCGTGGTGCTCGCGATCATCTCGCGGTAATGCGACTCGGACAGCTGCTCTTTCTTGAGCGCCGCCGAGTACACGCCCACACCCAGCGGCTTGCCCAACACCAGCACATCGCCCGCGCGCGCGCCGGCGTTCCTGCGCACGCGCTCGGGGTGCACCAGGCCCATGGCGACGAGGCCGTAGATGGGCTCGACCGAGTCGATCGTGTGCCCGCCCGCAATCGGTATGCCGGCGGCGCGGCATGTGTCCTGGCCGCCGCGCAGAATGGCGCCTATGACATCGAGCGGCAGCTGGTTCACGGGCATGGCCACCAGGGCCAGCGCCATGATGGGCCGCCCGCCCATGGCGTAGACGTCGCTCAGGGCATTGGTGGCGGCGATGCGGCCAAACTCGTAAGGGTCGTCCACGATGGGCATGAAGAAGTCCGTGGTCGCGACCAGCGCCTGGCTGTCGTTCAAGCGGTAGACGGCCGCGTCGTCCGCCGTCTCTATGCCCACCAGCAGCTCCGGCGGCATGAGGCCCGCGGCGCCGCTTTGCTGCAGGATCTGCGACAGCACGCCGGGCGCGATCTTGCAGCCGCAGCCGCCGCCATGCGACAGCGAGGTGAGACGGGGGACTGCGGAGGACACAGGGGACGCGGGGGCATTCATGGCGGTACGGGACAATCAGGGGTAGAAAAACCGCCGCATCATCCCAGATTCACCGCCCGTGTCCCACCACCGCCCCATACGCCCCGCCGACCGTCACGGCTTCGACGCCATCATCGACGCGCGCTCGCCCGCCGAGTTTGCCGAGGACCGCATCCCCGGCGCCATCAACTGCCCGGTGCTCGACGATGCCGAGCGCGCCACGGTCGGCACCATCTACGTGCAGCAGGGCGCGTTCGAGGCGCGGCGCGTGGGCGGTGCCATGGTCGCGGCGAATCTTGCGCGCCACCTGCGCGAGCAGTTCGCCGACAAGCCCCAGGGCTGGCGCCCGCTGATCTACTGCTGGCGCGGCGGCATGAGAAGCGGCTCCATGGTGCAGTGGCTGCGCCTCGTGGGCTGGGACGCGCAGCAGCTCGCGGGCGGCTACAAGGCCTTTCGCCGGCATGTGATGGATCAGATCGCGGCGCTGGTGCCGCGGCTTGACCTGCGCGTGCTCGTCGGCGCGACGGGCAGCGCCAAGACGCGCGTGCTGCACGCCCTGGCCAGCCAGGGCGCCCAGGTGCTGGACCTGGAGCATTGCGCGCGCCACAAGGGCTCGCTGCTGGGCCAGCTTCCCGGTGTGGCCCAGCCCTCGCAAAAGCATTTCGAGACCCAGATCGCCACGGCGCTCGAGGCCATGGACCTGACGCGCTCCGTCTACGTGGAGGGCGAGAGCGCGCGCATAGGCCGACTGTCCGTGCCCGTGCCGCTGGTGCAGCACCTGCGCGCGGCCGCCTGCATAGAGATCGAAGCCACGCCCGAGGAGCGCCTGGCCTACCTGCTGCGCGACTACGCCTATCTGGGCGACGACCCCGAGGCCCTGGCGAGCCGCCTGGGCGCACTCACCGAGCTGCACGGAAAGGAGGTCGTGCAGCGCTGGCAGGGCTGGGCGCGCACGCGCGAGCTCGCCCCCCTGTTCGAGGAGCTGATGCGGCTGCACTACGACCCGCATTACGGACGCTCGCAGGCGCGCAACTTCGCGCGCTGGAACGAGCGCCAGCGCGTGGGCGCGCCGGACCTGTCGCCCGCGGGCATAGAGGCGCTGGCGCGGCAGGTGTTGGTTCTGGGGTGATATCCGGAACAAAATCCGCCGCTTCCCCAATACCAGAAAGCGCTGACAGCTACTCTTTTTGATTCAGCGCCCTTCGCTCTCGTGCCGCCGGCGGGGCCAGGCCCGCCCCTCGGCAATGAGCGCGTAAATTGGGGTCAGATTCCAATTTTTCTGCTCGCCGGAATGCGGTGGCCTGCCCCTCGACAGCCCCGACGCGAATGCCCCCACTCGGACATCCTCAGTTAGTCTTCCATTTCACAGAACCAAGGAAGGAAACCCCGTGAAGTTGAAGATGGCCCCGAATTCGGGTTTTGCGATCCTGCTGCGCTCGCCCTGGTGGGTCAGCTTCGTCATTGCCGGAGCCATCGTGCTGGCCTGCGGCGCGCTGCTGCCGGCCGATGTCGCGCCGTTTGCCGCCATCGGTGCGCTGCCCATCGTGGTCGTGGGCTGCATCGCCGCCTGGCGCCAGTGGCTCGCCCCCGGCTCGGCGCGCGTGCAGTCCGCGCTCGATGCCGCGGCCGCCATGCCATGGCGCGACTTTGCCGATCTGCTCGAGCACGCCTGGAGCGCAGAGGGCCATGCGGTGGAGCGCCTGAGCGGCACACAGGCCGACCTGCGCATTACCCGCGGCGAGCAGACGCTGCTCGTGGCCGCACGCCGCTACAAGGCCGCGAGCCATGGCGTGGAGCCGCTGCGCGCGCTGCAGGCCGAGGTGCAGCAGCGGGGTGCGCGCACCGGTGTGTATGTGGTGCTGCAGGGCCAGGTGAGCGAGCAGGCGCGCGGCTTTGCGCGTGACCAAGGCCTGGCGCTGCTCGAGGGTGAGGCGCTCGCCGCGCTGCTGCTCAAGGCCCCGGCGCGCAGGACATAGGCGCTGCACGGACACGGACGCCGCCGCCATGGCCACCACCGCCTCGCCCATCGCCACCACAGCCCTGGTGCTCACGGGCGGCGGCGCGCGCGCGGCCTACCAGGTGGGCGTGCTGCAGGCGGTTGCCGGGCTGCGCGCGGCCTGCGGCCATGTGCATGGCCCGGCGCCCTTTGCCATCTACAGCGGCACCTCGGCGGGCGCGATCAACGCAGCCGCCCTGGCCTGCGGCGCGGACCACTTCGACCACGCGGTGCGCGGCATCGCGCGCGTGTGGGCGCATTTCCACGCGGCCCAGGTCTATCACGCGGACTCGCTGCACGTGATGCGGCGCGGCGCGCACTGGCTCACGCTGCTGTCCCTGGGCTGGGCGCTCACGCGCTGGCGGCATGTCCACCCGCATTCGCTGCTCAACAACGCGCCGCTCGGAGAGCTCCTGGAGCGGCTGGTGCCCGTGCAGCGCGTGCCGCACCTGATCCGCGAGGGCCATCTGCGCGCACTGGTCGTGACGGCGTCGAGCTACCACTCGGGCCAGCATGTGGCGTTCTTCGACGCGGGCGACGCGCAGCGGCCCTGGGCGCGCTCGCTGCGCATGTCTGCGCGCGGACCCATCACGCAGCAGCATCTGCTGGCCTCGTCGGCCATCCCCCTGGTGTTTCCGGCCGCGGCACTGCCCATCGACGGGCACACCGAGTATTTCGGCGATGGCTCCATGCGCCAGACCGCGCCGCTGGCGCCCGCCATCCACCTGGGGGCGGACCGGCTGATGGTGGTCGGTACGAGCCGCGCCTACGAACCACCTCCACCATGCCCGCCGGGCACCCGCCAGCCCTACCCATCCCTGGCTCAGGTCGCGGGCCATGCGCTGTCCAACATCTTTCTGGATGCGCTGTCCTCGGACATCGAGCACCTGCAGCACATCAACGAGCTGCTGGCGCTGCGCACACCCGAGGAGCGCGCACATGGCCCGCTGCGCCCGCTCGAGCTGCTCGTGATGCTGCCCTCGCGCAGCATCGACGACATTGCCGCACGCCACATAGCCGATCTGCCGCGCAGCATCCGCACCCTGCTCGGTGCCCTCGGGGTCAAGGCCGCTCCAGCGGGCCCGCGCAGCGACAGCAGCGGCAACAACGGCGCCCTGGTCAGCTATCTGCTGTTCGAGCGCGCCTTCACCCGCGAACTCATGGCGCTGGGCCGCAGCGACACCCTGGCGCGACGCGGCGAGGTCTGCGCCTTCTTCGGCTGGCACGACCGCGGTGATCCGGTGCGCATGGCCTGCTACGCCTGAACCCCTTTGTTGAACATCGCGCGCGATGGCCACGCGAGTGTGCGGTTACCATTCGAGGTTTATCAACATGTAACATGTTTGGCTGCGCATGCAACAACGGTTTTACGTCGTGGCGGGTATGCTGGGTTTCCTGGGCCTGACGGCCCAGCCGTTGTGGGCGCAGGACTCGCTCGAAGCCGACGCCCAGCGCCTGGTCGAACTGTCGCTGCAGGACCTGATAGCAACGCCGGTGGTGACGGCCTCGCGCCAGCAGGAAACGCGCGACCAGACTCCGGCCCAGATCATGGTCATCACGCGCGCGCAGATCCGCGAACGCCGCTACAGGAATCTGGCCGATCTGCTGCAGGACTTGCCCGGCACGGACTGGCAGGGTGCGACCAAGTCGTCGCAGTTCAACCAGTTCGCGGTCCAGGGCTATGTGGGCCCGAACAAACTGCTGGTGCTGATGGACGGCGTGCGCATAGGTGCGCCCGCGGGCGGCAACTACCCCGTGGCGAACAATCTGGCGCTGTACATGGCCAGACAGGTCGAGGTGCTCTACGGCCCTGCGGCCGCGCTCTACGGCGCCGATGCCGTGGCCGGCGTGGTCAACATCATCACCGACGCCGGCCGTGGGCCGCAGGGCTCGTGGGCATCACTGGGCACGGGGCGCTTCGGCCACCGCGAGGGCAGCTTCTTCACCGGCCTGGACCAGGCCGGTGACCTGCACCTGTCGCTCGGCGGACACTGGCAGCGCGCGGACCGCGCACCGCTGGACAGGTATTACCCGCGTGACTTCGCCGCCGTACCCGCGGTGGTCCATGGCCAGACCGTCATCCCGGCCGGCCAGCGCGAGGCCTATGCGGGCAACACCGCAAGCCACAGCCTGTATGCGCGCGCCGATTGGCGTGACGACCTCACGCTGGGGTGGTTTCGCCACAGCTTCACCGGCCTGACGAGTACCGGCGATCCGCCGGCGATGGCCCGCTACCTGACCTCGTCGCAGTGGCAGCCGACGTCCGACACCTTCCATGGCCGCTGGAAGTTCAGGCCCGCGCCGGACATGGAGGCACAGCTGCTGCTGGACCATTCGCACACGGAGGTCGATCCCAGGGCGCGCTACAACAACACCTACACCAGATACCAGGACAGCTATTCCTACGAGCTGGGCGAGCGCACCGGAATTGAGCAGAGCCTGCACTGGCGCATCGACGACCGCCAGCAGCTGCAGGCCGGCCTGGGCTGGCAGAAGTACCGCGCCGTGGAAGCAGCATCGCTGGCCGTGCCCTACGACACCGGCAAGTCCGCGCATGACCAGGGGCTGTACTACCCGAACACCACGTTGCCGGCGCAGATCCACGACGCCGCCTTCCACAATCTCTCGGCCTATGCGCAACTGCATTCGCAGTGGAGCGACGCCCTGAGCACCAGCGTCGGCCTGCGCGTCGATCGCCACAGCCGCTATGGGTCGGCCGTCAACCCGCGCCTGGGCATGGTCTACAAGCCGCAGGAGCGGCATGTGTTCAAGCTGCTCTATGGCGAAGCGTTTCGCGTGCCCTCGCCCGAGGAAAGCCTGGGCGCGCACGGCCGCTTCGACGGCAGCATGGACGCACAGGGCAACTACATAGGCACGAACTTTCGCGTCTCCAACCCCGACCTGAGGCCGGAAAAGTCCCGCACCATCAGCGCCGCCTGGGACTGGCGCCCCACGCCCAGCCTGAACCTGGTGACGCATGCCTACCACAGTCGCATCACCAACCTGATCGTCACCCAGCAGTCGGGCAACGTGCACGCGATTCCGGGCGCCATCCTGATCCGCCCGGAAACCAAGGGCAACGCGGGCCGCCAATGGCAACAGGGGCTGGACCTGTCCCTGCAATGGCGCTTTCGCCTCGCAGGCGACTGGGCCGGCGAACTGTGGGGCAGCGCCAGCTGGATCCACGGCCGCATCGACGAGGGCAATGGCGTGGACTGGGAGATCCCCTACGTGGCACGCCACAAGCTCAAGCTCGGCACCACGCTGCGCTGGCGCGACCGCTTCAGCATCACGCCCCGGATCCACTGGAGCGGCGATGTGACGAACGGACGCAAGAGGCCTCCTTCCGACCCGCTGCTGCCCCAGGGCGCATGCCGCAGCAGCACCATGCCCCCGGCACGCTGCAGCACACCGGGCTACACGCTCGTCGATCTGCACCTGGGCTGGCACAGGCTGCTCGGCGGCCGCGCCACGCTGTGGCTCGACGTGTACAACCTGCTGGACCGGCGCTACTACGCGGCGGGCGGCGCGGGTGAACGCACCTTCTGGGACACGCCGCAGCAGCCACGCACCTGGGCGCTGTCGCTGGACTACCGCTTCTGACCATGGCACGGCCAACGCCCTCGGGCCAGGTCCCGATCCGCCAGCCCATGCCGCCGCACGGCATGCAAGCCATATTGGCAAAAATGCCCTCCAGCGCTTGCCTGACATACGTGAGCAGCTATCAAAAATTGCTGTGCCACCTCACGCTCACGGCCCTCATGCTGATGCTGCTGACGGGCGGGGCACGGGCACAGCCGGCACCCGTGCCGGAATACGCCGTCAAGTCCGCGCTGCTGTACAAGCTGCCACGCTTCGTCTATCTGCCGCGTCCGGAGGGCGGCACGCGCATCCAGATGTGCGTGCTGGGCAAGAACCCATTTGGCGGCGCGCTGGCGCGGCTCGCGCAGTCGCCCATCGATGGGCGCAGCGTGCAGCTGCTGCAGCCCGAGCGGGCGGACCAGGCGCTGGACTGCGACTTCGTCTTCATCGCGCGCAGCGAGAGCGCGCAACTGCGCTCGATACTGGCCACGCTGGATTGGGCGCCGGTGGTCACGGTCTCGGACATCGAGGGCTTCGCGCGTGCCGGCGGCATGGTCGAGCTGGCCCTGCATCCCGACGACGGCGAGTCGCTGTCCATTCTGATCAACCGCCGGGCCGCGCAGGCGCACAACATCCGTTTCAATGCGCAGCTGCTGCGCCTGGCCAGGATCGTCGAGCCATGAGCACGGTCTGGGCACGCCTGAAACCACGCAGCATTGCCGCCAGGCTCGCCTGGCGGTTCTGCGTCGCCATCATGCTGGCGGCGGGCCTGGTGTTCGTGCTCATGCTGCTGCAGCAGCAGCGCCTGATCCGCAGCGAATGGAGCGATGGCCTGCGTGCCCAGGCCCGTCTGATCGCCATCAACAGCCAGGCCGCCCTGGACTTCCATGATCGCCAGGAGGCTGCACGCCTGCTGCAGGCCGTGCAAAGCAGCCCATCGGTGCTGCGCGCGCGCCTGCTGGTCGCAGGCCATCGCCAGCCGTTTGCGGAATTCACGCGCCCGGGCAGCACCGTCGCGACGACGCCGGCACCCGGCCATGACGGGCAGGACATGCACTTCGGCCCCGATCAGATCGTCATCTGGGCCCCGGTCCCGGGCCGCGACGGCACGGCCCAGGCCCATGTCGAACTCGTGGCATCGCTGCAAGGCCTGCGCCAGCTGCTCTGGCGCACGGCGCTCGAGACCGGCCTGAGCATGGCCGCCCTGCTGCTACTGCTGCTGTGGCTGTCCACCCGCACCGCCAGGCGCATGACCGCACCGCTGAAGCAGCTCAACGCGCTGATGGCGCGCGCGGCCGACGACCCGGGCCTGAGCGAGCGCATCCCCCTGCGCGGTGAGGATGAGTTCGACCGGCTGGGCCAGAGCCTGAACCAGATGATCGACAGGCTGCAGGCACGCGACCAGGAGCTGGCGCAATACCACCAGAGCCTGGAGCAGCTGGTGGAGCTGCGCACCCACGCGCTGCTGCAGGCCACCGAGGAGGCGCAGCACGCGAACCGGGCGAAGTCGGACTTCCTCGCGCGCATGAGCCACGAGATCCGCACGCCCATGAATGCCATCGTCGGCCTGGGCAGGCTGATGCTGGGCACGCCCCTGTCTGCGCACCAGCGCGACTACCAGGAAAAGGCGCTGGCGGCCTCGGACATGCTGCTCGCGCTCATCAACGACATCCTGGACTATTCGCGCATCGAGGCCGGCAAGCTGCAGATCGAGCGCATCGCCTTCGACCTGGAGCAGGTGCTGCGCGGCGTCTCCGGCCAGCTCGCGCTGCGCGCGCAGCAAAAAGGGCTGGAGCTGCTGTTTCGTACCGACGCCGCCGTGCCGCGCCTGCTGCACGGCGATCCCCTGCGCCTGGCGCAGGTGCTGGTCAACCTGTGCAGCAACGCCGTCAAGTTCACGGAGGCCGGCGAGGTCGTGGTGCACACCCGGGTGCTCGAGCACAGCGAGGGCCAGGTTCTGCTGAAGTTTTCCGTGCGCGACACCGGCATGGGCATCCCCGGCGATCGTCTGCCACAGCTGTTCACGCCGTTCACCCAGCTCGACGGCTCCATCACCCGGCGCTTCGGCGGCTCGGGCCTGGGGCTGGCGATCTGCCGGCAGCTCGTGGAGCTCATGGGTGGCCGCATCGGCGTGCAGAGCGAGCCGGGCACGGGCAGCCATTTCAGCTTCACCCTGCCGTTCGCGCCGGCCAGCGCCGCGCCACTGGGCGTGCAGGGCGGCAATGACGCCGGAACCGGCCTTCATTCCCCGCTGCTTCGGGGCCAGCGCGTGCTCGTGGTCGATGACAACGCCAGCGCGCGCGAGATCCTCTGCGCCATGCTGCAGCAGTTCGGCATGCGCGCCGAGGCCGCGCACGACGGCGCGCAGGCGCTCGAACGCCTGCAGCAGGCCAGCGCCGCGGGCGATGCCTATCGCCTGGTCCTGGTCGACTGGCTCATGCCGGGCATGGACGGTATCGAGACCACGCGCAACATCCAGGCCGCGCAGCGGCTTGACCGGCTGCCCGCGGTGCTCATGGTCCCCGCCGGAAGCTGCGACCGGCTCAAGGCCGAGGTGGCGCAGGCGGGGCTGCGGCACGTACTGACCAAACCCGTCAACGAATCGGCCCTGCACGATGCCATGGTCCAGGCCCTGCAGGGCCAGGACGGCGAGGGCGCGCAGCCGCCCGCAGATGCCCTGCCGCCCGCCGCCACGCCCGGTCGCCAGGACTTCGGCGCCATCGCCCATGCACGCGTGCTGCTGGTGGATGACGTGGAGCTCAACCGCACCGTGGCCCAGGCATTGCTGGCCGAAACCGGGGTACGTGTGGACATGGCCACCCATGGCCGCGAAGCGCTCGACAAGGTGCTGGCGACGGCCTACGACCTGGTACTCATGGACATCCAGATGCCGGAGATGGACGGCCTGACGGCCACGCGCGAGATCCGCCGCCATGCGCACCTGCGCGGCCTGCCCATCATCGCCATGACGGCGCACGCCATGCACGGCGACCGCGAGCGCAGCCTGCAGGCCGGCATGCAGGACCACCTGACCAAGCCCATAGACCCCGACGCGCTCCACGCCGCACTGCTGCGCTGGATCGCCCCGCGCCAGACGGCCCGCGCCACGGGCGGTTCCACCACACCGGCGCCCGCCCCCGAGATACCGTCACTGCCCGGCGTGGACACGGCACGCGGCCTGGAGCACACGCTGGGCCGGCCAGAGCTGTACCTGCGCCTGCTCGGCGACTTCGTCCGCGAGTCCGCGAACTGTGGGCAGGCCATCGCGGCCGCCGAGCAGGCCGCGGACTGGCCGCTGGCGCGACGCTTGGCGCATTCGCTCAAGTCCGCCAGCGCCACCATCGGCGCCACGGAGCTGGCGCAACAGGCGCGGCGGCTCGAGGACGGCTATGCCCACTGCGAGGCCGCACCTGCGGCGCTGCTGGCCAGCGTCGGCGCGGAGCTCGCGCGCATCTGCGCCCTGCTGCAGCCCCTGGCGGCAGAGCCGGTGCAACGCCCGCCCGCCCAGGAGCGGGCAACCGCAGGCGACGACGACACGCTGGCCGCATTGCTGACACGACTGCAGCAGCTGCTGGAGCACGACGATGCAGCCGCCCTGCGCGTGCTGCGGCGCCTGCAAGACCACACGAGCGCCCACCCCGCACTGGCCCAGGCCCTGCCCGAGCTGTGCGAGCTGGTGGAAGACATCGAGTACGAGCGTGCGCTGCAGCGGCTAGGCCTGCTGCGCACCGAGATGGAACAGAGTCCCGCATGAATCCGCAAGACAGCCCACCCACCCTGCTCATCGTCGACGACGATAGGCAAAGCCGCCTGCTGCTGACCGAGCTGTTCGAAGGCGAGTACCGCATCATCGCGGCCAAGAACGGCCTGCAGGCCCTCGAGCGCGCTCGCGCCCACATGCCCGACCTGATCCTGCTGGACGTGCTGATGCCCGAAATGGACGGCATGGCCGTGATCCACGCCCTCAAGCGCGAGGACAGCACGCGCCACATCCCGGTGATCTTCATCACGGCGCTCGACTCCACGGCCGACGAGGAGCAGGGCCTGGACCTGGGCGCGGTGGACTACATCACCAAGCCCTTCCACCCGTCGATCGCGCGCGTGCGCGTGCGCAATCACCTGCAGATCGTGCACCAGCGGCGACTGCTCGAGCAGATCGCCGCGCTCGACGGTCTGACGGGCATTCCCAACCGGCGCCGCTTCGACGAGGCATTGACCCAGGAATGGAGCCGCTGCCAGCGCCTGGGTGTGCCGCTGTCGCTCATCATCGCCGACGTCGATCAGTTCAAGCCCTACAACGACAGACTCGGCCATGCGGCCGGCGACCGCGTGCTGCAGGAGATTGCGGTCGCGCTGCGCCAGGGCGCCCGCCGCCCCGGCGATCTCGCGGCACGCTACGGCGGCGAGGAGTTCGTGCTGCTGCTGCCCGCCACCGATGCGTCACAGGCGCAGCAGCTCGCCGGCGAGCTGCTGCAGCGCCTGAATGCACGCGGGCTCGCGCATCCGGCATCCAGCGCTGGGCCCTGCGTGACGCTGAGCCTGGGCGGCGCCACGGCCATCCCCGGCAGCAACGAGGTGAACCCCGAGTTCTTCAGGCGCGCCGATGCCGCGCTCTACCAGGCCAAGGCCCAGGGCGGCGACCGTTGGTGCTGGGCGCCCTAAAATTGCCGGTTTCGTCCCCGACCTTGCCAGCCCGAGTCCCTGTTCATGTCCCAACGCAAGCTCTTTGTCACCACGGCCCTGCCTTACGCCAATGGCAACTTCCACATCGGCCACATCATGGAATACATCCAGGCCGACACCTGGGTGCGGGCCCAGCGCATGCAGGGCAATGCGGTGAACTTCGTCGGCGCCGACGACGCCCATGGCGCGCCCATCATGATCGCGGCCGAGAAGGCCGGCAAGACGCCCCAGCAGTTCGTGGCCGACATCGCCGCCGGGCGCAAGCAGTACCTGGACGGCTTTCACATCGCCTTCGACAACTGGAGCAACACCGACAGCCCCGAGAACCACGAGCTGTCCAAGCAGATCTACCTGGACCTGAAGAAGGCTGGCTTCATAGAGACGCGCACCATAGAGCAGTTCTTCGACCCCGAGAAGAACATGTTCCTGCCCGACCGCTTCATCAAGGGCGAATGCCCGCGCTGCCACGCCAAGGACCAATACGGCGACAACTGCGAGGTGTGCAGCTCGGTCTACGCGCCCACCGACCTCATCAACCCCTACTCGGCGCTCTCGGGCGCCAAGCCGGTGCTCAAGAGCTCGGAGCATTTCTTTTTCAAGCTCTCCGACCCGCGCTGCGTGGAGTTCCTCAAGGAGTGGACGCAGGACGGCCAGCATGTGCAGGCAGAGGTCGCTGCCAAGATCAAGGAATGGTTTGGCACGCGCACCAACCCCGACGGCAGCACCAGCGAGGGCCTGGACGACTGGGATATCTCGCGCGACGCGCCCTACTTCGGCATCGAGATCCCCGATGCGCCGGGCAAGTACTTCTACGTCTGGCTCGACGCGCCCGTGGGCTATCTGGCCTCGCTCAAGAACCTTTTGAACCAGCGCGGCGAGGACTATGACGCCTACATGGCCGACCCCGAGCTCGAGCAGTACCACTTCATCGGCAAGGACATCATCACCTTCCACACGCTGTTCTGGCCCGCCATGCTGAAGTTCAGCGGCCGCAAGACGCCGACGAAGATCTGCGTGCACGGCTTCATGACCGTGAACAACGGCGAGAAGATGAGCAAGAGCCGCGGCACGGGGCTCGATCCGCTCAAGTACCTGTCCCTGTCCATGAACCCCGAATGGCTGCGCTACTACCTGGGCGCCAAGCTCAACGGCAGGAACGAGGACATCGACTTCAACCCCGAGGACTTCATGCTGCGCGTGAACTCCGACCTGATAGGCAAGTACGTGAACATCGCCTCGCGCGCGGCCGGCTTCATCGCCAAGCGCTTCGGCGGCAGGCTCGGTGCGGTGAGCGCGGACGGCCAGGCCCTGCTGGCCCAGCTGCGCGCCGCAAAGGACGGCATCGTCGCCGCCTACGAGGCGCGCGACACGGCCCGCGCCGCGCGGGACGTGATGCAGCTGTGCGACCGCGTGAACGAGTACGTGGACGCCAACAAGCCCTGGGAGCTGGCCAGGCAGGAAGGCCAGGACGCGCGCCTGCACGACGTGTGCACGACCTGCATCGAGGCCTTCCGCATGCTCACCATCTACTTGAAGCCCATGCTGCCCCAGGTGGCGGCCGAGGTGGCCCGCTTCCTCATCGTGCCCCCAGAGCAGTTTGCCGATGTCGAGCGCCCCCTGGGCGCGGGCCACCAGATCGGCCAGTACCAGCACCTGATGCAGCGCGTGACGAGCGAGCAGCTCGACGCCCTGTTCGCCCTGCCCGAGCCCGTGGTCGAGAAGCCCATGCCCGGCGGCGAGGAGATCGCGCCCGAGATCAAGATCGACGACTTCGCCAAGGTCGACCTGCGCATCGCGAAGATCGTCGAGTGCAAGGCCGTCGAAGGCTCGACCAAGCTGCTGCAGCTCACGCTGGACGTGGGCGAGGGCAGGATGCGCAACGTGTTCAGCGGCGTCGCCAGCATGTACCGGCCCGAGCAGCTCGTGGGCAAGCTCACGGTGCTGGTGGCGAACCTGGCGCCGCGCAAGATGAAGTTCGGCATCAGCGAGGGCATGGTGCTCGCCGCCAGCCACGCCGACGAGAAGGCCCACCCCGGCATCTACGTGCTCGAGCCCTTCCCCGGCGCGCAGCCCGGCATGCGCATTCACTGAGGCATGCGCCGCTGCAATCCACGCCCCCTGAGCCTGGGGGCTTTCTTGTGCCTCGCTGCCCTGCTGCCCGGCTGCACGGTGGTGGCCGTGACGGCCACTGCCGTCGGCGTGACCGCGTCCGCCGTGGGCCTGGCCGCCGATGCGGCCGTGGGCACGGCCAGGATCGTCGGCAAGGGGGTTGGCAAGGCGGCCGACGCGCTGGCAGACGAGCCAGAGCCCGCCCCCGAGCCCGCCCCTGCGCCCGAAACACCTGCCGACAGCGCCTCCTGACCGCGCGGCGCCACAGGCCCGGCATGGGCCCGTAAAATCGCAGCCCTTCACCAACCAATCCGCTTGTGCCGCGTGACGGCTAAGAGGGACGCGCCCCGCAACGGGGGGCGCCGCCACCCCCCCATGCCGCCCCAACGCCCAGGCCCTGCTGGCGTGTTTCGCATTGCCCGCCCCGGAGCCCTCATGCCCTCTGCCCTTCGCCTCAACCGCATCGCCCTGACGCTGCTGCTCGCGCCGCTGGCGGCGGGCGCGCCGGCGTTCGCGCAGCTGCGCGCGCAGGACGTCTCGGTGCTCGCCGGCACCTGCGTGAACTGCCATGGCCCCGAGGGCCGCGCCAAGGGCGCCATCCCCAGCCTGCAGGGCCACGGCGCAGGCCATCTGCTGCAGCGCCTGCGCGCGTTTCGCGCCGACCAGGTGCCGGGCGCCACGGTGATGCCGCGCCTCATGAAGGGCTACGACGACGCGCAGATCGAGGCCCTGGCGCAGTGGTTTGCCGACAAGGAGGGCCGCTGATGTCCTGCACCCGACGCACCATGCTCGCCAGCGCCCTGGCGCTGCCCGCCTTCGTCCATGCCCGCGCGGGCGCCGCCCATGTGGTGGTCGTGGGCGGGGGCTTTGGCGGCGCCACGGCCGCGCGCTACCTGCGCGAGCGCGCGTCCCAGGTGCGCGTGACGCTGATCGAGCCGGCCGAGCGCTTTGTCACCTGCCCGTTCTCCAACCTCTACCTGGCCGGCCTGCGCCGCTGGGACAGCCTGGTCCACGGCTACGACGGCCTGCGCGCCGCGGGCGTAGAGGTAATTCATGCGCGCGCCGACGATGTGGACAGCACCGCGCGCACGCTGCGCCTGTCCACGGGCCAGCTGCTGCGCTGGGACCGCCTGGTGCTCTCGCCCGGAGTGGACATGCGCTGGGGCGCCCTCGAGGGCTATGACGAGGCCGCGGCCGAGCGCGCGCCGCATGCCTGGAAGGCCGGCCCGCAGACGCAGCTGCTGCGCCGCCAGCTCGAGGCCATGCCCGATGGCGGGCGCTTTGTGATGGTGATTCCGGACAACCCCTTCCGCTGCCCGCCCGGCCCCTACGAGCGCGCGGCGATGGTGGCGCATTACCTCAAGCACCACAAGCCGCGCAGCAAAGTGCTGCTGCTCGACGCCAAGGACAGCTTCTCCAAGCAGGCGCTGTTCCAGCAGGGCTGGAAGGCGCTGTACGGCGACATGATCGAGTGGGTCAAACAGTCCGACGACGGGCAGGTGATGCGCGTGGACGCGGCCAGGCTGGAAGTGGAGACCGCCTTCGGCACGCGCCACCGGGCCGACGTGCTCAACGTCATCCCGCCGCAAAAGGCCGGCCTCATCGCCGCGCGCGCGGGCGTGACGGACGCGAGCGGCTGGGTGCCCGTGAAGGACGAGAGCTTCGAGTCGCGCCAGGTGGCGGGCATCTACGCGCTGGGCGACGCGACCATCGCCGCGCCCATGCCCAAATCGGGCTTCGCGGCCAACACCCAGGGCAAGGTGGCGGCCGCCGCCATTGCGGCCGACCTGCTGGGGCAGGAGCCGCCCGTGGCCGCCTATGCCAACACCTGCTACAGCCTGATCGGGCCGGGCTACGGCATCTCGGTGGCGGGCGTGTACCGCGCCGAGGGCGGCAGGCTGGTCGAGCCCGCGGGCTCGGGCGGCGTGAGCCCGCTCGACGGCAGCGCCGACTACCGCGCGGCCGAGGCGCGCTACGGCGAGGACTGGTACGCGGCCATCTCCGCCGACATCTGGGATAGATAAATGCACAACCCCCTGTGGCGCTACGCGCCTTCCCCCTTCACTCGCATCGCTGCGCGCTGCGGGAAGAGGTACGCCGCCAGTGCGGCGGGGCGGCCCTTGCACGGCGGCCACTGGCTTGGCTCGCGCCAGTCTCAAAGGCCGCATGCAACTCGCGGCGCGGTGGAGCACTGACGTGTTGCTCTGGGCCGGATTCCTCATGGGCTGCGCCTTTGGCGTGGCCGCGCGGCTGGGGCGCTTCTGCCTGCTGCGCGGCCTGCGCGAGGCGCCCGCCCTGCGCGCCTTTGCGCTGGCGCTGGCCGTGGCGCTGCTGGCCTCGCAGGCGCTGGCCTGGGCAGGGCTGGCCGACCTGGGCACGGCGCAGGTGGTGCGCGCGCGCTTCTCGCTGCCCGGCGCGTTCGTGGGCGGCCTGCTGTTCGGCGCGGGCATGGCGCTGGCGCGCAACTGCGGCGCGCGCGCCCTGGTGCTGCTCGCGGGCGGCAACCTGCGCGCGCTGGTCGTCCTGCTGTGCCTGGGCCTGGCGGCGCAGGCCACGCTGACGGGCGTGCTCGCCCCCCTGCGCCAGTGGCTGCAGGGCTGGGGCATGGTGCAGCTCGAACACGCGGCGCTGCCGCAATGGCTGGCGGCCCAGGGCCTGCCGCCGGGCGCGGCCACGCTGGGCGCTGCGGCCCTGCCCGCGCTGGCGCTTGCGGCCTATGCGCTGCGCCAGGTGCGCGGCAACGGCGTGGCGCTGGCGTGCGCCGCCGTCATAGGCGCGCTGGTGGCGGCGCTCTGGTGGGTCACGGCCCAGCTGGCAGACCCGTTCGAGCCCGTGCCGCTCACCTCGCTGAGCTTCATCGGCCCCGTGGCCGAGGGGCTGCTCTACCTGCAACTGGCGGTGGGCCGCACATTCAACCTGGGCCCGGCCATCGTGGCGGGCACGCTGGCCGGGGCCTGCGTCACCGCGCTCGTCACGCGCACCGCGCGCTGGGAGGGTTTCGACAGCCCCGCACGCCTGGCCGCATCGGCCGGCGGCGGGCTCTTGATGGGCCTGGGCGGCGTGCTCGCCGTGGGCTGCTCCATCGGCCAGGGGCTGTCGGGCCTGTCCACGCTGGCGTTTGCCAGCCTGCCCGCCTGCGCGGGCATCGTGGCGGGCGCGCTGCTCGTCCTCTCTTTTCTGAACCGATCACCCCAAGGAGATCTCCATGCAACGTCGTAGCTTTCTCATCACCCCGCCCGCGCTTGCGCTGTGCGCTGCGGCCGGCGGCATCGCCGGCACCGCGCTGGCCGCGCCGGCCGTCATCAGCCCACAGGCGCGCATCCTGCCGCGCCAGGGCAAGGCGCCACGCATCGTGATCTGCGGCGGCGGCTGGGGGGGGCTCACCGCCGCGCGCTACCTGCGCGAGCTGATCCCGAATGCCGACGTGGTGGTGCTCGAGCGCAACCCCACGTTCTGGTCCGGCCCCATGAGCAACAAGTGGCTCGTCGACATCGTGGGCACGGACTTCGTGCAGCACGACATGCTGCGCCCGGCCAACCGATACGGCTACCAGCTGCTGCAGACCGAGGTGACGGGCTTTGAGCGCGACAAGAAGCTGGTGCGCACGGCGCTCGGCCTGATCGAATACGACTACCTCATCCTCTCGGGCGGCATACGCGACGCCTGGGATGCCTGGTACGGCGACGACCAGCGCGCCATCGAGCACACGCGCCGCCACTTCGCCAGCGCCTACATCCCCAACCAGCAGATGTTCGCGCTCAAGCAGCGCGTGAAGGATTTCAAGGGCGGCACGCTGGTGATGACGCTGCCGCCGCCGCCGCACCGCTGCCCGCCCTCGCCCTACGAGCGCGCCTGCCTGATCGCCTCGCACATCAAGAAGAACAAGATTCCGGGCAAGATCGTCATCCTCGACCCCAAGCCCAAGATCGCCCCCATAGGCGTGGGCTACAAGCAGGCCTTCGACGAGCTCTACCCGGACATCATCACCCACGTGCCCAACGCACGCGTGCAGGAGGTCGACCCGTTCAACAAGCGCATCAAGACCAGCGCCGGCGAACTCAGGTTCGACGAGGCCATTCTGATGCCGCCGCACCAGGCCGCCGACATGGTCTGGCACGCGGGCCTGATCGGAAAGGACGCCACCACCGGCAAGCCCACGGGCTGGGCCGACATGCACCCGCGCCTGTTCCACGCGCACAGCGATGACAGCGTGTACTTCGTGGGCGACCTCATGGGCGCCATCTCGCCACAGTTTGGCCATTACCCCAAGAGCGGCCATGTGGCCAACTACATCGGCCAGATCGTCGCCAAGAACATCGCCCAGCGCGTGGCCGGCAAGGAGGTGACGCCGCTGCTGCCCGACAACCTGTGCTACATGATGGTCAACACCGAGCCGCAGGAGGAAATCTCCGTCAAGTTCGAGTACGAGGTGGACGCCAAGGGCCAGGTCAACCAGACGCAGATCGACATGGACGTGCGCTCGGCCGACATGGTGCAGGAAGACTTCGCCTGGGCGCGCAGCAAGTTCGCCGACTTCCTCGCGATTTGAGGACAAGCCCCTGAGCCGCTGCACGGCTTCCCCCTTCTCTCGGCTTCGCCGGAAAGGGGGACGACGCCAGTGGCCTGGCAAAGCCAGCTCCACGGCGTCTGCTGGCCTGGGCCGCGCCAGTTTCAAGCGCCAAGGGCCGTGCCATACCGACCTAACGATTGACATGCAACGACATCCCACCCGCAGAACCCTGATGGCAGCCAGCGCCGCCGCGCTGGCCCTGCCCGCCCTGGCCCAGCCGCAGGGCAAGACGCCGCTGACCAATGCCGCGCTGGCGCCCAACCCGGCCGAGTTCCGCAAGGCCATGGCCGACTTCACCCAGGGACGCAAGCCCCAGGCGGAGGGCCTGGAGCTGGACGTACCCACGCTGGCCGACAACCCCTCGGCCGTGCCGGTCAAGGTCAAGGTCACGCTGCCTATCACGGAGCGTGACTGGTGCGAGGAGCTCATCGTGCTGGCCGACCTCAACCCCTCGCCGCTGGCCTGCCGCCTGCAGTTCACCCCCGCGGCCGGCACGGCCGAGGCATCGGTGCGCGTGCGCCTGTCGCAGTCGCAGACGGTGCACGCGCTGGCGCGCATGAAGAGCGGCAGGCTGCTCGCGGCCAGCCATGCGGTGACCGTGGCCGCCAGCGGCTGCGGCATGTGAGGAGCGGCTCATGAAACAGAAACCACCGCGCGTCTGGATCAGCAACGCCACGCCGAAGAGGGGCGAGCCGCTGCGCGTGCGCGCGCAGATCGAGCATGTCATGGAAAGCGGCCTGCGCCGCGACGAGGCGGGCAAAATCCGCCCGCGCAACATCGTCACCCGCTTCGAGGCCCGCCTGGGCCAGACCCTGCTGTTCGCCTGGGAGCCGGGTATCTCCATCGCGCAGAACCCCTACATCGAGTTCACCTTCCTCGCGCGCGAGAGCGGCGAGCTGCGCCTGCACTGGAAGGACGACACAGGCCAGACCACGAGCGCCGGCAAGGCGATCGAGGTGATTTGAATTTGAATCAAATCAGGCCCTAGCGCTTATGCAGCAAGCGCTGCAAGCTATATTTTAAATAGTACTCCACACATCAGGCGTGCCGCGCGCGCCACTGCGCCGGCGTGGTTCCCGTCCAGCGCCTGAAGGCGCGCCAGAACACCGCGGGCTCGGCAAAGCCCAGGGCCTGGCCAATGTCGGCCAGCGGACGCGCGGTATGGGCCACGGCCTGCAGTGCGGCGTCGCGGCGCACGCCGTCGAGCAATTCGGCAAAGCTCACGCCCTGGGCCCGCATGCGCCGCGCCAGCGTGCGTTCGCTCACGCCCAGCGCGCGCGCGGCCTCGGCGCGCGTGGGCACGCGGCTGGCCAGGGCGCCGGCCATCCAGGCGCGCAGCTCCTGCACCAGCGCCCCGCCGTGCGACAGGCCCGCCAGGTGCGCGGCCGCCTCGCGCTGGTGCGTGCGCGCGCGGTGCCGGTCGGCATGCGGCAGGGGCGCATCGAGCAGCGCGTTGTCGAGCAACAGGCCGTTGAAGGCCTGCTCGAACGCCACGGGGCAGGCAAACACCTCGCGATAGCCGGCCAGCGGCCCCACGCGCGCGTGGCTGAACTGCACCTGCTGCGGCCGCACGCCACCCAAGCTAGCGCCCGCAGTGCCACCCCCCATGGCGCCGCCGATGAAGGCCAGCACCGCGGCCAGCACCGCCTCCACCTGGTGCGGGCTGAAGGCCAGCGTGCCCTGGCGCGCGTGGTAGATGAGCCAGCTCGCGCGCTCGCCGTTCACCATCTGCAGCCGCCCGCCATCGCTGATCAGGCGCTGGAACTTCTGCACCGCGGCGATGGCCTCGCGCAGCGTGGCGCTGGCCTGCAGCAGCTCGCCCACCACGTTGAAGTTGGCCGGCCCCACCTGGCTGCCGGCCTTGAGGCCAAAGCCCGCGTCCTGCGTGGCCTGCACGGCCGCGCGCCACAGCCGCGTGATGTGATCTATGGGCCAGCGCTGCTGCTGCAGCGCGTCGGGCGCGATGCCGGCCTGCGCGAGCAGCTGCTCGCGCACCACGCCCAGGCGCGCGGCGGCGTCCAGCACGGTGTTCACCCAGCTCATGGAGACGGTGGCCTGCAGGGTCATGACCTGGCCCTCAACGCGGCGGCGCTACCTGTTCGCCCCGGATGCGCCGCGCGAGCCAGGCCAGCGCCGGCGCTACAGGCCCGGCGCCGCCCACGGCCTGCGCCACCGGCAGCGCACGAAAGTCCGAGCCGCGCTGTGCCACGACAAAGGCAAAGCTGTAATGCGGCTCCTGCCCCATGCGCAGGTCGGTGATCACCAGCTGGCCGCCGGCACTCTCGTGCAGCTTGTAAAAGCCATGGCTGAAGCGCCTGATGCGCTGCGCGCCGTCGATGGCGGCCGCCGCCGCCTCCAGGCGCGCGCCGCGGTCAAAGCGGTCAAAGCGCATGGGCCCGGGCGCATCGAGCAGGCCATGAAAGCCCTCGTAGTAGCTGTCGTCATCCATGGCCACCACGCGCCACAGCAGCATGGACAGCGGCGCGGGCGTGACCAGCACGCGCTCAGGATGAACGCCCTGCTCCGCCAGGCTGGCGCGCGCCAGGCTCTGCACCCGCGCCTGCAGCCCCACACCGGCCAGGAGCACCGCCGTGCCCAGCGCCAGCCCCCACAGATTGGCGCGCTGACCACGCGCATCGCCCCGGCGCACGAGCACCACCGCCAGGCCGACGAGCCACGGAAGCGTCACGGCCGGGTCGATGATGAACACGCTGCCCAGCGCCACGGGGTAGTCGGTAAACGGCAGCAGCAACTGCGTGCCATAGACCGTGAACGCGTCGAGCAGGGGATGGGTGACCAAGGCCAGCCACAGCGCCAGCCACCAGCGCCGCCACTGCCCCCATTCGCCCTGCACGCGCGCCACCAGCCAGGCAAACGGAAGCAAGAACAGCGTGAGCCAGAACAGCGCATGGCTTTCGGCGCGGTGCAGCACCATGTTGAGAATCGGGTCGCCATGGGCGATAAACACGTCCAGATCGGGCAGCGTGCCGGCCACGCCGCCCCACAGCGCGGCCTTCCACGCGGCCGTGCGCCGGCGCATCACGGCCACGCCGACGGCAGCGCCGAGCACCACTTGCGTCAGTGAATCCATGGGCAAGGAACTCTGCTGGTTTTCATCACGCTCCGTGGAATTGTTTGCGTCTTTGAAAACCGCAGAGTCTATCCAGCCACACGCTGCACGATGTCCTCCAGCGCCTTACCCAGCTGCGTCACAGCGGCATCAAGCGCCGCACCCAGCCCATGGCGCTGTGCGATCCACGTGGGAGCGTTGTAGGTCAACTGGGTGCTGCCTTGCGCGTCCACCCACACCAGGATGCGCAGCGGCAAGTCCAGCCCCGCCTCCTGGTTGGCCGCCATCAGCGGCGTGCCGCCGCGCGGGTTGCCAAAGATGAGCACCGTGGTATCGCGCAGCTCCAGTCCCACGTTGCGCGCCGCCACGCCATGGGGTATCTGCGCCAGCAAGGTGATGCCACGCTCCTTGATGGCCTGAGTCAGGCGGGTAATGGTTTCATCAAAGGAATAGATGCTGGTGCAGCGCACCAATCCTTGTTCGTTCATGGCATTGCTCCCGTCTTATTCCTGCTGAAAGCGCGCGGCGACTTCGTCCATTTTTCTCGCCAGCTCGCCCGGCGTGAGGATGCCCTTTTCAAACAGGATGTTGCTGAAGGCCACGATCCAGCGCTCGTAGTAGTTCAGCGCGTTGACCAGCTCGGTGCCTAGGGCCTCCACACCCCGGCGTTTTTCCTCGGTATTGATGATTTTGTGAAAGTCCAACACGTCGGCCAGGGCATGACAGCGCTTTTCCCAGGGAAACAACTCATGATCGGCGCGATCGAGCGGGGGCGCATCGGCGCCGCCGATGTCGTTGGGCAGACGCGTGACCAGGTGGGCGGTGTCTGTCATGTTCAGGCCTTTGCGGGAGGAGCGACGGTGACGACGCCGATCATGGCGTCGCGGGTGACAAGGGCAGCCAGCTGATTCTCATTCAGGCTGTCAGTGCCCGCGGGGCGCTGCGGCAGCACCATGAAGCGCACGATGGAGGTGGAGTCGTGCACGTGGATGGCCACATCGTCTGGGATGTAGGTGCCGAACTCCGCCAGCAAAGAGCGTGGCTCTTTCACAGCGCGCGCGCGGTAGGGTTTGAGTTTGTACCAGTCCGGCGGCAAACCGAGCACGGCGCGTGGGTAACAAGAGCACAGGGTGCAGACGATGAGGTTGTGCACTTGGTCGGTGTTCTCGACCACGATCAGTTCGGTGTCGTCGTAGAAGCTGATACCCATTTCCTCGCAACCGGTGCGTCCGTTGGCCAAGAGGCGCGCCTTGAACGCGGGATCGACCCAGGCGCGGGCGACGATGCGCGCGCCCTGCGCCGGTGTGCGCGAGTCCAACACCTCAATCTGGCGGCGGATTTCGTCGGGCTCGATTAGCTTGCGCTCGGCCAGCAGTTCGCTGATGGCGATTTCCATGATCTCGTAATAGCCTGGTGGACGCAGGTCCGGCGCGCTGGGGCGGTGCGGGTGTTTGTGGTCATGACCGTGATCGTCATGATCCTGGCCGTGGGAATGTGCAGCGCTCATACCTGGATCTCCTCCAGCCAGTTCTCAAAAACCTCTACGTGCAGCCTGTCCTTGGGCGAGCCGGCGTATTGCGGCCAGATCGTGGTCATGAGCAGGCTCAGGCGGTAGTAATGACGGCGCTTGCCGGCATTGCGGCCGTAGGCCTCTTCCTCGTTATCGACGGCGGCAGGTTCGATCACCTTTTCCACCACGCCCTGCTTGCCACGCAGGTAGATGGGCACGCGGTAGTGGCCAATAGGCTGGCGCGCAAGGATCCGCACCATGGTGCCGGGTGCAAAGCGCGCTGCTTCACCCAAAGCCAGCACGATGGGCGGTGCAGCAATGCCTGGTGGTGTTCGAGCGTGGTGCATGGTGTGCTCCTGATGAACCTGCCTGCGTTGTACCCCTTGCCGAAGCAACGCGCCAGCAGACTTACACCATCTCGAAGTGACCTGCAAAGTCAATTCGATAGTCCTCTAAAGTCAATTTCAACAGGGCGTTACCCGCTATCTTTGCCCCCAGGAGACAACTGGAATGGCAACGACAGCATCCGACACCCTGGTCATCGGCGGCGGCCTGGCGGGCATCGTCACGGCACTGGAGCTGCTGCGCGCGGGAAAAACCGTCACGCTCATCGACCGCGACAGCCCTGAGCGTTTTGGCGGCCTGGCCCTTTGGGCCTTTGGCGGCATGGCGCTGGTGGGAACGCCCCTGCAGGCCAAGATGAAGATTGCCGACAGCCCTGAGCGGGCGCTGGCCGACTGGCAGCGCTTTGGCGAGCTGGCTCCCGATGACCACTGGCCCCAGCAATGGGCGCGTTACTACGTGGAGCAGTCGCGGCCGCAGGTGTACGACTGGCTGCTAGGGGAAGGCATCAAGTTCATGCCCGCCGTGAACCTGGTCGAGCGCGGCATGAACGGCGACGGCAACAGCGTGCCGCGCTACCACATCGTCTGGGGCACCTCGCGCTTTCTCACGCTGCGGCTCATCGAGCAGATGCACGCCGCGGGCCAGGGCGGGCGGCTCAAGGTGCTGCACGGCCACCGCGTCACGCAGCTGGACCACGCGGGCGGGCGCATCGCCGGCGCCGTGGCGGTGGATGAGGCCACGGGGCGCGAGCGGCGTTTGTCTGCCGCCACCGTGGTGCTGGCCATGGGCGGCATCAACGGCAGCCATGAGGAGGCGCGGCGCAACTGGCCTGCCGGGCGGCCGCTGCCCAAAACCATGCTCAACGGCGCCCACCCCTTTGCCGACGGGCGCATGCACCACTGGGCCGCGGACCAGCTGGGCGCGCGCATCACGCACGCGGGCGAGATGTGGAACTACGCGGCGGGCATCCCGCACCCGTTTCCGCATTTTCCGGGCCATGGGCTTTCCTTGATTCCGTGCAAGTCGGCCCTGTGGCTCAACCACCGGGGCGAGCGCATGGGCCCCGAGCCCCTGGTCACGGGTTTTGACACCCATTGGCTGTGCCAGCAGGTGGCCGCGCAGGAGAAGCCCTGGACCTGGCAGCTCTTGAACCGTCGCATCGCGCTCAAGGAATTTGCCGTCTCCGGCGCCGAGCACAACCCGCGCATCCGCGACCGGCAGTTTCTGCGCTTTGTGAAGGAGACGCTGCTGGGCAACCACCGCCTGGTCGATCAGATGGCCGCGCAAAGCCCGCATTTCATCGTGGCCGACACGCTGGCCGAGCTGGCCGCGAAGATGAACGCGCTCACGGCCTCGCACGACATCCGCGTCGAGCAGTTGCAGTCCATCGTGAACGCCTGGGACGGCCTGTTTGCCCCCGGCGGCCAGCCCGAGAGCGACACCCAGGTGCGCCGCATCCTGCAAGCGCGGCAATGGAAACCAGACAGCCTGCGCACCTGCAAGCCCGCGCCGCTGCAAAGGCCGGGCGCGGGGCCGTTCATTGCCATCCAGACCCAGCTGATTACGCGCAAAAGCCTGGGCGGGCTGCAGACCGATTTGCACAGCCGCGTGCTGGGGGCAGATGGCCAGCCGATCGACGGCCTGTACTGCGTGGGCGAGGCGGCGGGCTTTGGCGGCGGCGGGGCTGCAGGCAAGCGATCGCTGGAGGGCACCTTCTTGCCCGGCTGCATCCTCACGGCGCGGGCGGCGGCGCGGCATGTCGCCGCGGGTTGAATTGGAATAAAAAAAACGGCTCCAGCGCCCGCCCCTAAAGCGCTGGCAGCTATCAATAGTCAAGCAGGAGCATCTATGGAATTTGACTACATCGTCGTCGGCGCCGGTTCGGCCGGCTGCGTGGTGGCCAGCCGGCTGAGCGAGGACCCGGGCGTGAGCGTCTGCCTGATCGAGGCCGGTGGGCCCGACAGCAGCGTGCTCACCCGCGCGCCGCTGGGCTTTGTGGCCGAGGCGCAGCTCAAGAAGAATTCCGTGCACTACCACACCGTGCCTCAGCCGGGGCTGAACGGCCGGCGCGGCTTTCAGCCACGCGGGCGCGTGCTGGGCGGCAGCAGCTCGGTCAACGCCATGGTCTACTGCCGCGGCCATCGCAGCGACTACGACCATTGGGCAGAGCTGGGCAACCCCGGCTGGGACTACGACAGCGTGCTGCCGCTGTTCAAAAAGGCCGAGGACAGCGCCTGCTTTGGCGCGGGCGACTACCACGGCGTGGGCGGCCCGCTGGGCGTGGACTGGCTGCGCAGCGGCATGGGCTCCACCCAGGCGTTCCTGCAGGCCTGCGAGCAGGCAGGCGTGCCGCGCACGCCCGACTACAACGGCGCGCAGCAGGACGGCTGCTGGCCCGCGCAGGTGACGCAGCGCGGGGGCGAGCGCTGCAGCGCCGCGCGCGCCTACCTCACGCCCAACCTCCAGCGGCCCAATCTGACGATATTGACGCACGCGCCCTCGCTGCGTCTGGCCTGGGATGGGCGGCGCGCCGCGGGCATGCACATCGTGCAGGGCGGCCAGGAGCGCCTGGTGCGCGCGCGCCGCGAGGTGATTCTGAGCGCCGGCGCCTACGGCTCGCCGCAGCTGCTGATGTGCTCGGGCGTGGGCCCGGCCGACCAGCTGCGCTCCCATGGCATCGCCGTGCAGCACGCCCTGCCCGGCGTGGGCCAGAACCTGCAGGACCACATCACCGCATCGCTCAACTGGCGCAGCCTGCGGGCCGAGGGCTGCCTGGGCATCAGCCCCGGCGGCGCGTGGCAGATGCTGCGCGGCATAGGGCAGTGGCGGCGCGAGCGCAGCGGCCTCATCACCAGCAACGTGGCCGAGGCCGGCGCCTTTCTGCGCACCGACGACCAGGTGCACGCGGCCGACATCGAGCTCGAGTTCGTCGTCGCCATGGTCGAGGACCACAGCCGCAAGCTCTACCTGGGCCATGGCTTCGGCCTGCATGTCACGCTCACGCGGCCCGAGAGCCGCGGCGAGGTGCGCCTCACAAGCGCCGACGCGCGCGACAGCCTGGCCATCGACCCGCGCTACTACAGCCACCCCGACGACCTGCCGCGCCTGGTCAAGGGCGTGCAGAAGTCGCTTGAGATCATGCATGCGCCGGCCATGACGCCCTGGCGCGGCGCCATGCTGCGGCCGATCGCCGCCAACGACCCCGAGGGCATTGCCGCAGAGATGCGCGCCAGCAGCGACACCGAATACCACCCCGTGGGCACCTGCCGCATGGGGCCCGCGAGCGATGCCAGCGCCGTCGTCGGCGCCGACCTGCGCGTGCATGGCGTCGATGGCCTGCGCGTGGCCGATGCGTCCATCATGCCGCGCATCACCACCGGCAACACCAACGCGCCCACCATCATGATCGGCGAGAAATGCGCGGCCCTGGTGCGCGCAGGCCAGCGATGAGCGGCCACCGCTACCCCTGGAAGCACGGCGCCCCGCGCACCGTCTTCATCACCGGCGCCAGCAGCGGCATAGGGCGCGACATGGCGCGGCGCCTGGCGGCCGAGGGCGCGAGCATCGCCCTGTTCAACCGCTCCGCCGCCGAGGACGTGCTGGCCGAGCTGCGCGCCGCCGCCCGCAGCGCCGATCAAGGCTTTGCCTGCTACCGCGCCGACGTGGCCGATGCCCGCGCCATCGAAGCCGCCGTGGCCCAGGCGGTGCGGGACATGGGCGTGCCCGATCTGGCGATTCACAGCGCGGGCGTGCTGCACAACGGGCCATTGCTTCAGTCCAGCGCGCAGGACTTCGAGCGCGTCATCGACATCAACCTCAAGGGCTCGCGCCATTTCGCGGCCGCCGTGCTGCCGCATATGCGCGCGGGCAGCCAGATCGCCTTCATCGCGTCGCTGGCCGCACTCACGGGCAACTTTGGCTACACCGCCTACTGCGCGTCCAAGTACGGCGTGCGGGGTTTCGCCGAGGCGCTGCGCTACGAGCTGAAGCTGCAGGGCATAGCCGTCAGCCTGTGCTGCCCCGGCGAGATCATGACGCCCATGGTGGCGCAGGAAAAGCAGCACATGCACCCCGTATCCGCCGCCATGAAGGCCTTTGCCGGCAGCAGCACGCTCGACGTGTCGGTGCCCGCACTTTTGCGCGGCATTGCGCGGCGTGAATTCGAGATCACCGACACCCCCAAGGCGGCGCTGACCGCCTTTCTCTCGCGCCACCTGCCGGGCCTGGCGCGTGCCGTGGGCGACCGCATTGCCCGCAGCGCCCAACAGAAACTGCAGAAAGGACAGCCATGACCGCCAACCCACCCAGCACCGCCTGGAAGGCCATGCACAGCCCCGAACACCTGCCCGGGCACCTGCCCGCCAATCTGCGCGACTGCTTTGCCGCGCAGCAGGCGGCCTTTGCCCAGAACCGCTACCCCAGCTTGCAAGAGCGCCGCGCCGACCTGCGCGCCCTGCACCGCCTGCTGGTTGAAAACCGCGACGCGCTGGTCGACGCCGTAAACCGCGACTTTGGCTGCCGCAGCCATTTTGAAACCCAGTTTGCCGAGCTGCTGCAGGGCCAGGAGGCGGCACTCGACGCCATACGCCGACTGCCGCGCTGGATGAAAAAGCAAAAGCGCCACCTGGACGTGACGCAGTACCCGCTGGCCAGCGCCTTTGTGCAGCCCCAGCCGCTGGGCGTGATCGGCATCGTTGCGCCGTGGAACTTTCCCATCGCCATGGTGGTGCAGCCGCTCATAGGCGCGCTGGCCGCGGGTAACCGCGCCATGGTCAAGATGTCGGAAAACTCCGAACGCCTGGCGCGCCTGCTGCAGCAGCTGCTGCCCAGATACTTTGCTGCCGACAAGGTGAGCCTCTTTGCCGACAGCGACGCGGGGCCGGGCCAGTCGGTCGGGCCGCTGTTCACGCAGTTGCCGTTCAACCACCTGTTCTTTACCGGCTCGCCGCAAACCGGCAAGGCGGTGATGGCCAATGCTGCCGCCAACCTGACCCCGGTGACGCTGGAGCTGGGCGGCAAGTCCCCCGCCATCGTCGCGCCCGGCTACGCCATGCACAAGGCGGCCGAGCGCATTCTGTGGGTCAAGATGCTCAACGCCGGGCAGATCTGCACCAACGTGGACTACATGTTCGTGCCCGCCGGCCAGGAGCAGGCCTTCATCGAAGCGGCGCAGCGCATCGTCGCGCAGCGCTACCCCGATCTTTTGAACGGCGACTACACCGCCATCATCGACCAGCGCCAGTACGACCGCCTGCAGGCCATGCTGGCCGACGCGGTAGCCCAGGGCGCCCAGGTCGTGCCGCTGGCGCCGAGCCAACAGGGCGATGCGGCGCGGCGGATCATGCCCCCTGTGGCGCTCCTCAATGTGCACGACGGCATGCAGGTCATGCAGCGCGAGATCTTTGGCCCGCTGCTGCCCATCCTCAGCTACCAAACCCACGACGAGGTGCTGCGCTACATCAACGACCGGCCGCACCCGCTCGCGCTCTACCTGTTCAGCGACGACAAGGCGCTGCAGCAGCAGTATCTGCAGCAAACGCTCTCGGGCGGCGTCACGCTCAACGACACGCTGCTCCACGTGGGCCAGCACAGCCTGCCCTTTGGCGGCGTGGGCAACAGCGGCATGGGCCACTACCACGGCTTTGAAGGGTTCCTGACCTTCTCCAAGCTGCGCCCGGTGTTCCGCCAGGGGCCACTGCGCACGGTGGACTTCTTGATGCCGCCCTACCAGGGCATGGCGCGCAGGATGCTGGACGTGATGTTCTGGCGCAACCGCTGACATGGCGCAATTCACGACTTCCGCCGATGCACAACCCTCCGCCATCCCCGCCAAGGCGATGCACACCCCTCCGTCATCCCCGCGAAGGCGGGGATCCAGAAACGCTCCAGACCGCTCATGGACGACAGCCATGGATCCCCGCCTTCGCGGGGATGACGGTTACAGCAACGTGGCGGGCGCCACTGACGGCGGCCACGGATCCCCGCGTTCGCGGAGATGACGGGCCGGCCCTCACGACGTGATCCGCAGATAGACATCCAACGCACAACGACAGGAGACAAAAAATGCAAGGAGACATCGCATCGAGCCTGCTGCTGCCGCTGATCCTGGCCTGCATCATGTTCTCGCTCGGCCTGGGCCTCGCGCCCGCGGATTTCAAGCGCATCTTCACCCAGCCGCGCGCGCTCATCGTGGGCGTGGTCTGCCATTTCGTGCTGCTGCCGCTGGCCTGCTACGCCATGCTCAGCCTGTGGGGGATTACCGGCGTGTTTGCCGTGGGCTTCATGATTCTGGCGGCCTGCCCCACGGGCAGCACGTCCAACCTGCTGACCTATCTGGCGCGCGGCGACGTGGCCCTGGCCGTGAGCTTCACGGCAGTGGCCAGCGTGGCCACCATCTTCACCCTGCCGCTGATCGTGACCTGGGCGCTGGGCCATTACCTGGGCGCGGCGCGCGCGGTGGACGTGCCCGTGGGCCTGATGATGGGCCAGGTAGCCCTGGTGCTGGGCCTGCCCGTCAGCCTGGGCATGGCCGCACGCTGGCGCTGGCCGGCCTGGGCGCAGCGCTTTGAGCCGCGCGCCACGCGCATCGCCACCGTGCTGTTCGTGCTCATCGTGCTGCTGGCCGTGGTCAAGAACTGGGCGCTGCTGGTGGCCAACTTCAGCAGCCTGGCGCCCTTTGCCCTGCTGCTCAACCTGACCATGCTGGCCGTGGGCTTTGCCGTGGCGGCGCTGGCCCGGCTGTCCCGCCGTCAATCCGTCACGCTGGGGATCGAGACCGCCGTGCAGAACGCCGCCCTGGCGCTGGTGATCGCCAGCACCGTGCTCAAGGAAGACGCCATGGCCATCCCCGGCGCGCTCTACGGCGTGCTGATGTACGCGGGCGGCCTGCTGTTTGCCTTCACCGTGCGCCGCCTCGGCCCGACCGCGCAGGTGGCCCCATGCTGAGCTACCCCGCCACCGCCACCGACTGGCGCCAGCGGGCAAGAAGCCGTCTGCCGCGCTTTCTGTTCGACTACGTGGACGGCGGCGCGGGCGCCGAGGCCACGCTGGCCGCCAACGTGCAGGACTTTGCCGCGCTGCGCCTGCGCCAGCGCGTGCTGGTGGACGTGGCCCAGGTCGATACGCGCAGCCAGATCGCGGGGCAAGACTGCGCCCTGCCGCTGGCGCTCGCGCCCATCGGCCTGGCGGGCATGATGGCGCGCCGTGGCGAGGCGCAGGCCGCGCGCGCGGCCGCCGCCGTGGGCGTGCCGTTCACCCTCTCCACGGTGGGCATCTGCCCGCTGGCCGAGGTGACGGCCGCCGCCGGGCAAGCGCCCTGGTTTCAGCTCTACATGCTGCGCGACCGGGGGGCCGTGCAGGCGCTCTTGCAACAGGCCTGGGACGCGGGCAGCCGCACGCTGGTCTTCACCGTCGATCTGCCCACCACCGGCCTGCGCCACCGCGACACGCGCAACGGCCTGGCGCATGGCGGCGCGCGCTCGGCCCTGCTGCGCGCGGGCCAGGTGCTGGCGCGCCCGGGCTGGGTGCGGCGCGTGGCCCTGGGCGGCAAGCCGCTGACCTTTGGCAACCTGGCCGCCCAGGTGCCGGGCGGGCGCGACCTGAATGCCTTCAAGGCCTGGGTGGACGCGCAGTTCGACGCCAGCGTGACCTGGCGCGACATCGCCTGGCTGCGCGGCCAGTGGAAGGGGCGTTTGCTCATCAAGGGCGTGCTCGACGCGCACGACGCCCAGGCCGCCGTGGACAGCGGCGCCGACGGCATCGTGGTCTCCAACCACGGTGGGCGCCAGCTCGACGGCGCGCCGTCCACCGCGCGCGCCCTGCCCGCGATTGCCCAGGCGCTCGCCGGGCGCACCGAGCTGCTGGTCGATGGCGGCATACGCAGCGGCGTCGATGTGTTCAAGGCCCTGGCGCTGGGCGCGCGCGGCGTGCTAGTGGGCCGGCCCTGGGTCTGGGCGCTGGCCGGCCGCGGCGAGGCCGGCGTGCGCCAGCTGCTCGCTACCTGGCAGCGCGAGCTGGCCGTGACCATGATGCTGGCCGGCGTCACCCGCGTTGCCGAGATCAGCCACCGCCATTTCGATAATCCAAGCCAAACAGGCCTCTAACGCCCACCAAACAAGCGCAACCAGCTATTACATTAGGAGCATTCATGAACGGCGCACAAGCCCTGATCAAGACCCTGGCCGACGCCGGCGTCGAGCTGTGTTTTTCCAACCCCGGCACCAGCGAGATGCACTTCGTCGCCGCGCTCGATTCCGAGCCGCGCATGCGCGCCGTGCTCGCGCTGTTCGAGGGCGTGGCCACGGGCGCGGCCGACGGCTACGCGCGCATGGCCGGCAAACCCGCGGCCGTGCTCTTGCACCTGGGCTGCGGCCTGGGCAACGGTCTGGCCAATCTGCACAACGCGCGCAAGGGCAAGGTGCCGGTGGTCAACATCGTGGGTGACCACGCCACCACCCACACCCAGTACGACGCGCAGCTGCAGAGCGACATCGAAACCGTGGCGCGCAACGTCTCGCCCGGCTTTGTGCGCACGTCCAGGAGCACGGCGCAGCTGGGCGAGGACGCGGTGGACGCCATAGTGGCAGCACGCGGCCTGCCGGGCCAGGTGGCCACGCTGATACTGCCGGCCGACGTGTCCTGGGGCGAGGGCGGCCAGCCCTGCGCCATGCCCACGCTGGCGCCGGCCCCGGTGGCATCGGACACCACGGTGCAGACGATCGCCCACGCCATTCGCAGCGGCAAGAAAACCGCCCTGCTGCTCGGCGGCCAGGCGCTGCGCGAGCCCGCCCTGCTGGCCGCCGCGCGCATTGCCGCGCACAGCGGCGTGCAGCTGCTGGCCGAATGCTTTCCCACGCGCATGGAGCGCGGCGCGGGCCTGCCGTTTGTGGAGCGCATCGCCTACCTGGCCGAGATGGCGGGCGTGCAGCTGGCCCCCATCGAACAACTGATTCTTGTGGACGCCAAGGCGCCCGTGTCCTTCTTTGCCTACCCCGGCAAAAAGAGCTACCTGGTGCCCGAGACCTGTGAGCTGCACACCCTGGCCGCGCCCGATCAAAACGCCGCCGCCAGCCTGGAGCAACTCGCCGCCGCGCTGGGCGCAGGCGCTGCCCAACCCCGCCTGCAGGCACCCCAGCGCCCTGGCCGCCCCACGGGCAAGCTGACCGCGCCCAAGGTCTGCAAGGCCGTGGGCGCATTGCTGCCGGACAACGCCATCGTCATCGACGAGGCCATCACCAGCGGCCTGATGCTGGGCGTGATGACCCAAGGCGCCCCACGCCACGACCTGATCACGCTGACGGGCGGCGCCATAGGCCAGGGCCTGCCGAACGCCGTGGGCGCGGCCATTGCCTGCCCCGACCGCCCGGTGATCGCGCTGATCGGCGATGGCACGGCCATGTACACCATCCAGGCGCTGTGGACCATGGCGCGGGAAAACCTCAACGTCACGGCCATCATCTTCAACAACGCCAGTTACTCAGTGCTCAATGTGGAGCTCGACCGCGTGGGCGCGGACGAGGCCGGCCCCAAGGCCAAGTCGCAGCTCGACCTGCATGGCCCGGTGCTCAACTTTGCGCAGCTGGCCCAGGGCATGGGCGTGCACGCGGCGCGCACCCACACGGCCGAGGATTTTTGCCAGGCGCTGGAATACGCCCTGGGCCAGAGCGGGCCGCACCTGATCGAGGCCATGGTGCCCGAGTCGCTCTCGGGCACCAAACGCAAGGTACTGCCTTGGCTGCTCAAGTCCCTGCCCAGCCTGCCGCAGCCGGTGGCGCAGGCGCTCAAGCGCAAGATCGCGCCATAGACCAAGACCAGCCCAAACCTGCCCGATAGGCCAGGCACCGCGCCACCTGCCCTGGCCTGGCAGGCACCCATGCCGACCCGTCGCAATCAACTTCTCAAATAAAACTCGTTCTCATTTGCATTAAAATGCGCATTGTGCATCGGACGATGCAATTCACTGAGGTGCTGCCATCGCGCAGCACCTTTTTCATTGCGGCTGACAGAACAGGTTCCACACATGGGGATGGAGAAAACAATCGCGCGGGATAGAACGGGCATGGCGCTCAACAGGCTCAGCCTGTGCATGGCGATGGCGCTGCCCGCCATGGCGGCGGCGCAACAGGCGGTCGGCACGCTGCCGGCCGTTCAGGTGCAGTCCGAGGTCGCCAGCGACACCACCGAAGGCAGCGGCCAATACAGTACGGCCGGCAAGTCCAGCACCGCCACGCCGCTGGGCCTGGCGCTGCGCGACACGCCGCAGTCGGTCTCCGTGGTCACGCAGCAGCGCATCGAGGACCAAGGCCTGGCGACGATCACCGACGTGGTCAACAACGCCACTGGCGTCTCCGTCAACCAGTACGAAACCCATCGTGCGCAGTTCACCGCGCGCGGCTTTGACATCAACACACTGATGATCGACGGCGTGCCCACCTCGTGGGAGCAGGCCTGGAGCTCGGGCGAGGCCATGACCAGCCTGGCCATCTACGACCGTGTCGAGGTGGTGCGCGGCGCCACCGGTCTGACCACCGGCGCGGGCGACCCGTCGGCCGCCATCAACCTGGTGCGCAAGCGCGCGCACAGCAAGGAGTTCACCGGCCAAGCCGAGCTGGAGCTGGGCAGCTGGAGCCAGCGCCGTGCCATGGTCGACCTGTCCACGCCGCTCAACCAGGCCAAAACCGTGCGCGGCCGCGTGGTGGCCGAGGCCAGCAGCAAGGACAGCCATATCGACCTGCTGCACGACGACAGCAAGACGCTGTTTGCCACCGTCGAGGCCGACCTGACGGCACGCACGCAGCTGCGCGCCGGCCTGAGCCGCCAGGACAACGACACCCGCGGCGCCATGTGGGGCGGCCTGCCCGTCTGGTTTGCCGATGGCAGCCGCGCCGAGTGGGACCGATCCAAGACCACCTCGGCCGACTGGGTGCGCTGGGACTCGGTGACCGACACGGCCTTTGCCGCGCTTGAGCACCAGTTCGACAACGGCTGGAAGCTCGGCGCCACCTACAACCGCAGCAAGCGCAAGGCCGACTCGCGGCTGCTGTACCTGCTGGGCGCGCCCGACCGCAGCTCCGGCCTGGGTATGTTCACCTGGCCCGGCTCGTACAAGGTGGCGACCACGCAGGACGACCTGGGCCTGCAGGCCAGCGGCCCATTCGAATGGCTGGGCCGCAGGCACGAGCTGGCCCTGGGCTTCACCCACTCCAAGCAGAAGTTCAACGCCGACAGCCGTGCGGCCAGCGGCGGCCTGGCGCCCGACTTCAACAACTGGGACGGTTCCTACCCCGAGCCCACCTGGGCCCCCTTGAGCTACTACGGCGACCACACCGTGACGCAGAACGCCGTCTATGGCGCCGTGCGCCTGCATGTGGCCGAGCCGCTGCGCGTGATTGCCGGCGCACGCCTGACGCGCTACGAGCGTTCGGGTGACGACGCCTTCTCCGCGCCCTTCAGCATGAAATTCAGCCACGAGGTGACGCCCTACCTCGGCATGGTGTACGACCTGAGCGACGCCGTGTCGGCCTACGCCAGCTACACCAGCATCTTCCAGCCGCAGCAGGAACGCGACATCCACGGCAACTACCTCGACCCCATCGAGGGCAAGAGCTTCGAGCTGGGCGCCAAGGGCGAATTCATGGACGGGCGCCTGCACGCGTCGGCCGCTGTGTTCCATATCAAGCAGCAGAACCTGGCGCAGAGCACGGGCCAGAACATCCCCGGCACGGTGCCGCCAGAGACGGCCTACCGCGCCGCCGACGGCGCCAAGAGCCGCGGCTTCGAGCTCGAGCTCAGCGGCGAGCTGGCACGCGGCTGGAACATGACGGCCAGCTACACGCAGTTCAAGGCCACCGACGCCGATGGCGCCGACGTCAACAGCATCTACCCGCGCCGGCTGCTCAAGCTGTTCACCACCTACCGCCTGCCCGGCGCATGGAACCAGCTGACGCTGGGCGGCGGCGTGACCTGGCAGGGCAAGACCCACACCGACGCCCTCACCCCGCTGGGCGCGCCCGAGCGCATCCAGCAGAACGCCTACGCCCTGGTGGGCCTGATGGCACGCTACGACCTGAGCCGCCAGCTGTCGCTGCAGCTCAACGTGAACAACGTGACCGACAAGTCCTACTACGGCATGTTCGCGGCCTTCAGCCAGTTCACCTACGGCGCACCACGCAACGCCACGGTGGCGCTGCGCTACAAGTTCTGAGACTGAGCACCGCCCACGAAGCAAGCCACCATGCAAGCCAAGACCCTCAAGACCTGGACCTGGGTGCACAAGTGGAGCAGCCTGGTCTGCACCGTGTTCATGCTGCTCCTGTGCATCACCGGCCTGCCGCTGATCTTTCACCACGAGCTCGGCCACCTGCTGGGCACCGAGGTCGAGGCGCCCGCCATGCCGGCCGACACGCCGCGCGTGAGCCTGGACCGCGTGCTGGAGGTGGCGCGTGCCGAGCACCCCGACCGCGTGGTGCAGTTCGCCTCGCAGTCCGACGACGACCCCCACCTGTGGTTCGTCACCATGACGCCCACGCCCGCGCCCACCGATGATTTCCGCTCCGTCGTCATCGATGCGCGCACCGGCGCCGTGCTGGGCCAGCCGCGTTTTGACCAGGGCTTCATGTGGGTCATGTTCAAGCTGCACGTGGACCTGTTCGCAGGCCTGGCCGGCAAGCTGTTCCTGGGCTTCATGGGCTTGTTGCTGCTGGTGGCCATCGTGAGCGGTGCCGTGCTCTACAGCCCGTTCATGCGCAAGCTGGACTTTGGCACCGTGCGCCGCGAGCGCACCACGCGCCTCAAATGGCTGGACCTGCACAACCTGCTGGGCGTGGTCACGCTGGTGTGGCTGTTCGTGGTCGGCGGCACGGGCATGATCAACACGTGGGCCGACCTGCTCATCAAGTACTGGCAGTACGACCAGTTGAGCGGCCTGCTCGCGCCCTACCAGGGCCAGCCCACCGTGCCGGTGGCTGAGCGCGCCTCGGTGCAGCAGGGGCTTGATGTGGCCCTGGCACAGGCGCCGGACACGCAGCTGTCCTTCATCGCCTTCCCCGGCACGGCGTTCTCCAGCCCGCACCACCACACCTTCTTCCTGCGCGGCAGCGAGGCCTTCACCTCGCGCCTGCTGCAGCCCGTGCTGATCGACGCCCAGACCAACGCCGTCACGGCCGCACCGCACCTGCCCTGGTACCTGACGGCGCTACTCGTGTCGCAGCCGCTGCACTTTGGCGACTATGGCGGGCGCATCATGCAGATCGTCTGGGCGGTGCTGGACATTCTCTCCATCATCGTGCTGGGCAGCGGCCTGTACCTGTGGCTGGCCAAGCGGCCCGAAAGCGCACGCCAGGCGATCAAGCAATCCACTCCCGACGAAGGAACGGTCACCCCATGAACCAGGACAACTCCTTGAGCACGCGCGCCATCTGGGGCTGGCCCATCGCCCTGGGACTGCTGACCACCATAGGCCTGGTCGGCGCCCTGTTCAGCGACGACGGCCTGGGCGACCTGCTCGCCGGGCTGTGCCTGTGGGCGCCGGCCCTGGCCTGCCTGTGGTGGGGCTGGCTGCGCCGCTGAACCCTCGCGGGCGCCGCTACAGATGGGCGCCGAACTCCGGCGCCTGCTGCCAGCGCTCGTGCAGGCCATCGACGCGCACGATGGTCAGTCGCGACAGCTCCTCCTCGGACACGCCCTCCAGGCAGCCGATGTTCACGCCATACATCCTGCCCATGGGCGTATCGTTGCCCACGCCGAAGGGGCGCACGCCGCAATGCCGACAGAAGAAATGCTGGTTCTTGCGCGTGTGGAACAGGTACTCGGTCAGCTCCTGCTCCCCGGCCAGCACGCGCAGCCCGCCCTCGCGCGCGATGGCGGGCCAGAAGCGCGTGCGCCGGCAGATCGAGCAGTTGCAGCGGTAGGTCGGCTGGTCCAGGTCCAGATCGGCCTCGAAACGCACGGCCCCGCAATGGCAGGAGCCCTGGTAGGTCTTGAGCATCGCCTTCTCCTTGCCGGCTGCGCCGGCGCACGAAACATCAGGGATCAGGGGCCGTCCGGCAGCTTCTCGGCGCTGTAGCTCCTGACCACCCTGCCCTGCTGGTCGAAGACGGCGATGAACTCCATGCGCCGCGTGCCGTCGGCCCAGTTCCATTCCCATTCGGTCTGCTGCTTGAGCGCATAGGGGATCTGGCGCGCGGGCTTGCCCAGCAGGCGGCGCACCTGCTCCTCGCCCATGCCGGGCTGGATCTTCTCGAAGTGGTGCGGCGCGAGCACCTGCTGCAATGCCGTCATCTTGCCGCCCGGGCCTATGGTGATCATGTAGTTGCGCTGGCCCGCGGGCTGGCGGTTGTACTCCAGCGTGTGGCCGCCGTCGGCCTCGGGCCAGATGCGCTCGGGCTCGCCAAAGCGCGCGCGCACGTCGGCCTCGGTGGACACGTCCTCCTCCAGTTCGCGGATGCGCTGGTCGTCACAGCCGGCCAGCGACAGCAGGGCCAGGGCGCCGGCACTCAGGGCCGTGGTGATGCGGGTCATGAGGTTCATGGGTGGGTGTCGCTAAAATCGCGGGTTCTGAGAGGTTAACCGTCCATGAACATTTTCCGCCGTCCCGACTACCAATCCGAAGTCACCCAGTTCATCGAGCAGCTCAAGAGCAAGAAGCCCGAGCTCGATGCACAGCAGCGGGCGGGCCGCGCCCTGCTCTGGGACAAGGACGTGGACCGCGAACTCTGGGCCGAGTACCGCGCAGGTCGCGTCAAGCAAAAGCCCTACGTGTACTACTCGTACAGCGAAAAGCAGGCATAAAAACGGCCTCCAGCGCTTGTCAGAAAAGCGCTGACAGCTATTCATAACATAGCAATACAAGGCATGAGCAGGGCCAGCGACCCGCCAGCCGCCGACGCTGCCATGCCCGAGGTGGTCGATCAGGTGGCGCTGGCGCGCCTCTACGGCGAGCCGCTGTTCGCCCTGCCCCAGGATCTGTACATCCCGCCCGATGCGCTGGAGGTGTTCCTCGAGGCCTTCGAGGGCCCGCTCGATCTGCTGCTCTACCTGATACGCAAGCAGAACTTCAACATCCTGGACATCCCCATGGTGGATGTCACGCGCCAATACCTCGGCTATGTGGACGAGATCCGCAGCCGCAATCTGGAGCTGGCGGCCGAGTACCTCTTGATGGCGGCCATGCTGATCGAGATCAAGTCGCGCATGCTGCTGCCGCCGCGCAAGCAGGAGGGTGGCGCCGAGCCCGAGGACCCGCGCGCCGAGCTGGTGCGCCGCCTGCTCGAATACGAGCAGATCAAGCTCGCCGCCCTGCGCCTGAATCAGGTGCCGCAGTACGGGCGCGACTTCATCCGCGCCAACGTGTACATAGAGCAAAGCCTGCAGCCGCGCTTTCCCGACGTGGACGTGGCCGAGCTGCAGCAGGCCTGGCGCGACATCCTCCGGCGCGCCAAGCTCGTGCAGCACCACCGCATCACGCGCGAGGAGCTCTCGGTGCGCGAGTACATGAGCCATGTGCTCAAGGCCCTGCAGGGGCGGCGCTTCACCCCGTTCGAGGACCTGTTCCAGCCCGAGAAGGGCAGCACCGTGCTGGTGGTGACCTTCATCGCGCTGCTGGAGCTGGCCAAGGAAACCCTGATCGAGATCACCCAGGCCGAGGCCTTTGCGCCGATCTACGTGCGCCTGGCCTACACCCCGGCCTGAACCGATTCAGGCGCCGTGGCGCAGCTTGACGGCCGGGAAGTCCACCGGCACGGCCAGCGCCAGGTTCACATAGTTGGTGAACAGGTTCAGCGCCACATGGGCCAGGATCTCGACCACCGCCTCGTCGCCGAAGCCGGCATCGCGCAGTGCCTGCACATCGGCCTCGCTCACGCGGCCACGCTCGGCCACCACCTTGAGCGCAAAGCGCAGCGCGGCCTGCGTGCGGGCGTCGGCCGACTCACCGAGCTGGGCCGCGGCCATCTCCTCGGCGCTGGCGCCGGCCTTGCGGCCCAGCGCCGTGTGCGCCGCCAGGCAGTAGGCGCAGCCATTGCGGTCGGCCACGGCCACGGCGATCTGCTCGCCCAGGCGCGCGCCCAACGTGCCGCCGCCCAGGGCGCCGAATGAGCCCCACATGCTCCTGAGCGCCGCCGGTGAATTGGCAACGGCACGAAACATCGCAGGCGTGGTGCCAAAGGCACCGTGGATCTCGTCGAGCAGCGCCTTGCGGTCGGCGCTGGTGTCGCTGCGATCGATGAGGGGAACGCGGTTCATGGCAAATCTCCTTGAGGACTGCGGTGGAACATGCTGGCAGTGTCCGCCTCCCATGCGTACCATTGGACGCAATCCGTCCGCGATACTTTGCACATCGTCCATGAACCCCAAAGCACCCGAGCCTGGCGACGTGGATCGCCTGTCCGCCCTGCTGGAGCGCTTTCGCGTGCACGCCCACCTGTTTCACGCCGGGCCGCTGTGCGGCGTGACGCATTTCGCGGCCGCGCCGGGGCGCGCCTTCCTGCATGTGCTCAGGCAGGGGCAGATGCAGGTCACGCACCGGCCGCGCAGCGGCGCACCGCGCCGGCTGCAGCTCTGCGAGCCCACGCTGCTCTTCTACCCGCGCCCGCTCGAGCATGACTTTCACAACGCGCCGCAGGAGGGCAGCGACTTCGTCTGCGCCACGCTGGACTTCGATGGCGGCGAGCGCCATCCGCTGGTGCAGGCCCTGCCCGCCTTTGTGGCGCTGCCGATTGCCGAGGTCGCGGGCATAGAGCACACCCTGGCCCTGCTGTTCGCCGAGACCGAGCGCGTGCGCTGCGGCCAGCGCCTGCTGGCCGGCCGACTGTTCGAGGTGTTGCTGCTGCAGCTGCTGCGCTGGCTGATGGACCACCCCGAGGCAGGCGCCATCGAGACCGGCCTGCTCGCCGGCCTGGCCCACCCCCGCCTGGCGCGTGCGCTCACCGGCCTGCACGAGCGGCCCGGCCACGACTGGACGCTGGCCACCATGGCGCAGGCCGCGGGCATGTCGCGCAGCGCCTTTGCCGCACAGTTCCACGCCACGCTCGGCATCACGCCGGGCGCCTATCTGCTGGCCTGGCGCGTGTCGCTGGCACAGACGCTGCTGCGCCAGGGCCAGCGCGTGCAGCAGGTCAGCGACCAGCTGGGCTACGCGAGCGCGGCGGCCTTCTCGCGCGCGTTTGCCCAGGCCGTCGGCGCCCCGCCGCGCGACTGGCTCAGGCAGCAGTGACCCAGAAGGCAGTGACCCCGGTGACGAGTCCGGCACCCATGGCCGTCTCTACAATGCACGCTCCCTTTGCCCGCACCGCACCATGGCATCGCTAGATTTCGACGTACTCATCGTAGGCAGCGGCCTCGCCGGCCTGTCCGCCGCCCTGCAGCTGGCGCCCACGCACCGCGTGGCCGTGATCACCAAGCGCGAGCTCCAGGACGGCTCGAGCAACTGGGCCCAGGGCGGCATTGCCGCCGTGCTGGCCGACGACGACAGCTTTGCCGCACATATCGAGGACACGCTGGTCGCCGGCGCCGGCCTGTGCGACATGTCCACCACGCGCTTCGTGGTGGAGAACGCGCCCGCCGCCATCGGCTGGCTGCGCGCGCTGGGCGTGCCCTTCACGCTCGAGGGCGAGGAGCTGCACCTCACGCGCGAGGGCGGCCACAGCGCACGGCGCATCGTCCATGCCACCGACGCCACGGGCGCCGCCGTGCAAAAGACGCTGATCGAGGTGGTGCGCAGCACGCCCGGCATCACGGTGTTCGAGCACCACACGCTGGTGGACCTGATCACCACGCGCAAGCTCGGCCTGGCGGGCCAGCCACGCTGCGTGGGCCTGTACGCGCTGGACGAGGCGAGCGACACGGTCAAGACCTTCCGCGCGCCCCACACCATCCTGGCCACGGGCGGCGCGGGCAAGGTCTACCTCTACACCACCAACCCCGACACGGCCACGGGCGACGGCATCGCCGCCGCCTGGCGCGCGGGCTGCCGCGTGGGCAACATGGAGTTCGTGCAGTTCCACCCCACGGGCCTGTACCACCCGCACGAGAAGTCCTTTCTGATCAGCGAGGCCGTGCGCGGCGAGGGCGGGCAACTCAAGCTGCCCGACGGAACGCGCTTCATGCCCGCGCACGATGCGCGTGCCGAGCTCGCGCCGCGCGACGTGGTGGCGCGCGCCATCGACTTCGAGATGAAGAAGCACGGCCTGGACTGCGTGCACCTCGACATCTCGCACCAAAGCCCGGAGTTTCTGCACGAGCACTTCCCCAACATCCTCGCGCATTGCGCGGGCCTGGGCATAGACATCACGCGCGCGCCCATACCCGTCGTGCCCACGGCGCATTTCACCTGCGGCGGCGTGCTCACCGACCTGTCGGGTCGCACCGACCTCGCGGGCCTGCTGGCCGTGGGCGAAGTGGCCTACACCGGCCTGCACGGTGCCAACCGCCTGGCCAGCAACTCGCTGCTCGAATGCCTGGTGTTTTCACGCGCCGCCTGCGCCCATATCGGCCAGGCGCAGCCGGCCAAATCGCCCGCGCTGCCGGACTGGGACGACAGCCGCGTGAGCGACGCCGACGAATCCGTCGTCATCTCACACAACTGGGACGAGCTGCGCCGCTTCATGTGGGACTACGTGGGCATAGTTCGCACCAACAAGCGCCTGGAGCGCGCCGCGCACCGCATCGCGCTGCTGCAGGACGAGATCGCCGAGTTCTACGCGAACTTCCACGTCACGCGCGACCTGCTGGAGCTGCGCAACCTCGTGCAGGTGGCCGACCTGATCGTGCAAAGCGCCCAGATGCGCCACGAAAGCCGCGGCCTGCACTTCAGCCGCGATTGGCCCGAAATGGCCGCCCCGGCCGCGCCGACCATTCTGGTGCCGCGGGTCAGCCGATAGTGAGCAATATGCTCACCATCTCCGCCGTTGCCCTGATGGACGAAAACAGCCACCAGGTGCAACTGCGGTGCATGGTACTGAGACAGTCCCTCCGACACCGTCGCAAACCAATTCTTCCGATGTTGTGTAACGTACCTCATCAATATGCCAAGAACACCCGTTCCGATCATTGACCTCTTTGCGGGCCCGGGAGGACTTGGAGAGGGCTTTGCCTCCCTGAAGGGTCACGACAAGCAACCATTCTTCGAGATCGGACTCTCCATTGAAAAGACAGAGGTAGCGCACCGCACGCTGATGCTGCGTGCTGCGTTCCGACGCCTGCGTGGCACCAAGGATGTCAGGCACTACTACAGCTTCGTGCGTGGCGAAATCGACGAGGCAACCTTCCGCAGCATCCCTGCCGTGGCTCAGGCCTTCAAACACGCCGCCCGGGAAGCGCGATGCCTGGAGCTCGGCAAATCCGATGAGGCCGGCATCGACGCGGAAATACGTACGGCACTCAACGGACAGAAGACCTGGGTGCTCATCGGAGGCCCTCCCTGCCAAGCCTATTCTCTGGCCGGGCGTGCCCGGCGCGCCAATGACAAGGACTTCCACAAGGATGAAAAACACTTCCTGTACAAGGAATACCTGCGGATCATCCGAGTGCACAAACCGACCATCTTTGTAATGGAGAACGTCAAGGGACTGCTGTCGTCCAGCCATTCCGGCAGCCCCATGTTCGAAAGAATCCTTGCGGATCTCGCTTCGCCTGCGGAGGGACTCGAGTACGAAATCCGCTCCTTTACAAAAAGGGGGAACAGCGACACCCTGGAACCCGAGGACTATCTGATTCATTCGGAGCGATATGGCGTACCACAAAGCAGGCACCGAGTGATTCTATTTGGCGTTCTCAAGGGATCAGGGGCGCCACAGCACCAACTGCTTGTCCCTGTATCGACTCCCGTGACTGTCGGTGATGCCATCGGCAATCTGCCGAAAATTCGCAGCAAGCTGTCCCGAGGAGATTCGGAGCTGACCTGGCGAAACGCAGTCCACGCAGCACCCTCCTATATTCACGGTTGGGGATTTGCAATCGAGTCGGCAGTGATCGAAAGAATGCAGACGCTGATCGCCGAAACGACCAGTTCAGACACAGGCGGCGCCTTCATGGCGCAGCACGAAGGCAAGCAAGGCAATCCAAGCGAACTGGAGCAATGGCTTCACGATCGCAATCTGGGGGGCGTGTGCCAGCATGAAGCGCGGGCACACATGGCATCCGATCTGGCGCGCTACTTCTTTGCTGCAACCTTTGCCGAGTTGCAGAAGTACTCCCCTCGTCTGGACGTATTTCCTCCCAAGCTGCTGCCGGATCATCACAACCTGCGTGGCGACAACAAAGCCGATGCAATCCCGTTCAAGGATCGCTTCCGCGTACAGTGCAAGAACGATCCTGCAACCACGGTGGTCGCACATATCGCCAAGGATGGTCACTACTACATTCACTACGATCCCAGGCAATGCAGAAGCCTGACCGTCAGGGAAGCTGCACGCCTGCAGACGTTTCCGGACAATTACTACTTCGCCGGCAACCGGACGGAGCAATACACCCAGGTCGGCAATGCGGTGCCGCCACTGCTTGCGCACAAGCTGGCCAGGATTGTGCGAAGCCTGCTCAACGAAATGAACAGAAACAGACGTCGGCAAGTCAAGGGGCGAATGAATCACAAGCCAAGGATGACCACAGGGTGCAGCCCATCCGGACAGCAAGCTCAGGTACCGTTATTTGCCGAAGCGAGCTGACCAATTTCCAGGACGTCTGAGTCACCGTGCAACCACCCTTCCACCGCTCGTGCTGCGCCTTCGGGCGACCGCTTCAGGGCGCACTCCCAGACGATGGCCACACGCCAACCAAGGGAGCGGAGTTGTTCCACATGTCGTCGGTCACGATCGACATTGCCGAGAAACTTCTGGCGCCAGAAATCTGCATTGGCTTGAGGAGTGGTTGTGTAACGACACCCATCATGCCGGTGCCAGAAGCAGCCGTGAACAAACACCACGGCACGGTACTTCGGGAATACAAGATCCGGTGTACCAGGCAGCGTTCCGACATGAAGTCGATAGCGCAATCCCTTGGCAAAGAGAAACGAGCGAAGCGTGCGTTCCGGCCAGGTGTTCTTGCCGCGAATACCCGACATCATGCGGCTGCGTTGGGGGGAAGTAGCTAGTTGCATGATGCTTGTGCGATCGGTTGCATGTCGTCGGATATCGCCCGCCGCAGCCCCTCGGACAGTGCCATCAGCGACAGACAATCTGTCCGATGTGCAACATACGCCTATCCTGACATTTGGACAGCGCTTGAAGACGCATGGCAGTTAAACACCACCATACATGCCGACTCTCGTAGAATTTGTAACCAACAGTCAACCAAGAACGAGTGAGCACGTAGGTAGATCCTGTGCCTGACCGTAGCTTGCGAAAACGCAGCTGCTGTGCAATGAGCAACGCCCGAATATTCCCAGGGAGGGGAATCCTTTCCAAATGAATGAACAAACTACGGCCAATGCCCGGCCCCTCAACCACTTCCTGAGAATGGCCGTCGTGGCGGGCGTGAAAAGCGCACTTCAACTCCACATCACCCGGGGTGACGACCTCAACGCACGTGATGCCAACGGCATGACACCCCTCATGCTCGCGGCGGCGCGCAACAATCCAGCGATCTGCAAGCAACTGCTGGACGCCGGTGTTCATCACGGACTGGTCGACCCCACAGGCAAGACGGCCCTGGAAATAGCCATCGCCGCCGGTTCGGATGCTGCAGCAGCCATCCTTGCCGCAACATGCGGACAAAGGTCCATCGCAACCCTAGAGCCACAGAGTTGGGTTCGGGTCGCTCCGGAGTTGCTCACGGAGCCTGTTCTGCCGTCGGTCAACACCATTGCGGTGGCCACATCGAACCATTCTGAAGAGACAACCTCCCAACCCACCGCGCACGAATCCACGGTCGCACATACGTCGATCGAGGCACCAATACCATTCTCTGCGGGCGCAAACACAGTGGACACCGGCGCGTTCGATCTCTCTGGCTGGGAAGCAGAAAGCGAACCAAGTCGTCCTGAGATCAACCACGTGGTAGTGGATGCGGCCCGCGCGATCCAGACCGCCATCACTGCTCACAGGCCGATCGATTCCTCGGCGGAATGGGACGACATCGAAATAGACCTGCCCGAGGCAGTGCCGCCACTGGTTCGCGCGGACAACATCGAAGGCCGAGCAAAGCTGCGACTGCTACTGCTCAGGGCACTGCGCGAGGGCAGCGTGCCAGCGCTGAATGTGCAGTCCCTGGCATCGAATGACGATCATTCCGCCAATCCAGAAGCCGAGGCGTACGTGACCATGGTCATCAACGACCTTGGTGCCGAGGTGGACGAGCGTCTCGAATACTCCGGATCTCTCGAGGTATTCGTCAATCCAGAAGAGACATCCGACGAGAAAGAAATCCTCGACCAGGCTCTCGCCATGATCGATGGCGCGACATCACGCCGTCATTTGCCGCTGTTGATCTACCAACGCGAATTCCAGCAACTGAAGTTGCTCTCTGCAGAGGAGGAAATACTGCTTGCAAAGGCGATGGAGGCCGCCCTGGAATCTGCGCTCGATGCACTGTCAACCTGGCCCGATGGCATCAATCGGACGTTGGCAGCGGGCGCCGACGCCATCACTGGCTCGCGACCGCTTGCCTCCATCTCGGTTGGCGGCGCTACCGGCCCCGGATTGACGGCGGCAGACAACCTGGACACCGAAATACCAGGACAAATGAATTGCGAGGGCGCAACAGACGAGAACGACGAGCGTACTGATGAGCCATTGATCGCCATTGGCAGCTCCGCCTTCGTCGACGCACATCGACGGTTGACCCTGCTCATGGAAGGGAGTGACCCTGCGGAGGCATCGACCAAACAAATACGCCAGGCGCTTGCAGATATGCGTCTCGACCGCCGCTTCCTCCTGGAACTGGGCGATACAGCCAACGGTTCAGGGCGCTGCCCTGGATATGAAAAGGCGATGTCTGCATTCAGAAGAGCCAGGGATCGGATGACTGCGGCCAATCTGAAGCTGGCCTTTTTCCACGCGAAGAAGCACCTCTACAGTGGCGAGCCACTGGACGATCTGACACAGGAGGGAAACATCGGCTTGCTCAAGGCAGTCGACCGCTACGACTGGCGCCGCGGCTTTCGGTTCTCGACCTACGCCACCTGGTGGATACGCCAGCAGATCGGTCGTTACATCGCCGACAAGGCCAGAACCATACGAGTACCGGTTCACATCCACGAAAAAATCCAGCTGCTGGCACGCTCGACACAGTCTCTCGAAGAGACTGCCGGTCGCGAGCCGACAGTCGATGAGTTGGCCATGCGTACCGGGATGCCATCCGAGACCGTCGCAAAACTACTGCGCATCTCACCCGAGCCCCTTCCCATCGACGAGCACACCATAGATGAAATGATCGCCATCGACGCACGCGAAGGCTACACGGCGCCGGATCCCGCAGACCTTGTCAACGCCATGCAGCGGGAGAAGGCTCTCGCGAGCTACATCTCATCCTTGCGAACAAAGGGGCAAAAGGCCGAAAAAGTCCTGCGGCTGCGGTTTGGCATCGGAGTCCACGATGCACTGACTCTGGACGAGATCGGCAAGCGATTCGATGTGACACGGGAACGAATCCGGCAGATCGAGGCCAAGGCAATCACACACCTCAAGCACCCCGCCCGACTGGAACCCTTCGCGCGTGCTGTGCTGGGTACGGCGCCCAATGCAAGCACCACCGCTCGCAAAAGGGATGCAAAAGTCCTGACAAATCCATCGAAGGTGCATGAAGAGTGACGGGAACCACGCGCAAGGCACCGCCGCATGCGATGGCGATGCTGGAATCCCTCCGAGGTCTGGGCTATTCGACAGCGACGGCTTTGGCCGACATCGTTGACAACAGCATCTCGGCCGGAGCCAGAGAGGTCCGGATCGATTTCCTGTGGGAGGGGGCCAACAGCCGCGTGCTGATCCTCGACGACGGGCGCGGCATGAGCGACCCCGAACTCGAAGGAGCCATGCGGCTCGGCGACAAGAACCCCTTGACTCAACGCGCGGCAGATGACCTTGGACGCTTCGGAATGGGGTTGAAAACTGCGTCGCTCTCACAGTGTCGGCGGCTGACCGTCGCCAGCACAAAGGACGGCAAGCGAAGCTGTCTGCGCTGGGATCTCGATGAGTTGGCAGCCACTCCACAAAGCGATTGGCTGCTTTTTGAAGGACCTGCCGAAGGTTCCGAACAGTACCTAGCCCCCCTCGACGGCAAGGCTGCCGGGACGCTGGTGCTCTGGGAGCAGCTCGACCGGATCATCACCACTGGCTACACGGTCGACGACTTCCTGGCAATGACAGTAGTGGTCGAAGCACATTTGGCCATGGTCTTCCATCGCCTGCTGCAAGGTTCTCGCGCACGAATGAGGCTGTTCATCAACAACCGTCCCATCGCTCCCTGGGATCCATTCATGTCAGGTCATCCTGCCAAGCCGTGGATCTCGCCACCCGCAGCCATGCAGACGGACGCGGGACTGGTTACGGCACAGTGCCATGTCCTGCCCCACCACGACAAGCTGACAAAGGACGAGTTCAGGAAAAACGAAGGCCCAGCGGGCTGGACTGCGCAGCAGGGCTTTTACGTCTACCGCAACGAACGGCTCCTGGTAGCCGGCGGCTGGCTCGGACTCGGCAACTCGAAAGCGTGGAACCGCGAAGATGCCCACCGCCTTGCGCGCATTCAACTCGACATTCCCAACACGGCCGATGCCGACTGGAAGATCGACGTGCGCAAGTCAATCGCCCGCCCCCCCGTCGCACTGCGCCAGTGGCTGACCCGTCTGGCTGAAGATACGCGTGAGCGCGCCCGCCGGGTATTCGCCTATCGCGGAGCACCAATGCCCACGCAGCGCAACACCCCCATCGCACAGGCCTGGAGAGTAGACCATACGAAGGACGGGATCCGCTATCGGATCGAGCCAACTCACCCTGCAATTGCGGCCGTCTTGAACAGCGCTGGCGACCTGGAGCCTTTGGTCAAGGCAATGTTGCGGGTAATCGAGGAGTCGGTACCAGTCCAACGGATCTGGCTCGACACAGCCGAGAACAAGGACACCCCAAAGACAGGCTTCACGAGCGACCCGCCTGCAGCTGTGGCAGCCGTATTGGCAACGATCTTCGCCGACATGGTCGGCCGGCGAGGCATGTCCGCCGAGATTGCAAAGCAGTCACTGCTGTCAACCGAGCCATTCCAAAACTATCCATTGCTGGTCGCGCAGCTTGACGACCCCACAAGGATCTAGGCCAACAAATAACAATAGGGAGAATCAATGCCAGAGTTCAGCACACTGACTGCGACGACACTCAACATCGCACAGAGCTTGCTCATTGCGGAAAAAGACAAGGGGCCAATTACCACCACCTTGATCACCGAGAAGGTGACACTCGCAGCATCGGTGGTCGCACCGGGCAGCGAAGACACCATAGACAAGGCAGCGGCCTGTGCCGAGCTGATACGGCGATTCAGTCTGTGGATTGGGCAGGACACTGCGCTCTCCGACACAACCGGCCATGAACCCTGGCTCAATGCAGCACGCAAGAAGAGCTGGCGATACTGGCCACGATACCGTGACATGCTGGATCGGAAAATGTCGGCGACAGCTGTCGATGCCGTGGACATCTCCACGGATCGTATCCTCGGACTCATGGAGGATCCCAACCGTGGGGGCGCCTGGGATCGGCGCGGCTTGGTGGTGGGCCATGTCCAGTCCGGAAAGACTGCAAACTACTCCGGCCTGATATGCAAGGCGGCGGACTCTGGCTACAAGATCATCATCGTTCTGGCGGGTCTGCACAACAACCTGCGCTCGCAGACGCAGATTCGCCTCGAAGAGGGTTTTCTTGGCTACGAAACCTCGGCTACGGGCGACATCGTCAAGCTGATCGGCGTCGGAGAACAAGGCCGCGACTTCGAGATCAAGCCCAACTGCGCAACCAACCGTACCAACGCCGGCGACTTCAACACCAGGATCGCGAGGCACCTGGCCATCTCTCCGGAAGAGCGCCCTTGGCTCTTTGTAGTCAAGAAACACAAAATTGTCTTGGAGCGACTGCTCAAGTGGATCCGCAGCCATGTCGCAGACACCACCGACGAACAAGGCAAGCGCTTCGTCTCGAACCTGCCGTTGCTGCTGATCGACGACGAGGCCGACCACGCATCGGTGGACACCGGCGAGCAGCACATCGACGCCGATGGCAAGCCCGATGAGGATCACGAGCCCAAGGCAATCAACAGCAGGATCCGCAAGATCCTCAACATCTTCGCCAAGAAGGCCTACGTCGGCTACACCGCAACGCCGTTCGCAAATATCTTCATCCACCGACAGAACGAAACACCCGAAGAAGGCCCCGACCTCTTCCCGCAGTCGTTCATCGTCAACCTGGCCGCGCCATCCAACTATGTTGGCCCAGCACGTGTCTTCGGATTGCGAACCCCGGAAGGACGCAGCGGCCTGCCACTCACGCGAGTTTTCCAGGATCACGCCAGCAAAGATGAGCGCGGGGGCTGGATGCCTCCGAAGCACAAAAAAGACCACACGCCACGCCACATGGGGCAGGACGAGATACCGCCCTCTTTGCGCGAGGCCATCCAAGCCTTCGTCCTGGCGTGCGCGGCCCGGGAGGTTCGCGGTCAAGCGGCGCAGCACTCATCAATGCTCGTTCACGTTACACGCTTCACACTCGTCCAAAAGGAAGTCCACCGCCAGGTCGAGGACTTCGTCCAGAAAATGAAGCTGCGAATCACTCGCTGCATCGACCATGAGGCGCTGATTGATCAGTTGCGTGAGCTTTGGGAATCCGACTTTGTTCCTACCACCGAGGCAATCGCCACCAAACTGACCGAATCCGAGGAGCAGCCTTCCTCAACGCCGTGGGCCGAAGTCCTCGCCAAGCTGCCTGACGTCCTGTCAGACATCGATGTGCGCATGGTGAACGGTCAAGCGAAAGATGCACTTGACTACGCAGAGCAAGGTGCAAGAGGACTCAAAGTCATCGCCATCGGTGGCGTGTTGATTTCCACGCAGAAGTGACCCACTAACCCCCAGGATTTCCATCCAAACCTGACCCACGTACTAACCCTAACCTGCTGCTTTGTTGAGCAGCAGGAGACCAGGAGTGATAGACGTGGCAACACTGAGTGTCATCAGGCGCTGGGCCCTGCGAGAGCAGCTGTCCATCAGGGAGATCGCCCGCCGCACGGGCCTCTCGCGCAACACCATCCGCAAGTACCTGCGCGCAGGCGAGGCCGAGCCGCACTATGCCAAGCGGGTCAGTCCATCCAAGCTAGATCCCTTCGCCTTGAAGCTCGCCGGCTGGCTCAAGACGGAAGCTGGCCGATCCCGCAAGCAGCGGCGCACCATCAAGCAGATGTACCTGGATCTGCAGGCGCTCGGTTATGGCGGCTCCTACAACCGTGTGGCGGCCTTCGCCCGCCTCTGGCACGAGCAGCGCCTTGTGGCCCAGCAGACCACTGGCCGCGGCACCTTCGTTCCCCTGACCTTCGGCCCGGGTGAGGCCTTCCAGTTCGACTGGAGCGAGGACTGGGCTGTTCTCGCTGGCGTGCGCACCAAGCTGCAGGTAGCCCACTTCAAGCTCAGCCACAGCCGAGCGTTCTACCTGCGCGCCTACCCCCTGCAGACGCACGAGATGCTGTTCGATGCCCACAACCATGCATTCGTAGTCCTGGGTGGCGTGCCCCGTCGAGGCATCTACGACAACATGCGCACCGCTGTAGACCGGGTGCGCCGTGGCAAAGAGCGCGACGTCAATGCGCGCTTTGCGGCCATGGTCAGCCACTTCCTGTTCGAGGCCGAGTTCTGCAATCCGGCGTCGGGCTGGGAGAAGGGCCAAGTGGAGAAGAACGTGCGCGATGCCCGCCATCGCCTGTGGCAGGTGGTGCCGCCATTCCTAAGCCTGTCCGATCTCAATGCCTGGCTTGAAGAGCGCTGCGTGGCGCTGTGGCACGAGATCGAGCACGGCAAGCTGCCGGGCACCGTCGCGGATGTCTGGGCTCAAGAGAAGGCAACCTTGATGCCGATGCCCCGGCCCTTCGATGGCTTTGTGGAGCACACCAAGCGCGTCTCACCCACCTGCTTGGTCCACTTCGAGCGCAATCGCTACAGCGTGCCGGCGCCGTATGCCAATCGACCGGTGAGCCTGCGGGTCTATGCCGATCGCCTGGTGGTCGCTGCCGAAGGCCAGATCATCTGTGAACACCAGCGCCTGATCGAGCGCAACCACCATGGCGCTGGGCAGACCGTCTATGACTGGCGCCACTACCTGGCGGTGCTGCAGCGCAAACCAGGAGCTTTGCGCAACGGCGCCCCATTCCTGGAGCTACCAGCGGCCTTCAAGCGACTGCAGGCCACCTTGCTCAAGCAACCCGGCGGCGACCGGGAGATGGTGGAGGTACTGGCTCTCGTGCTGCACCACGATGAACAGGCTGTGCTCGCTGCAGTGGAGTTGGCACTGGAGTCAGGGGCTGCCAGCAAGACGCACATCCTGAACGTGCTGCACCGCTTGCTGGACGGCAAGCCCGCTCCAGCACCGGTCACATCGCCGCAGGCCCTCAAGCTGGCGGTGGAACCCCAAGCCAATGTGCGTCGTTACGACCAATTGAGGGAGGTGCGCTATGCGTCATGACCCTGCCATCGCTTCTATCGTGATCATGCTGCGCGAGCTCAAGATGCACGGCATGGCCCAGGCGGTTGCGGAGCTGGCCGAGCAAGGTGCACCGGCCTTCGACGCCGCACAGCCCATCCTGTCCCAACTGCTCAAAGCCGAGACCGCCGAGCGCGAAGTGCGCTCGGTGGCCTACCAGATCAAGGTGGCCAGGTTCCCTGCATACCGGGACCTAGCGGGCTTTGACTTCAGCCACAGCGAGGTTAACGAGGCACTGGTACGCCAGTTGCACCGCTGCGAATTCTTGGAGAACGCCAACAACGTGGTGCTGGTGGGTGGACCGGGTACGGGCAAGACCCACATTGCCACGGCCCTCGGGGTGCAAGCCATTGAGCACCATCACCGCAGGGTGCGGTTCTTCTCCACGGTGGAGCTGGTCAATGCACTGGAAGAGGAGAAGGCCCAGGGCAAGCCGGGGCAGATCGCGCACCGCCTGGCCTATGCTGACCTGGTGATCCTGGATGAGCTGGGCTACCTGCCGTTCAGTACGTCAGGAGGAGCTTTGCTGTTCCACCTGCTGTCCAAGCTGTACGAGCGCACGAGCGTCGTGATCACCACCAACCTGAGCTTTAGCGAGTGGGCCAATGTGTTCGGAGATGCCAAGATGACCACGGCGCTGCTGGACCGGCTCACGCATCACTGCCATATTCTGGAAACCGGCAACGACAGCTACAGGTTCAAGAACAGCTCCGCACAGCAATCACCACAGACCACCAGAAAGGAGAAGGCGGCCAAGAACTTATCCACAACGTGAGCGTGAAGCTCACGAACCAGGGTGGGTCAAGATTCGATGGAAATGGTGGGTCAGCTTTGCATGGAAATCAACAGGTGGCGACAAGCTCGCGCGCGGGCTGACGCTGGAAGGCCTGTGTACCAGTTACTTCGTGCGCACCACGAAGATGTATGACACGCTGATGCAGATGGGCCGCTGGTTCGGCTACCGACCGGGGTACATCGACCTCTGTCGCCTCTACACCACTGAGGATCTCATCGAGTGGTTTGGACATATCGCCGATGCATCCGAGGAACTGCGAGAGGAGTTTGATGCAATGGCCGAGAGCGGCGCAACGCCACGGGACTATGGCCTGCGCGTGCAGTCCCATCCGATCCTTCTGGTGACTTCGCCCCTGAAGATGCGAACAGCCAAGAACCTGCAGCTTTCGTTCAGTGGAGACTTGCTCGAAACCGTTTCCATACACAACGACAATGAGGTTCTCGATCGGAACCTGGAAGCCGTGAACAGGCTCATTGCGGCATGTGGTACGCCGGACGAGATCAATCCAAGCCGCATTCGTGGATCCCTGGAGCAACAGTGGGAGGGCTTTCTCTGGAACGAAGTTCCGGCCGACCACATTACCGACTTTCTCGAATCCTTCACTACCCACCCAAAGGCCCGCAAGGTCAACAGCACACTCCTGCGTGATTTCATCCACACCATGACTGAGACAGGCGAACTGACGTCCTGGACGGTTGCCCTGCTGGGTGGCGGTGAAGGCGGCAATCACACTTTCCCCGGCGGACTGACCATCAAGGCCATGCCCAAGCGCAGCGCCGACAAGGACATCGCAGACAGATACGCGATTGGGCGATTGCTGTCGCCCCGCGACGAAGCAATCGATTTGGACAATGCCGCTTGGGCCGCGGCACTGGAACGCACCAGAAATATGTTCAACCCCGACGCAGGCCGCCAGAAGAATGGCGCAAAACCCAGCACGCCTGATGCACCCAACGGTCCATCGATCCGCTACATACGTGGCAAGGGATGTGCATCCAATGGCATCGCACCGTCTCCGGAGCGTGGCCTCCTGCTGCTCTACCCTCTCGATCCCCAGCAGTCGGGTAGCACTGCACTGGCCGGGCGAAAGGATCCGGTCATGGCGTTCGGTGTCAGCTTCCCGTCGAGTGACTCCGGCGTGAAGGTTGAATACGCGGTCGACCACCTGCTCTGGGCGAGCGAATATGGCCCTGCTGAATGACGACATCGAGCTCGTTTGGAGCTCATTACGGGACAGCACGGACGCTTCGGGCTGGCGCAGTATCTCCATCGCGACGATTGGGTCATGCTCATTGCTTGCCGGTCTGAGTTTCCCGGAAAGGAACGAGGCGCTCCTGGCAAGTTTTTCGTCGGACGTGATCCCCGCAGCGGAGAATCTCCCCGAAGGTCAGGGCTTCACGGTCTCACGGGTGACCCACCACAGCGACAGTCACAATTGGATCGCGCTCACGCGCAGCGCGCATGGCAGCTTGGAGCTTTTCTCAGCCATGGTGGTAGACGTGGTCCACGCGATGGCCACCGAGTCCGGAGCCAACGAGAAGCGGCTGCTGCATGTCTTCCTTGCACGTATCCGTGCCTGGCAGGAATTCATGCGCAAAGGCGCTCAGTTCCTGAGCCCAGAGGCCGAAATCGGTTTGGTGGGTGAACTTGCTGTCCTGCGAGCCATCATCGACGCTGGTGTGCCAATGGCAGCTGCCGTCGAATCGTGGGTCGGGCCGCTCAACGGCATTCAGGACTTCGAGCTCGGCACTGGATCCATTGAGGTCAAGGCGACACTCTCGACCGCAGGTTTTCCTGCCAAGATCGGCTCGCTGGGGCAGCTCGATGATTCTGTGCGACAACCGCTGTTCCTTGCCGGGGTGCGACTGCGCCAGACCGAATCCGGACAAAGCCTGCCTGAGCTGGTGGCTGAGATTCGCAATGCGGCCGAAGACGACGCAAAGGCCATGCGTCTGCTCGGCGAGCGAATGATCGCCGCAGGCTACCTCGATGTCCACGCGAACCGCCATATCCGCCGCTTCACGCTGACAGACATTTGGGTCGTCGAGGTCAATGACGATTTCCCTCGTCTGACGCCGGGCAAAGTGCCGCTGGGCGTCACGAATGTCACCTATGAAATTGATCTGAACAAGGTTGCGGTGCCAAGCACTCCAACCGCCGATGCATTGAAACGATTGGGAGTCATATGAGTTCAAGCCTGCCCGAGTTCCTGCGCGAGACGCGATCCGCCATCAAGTCTCAAATGCGCGAGGGTGCACTCTACGAAGAACTGGTTTTCGCCAGCATTGTGATGGATCACATGTCGGAGATCGGCATGACCTTTGAACCCGTCGAGTGCCACTACGAAGGCAGCGTGGAGAGAGCCATCCTGCGGCTGAGCGGTTACTCCATCTCCGACGACACCGAGCAACTCGATCTGTTCGTGAGCCTGTACGCCGGCGTCGATGAACCCACGCCCATCCCTGATTCGGAAACCATGACTGCGGCGGAACGCTGCCTGCGCTTCCTGACGCTGTGCGCTGAAGGGAAGCTTGCCCAACGGCTGGACCAGTCCAGTGACGTGGCCTCGCTGGCCAGTACCCTGCAGCACATCTACAACGACCTTGAGCAGATTCGCATCTACGTCATCACAGACAGGGTGGCCAAGTCCAAGAGTTTCAGGACTCGTGAAATCAGCGGGAAGGCCGTACGTCTTGAGGTGATGGACATCGAACGGCTGTACCGTCATACATCGGAAGGGAAACCACGCGACGAGTTGGTGGTCAACTTCAAGGAGGTGGCCGGATCGCCGCTGCCCTGCATCTACGTGCCAAGCGAAAACGATGAATACGACTACGCAATGACTGCGTTTCCCGGCGAAGCGTTGCGGCTTCTCTATGAAAAGTTCGGAGCCCGCCTGCTGGAAGCAAACGTCCGATCCTTTCTGAGCGTAAGAGGCAAGAGCGTGAACGCCGGAATCCAATCAACACTGCGCAATGCACCGGAGCGTTTCATGGCCTACAACAACGGGATTGTTGTCGTGGCCGACGAGATGGTGCTAGGGGAGACCCTGCAAGGCGGGCAAGGCATTGCCTGGCTCAAAGGATTGCAGATCGTCAACGGCGGCCAAACGACGGCGTCGCTCTATTTCACCAAGAAGAAATACCCAGGGACGGATCTGAGTCGTGTCCGGGTACCGGCAAAAATCATCGTCATGAAAACGCAGGACGCGATTCAGGAGGAAGCGCTGGTGTCGGACATATCCCGTTACGCGAACAGCCAGAACGCGGTGCGCCAATCCGACCTCTCTGCCAACAAACCATTTCATGTCGAAATCGAACGACTTTCCCGTTCTGTCTATTGTCCCGACGGAGTAAGCCAGTGGTTTTATGAACGTGCTGCGGGCAGCTACAACACCCTGCTCGCGCGCGAAGGGAGCACACCTGCCCGCCTCAAGGCGCTGAAGGACGCCATTCCCGCCTCACGACGCATCACGAAGACAGACCTCGCCAAATATCTCAACGCCTGGGCCTGCAAGCCGGACATAGTCAGCATGGGTTCGCAAAAGAACTTCGATCGATTCATGGCCGCGCTCTCTCCCACCGACAACCAAGAGGTTGTGCTGCCAACAGTGGCCGACTACAAGGCCATGATCGCCAAGGCCAAGCTGTATCGTGATACGCAGAAAATGCTTCGTTCGATGTTTCAAGCCTTTCAGGCCAACATTACGGCGTACACGATCTCTGTACTTTCCGAGAAGTTGGGTTCACGCATCGACCTTGATCAAATCTGGCTGAAGCAAGCCGTGTCGCCACAGCTCATGAACCAGATCGCCACCTGGGCCAAGGAAGTCAACGACACGCTTCACGCCACCTCTGGTGGGCGTATGGTGTCCGAGTGGGCCAAGCGCCCGGAGTGCAAGGATGCAGTGCTGAGTGCAGCCTATTCGGAACCCGCTGACCACATTCCCGAAGTGATGTCCATCCGGACACCAACAAGTGCAGGCAGATAGCACTTACAGGCTCCAGCGACGTTCTGCGCCAAATGCCACGCCCTGCGGCCATGGCTGCCAAAGTCCACGGCACACCGCCCTGCCGTTTGCATAATCCACCACGGTCCGGGCGCCAGCCCGGAGCCTTCGGCTACAGGCCTTGCGCGCTTGCAGGGCCCCATCCTCACAACCTTGTTCCAGAAAGCACCCCATGCCCCATCTGACCGTCGAATACAGCCCCAACCTGAACGCCTTCCCCGAGGGGCAGGCCGCCGCCGAGCTCAATGCGGCTGTGTGCGCCAGCCCCGAGGTGCTGGACGAGGCCGATCTCAAGACCCGCTTTGTGCGCTGTGCGCCCACGTTTCAGGTCGGCACCGTGCCGACGGGCCGCGCCTTTGTGCACGCGCAGCTGCGCCTGCTCTCGGGCCGCAGCCCCGAGGCCAAGCAGGACCTGGCCAACCGCATCGCCCAGGTGCTGCGCCGCCTCACGCCGCGCCCCGCGGGCGTGATGGTGCAGCTGAGCGTGGAGATCGTGGACATGGACCGCCCGTCCTACATCAAGGAGCGGCTGTAGGCGTCGCCGGCGCAGCGCCGCCCGACAGGCGCCGGGCGGCGGTGAGGGCGCACACAAGGGCGGTAAAAACGGCGGCATTGCGCCGCCGCGCGCCATCAGAAGTTGTGGCGAATGCCGATCTCGTAGCCCGTCAGGGACTTGCCCGCGGCTGGTGTCGGGCTCAGTGACGAGGCCAGCTTGCGCGTGGCGGCGCCGTCGTTGTTCATGCGTGCCACGGCGCCATAGATCTCGGTGCGCTTGGAGAGCTGGTAGCCATAGCCGAGCGCAAAGCGCTGGGAATCGTTGTCGCTCTTCTTGTCGTTGTAGTCGGTGTAGGCCGCGCGCAGCTCGCCCGCGCCCAGCTTCATCTTCACGCCGACGCTGTAGAGGTCCACGCGCTTGCCGGCGCCACGCTCGGAGGCAATCAGCACCATGGGCGTGAAGTCACCGATCTTGTAGGACGCGCCGAGGTTCATGGCCTTGTAGTCCACGCCCGCGGCCGTCGTGCCGCCGCGCGTCACGCCATAGGCGACGGCCACGTTCAACGGCCCGTTGCCATAGCCCAGGCGCAGGCCCGTGGCGCTCTTGAGGCTGTTGTCGCCCGCCTCCTCGCCAAAGCTGTGAGCCACCTGGCCATAGAAGCCGCCGAGCTTGGGCAACACATAGGCGACGCTGTTGGAGAAGCGCTTGGGCGCGCTGCCCTCGGCCGTGCCCGCGGCGGAGCTGCCGACCAGGTTGTGGGCGTTGATGCCGCCCATGCCGCTGTCGCCAAAGGCATGGAAGGTCTCCAGATTCAGATAGGTCGGCGTCTTGTCGCGGCCCAGGCGCAACTCACCGAAGTTGCCCATCAGGCTCAAGGTGGAGCGGCGGTCGAACTTGAAGCCCCCGCTCGTGCCATCGTCGACGTTCACGCCGCCCTCGAGCCAGAACCCCGCCTTGAGGCCGCCGCCGAGGTCTTCCACCCCGCGAAAACCCAGGCGGCTGCTGGAGTTGCCGCCATTGGCCATGCCGGTGACGCTCTTGCCCGAGGTCGAGATGCGGCCGACGGAGGCATCGACGACGCCGAAAAGGGTCACGTTGGAGCCTTGAGCCGCCGCACCCGCGGTCGCCGTGAGTGCCGCAAGGGCCAAAATTGCTTGTTTCATGCTGTTCATGGATTGGAATGAAAGGGAACAGCCGGTAGGAGCGATGCGCGCTGCGCGCAGCCTCCACGCCCGGCCAGCCACCCGCGGTGGGGCCGGGCCCATTGAACAGCCCGAATGTGACAATTCAGGGTAATCCCTAGGGATTGCTAAGGCTTGTCCGCCGGTGGTTGCGGGTTGTGCTCCAGCGTGGCATCGAGCCACCCCCGCAGGCTGTTGATGAAGGCCCAGGCCTGCACGCGCGGCACATCCTGCAGGCGCACGACCGCCTCGCTCACGCGGCCCTGCTGCAGCGCCACGGCGCGGCCCACGCCGGGCAGCAGGCCACAGGCAAGCGGCGGTGTGACCCAGCGGCCACCCAGCAGCGCGGCGATGTTGCCGAAGGTGGTTTCGGTGAGCTCGCCGGCTTCGTTGTAGAGGATGGTGTCGAAGACTCCGCTGCCCGGCTGCGGCGCAAAGGCCGCGTAGTGCGCGCGGCGCGTGGTCTTGTGGCGCACCCATTCCCCGTGCGCGGCGGCAAAGGGGCGATCGGCCAACGCCAGGCGCACCGGCGTGGGCGTGGCGGCCAGGGCGAAGGCCTCGGCGCGCGGCGCGCCTTCGGCATCGACCAGCAGGCGCACGCGCCAATCGCCATGCGGATGGGCGGCGGCCAGCGCGTCCAGGCAGGCGGCCACGCGCGCGCCGTCCCAGGGGTAGCCGAAATGGGCGGCGGCCTCGCGCATGCGCGCCAGATGCGCGTCGCGGTGGCGCGGCCGGCCATCGTGCAGGCCCAGGGTCTCCAGCAGGTCGAAGGGGGCGCTCGCGCGCTCGACGAAGGCGCGCTTGGCGGCCCATTCGCGCCATTCGGCGCTGGCGTCGGCGCCCCAGACGATGCCACTGCCTATGCCGCAGCGCGCCTGGCCCGCGTGCAGCTCCAGCGTGCGTATGGGCACGTTGAAGGTGGCGGCGATGGCGCCGGGGGCGCCGGCGGGGTCGGGCCGCACGAGGCCCAGGGCGCCGCAGTACACGCCGCGCGGGCCGGATTCGAGCGCGCGGATGGCGCGCATGGCCTCGACCTTGGGCGCGCCCGTGACCGAGCCGCAGGGAAACAGCGCGGCAAACACGTCGGCCAGGCGCGTGCCCGCGCGCGTGCGCGCCGCCACGTCGGAGGTCATCTGCCACACGGTGGGCAGCCGCTCGGTGTGGAAGAGGCGCGGCACGCGCACGCTGTGCGGCTCGGCTATGCGCGAGAGGTCGTTGCGCAGCAGGTCCACGATCATCACGTTCTCGGCGCGCTCCTTGGCGCTGGCACGCAGACGCGCGGCCTGCTCGGCGTCCTGCTCGGGCGTGGCGCCGCGCGCGGCCGTGCCCTTCATGGGGCGGGTGAGGATGTCGCCCCTGCCGTCGGGCGCGGCGTGCCAGTCGAAGAACAGCTCGGGCGAGACGGACAGCAGCTCGCCCCCCGCGCCGTCGTCGATATGCGCGGCGTAGCCGCCCGGCTGGGCGCGCCGCAGCGCGGCGAACAGCGCGCGGGTGTCACCCTCCATGCGGCCGTGCAGCGGCGCGGTGTAGTTGACCTGGTAGTAGCGGCCCGCGCCAATGCCCTGCTGGATCTGCGCCAGGGCGGCGTCGAAGTCGGCACGTGCGAGGCCCTCGTCCCAGTCGATGCGGGCCTGGCCCGCGGGCGCATCGGCCGGCCAGGGCGCGGGCGCGTCGTACACGGCAAACCAGGCGAGCGGCGGGCAGCCCTGGGGCTGGGCGTGCACGGCAAGCGCCGCATCGAAGGCGGGCGCGGCCTCGTAGCGCAGCCAGCCGATGCACCACTGGCCGGCACGGGCGGCGGCCTCCACCGCATCGAGCACGGCGCGCACCTCGCCCGGCCGCTGCGCCGCCAGCGTGCGCAGCGGCCGCGCAAAGGCATGGCGCAGGCGCGCCGCATCGGGTGCCTGAGGATTCGCGAAGTCGATCAGGGAATACAAGGAAAAACCACTTCAAGCGCCCGCCAGTCAAGTGCAGGCAGCTATAAATTCAAAAGCAAATGCACGGACAGCGATGTCTGTTGATGAGCCGCACCCGCGGTGGCACCTGGATCGCGTTCGCGAGGATGACGGGCTCTGAAGACATTGCATGCCGTGGCCGGACAAATCAACAGTTATCGCTACTTGAGCCAAAGCAAACCATTCATGGCACACCTGCCGCCGGCCAAAAAAAGCGCCCGCGTTGGCGGGCGCCTGTGGGGACCGGGTCCGACCGGATGTGCGGGCGGGCTCATTGGCGCGGCATGTTCTGGTATTGGACCACGGACTCGCGCCGGGTCTGGCCGGCGCGCAGCTGCTCATAGCGCGCGAGGGCAGCACGGTAGTCGCCCACGTATTCCCGGTCGATCTCGGACGATGACGCGGGCCAGAAGCTCAGGCCGGCGCGGTGCCAATTCTCAAGGTCGGCCAGCACTTCGGCGCGGCTCAGGCCCATGCCGGTCGCGGCCTGCCCCGTGGGTGCGGCAGCGCTGTCGCCCTGGGCCATGGCGAAACCCGTCATACCCCCGAGCATGGCCGCCAAAAGCATCAAGCGATTTTGCATAGCACATCCTTTCCACTCCGTTGACAACACAAACCACGATTGACAAATTCAGCAATCGCGATTAGACGGATTGAAAACTATGCGCCTTCCAAGGGCCTTGATGTGGCATTTTTTTACCGATCCAGGCAAGCGGCGTAACCGGACATGACGGACATCAAGCGGGCGGTGCGGGGCCCCTGCCCTGGATTACGGCCTGCGCCCTTGGCCCCGTCATCCCCGCGCAAGCGGGGATCCACAGCGGTGACGAATCAACTGGTTGTGTGGCACCTGGATCCCCGCTTGCGCGGGGATGACGGTGGGCTTTGCAGGCGTCGCTACTGGAGCCACCAAACCAGCATCACGCCGCACCCAGATGCGGCACGAGCGCGCCGGTCGGCTGGCCGTTCTTGAGCGCAGCCGTGAAGGCCAGCATGCGGTCGATGGGCTGGCGCGCGCGCGGGATGATGGCCGGGTCCACGTGGATGGCGTTGGCGCCCGTCTCGAGCACGCGCGCCACGTCGGCCAGGCCGTTCATGGCCATCCAGGGGCAGTGGGCGCAGCTCTTGCAGGTGGCGCTGTTGCCGGCGGTGGGCGCCTCGTAGAAGGTCTTGCCCGGGTTGAGCTGGCGCAGCTTGTGCATCATGCCCTTGTCGGTGGCGACGATGAACTCGGTGGCGTCGAGCTCGCGCGCGGCCTTGAGGATGGCGCTGGTCGAGCCCACGGCGTCGGCCAGGGCGATGACCTCGGCCGGGCTCTCGGGGTGCACCAGCACCTTGGCCTGGGGGTGCTCTTTTTTCAGCAGCTCGAGCTCGAGCGCCTTGAACTCGTCGTGCACGATGCAGGCGCCGTTCCAGAACACCATGTCGGCGCCGGTCTCGCGCCGGATGTAGTCGCCCAGATGGCGGTCGGGCGCCCAGAGGATCTTGTGGCCCGCGTCCTTGAGCGCGCGCACGATGTCGAGCGCGCAGCTCGATGTGACCAACCAGTCCGAGCGCGCCTTCACGGCCGCGCTGGTGTTGGCATAGACGACAACGGTGCGGTCCGGGTGCTGGTCGCAGAAGGCGCTGAACTCGTCGACCGGGCAGCCCAGGTCCAGCGAGCAGGTGGCGTCCAGGTCGGGCATGAGCACGGTCTTCTCGGGCGAGAGGATCTTGGCCGTCTCGCCCATGAAGCGCACGCCGCTCACCACCAGCGTCTGGGCCGCATGGTCACGGCCAAAGCGCGCCATTTCCAGCGAATCGCTGACGATGCCGCCCGTTTCCTCGGCCAGGTCCTGCAGGTCCGGGTGCACGTAGTAGTGCGAGACCATGACGGCGTTCTTCTCTTTCAGCAGGCGGCGGATCTTGTCCTTGAGCAGCGCGCGCTCGGCCGGCGACGGCTCGGGCGGCACGCGCGCCCAGGCGTGCTTGGTGGAGCAGACGGCGCCCTCGGCAGGCTGCTCGTACTCGACTTCTTTGATGGTCATCGGGGTATTCATTTCAGTGCTCCTTCTGCCCACGCCCCATGCAACCGGCACGCGCCAGGCCAGCAGACGCCGTGCAAGGGCCGCCCCGCAGCACTGGCGTCGTCCCCCTGCCCGCAGCGCGCAGCGCCGCGAGAGCGGGGGGAAGGCGCGCAGCGCCTCAGGGGGGTGTTGTCAGTGCTCCATCTCCTCCAGGCGCATGGAAAAGTCCGTGGCCTTCACGTCCTTGGTCAGCGCTCCAATGGAGATGCGGTCCACGCCGGTTTCTGCAAGGGCGCGCACGCTCTCGAGCGTCACGCCGCCGGAGATTTCCAGCACGGCGCGCCCGGCGTTGATCTGCACGGCCTCGCGCAGCTGCGCCAGCGGCATGTTGTCCAGCAGCACCATCCTGGCGCCCGCATCCAGCGCCTCGCGCAGCTGATCCAAGGTCTCCACCTCGATCTCGATGAAGGCGGCGCGCGCGGCCACGGCCTCGGTGGCGCGCAGCACGGGGGTCACGCCGCCGGCGGCGGCGATGTGGTTTTCCTTGATCAGCACGGCGTCGTGCAGGCCGATGCGGTGGTTCACGCCGCCGCCCACATGCACGGCGTACTTCTGCGCCAGGCGCAGGCCGGGGATGGTCTTGCGCGTGTCCACGATCTGCGCGCGCGTGCCCTGGACGGCCGCCACGTACACGGCGGTCTTGGTGGCCACGGCCGAGAGCAGCTGCAGAAAGTTGATGGCCGTGCGCTCGGCCGACAGCAGCGCACGCGCGTCGCCCTCGGCCTCCAGTACCACCTGGTCGGCGGCGCAGCGCTGGCCCTCGGCCACATGCCAGGTGATGCGCACATCGGGGTCGAGCGCGCGCAGCGCGGCCTCGGCCCAGGGGGCGCCGCAGATCACGGCGGACTCGCGCGCCAGGATGCGCGCACGCGCACGGCGGCCTTGGGGCACCAGGGCGGCGGTCAGGTCACCGCTGCCCACATCTTCTTGCAGCGCGCGTTGCACGTCTTCGCGCACCTGCGCGGCAATGGAATCGGGAGTCATCACGGGGTCACAGTCGTTCTGTACGGGGGGCCCAAGGATAGCCGCATGGCAGGGGGTGCCTCATGCGCATGGGCAAATCCCCATGGGGGCGCATGGCACGCACGCATGGCTTCAAGCAAAAATCGGCCCCAGTGCCCGTCCATCAAGCGCAAGCAGCTATCAAAAGAAAAGCATCACAGGCAATGACGCCCATCGCGTGCATGGCCATGGGCCACACCGGCCAGGGAATGCGCCTAGACTCCCGGCATTTTTCAGCCCGCGCCACGAAAGACCGATCATGACCAGTGCCAACACCGCACCCGGGACGCCCTACGGCACGATACCGCCCGCCTCTCCCCTGCCCCAGCGCCGCCCCATCAGCCTGCCGCGCCTGGCGCAGATGCGCGCGGCCGGCGAGAAGATCACCATGCTCACCGCCTACGACGCCACCTTTGCCGCCGTGGCCGACGCGGCCGGGGTGGAAACCATACTTGTGGGCGACTCGCTGGGCATGGTCTGCCAGGGTCTGCCGAGCACCGTGGGCGTGTCGCTGGACACCATGGCCTACCACACCGAGAGCGTGACGCGCGGCCTGCGCCGCGTGCAGGGCACGGCCTGGGTGGTGGCCGACCTGCCCTTCGGCAGCTACCACGAATCGCGCGAGCAGGCCCTCAGAAGCGCCAGCCGCCTGATGCAGGCGGGCGCGCACATGGTCAAGCTCGAGGGCGGCGGCTGGACGGCGCCCACGGTGCAGTTCCTCGTCGAGCGCGGCATCCCCGTCTGCGCCCACCTGGGCCTGACCCCGCAGACGGTGCACGCCCTGGGCGGCTACCGCGTGCAGGGCAAGGACGACGAGGCCGCCCAGCAGCTGCGCCGCCACGCCCTGGAGCTGCAGGACGCGGGCGCCGCCATGCTGGTGCTGGAGATGGTGCCCGCGCAGCTGTCGGCCAGCCTGACACAGGAGCTGGCGCACTGCCACACCATAGGCATAGGCGCGGGCAGCGGCACGGCCGGCCAGGTGCTGGTGATGCACGACATGCTCGGCGTGAACCTGGGCAAGATGGCAAAGTTCGTGCACAACTTCATGCAGGACGCGGGCAGCGTCAAGGGCGCCATGGAGGCCTATGTGCGCGCCGTGAAGAACGGCAGCTTCCCCGACGACAGCCTGCACGCCTGGTGACCTCTCATGCAAATCACTCGCACCCTTCCCGAACTGCGCGCCGCCCTGGCCGCGCGCCCCGGCCGCCCGGCCTTTGTGCCCACCATGGGCAATCTGCACGACGGCCATATCGCCCTGGTGCGCCAGGCAAGGCCGCTCGGCGACACGCTCGTCACGAGCATCTTCGTGAACCGCCTGCAGTTTCTGCCACACGAGGATTTCGATAGCTACCCGCGCACCTGGGACGCCGACTGCGCCAGGCTGGAGGCCGCGGGCTGCGACATCGTCTTCGCGCCGCGCGAGACCGACCTGTACCCCGAGCCGCAGACCTTCAAGGTGCAGCCCGACGCGCAGCTGGCCGACATGCTGGAGGGGCATTTCCGCCCCGGCTTCTTCACCGGCGTGTGCACCGTGGTCATGAAGCTGTTCTCGGCCGTGTTCTTCGCCAGCGGCGGCGGCACGGCCGTGTTCGGCAAGAAGGACTACCAGCAGCTCATGGTGATACGCCACATGGTGCGGCAGTTCGCCCTGCCCGTGGACATCGTCGCCGGCGACACCGCGCGCGCCGCCGACGGCCTGGCGCTGAGCTCGCGCAACGGCTACCTGAGCGAAGCCGAACGCGCCCAGGCCGTGCAGCTGTCCCAGGCGCTCAAGGCACTGGCCCAGGCCACGCTGGCCCCGGGCGCGGCGCCGCTGCCTGACCTGGAGCAGCAGGCCATGGCGCAACTGACCCAGCAGGGCTGGACGCCCGACTACCTCACCGTGCGCCGGCGCAGCGACCTGCAGCCGCCCACGCCGGGCGACGCCGCCGCCGGCACGCTGGTGGCGCTGGGCGCGGCGCGGCTCGGGGGCACGCGCCTGATCGACAACCTGGAGTTCTAGAACCGGCCGTGACTGGCCGTGGCTTGATGTGGAGTGCCCGCCGATCGGCGGGCACGTGCCGATCTACTCGATGTTCTGCACCTGCTCGCGCATCTGCTCGATGAGCACCTTCATGTCCACGCTGATGCGCGTGAGCTCCATGGCCGCGGACTTCGAGCCCAGGGTGTTGGCCTCGCGGTGCAGCTCCTGAATCAGGAAGTCCAGGCGCTTGCCGACCTCGCCGCCCTTGTTCAGCAGGCGCTCGATCTCGTCCAGGTGCGACTGCAGGCGCGTGATTTCCTCGGCCACGTCGATGCGGATGGCAAAGGCCGTGGCCTCGGTCAGCGCGCGGTCCTGTGCGGCCTCGGGGACGGTGGCGCCCTCGGCGAGCTGCATGGCTTCCTTCCAGCGTTCCATGAAGCGCTGGCGCTGCTGCTCCACGAGCTGCGGCACCAGCGGGCCGGCCTGCTGCGCCAGCGCGCGCAGCTGCTGCAGCCGGTCGTGCAGCATGGTGGCCAGGCGCTCGCCCTCGCGCAGGCGGGCCGCGACCATGTCGTCGAGCGCGCGGCGCGCCAGCTCCTGCACGGGCTCGCCCCAGTCCTGCTCGGGCGCGTCGGCATTCGCGCACAGGCGCAGGGCCTCGGCCACGCTCAGGGGGGTGGCCTCGGGCAGCCAGGAGCGCACGGCCTCCTGCACGGCCTCAAGGCGCTGCAGCAGCCGGGGCGTGGGCTCGGCCAGGGCGGAGGATTCCTCGCTGTCCACAAAGGCGCGCACCTCGACCTTGCCGCGCTTGAGGCGCTGCGTGACCAAGGCGCGCAGCGCGGGCTCCTGCGCGCGCAGCTCGTCGGACAGTCGCAGCGACAGGTCGAGAAAGCGGCTGTTGACGGAGCGTATTTCCAGGCCCAGGCGGCGAGCATTGCCGGGCCTGCCCTCGGCCGCTGCGCCCACGCTTTGCTGCAGGCTGGCGTATCCGGTCATGCTGTAAACTGCCATGAGACTCTTTGGTGGTTGGTTGCTTGCAATCCGGCGATTATCCGGGTTCCCACTGGCGCCTGCGTCCGCTCTTGCTGCCTATGTCGAAGATCAAACCCGCTCCTCTGCCCACGAACACCATGATCGGTGGCTACCGCGTGGTGCGCAAACTGGCGGCCGGCGGTTTCGGCGTGGTCTATCTGGCCGTGGACGCCGAGGGCCAGCAGGTGGCCATCAAGGAATACCTGCCCGCGTCGCTGGCCACGCGTGCACCGGGCGAGCTGCTGCCCCAGGTGCAGCCCGAAAAGCTCTCGCTGTACCGCCTGGGCCTCAAGAGCTTCTTCGAGGAGGGGCGTTCGCTGGCGCAGATCTCGCACCCCTCCGTGGTGAGCGTGCTCAACTTCTTCCGCGAGAACGAGACCGTCTACATGGTGATGAACCACCTGGAGGGCGCGTCCCTGCAGGACTTCATCATCACGGCGCGCGAGCTCAAGGCGCAGAAGGTGTTTCGCGAGTCCACGATCCGCTCGCTGTTCGACGAGGTGCTGCGCGGGCTGCGCATCGTGCACCAGCACAAGATGCTGCACCTGGACATCAAGCCAGCCAACATCTTCATCACCGACGACAACCGCGCCGTGATGATCGACTTCGGCGCGGCGCGCGAGGTGCTGTCCAAGGAGGGCAACTTCATACGCCCCATGTACACGCCCGGCTTTGCCGCGCCCGAGATGTACCGGCGCGACGCGATGATGGGCCCCTGGACCGACATCTACGCCATAGGCGCCTGCATCTACGCCTGCATGCAGGGCTTTCCGCCCGCGGAGGCGCCGCAGCGCCAGGAGAAGGACCGGCTGACGCTGGCGCTGAGCAAGCTGCGCGGCATCTACTCGGACAACCTCATCGAGGTCGTGGAATGGTGCATGGCGCTGGATCCGCTGTCGCGCCCGCAGTCGGTCTTTGCGCTGCAGAAGGAGCTCTCGCGCGAGGGCGAGCGCCGCTACACCAAGCTCAGCGTGACCGAGAAGATGCGCATGCAGCTCGATTCGCTCGTGACCGAGACCAAGAAGAGCCTGCACAAGCCCGGTCAGACGACGAACGCAGGGCGCTCCAAATGAAGTTCTCCGTCTTCCAGCTCAGCCGCCGCGGCGGGCGCGAGAAGAACGAGGACCGCATGGGCTATTGCTACACGCGCGAGTCGGCATTGTTCGTGGTCGCCGACGGCATGGGCGGCCACCCGCGCGGCGAGGTCGCCGCGCAGATCGCGATACAGACGGTCTCCTCCATGTTCCAGCGCGAGGCCCGGCCCACGCTGAAGAACGTGCCCGAGTTTCTGTCGGCCGCCCTGCTCGGCGCGCACCGCCAGATCCTGCGCTACGGCAACGACAAGGGCATGCTGGACACGCCGCGCACCACGCTGGTCCTGGCCGTGGTGCAGGCCGGCTGCGCCCATGCCATCCACTGCGGCGATTCGCGCCTGTACCTGGTGCGCAAGGGCAGGATTCTCGTGCGCACGCGCGACCACTCCTATCAGGAGCTGCGCAACGTCGCCGCGCCGGGGCTCAAGAATGTCAACCGCAACGTGCTGTTCTCCTGCCTGGGCTCGCCCACCAAGCCGCTGTTCGACGAGACCACGGCGCTGCCGCTGGAACAGGGCGATCGCATGCTGCTGTGCTCCGACGGCCTGTGGAGTCAGGTCAGCGACGAGCTGATCGCGCACGAGCTCGACCGCCAGGATGTGGCGCATGCCGTGCCAGATCTCGTCGAGGCGGCCCTGCGCAATGCCGGCAACGCCAGCGACAACGTGACCGCCGTGGCCATGGAATGGGAGATGCCCAACGCCGCGCAGGAATCGCAGAGCGGCGTGTCCACGGACAGCATCAACGACGAGGTGTTCGCCTCCACCATCCAGTCCGGCCCGCTCGACGGCCTTGTCGACGATCTGGACGACGAGGCCATCGAGCGCTCGATCGCAGAGATCAACGCGGCCATCAAGCGCACGGCCGCGCGCAAGTCGTAGTCCACCCCGCCGCGCCTTCTGCTTGCCACTTTTGCAACCCTTGCCACCGGCAGCCGTCCCGGCCCTGCCAGCCCTTGAATCCACGCCCACATGACAACCACCACAACCCCCACCCGCCCCGGCGGCCGCGCCGCCGACCAGCTGCGCCCCATACGTATCACCCGCCACTACACCATGCACGCCGAGGGCTCGGTGCTCATCGAGTTCGGCAACACGCGCGTGCTGTGCACGGCCTCGGTCGAGGAAAAGGTGCCGCCGCACAAGCGCGGCAGCGGCGAGGGCTGGGTGACGGCCGAATACGGCATGCTGCCGCGCGCCACGCACCAGCGCAGCGACCGCGAGGCCGCGCGCGGCAAGCAGAGCGGGCGCACACAGGAGATCCAGCGCCTGATAGGCCGCAGCCTGCGCGCGGTGTTCGACCTCAAGGCCCTTGGCGAGCGCACGATTCAAATCGACTGCGACGTCATCCAGGCCGACGGCGGCACGCGCACGGCCGCCATCACGGGCGCCTGGGTCGCGGCCCAGGACGCCGTGGCCACGCTGCTGGCCGCGGGCAAGATCGCCGCCTCGCCCCTCACGGGCGCCGTGGCCGCGGTGTCCGTGGGCATCGTGGACGGCCAGCCGCTCCTGGACCTGGAATATGTCGAGGACGTGGCCTGCGACACCGACATGAACGTCGTCATGACCGGCGCCGGCCATTTCGTGGAGGTGCAGGGCACGGCCGAGGGCGCGGCCTTCTCGCGCGCCGAGATGGACCGGCTGCTGGCCCTCGCCGAAAAGGGCATTGCCGAGCTCGTGCGGCTGCAGCAGGAATCACTCCGCAATTGATAGCTGCTTGCGCTTGATACACAAGTGCAAACGGCCATTTTGACCATGAAACTCGTACTCGCATCCAACAACCGCGGCAAGCTCGCCGAACTGCAGGCCATGCTCGCGCCCCTGGGCGTGGAGCTCATCGCCCAGGCCGATCTGGGCGTGGGCGAGGCCGAGGAGCCGTTTCACACCTTCGTCGAGAACGCACTGGCCAAGGCGCGCTTTGCCAGCGCCCACACAGGCCTGCCCGCGCTGGCCGATGACGCGGGCCTGTGCGTCGCGGCCTTCGGCGGCCTGCCGGGCGTGCAGACCGCCTACTACGCCACCCAGTTCGGCTACGAGAAGAGCGACGCCAACAACGTGCGCGCGCTGCTCGAGCAGATGAAAGACGTGGACGACCGCAGCGCCGCCATGGTCAGCACCCTGGTGGCCGTGCGCAGCCCGCAGGACCCCGAGCCGCTGATCGCCGTGGGCCGCGTGGCCGGCGAGATCGCCCCCGCGCCGCGCGGCACGGGCGGCTTCGGCTTCGACCCGGTGATGATCCTGCCCGCCTTCGGCAAGACCTTTGCCGAGCTGCCCACCGAGGTCAAGAACGCCCACAGCCACCGCGGCCAGGCGGCGGCGCAGATGCTGGCGCTCATGCGCGCGCACTGGTTTGCCAGCGATACAAAAAAGTGAGCTGCCTGCGCTTGCCACACGGTGATTTCGAGGTATTTTCACTTGAAACCATTGTGAATCAAGCGCGAGCAGCTATCGTTTTTAAGTCCAGAGAAACAGCCTCCTAGAAAGCGCGATCTGCGCAGAGCCCGTCATCCCCGCGCAGGCGGGGATCCACTGCGGCCAGGATTCAACAGCGTGGGTGGCGCACCTGGATCCCCGCCTGCGCGGGGATGACGGCGGTTTCTCCTTCAACAAGAATCGCCACCTGAGCCGTTTTGATGACGCCATGAGCATCCCCATCACCCCCACATCGGGCAGCGCCCCGCGCGACGTGCAGCACTACATGCGCGCCGGCCTGCTGCAGCTGACCAGCCTGCCGCCGCTGTCGCTCTACGTGCACCTGCCCTGGTGCCTGCGCAAATGCCCGTACTGCGACTTCAACTCGCACGAGTCGCGCGGCGAGCTGCCCGAGGCGCGCTACCTCGACGCGCTGGTGGCCGACCTCGAGGCCGCCCTGCCCCTGATCTGGGGCCGCACGGTGCAGACCATCTTCATCGGCGGCGGCACGCCCAGCCTGTTCTCGCCCGAGTCCATAGACCGGCTGCTGGGCGACATCCGTGCGCGCCTGCGGCTGGAGGCGGGCTGCGAGGTCACGCTCGAGGCCAACCCCGGCACCTTCGAGAAAGAGCGCTTTCGCGCCTACCGCGGCGCGGGCGTCACGCGCCTGTCGGTGGGCGTGCAGAGCTTCAACGACCGGCACCTGAAGGCCCTGGGCCGCGTGCACGACCGTGCCCAGGCCCTGGCCGCCGTCGAGGAGGCCGCGCAGGCGTTTGAGACCTTCAACCTCGACATCATGTACGCCCTGCCCGGCCAGACGCCGGCCGAGCAGGAAGAGGACATGCGCCAGGCGCTGGCGTTCGCGCCGCCGCATCTGTCCATCTACCACCTGACGATAGAGCCCAACACCTACTTCGCCAAGCATCCGCCGGCCCTGCCCGAGGACGACCAGGCCTGGGCCATGCTCGACCGCATCACGGAGATGACGGGCGCCGCCGGCATGGCGCGCTACGAGGTCTCGGCCTACGCGCGGGGCGGCCACCAATGCCAGCACAACCGCAACTACTGGCAGTTCGGCGACTATCTGGGCATTGGCGCGGGCGCGCACAGCAAGCTCAGCTTTGCCCACCGCGTCGTGCGCCAGGTGCGCCTGCGCGACCCGCAGCTCTACATGACCGGCGCCCTGGCCGGCCGCGCCATCGCTCAGGACGAGGACGTGCGCCGCGCCGACCTGCCGTTCGAATTCATGCTCAACGCCCTGCGCCTGCGCGAGGGCTTTGCGCTGCAGGACTTCACCGAGCGCACGGGCCTGGCCGTCACCGCCATCGCCAAGGGTCTGCAGGAGGCCGAGGCGAAGGGTCTTGTCACACGCGACATGGGACGCGTGCGCCCGACCGAGCGCGGCTTTGACTTCCTGAGCGACCTGCAGGCGCTGTTTCTCTCTGACTGAAGACCCGGTCAGCCGCAGCGCACGGCCACCACCTTGCCGCCGCCATCCACCTCCAGGCTCAGGCGCTCGGCATTGAACTCCAGCGTCACCGGCCGGCCCGGATAGATCACGCGCGCCATGCGCGCGCCCGAGCGCACGCGCGCCTCCTCCACCACGCGCGCCGTGCCGCTCTTGCCCAGGGCCCATTGCGCGCCCTGCGCGTCGCATTGCCCCCCCACAGGCGCCGCGCCCGCATCCCCTGGCCGCGCTGCGCCCCCAGGCGCCCACGGCGCACACCCGCCAAGCACCAAGGCCGCCGTGGCCACCAACGCACCCGCATGCACTCCATACCGCATATCCACTCCCAGGCAAAAGGCGAAACCTTAGCCCAGAGCGTGCACGACAGCCGTCAGCATCGGTAACGCGCCCTCATGGCGCCGCGACGCTGGACACCAGCCCCATGATGCGGGCGGGAGACATGGGCGTACGCTTGCTGCCTTCCATTCCGGCCCGCCCACTCGTCACTGGTCCAACTGGATATTGGCCGCCTTGATGACACCGCTCCAGAGCTTCTGCTCCGAACGCACGAAGGCTGTGAACTCGGCGGGTGCCATGGGCATCGGCTCGATGCCCAGTTCCTCCAGCCTGGCGCGCATCTCGGGATGCCGGAGCGCGGCCACCAGATCCTTGTTGAGCCTGTTCACCACCGATTCAGACAGCTGGGCCGGGCCGATGAAACCCTGCCACGCATAGGCCTCGAAGCCGGGTATGCCGACCTCGGCAAGCGTGGGCACATCGGGCAGCAGGGGCAGGCGCTGTGGCGTGGCGACGGCCAGAACGCGCACCTTGCCACTCTTGATCATCGACAGGCTGGGTGGCAGATCGGTGAACATGGTCTGCACCTGGCCGGCCATGAGGTCCTGCAGCGCCGGGGCCGAGCCCTTGTAGGGAACATGCATCAGGTCCGTGCCCGTGCGCTGTTTGAACAGCTCGAGCGCCACATGCTGCGGCGAGCCGGTGCCGGGCGTGGCAAAGGAAATGCTGCCGGGGGACTTCTTCACAAGAGCCAGGAACTCCTGCACGTTCCTGGCCGGAAAGCCGGGCGTGACGGCCAGTACCAGCGGCATCTTGCCCAGCCCGCCGATCAGCGTGAAGTCCTTGTCGGCGTTGTAGGTCAGTGATTTGTACATCACCGGGTTGAACGCCAGCGTGCCCGAATCGGCCGTTCCGACGGTGTAACCATCAGGGGCCGAGCGCGCGATCTGGGTGGCTCCGATGATGGTGGCCGCGCCCGGCCTGTTGTCGACCACAACGGGCTGCCCCAGGTCCGTCCCCATGCGCGTGGCGAGATTGCGCGCAATCACGTCGGTGGTGCCGCCGGGGGCATAGGGCACGATCCATTTGACGGGCTGGCTGGGGTAGTTGGCCTGGGCTTGGGCGCTCATGCTGCACGCGAACAGCGCAACAGCCGCCGCATGGGCGAAAGGGTTCATGGTGTCTCCTTGGATGGGGGTTGGCGGTCAGCGCCCGCACGCCTTGCGCCAGGCGGCGAAGTCGGCGCGGCTTTGTTCGTCCGTGGGGGGGTACAGGCCCAGGATGGAGCGGCCCTCCATGACCTTTTCCTGAACGAAATCCTCGAACACGGTCATCTCGGTGGCCTCGGCGGCGATCTCGTCGGCCAGATGGGCGGGGATCACGACCACGCCCTCGGCATCGCCCACGATCACGTCGCCCGGGAACACCGGCGCGTCGCCGCAGCCTATGGGGCCGTTGATCTCGATGGCCTCGTGCAGCGTCAGGTTGGTGGGGGCGCTGGGGCGGCAGTGGTAGGCGGGCATGGCGTATCTGGCGATGTCCGGGCTGTCGCGAAAGCCGCCGTCGGTGACCACGCCGGCCACGCCGCGCTGCATGAGGCGCGCCAGCAGGATGCCGCCGGCCGAGGCGGCGCGCGCGTCCTTGCGGCTGTCGATCACCATCACGGCGCCGCGCGGGCATTCCTCCACCGCCTTGCGCTGCGGATGGTCGCGGTTCTGGAACACGGCAATGCCGTTGCGGTCCTCGCGCGCCGGCATGTAGCGCAGCGTGAAGGCCTCGCCCACCATGTTGGGCAGATCGGGGTTGAGCGGCTGCACACCCTGTATCGTCTGGTTGCGCAGGCCGCGCTTGAACAGGGCGGTACACAGGGTGGCGGTGCTGACCTTCATCAGCTGTGCGCGGGTTTGGGGATTCATGCTGTGCCTCCAGTCAAAAGATGTCGGGCTCCGGCACGGGCCGGCCGAAGCTGGTTTCCAGGAAGTCGAAGTCGCAGCCCTCGTTGGCCTGCCGGATGTGCCGCCCGAACATCCAGCCGTAGCCGCGCTCGTAGCGCGGCGGCGGCGGCGTCCAGGCGGCCTTGCGCGCGGCCAGCTCCTCCTCGCTGACCTCGAGGTGGATGCTGCGCGCCGGCACGTCCACGGTGATGCGGTCGCCCGTCTTCACGAGCGCCAGCGGCCCGCCGATGGCCGCCTCGGGCGAGCAGTGCAGCAGGCAACCGCCGTAGCTGGTGCCGCTCATGCGCGCGTCGGACAGGCGCAGCATGTCCGTCACGCCCTGCCTGAGCAGCTTGGTGGGAATGGGCAGCATGCCCCATTCGGGCATGCCGGCGCCCAGCGGGCCGGCGTTGCGCAGCACCAGGATGTCGTCGCCGGTAACGTCGAGCTCCGGATCCTCGACCGCGCGCTTGAGCGCCGGATAGTCGTCGAACACCAGGGCGCGCCCCGTGTGCTGCAGCAGGTGCGGCGCGCAGGCGCTGGGCTTGATGACCACGCCATCGGGCGCGAGGTTGCCCTTGAGTACCGCAAGCGCGCCTTCGGCGTAGATCGGCCGGTCGAGCGGGCGGATCACGTCGTCGTTGTAGACCTCGCTGCCGGCGATGTTCTCGCCGAGGGTCTTGCCGTTGACCGTGAGCGCCTCGGTCTGCAGGTGGCCGCGGATGCGCTCGAGCATGGCGCGCAGGCCGCCGGCGTAGAAGAAGTCCTCCATCAGATAGGCATCGCCGCTGGGCCGGATGTTGGCAATCACCGGCACGCGGCGGCTGGCGGCGTCGAAGTCGGCCAGGCTGACCGGGTGGCCCGCACGGCGCGACATGGCGATCAGGTGAATGATGGCGTTGGTGGAGCAGCCCATGGCCATGGCGCAGGCGATGCCGTTTTCGAAGTTGGCGCGCGTGAGCAGCTTCGCGGGCGTGAGGTCGTCCCACACCATCTCGACGATGCGGCGGCCGCAGGCCGCACTCATGCGTACATGGCTGGCGTCGGCGGCGGGGATGCTGCTCGCGCCCGGCAGCGTCAGGCCCACGGCCTCGGCAATGCCCATCATGGTGGCGGCCGTGCCCATGGTCATGCAGGTGCCGTGGCTGCGGGCAATGCCGGCCTCCATCTCGCGCCAGGCCTGCTCGGGCAGGCGGCCCGCGCGGCGCTCGTCCCAGTACTTGAAGGCATCCGAGCCCGAGCCCAGCACCTTGCCCTTCCAGTTGCCGCGCAGCATGGGCCCGGCGGGCAGGTAGATGAAGGGAATGCCCATGGACAGCGCGCCCATGGTCAGGCCCGGTGTGGTCTTGTCGCAGCCACCCATCAGCACCGCGCCGTCCACCGGATGGCTGCGCAGCAGCTCCTCGGTCTCCATGGCCAGGAAGTTGCGGTAGAGCATGGTGGTGGGCTTGACCATGCTCTCGGACAGGGAGATGGCCGGCAGCTCCAGCGGAAAGCCGCCGGCCTGCAGCACGCCGCGCTTGACGTCCTCGACGCGCTGCTTGAAGTGCATGTGGCACTGGTTGGCGTCGCTCCAGGTGTTGACGATGGCAATGATGGGCTTGCCCACCCAGTCCTCGTAGCCATAGCCCATCTGCAGCACGCGCGAGCGGTGGCCGAAGGAGCGAAAGTCGTCGGGTGCGAACCAGCGCGCGCTGCGCAGGCTTTCGTAGGGGCGTTTCATGGGAGCGTCTCCTGCGGCCGGACCGGGCCTGGACCCGGACGGAGCACATGCAATGGGAAGTCCCCACCGCGCATTGATTTATATAGAAACATAGTCCAAGGCTTATGCATAAAGCCTCTACAGCTACAACAACAATAGTGATTTGATGTCATCTACAAGACCTTGCCCGGGTTCATCAAGCCTCGCGGATCGAGTGCCTGCTTGATGCGACGCATCACCTCGAGCTCGACCGGCGTCTTGTAGAGGGGCATCTCGTGGCGCTTGAGCTGGCCTATGCCGTGCTCGGCGCTGATGCTGCCGCGCAGCGCCGCCACGGCGTCGTGGATCAGCTGGTTGACGGCGTCGGTCTCGCGCTGCCAGGTGGCGGGTGGCATGCCGGCCGGTGCGCTGACGTTGAAGTGCAGATTGCCGTCGCCCAGGTGCCCGTAGACGATGGGCCGCGCGCCGGGGAAGGCCTGCAGCAGCCGCGGCAGCATCTGCTCGACAAAGCCGGGGATGCGCGAGATCGGCAGCGCGATGTCGTGCTTGATGTTGCCGCCATCCATCTGCTGGGCATGGGTGATGTTCTCGCGCAGCATCCACAACGTCTGGCCCTGCGCCAGATTGCCGGCCAGGGCAACATCCTCCAGACATTCCTCCTCCAGGCAGGCCATCAACGCGGCCTGCATCGCCTCGCGCAGGGCGTCATCGCTGTCACCGTCGGCGGCCTCCATCAGGACATACCAGGGCCAGTCTCCCTCCAACGGGGCCGGGGTGTCAGGGAAGTAGCGGCGCACCAGCGCGATCGCCTCGCCGGAAATCAGCTCGAAGGCGGCAAAGCGCTCGCCCAGCCGCCCACGCATGGCGCCCAGCAGCCGCACGGCCTGCGCGATCGACAACACGCCGGCAAAGGCGACAACCTCGGCGCTGGGCGCCGGAAACAGCTTGACCGTGGCCGCCGTGATGATGCCCAGCGTGCCCTCCGCGCCGATGAAGAGCTGCTTGAGGTCGTAGCCGGTGTTGTCCTTGCGCAGGCCGCGCAGCAGGTCCAGGCGCTCGCCATCCGGCAGCACCACCTCCAAGCCCAGCACCAGGTCGCGCATGTTGCCGTAGCGCAGCACCTGCACGCCGCCGGCATTGGTGGCGATGTTGCCGCCGATCTGGCAGGAGCCCTCGGCCCCCAGCGACAGGGGAAACAGCCGCCCGGCGGCGGCCGCCTGCTCCTGCAGGGTCTGCAGGATGCAGCCCGCCTCCACGGTCGCCGTGTTGTTCTCGGGGTCGATCTCCAGGATGCGGTTGAGCCGGCCGAGCTGCAGGATGGCCTGCGGGCCATTGGCCGTGGGCACCGACGCGCCGCACATGCCGGTATTGCCGCCCTGGGGGACGATGTGCACGCCGGTGCGCGCGGCCAGGCGCACGATGGCCTGCACCTCGCCGGTGTTGGCCGGGCGCAGCACTGCCAGCGCCGGGCCCTCGAACTTGTTGCGCCAGTCCCGGGTGTAGGCGGACAGATCGTCGCCGCGATCGGCAGACAGGACATGGGCCTCGCCGATGAGCGCACGCGCCTCGGCCAGCCAGGCTTGGGAATCGAAAGACATGGGCCGCACTCCTCAATAGCCGCTGCTGGCAGCCGCCTGCGCCGCGGCCGTCGGCGGGCCACGAAAGCGCGCGGCCGCCGCATCCAGACCGTCGCGCAGCACGATGGTGTCCAGCGCCACGGCGACGAACTGTGCGCCCAGCTCCAGGCATTCGCGGGCGCGCGACTCGTCCACCATCAGGATGCCGGGCGCCTTGCCGCTGGCGCGGATGCGGCGAATCGCATCGTCGATGGTGCGGTTCACCTCGGGGTGGCGCGGACGGCCGGGATAGCCGAGGCTGGCCGACAGATCCGACGGGCCGATGAAGATGCCGTCGATGCCATCGACGGCCGCAATCGCCTCGATCTGCTCCAGTGCCTCGGCCGTTTCCACCTGCACCAGCAGGCACAGCTCCTCGGCGGCCCGCGCGGCGTAGTCGGCCGTGCGCCCGAAGTTGGATGCGCGCGTCGAGCCTCCCATGCCGCGTATGCCCTCGGGCGCATAGCGGATGGCGCGCACGGCGGCCTGGGCCTCCTGTGCGTTCTGCACGAAGGGCAGCAGCAACGTCTGCGCACCGATGTCCAGGTAGCGCTTGATGAGCACGGCGTCGTTCCATGCGGGCCGCACCACCGCATGCGTGGGCAGCGTAGCCGGCGCCGGCTGCGCGGCCGCCACGGCCTGCAACTGCTGCAGCATCAGCGGCACATCGGTGGGCGTGTGCTCGGTGTCCAGCAGCACCCAGTCGTAACCCGCACCGCCGATCAGCTCGCAGACAAAGGGCGAGGGGATGGTGGACCAAAGGCCGATCTGCGTGCGACCCGCACGCAGGGCGTGCTTGAAATGGTTGATGGGCAGCATGCTCATTGGACCTGAATGTTTCCCTTTTTCACCACATCGCTCCAGCGCGCCACCTCGGCGGCGATGAAGGCAGACGCCTGCTCCGGAGTGCCGGGTGTGGTTTCGTTGCTCATGGCGGCCAGCCGCGCAACGACCTCGGGCTCGGCCAGGATGGCCTGGCATGCCTGGTTGAGCTGCTGCACGATCTCGGCCGGCATGCCCGCGGGCCCGGCCAGACTGGTCCACGAATAGTTGATGACCTGCGGCTGGCCCGCCTCCGACATCGTGGGCACGCCGGGCAGCGCCGCCAGCCGCTTGTCGCCCGTCACGGCCAGTGCGCGCAGCTTTCCGGCCTGCGCGAAGGGGATGGAGGATGTCGCGGGCACGAACAGAAGGTCGGCCTGTCCGCCCATCACGTCCGTCATGGCGGGCGCATCGCCCTTGTACGGCACGTTGTTGAAGCCGATGCCTGCTGCCTGCCTGAACAGCTCGGTCGTCATGTGGCTCGACGAGCCTATGCCCGTCAACGCCATGTTCAGGGCATCGGGCTTGGCCCTCGCCAGTGCCACCACATCCGCCACCGTGCCGGCCTTGAGCGTGGGCGAGGCCAGCAGCAGCATGGGCACGCGGCCCAGCATGGCGATGTGGGTGAAGTCCTTGCGGGCGTCGTACTTGACGTTGGGGTTCACGAGCTGGTTGATCGCATGCGTACCCGGCCCACCGATGACCAGGGTGTAGCCGTCGGGCTTGGCGCGTGCCACGGCATCGGACGCCAGCGAGCCATTGACCCCTGGCTTGTTGTCCACGATCACCGACTGCCCCAGTCGCTTGGACAGGCGCTCGCCAATCAGCCGCCCCACCACGTCCGTCTGCCCCCCCGGCGGGAACGGGATCACCAGCGTGATGGGCTTGTTCGGATAGGCCGTCTGGGCGGGCGCCGCCAGCGGAGTCAGCGCCGCGGCAAGCGCCAGGGACAGGGCCGCGCGTCGATCGAGAATGAGTCTGTGCATCGAGGTCTCCAGTAAATGATTGCGCAAGCATTTCACGCCCGGGACCAGGCCTCCATTCGGAGGTACACCAGGATTCGATCTGCTGTCGATGATGCGAATCATCGCTATCATGACAACGCAATCATTCATCATCCCGAGGCAAGATGTCGAACCGCCCCTCCCGCACGTCCTCCGCCCCGACGCTGAAAGACCTCGCCCGCCTGGCCGGTGTTTCCCCCATCACGGCCTCGCGCGCCCTGCACCGCCCCGAACTGGTGGCGGAGGCCACACGCGCCCGGGTGGCGCAGGCGGTCGAGCAGTCGGGCTATGTGCCCAACTCATTGGCCGGAGGTCTGACCTCCCGGCAGACCCGGCTGGTGGCGGCGATCGTGCCGTCGATCGGACATTCGTTGTTCTCGGACATGCTGGACGCGCTCATCACCGCATTGGCCGCAGAGCGCTATGAGACGACGCTCGGAATCTCGCGCTATGACCCCGAGCACGAGGAGACCTGGCTGGCGGCCATGCTCGGCCGCCGGCCCGATGGCGTGGTGTTGACGGGCACCGAACACACGGCGCGCACGCGCCGCCTGCTGCTCAATGCCAACATTCCCGTGGTGGAACTGTGGGACTACACGCCGCACCCGCTGGACGTGGCAATCGGCTTCTCCCAGGAGGATGCCGGCCGGGCCGCGCTGCGCCACCTCCTGGCCTGCGGCTACAGCCGACCGGCCATCCTGCGCTCGGACGACAGTCGCGCCCAGAGGCGTGGGCAAGGCTTTCTGCGCGCCGCAGCCGAGGCCGGCGCGCCCACGCCCGCACAGATCGTTTTTCCCGAGGGCAGTCCCCAGGCGGGCCGGGGACGAGAAGCCCTGGACGCACTTCGGATGCAGGCACCCGATGCAGACGCGGTTTTCTGCAGTTCGGACGCGCTGGCGCAGGGTGTTCTTGCCCATGCCCACGCACTGGGACTGGCGATTCCGCGGCAGTTTGGCGTGCTGGGCTTCGGCGACCAGGCGCTGGCCGTCGACTCCATCCCCGCACTTTCCACCGTGAAAGTGGACGGTGCCTACATCGGCCGCCTCGGCGCGGAAGCACTGATCGCCCGCATGCACGGCGCGCCAGCAGCACCCGCGAATGATGTCGGCTTTGAGGTGATCGCCCGCGCCAGCACACGCCACCGCCCGTGACAACGGCACCGCTCCTAAGCATCTGAATCCCGCCCAGATCAGAACGCCTTGGCGCGGCGAGGCGGGCATCGCCTTCCAGGCGGGGGCAAGCCCCGAGAGCGGCAACGCAGAGGTGCATGAACATCTGCCACCAGACCAAAGCTCACTACCTTCTAAATAGTTCGCTTTCTTCCTGTGTCATGAAACGGACCGGAAGCTCATGCGTATTGCCGCCAGCTATGCGGAATCCGGTAGACGCCCGAAGATGGGTTGTAGGCGTCGGCCTGGACTGTCTCCGCTACGAGTTGATTTTCTCGATGAACATCCCCTTTGCCTCACATCACCAGACTGTCACCAAGAAAAAAGCGCGCTATTTTTTGAATAGCGCGCTTTCCTTGTGTAGCTTGGTAGGGCGTGGCGGACTTGAACCGACGACCAAAGGATTATGAGTCCTCTGCTCTAACCAACTGAGCTAACGCCCCGGTTTGCGTGAAGCAAAACGCGCATTGTATGCGCTACTTCTGGTGGCTCAGGGCGTTGGTCACCAGTTTGGAGGTGATGTCCACGATCTGGATCATGCGGTCGTAGGGCATGCGGGTCGGGCCTATCACGCCCAGCGTGCCGACCACCTGGCCATCGACCTCGTAGGGTGCGCTGACCACGGACAGTTCCTCGAAGGGCACGACCTGGCTCTCGCCGCCTATGAAGATGCGCACGCCCTCGGCGCGGCTGGAGATGTCGAGCAAGCGCAGGATCTGGGTCTTCTGCTCGAACAGGTCGAACGCGCGGCGCAGGTGGCCCATGTCGCTGGAGAAATCGCTCACGGACAGCAGGTTGCGCTCGCCCGAGATCACGACCTCGTCCTGCTGCTCGGACAGCGCCTCGCTGCCCACGCTGACCGCGGCCTGCATCAGCACGGCAATTTCGCCGCGCAGGCGGTCCACCTCGAGCTTGAGGCGTTCGCGCACCTGTTCCATGGTCAGGCCGGTGTAGTGCGCGTTGAGGAAGTTGGCGGCCTCGATCAGCTGCGACTGGCTGTAGTCGGCCTCGGTGAACAGCACGCGGTTCTGCACGTCGCCGTCGGGCGAGACGATGATGACCAGCAGGCGCCGCTCGGACAGGCGCAGGAATTCGATGTGACGGAACACCGAGGCGCGGCGCGGCGCCATGACCACGCCGACGAACTGCGACAGGCTCGACAGCAGATGCGCGGCGTTGGCGATGACCTTCTGGGGCTGTTCGGGCTTGATCTGCAGGGCCGGCAGCTGCTCCTGCTGCACGGTGAGCATGGTGTCGACGAACAGCCGATATCCCTTGGCGGTGGGCACGCGGCCGGCCGAGGTGTGGGGGCTGGCGATCAGCCCGAGCTCCTCCAGGTCGGCCATCACGTTGCGTATCGTGGCGGGCGACAATTCGAGGCCCGATGCCCGCGACAAGGTCCTGGAGCCCACCGGCTGCCCGTCGGCGATGTATCGCTCGACCAGCGCCTTGAGCAATAACTTGGAGCGGTCATCCAGCATCAGGTCATTTTAATGATGTAATTTCTGCATGAAGCCCATCTTCCGTCGCGTCGCCGTCATAGGCAAATACCAGCAACCGGTGGCCGGAGCGGCATCGGGCAGCTCGCGGCACATCATTGAAAGCATTGCCCAGCTCATCGCGCAGCAGGAGTGCGAACCCACGCTGGAGGCCGATACCGCGGCCAGCACCGGCATCACCGGCTACCACACGCTGGATGTGGACGACATCGGCCGGCATTGCGACCTGTGCATCGTCGTCGGCGGCGACGGCACCATGCTGGGCGTGGGCCGCAGGCTCGCGGCCTATGGCACGCCACTGGTCGGCATCAACCAGGGGCGGCTGGGTTTCATCACGGACATTCCGCTGCAGGGTTACGAGGCGGCCCTCACGGCCATATTTCATGGCGAGTATGAAGAGGACGCAAGGCCGCTGATGCAGGCACGCGTGGAGCGCGCCGGGGAGTCGGTCTTCGAGGCGCTGGCGCTCAACGACGTGGTGGTCAACCGCGGCTCCACCTCGGGCATGGTGGAGCTGCGCGTGGAGGTGGACGGCGTGTTCGTCTCCAACCAGCGCGCCGACGGTCTCATCGTGGCCTCGCCCACGGGGTCCACGGCCTATGCGCTGTCGGCCGGCGGGCCCATGCTCCACCCCCTGATTCCCGGCTGGGTGATGGTGCCGATTGCGCCGCACACCCTCTCCAACCGGCCCATCGTGCTGCCCGACGCGGCCGAGATCGCCATCGAGGTGGTGGGCGGGCGCGACATCAGCGCCAACTTCGACATGCAGTCACTGGCCTCGCTGCAGCATGGCGACCGGATTCTGGTGCGGCGCTCGGCCCACCGCGTGTGTTTTCTGCACCCGCGCGGCTGGAGCTTCTTCGCCACCCTGCGCAAGAAGCTGCGCTGGAACGAGGGAGGCTCCTGAGCATGGCCCTCAGACGCATTGCGCTGCGCGACTTCGTCATCGTGCAGGCGCTGGACCTGGATCTGGACGCGGGCTTCACGGTGCTCACGGGCGAGACCGGCGCGGGCAAGTCGATATTGATCGATGCGCTGCAGATGCTGCTGGGCGCGCGCGCGGACACCGGCGTGATCCGCGAGGGCGCGGCGCGCACCGACATCTGCGCCGAGTTCGACACCGGCCCAGCGGCGCTGGCCGCCTGGCTCCACGAGGCCGGCTTTCCCCATGAGGATGTGCTGCTGCTGCGCCGCACCGTGGACCTGCAGGGCAAGAGCCGCGCCTGGATCAACGGCATTGCGGCCACGGCCGCGCAGATGCGCGCGCTGGGCGAGCATCTGCTCGACATCCACGGCCAGCATGCCTGGCAGAGCCTGACGCGGCCCGACGCCGTGCGCGGCCTGCTCGACGCCTATGCGGGCGCCCAGGTCGAGCCCCTGGCCGCGCTCTGGAGCGCCTGGCGCGACGCGCGCAAGGCGCTGGAGCATGCGCGCAGCGCCCAGGACACACTGCAGCAGGAGCGCGAGCGCCTGCAGTGGCAGATCGGCGAGGTCGACAGGCTCGCGCCGCGCGAGGGCGAATGGGACGAGCTCAACGCCAGCCACGCACGCCTGTCCAACGCCCAGGCGCTGCTCGACAGCGCCCATGGCGCCCTGGGCGCGCTGCAGGGCGACGAGGACGGCGGCGCCCTGAGCGCGCTGGCGCGCGCGCGCCAGCTGCTGCGGGGCCATGAACATCTCGAAGAGTCCTTTCGAGCCCTGGGCGAGGTGCTCGATTCCTGCATGGCGCAGGCCGACGACGTGGCGCATTCACTGCAGGGCTATCTGCGCCATGCCGAGCCCGACCCCGCGGCACTGGAGCGGCTGGACGCGCGCCTGTCGCAATGGATGCAGCTCGCACGCCGCTACAGGCGCCAGCCGGCCGAGCTGCCGGCGCTGCTCGAGGGCTGGAGGCAGGCGCTGCGCCGCCTGGACGACGCCGCCGATCTGGCCGTGCTCGAGGCCGCCGAGCAGAGCCATGGCGCGGCCTACCTCAAGGCCGCGCGGGCTCTGTCGCAAAAACGCGCCAAGGCCGCGCCCCGGCTGGCCCAGGCCATCACCGAGGCCATGCAGGGCCTGGGCATGACCGGCGGACGCTTCGAGGTGCAGGTGGACAAGGCGGCCGAGCCCGGCCCGCAGGGGCTCGATCAGGTGAGCTTTCTCGTCAGCAGCCACCCGGGCATGACGCCGCGCCCCGTGGGCAAGGTGGCCTCGGGCGGCGAGCTCTCGCGCATTGCGCTGGCCATCTCCGTCACCACGAGCGCGCTGGGCGAGGCGCCCACGCTGATCTTCGACGAGGTCGATTCGGGCGTGGGCGGCGCCGTGGCCGAGACCGTGGGCCGGCTCATGCAGCAGCTCGGCAGCGCGCGCCAGGTGCTGGCCGTGACCCACCTGCCCCAGGTGGCGGCCTGCGCCAACCAGCATCTGGTCGTCTCCAAGCGCCGCCAGGCCGAGGGCACGACCAGCGCCGTGGCGCCCGCCAGCGGCGAGCAGCGGGTGGCCGAGATCGCGCGCATGCTGGGCGGCGAGCGGCTGTCCGAGACCACGCTGGCCCATGCGCGGGAGATGCTGGGTGGCGCCCATCCCTCCACCACGTTTTCCTCGTCCCCCCCTCCCACCACCACAGCAGGCTGAACCATGGCATTGGAAGTCGTCGTCATCACCGGCATGTCCGGCTCGGGCAAGTCCGTTGCGCTGCACGCGCTCGAGGATGCGGGCTACTACTGCGTGGACAACCTGCCGCCGGAGCTGCTGACCTCCTTCGTCGCGCTCGAGCACGCGCACCATGGTCAGCGCGTGGCCGTGGCCATGGACGTGCGCAGCGCAACGGCCCTGCCGCTCGTGCCGCAGCAACTGCAGCGGCTGCGCGAGCAGGGCGTGATCGTGCGCTCGCTGTTTCTCGATGCCTCCACGGGCACCCTGGTGCGGCGCTTTTCCGAGACGCGCCGACGCCACCCGCTGTCGCGCGACGAGCTGCTCGAAGGCCGGCGCGCGCTGGTGCAGACGATCGAGCTCGAACGCGAGCTGCTGGCCGAGCTGCGCGCCCAGTCCCATGTCATAGACACCAGCACGCTGCGCTCCGCGCAGCTGCTGAGCTATGTGAAGGAGCTGCTCGCCCTCAAGCCCGGACAGCTGACGCTGGTGTTCGAGTCCTTTGCCTTCAAGCGCGGCGTACCCTTTGATTCGGACTATGTGTTCGACGTGCGCATGCTGCCCAACCCGCATTACGAGCCCGCGCTGCGCGCCCTCACCGGCCGGGACGAGCCCGTGGCCGAGTTTCTGCGCAACCAGCCCGAGGTGGCGCTGATGCAGTCGCATATCGCCCAGTTCCTCGAGCATTGGCTGGACGCGCTGGCGCAGAACCACCGCAGCTACGTCACCGTGGCCATCGGCTGCACGGGCGGACAGCACCGCTCGGTGTACCTCGTGGAGCAGCTCGGCGCCCAGTTTTCCGAGCGCTGGAGCACGCTGCGCCGCCACCGTGAGCTCGACGGCATCTGAGGCGCACTCTTGAATTGATAGCTGCTGGCGCCCTTCTTTTGGCCATTTGAAATGAAATTCATCTTCAAATGGCCTTGCAACAAGCGCAAGCAGCTATCAATTTTTTTGCACAAACGGCCTACAAGGCGTCGAGCAGCTTGCGCACCGGCGCCGGCAATCCCATGCCCTGCCATTGGCCCGGCGTGAACCAGCCCGCGGCCGCGGGCTCGGCGCATGACGGCGCCGGCGCCTGCCCCCGCGCCAGCACCGGGTGCAGGTGCAGGTCGCGGTGCGTGAGCACATGGGTGAACGTGGGCAGATCTTGCGTGTCGTGCGCGCCCCGGGCGCCCTCGGGGGCCAATGCCTCTTCCAGCTCCTCGCGGCTGCCATAGACGGGCGGGCAGTACAGCCCGGCCCAGATGCCCGCGGGCGGGCGCCGCGCAAGCCACAGCCGGCCCGCGTCGTCCTGACGCAGCAGCAGCCACCAGGCCTGGGCGCTGCGCTTGAGCCTGCGCGTGCGCACCGGGTAGTCCTCGGCATTGCCCTGGCGGCGCGCCACGCAGGCCTGCTGCAGCGGGCACAGCATGCAGTGCGGGTTGCGCGGCAGGCAGATGCCGGCGCCCAGATCCATCAGGCCCTGGGTGTAGCGCGGCATGGTGCGGTCGAGGTCGCCCTGGGGCAGCAAGGCCTCGGCCAAATCCCAGAGCGCGCGCTCGTTCGCGGCCTGCGCAAGGTCGGCGCCAAAGCCCAGCACGCGGGTGAGCACGCGCCGCACGTTGGCGTCCAGAATCGGGGCGCGCACGCCAAAGCAGAACGCGGCAATGGCGCCGGCCGTGGATCGGCCAATGCCCGGCAGCACGGCAAGCTCGGCCACGGTGCGCGGAAACGCGCCGCCATGCGCGCTCACCACGATCTGCGCGCAGCGGTGCAGGTTGCGCGCGCGGCTGTAGTAGCCCAGCCCGCTCCACAGGGCCAGCACATCATCCTGTGGCGCCGCAGCCAGGGCGCGCACGTCGGGAAAGCGCTCGAGAAACCGCGCGTAGTAGTCCAGCACCGTGGCCACCTGGGTCTGCTGCAGCATGATCTCGGACAGCCACACGCGATACGGGTCGCGCGTGTTCTGCCAGGGCAGCGCATTGCGCCCATGTTCGGCCTGCCAGCGCACCACCTGCGCGGCGATCTGCACCGCGGGCACGCTCATGCCGAGGTCGTCAGGGGCTGCGGAACGGTGGCTGCCTGATCCTGCCCGGCCGGCGCGTCGTGATCGACCGGTTGCTGCACGAGTTCGGCCGTGAGCTCGAGCAGGCGCGACTCGATGCCGCCCAGACCCTGCTCGGCCGCCTCGATCTCGGCAATGCGCTCGACCAGCCCGCTGGCGGCCTGCTGGATGCGATCGACCGCCTCCATGCGGCGCACAAAGCTGCGCTCGCGCTCACGCAGCTGCGCGTCGAGCTGAGCGAGGGCCGTCTTGCTCCAGAGCTCAAGGTCATTGGCAACGGCCTCGTACACCGTGCGCACGCGCATGGCGAGGGCGCGCAGCAGGCGCTGCGCCTGCTCCTGCGGCGCCAGGCGCAGCGCGCTGACCACGCCCACATACTGCAGATGGCGCTGCTCGATGAGCGAGAGCTCCGCCACATGGTCCTGCATCGCGGGTGCGGCGGGCACCTGCAGCGAAAAGCCGTAGTCGGCATTGAGCTGGCGGAAGGTACCGCCGAGCATGGCGTGGATCTCGATGCCTGCCGCCTCGGCCTCCTGCAGGGTCGCACGCACGCGCGCAAAGGTCTCGCCATACACCTTGCGCACGCCGAGCCTGACGCCCGTGCCCTGCAACGCATCGCCCAGGGCCTGCAGCTGCGCCTTCAGCCCACCCGGGCCGAGCTGCAGAAACAGCTTGCGCAGCATCTTCAGGTGCACGGCCCTGAGGGCCTGGATGCGCGTGGCACTGGCCTCGAACTCGCGCTGCTCGACCTCGATGCGCGCGCGCATGGCCTCTATGACCGATGCGTTCTTGCCGCGCAGGCTGCGCAGCTCCAGCATCTGGTCGTCCAGGTCGCGGCGGCGGATGTTGATCACGCGCCGCACCTCGGCCTGCAGGCTGGCCACGCCGCTGGCCACGGTGGCGCGCAATATGGCCTGGCGCCGGCCCATGATGCCCGTGGCCAGCGCCACCTCGAGCTGCGGCAGGGCGCTGGCCTGCAGCAGCATGTCGTCGCACCGTATCTTGGCCTGCAGGCCCTTGAGCGCCGATACGGCCATCACCTGGCTCGCCGGCACGCCCAGCACCTCGGCCGATTCGAGGCGCTGGCGCTCGATCTGCGCCTGCACCTGTTCGGGCGGGCTGAGCGCATCCCACAGCGTGTCGATCTTGTTGAGCACCACGAGCCGCTCGTCGAAGGCGTCCTCGGCCATGCCCAGGTAGTCGCGCCAGATCGACAGATCCGAGCGCGTCACGCCCGTGTCCGCCGCGAGCAGGAACACCACGGCATGCGCCTGGGGAATGAGATTGATGGTCAGCTCGGGCTCGGCCCCCACGGCGTTGAGGCCCGGGGTGTCGAGAATCACCAGCCCCTGCTTGAGCAGCGGGTGCGGCAGGTTCACGATGGCGTGGCGCCACATGGGCACCTGCACCATGCCGGCCTCGTCCTGCAGGGGGTTGTCGGCGTCGGCCGCGTCGCTCCAGAAACCCAGGGCACGTGCATCGTCCACGGTGACACGGCGCATCTGCGACACCTTCGCTATCGCCGCAGCCATCTGCTCGGCGTCGTCGGTGTTCAGCGCCAGCCTGACCCAGCTGCCGGGCCTGAGCCGCCACTCCGCCACCCCGAGCGGCTGCAGGCGGGTCTCGATCGGAAGCAGCCGCAGACAGGGCTCCATGCCGGCCTCGAAGCACAGCTCCGTGGGGCACATGGTGGTGCGCCCCGCGCCCGCCGGCATGATGCGCCGCCCATAGCCCGCGAAGAAGATGGCGTTGATGAGCTCGGACTTGCCGCGCGAGAACTCCGCCACGAAGGCCACGGTCACCTTGTCGCTGCGCACCTGCTCCTCCAGGCGCCGAAGCCGCTCCTGGACGGCCGTGTCCATGAGCTCGTGCGCGCCCATCCATTGCTCCAGCCGCTGCAGCCGTTGCGCAAACGCGCGCCGCCAGGCGCCATGCTGGTCAAACCGTTGATTGAATGAGGATGTGGGGCTCACGTCGTTCCCGGAATATCAATGCGCGCCAAGCCCGCGCGCCCGCAGGGGCGAGAGGCGGCAATATAGCACCCGCACAGGCCGCAACCGACGGCGGCGCAGGCGGCCCCATCAGTCAGGGCCTCTGGCAATGCGGACAGAAATAGCTGCTGCGCTGGCCCTGGCGCAGCATCTGCACGGGTGTGCCGCAGACCGTGCACGGCAGGCCCTCGCGGCCGTAGACATGGGTCTGAGTCTGGAAATGGCCGGAGCCGCCGTCGGGGCCGTGGAAATCCCGCAGCGTGCTGCCCCCCTGCTGCACGGCCCTTGCCAGCACCTCGCGGATCGCGGCATGCAGGCGCCGTGCGCGCTGCTCGCCAATGCGGCTCGCGCGCGTCGTCGGCCGTATGCGCGCGAGAAACAGCACCTCCGAGGCATAGATGTTGCCCACGCCAACCACCAGTCTGCCCGCCAGCAGCAGCTGCTTGATGGGCATGCGACTGGCCCGCAGGCCGGCATGAAACGCGGAGAAGTCGAAACCATCGCCCAGGGGCTCGACGCCCAGCGCGTCAAGCAGCTTGCGCGCACGCGGATCGTCCTCGCCCGCGGCCCACACCACGGCGCCAAAGCGGCGCGGATCGTGCAGGCGCAGCGTGCCGCGGTCGGTGACCATCTCAAAGTGGTCATGCACGCCGCGCGGGGGCAGCTCCGATGCAAAGCGCAGGCTGCCCGACATGCCCAGATGCACGAGCAGCAAGCCCTCCTGCAGGTCCAGCAGCAGGTACTTGCCACGCCTGCGCACGGCCAGCACGCGTTGCCCCACGAGTGCCGCCGGCGCGATGCCCAGCGGCCAGCGCAGCGGCTTGCCCAGGTGCAGGGCGCGAATCGTCGCACCGGTCACGGGGTCGGCCAAGCCACGCCGGGTGACCTCGACCTCGGGCAGCTCAGGCATGAAGATATGTCTCGAGAACTCGCAAAACCATGGATTATTATGAGCCGATGGACTTCTCTCAGCGTTTCTGGCGGGCCGCCCTGGTCTCGGTGATCACGGCCGCCGCATGGCCGGCCCATGCACAGCCCGGCACATCCGAACCGCCGGCTTCATCCTCCGCTGAAGACAGGGACGGTGCGGCCAGTGCCGCGCTCAATGCCGAGCTGTTCTACGAGCTGCTGCTCGGCGAGATGACGACCCGCGCGGGCGACCCGGCCCTGGGCTACAACCTCATACTGGACGCTGCGCGGCGCAGCGGCGACGCGCAGCTGTATCGCCGCGCCACCGACATCGCGCTGCAGGCACGCTCGGGCGAGTCGGCCCTGGCCGCGGTCCACGCATGGCAGCAGGCATTGCCGCAGTCACGCGATGCCAACCGCTACCTGCTGCGCATTCTGGTGGCGCTCAACCGCATCGAGGACAGCGCCGCGCCGCTGCGCCGGGAGCTCGCGCAGTCGTCCACGCGAGAGAAGATCTCGGCCATACGCAGCCTGCCCATGCTCTATGCGCGCGCAGGCGACAAGGCACTGGCCGCGCGCATCGTGCGCGAAGCGCTGCAGGGCGAACTCAGCCACCCCGCCGTGGGCCCGACCGCCTGGACCAGCCTGGGGCGCATGTATCTCGCCGCCGACGACAGGGGCGACGCGCTGGAGGCCGCGGGCAATGCGCTGGCGCAGGATCCCGAGGACGATGGTGCGGCCATGCTGGCCGTACAGCTGCTCGAGGCGGGGGTCACACAGGCGGAACCCCTGCTCGCACGTTATCTGGGCGGCGAGCCCGCCCCCGAGGTGCGCATGAGCTACGCGCGGGTGCTCATAGAGTCTCAGCGCCTGAACGATGCCCTGACGCAGGTGCAGGCCGTCACACGCGACCATCCCGACCTTGCGCAGGCCTGGCTGATCCAGGCGACGCTGCAGCTGCAGGCCAATCGACTGGACGAGGCCGAATCGTCGCTGCAGCGGTTCACCGAGCAGCAGAGCACCCTCACGGACAACGAGCAGCGCAAGCAGGCCATGAACCAGGCCTATCTCATGCACGCCCAGATCGCCGAAAAGCGCGGTGATCTCGCCAAGGCACAGGGCTGGCTGGCGCGCATCGAGGACGCATCCGAGCTGCTGGCCGTCCAGAGCCGGCGCGCCTCGCTGCTGGCGCGCCAGGGCCGGCTCGCCGAGGCCCGTGCGCTGATCCGCGCGACGCCCACCCACGATGCCGAGGGCGAGCGCCTCAAGATGCAGGCCGAGGTGCAGCTGCTGCGTGAGGCGGGTCACTACCGCGAGGCCTATGAGCTGCAGGGCAAGCTCGTCGCTCTCTCTCCCCAGGACGACGACCTCGTCTACGACCAGGCCATGCTGGCCGAGAAGGCCAAGCGCCCCAGGGACATGGAGCGCCTGCTGCGCAGCATCATCGCGCGCAAACCCGATCACCACCATGCGCTCAACGCACTGGGCTTTACGCTGGCCGACCGCGGCGTGCGCCTGCAGGAAGCCAAGGCACTGATCACCAAGGCGCTCGAGCTCGCGCCCCAGGACCCCTTCATCACCGACAGCCTCGGATGGGTCGAGTTTCGCCTGGGCCACCACCAGGAGGCGCTGACGATTCTCGAGCGCGCCTTCGACATACGCCGCGACGCGGAAATCGCCGCCCACCTGGGCGAGGTGCTGTGGCACCTGGGGCAGCGCGAGCGCGCACTCGCCATCTGGCGCGAGGGTCTGAGCATCGACAAGGACAATGTGACGCTGCGGGACACCATCAAGCGCCTGGGAGCGCATCCTTGAATGCCGCGCACACCGGCCGCCCCCGGCGCGGCCGACTGCTGCTGGCCGGCCTTTGCGGCGCCCTGCTCGCGGCCTGCGCCCAGCCGCCGCGCCCGAGCGGCGCCGCCCCCGACCACTGGAGCGGCCGGCTGGCCGTGCAGGTCGAAGACGAGGCGAGCCGCTCCTTCAATGCCGGCTTCGAGCTCATGGGCGGCCCCGATGCGGGCGCGCTCACGCTGTTCAATCCGCTGGGCAACGTCATCGCCAAACTCAAGTGGTCCGCCGGACATGCCGAGCTCGACAATGGCACGGAGGTCCGCAGGTCCACCTCCCTGCCGGCCCTGGTATATGAGCTCACGGGGACCGAGCTGCCCATAGCGGCCCTGTTCGGCTGGCTCAGGGGCGAGCAGGTTCAGGCCACCGGCTGGGAGGCCGACCTGAGCGCCCTGGACCGGGGCCGCGTCACGGCCACGCGCCACAGCCCGGCGCCGCGCACCGAGCTGCGCATCATCCTGAGTCTCTGAACCCCATGCATAGCCTGTATGACGTGCCCGCGCCGGCCAAGCTGAACCTGTTCCTGCATGTCACGGGCCGCAGGCCCGATGGCTACCATCTGCTGCAGTCCGTGTTCATGCTGATCGACTGGTGCGACACCCTGCACTTCGAGCTGCGCGCCGATGGTGGCATCTCGCGCGAGGACCTGACCCTGACCCTGCCCGCCGACGACCTGGTGCTGCGCGCCGCGCGTGCGCTGCAGGCGGCGACCGGATGCCGCATGGGCGCCCATATCGGCGTGCACAAGCGCATTCCGGCCCAGGCGGGCATGGGAGGAGGCTCGTCCGATGCGGCCAGCACCCTGCTCGCGCTCAACCGGCTCTGGCGCCTGAATCTGCCCCGCGCGCGGCTGCAGGCCATAGGCCTCGCCCTGGGCGCCGACGTGCCGTTTTTCCTGTGCGGACGCAACGCCTGGGTGGAGGGCATTGGCGACATCATCCGCCCCCTCGGGCCGGAGCACGAACTGCCGCACACCCGCCTCGTCGTCGTCAAGCCCGAGGCTGGCCTGGACACCAAGGCAATTTTTTCGCATCCATTGCTCAGACGCGATTCAGCTGATGCTACAATCCAAGGCTTTGCTGCAGCACCCTACCAATTTGGCAGGAACGATCTGCAGCCGGTTGCGCAGATGCTGTGCCCCGAGGTCGATCAGGCTCTTGCCTGGCTGGCCACCAAGGGATTACAGGCGCGCATGACCGGCTCCGGTAGTGCAGTGTTTGCGCAAACCGCACATGATGTCGATTTGAATGATGCGAATGCAACATGGCAGACAAAAATGTGCGATAATCTGAGGCTTCATCCACTACAGGATTGGGTCTTGGATGAAGAGATAAAGGGTTGACTGCACCATGGCAGTCGACCTGTGTAGGGGAGTAGCCAAGTTGGTTAAGGCACCGGATTTTGATTCCGGCATGCGAGGGTTCGAATCCTTCCTCCCCTGCCAAAATTCATATCCCGTACGGGACAATCACCCAGACTGCCGAGTCGATCATGCATTCCAATACCCCTGATTTTCTGGTTTTCACGGGTAATGCCAACCCCGGCCTGGCTTCCGAAATCGTGCAGCATCTGGGCACCCAGCTGGGCGCCATCGATGTGGGGCGCTTTTCCGACGGCGAGGTGACGGTCGAGATCAAGCAGAACGTGCGCGCCCGCGATGTGTTCGTGGTGCAGCCGACCTGCGCGCCGACCAACGAAAACCTCATGGAGCTCCTGATCATGGTCGACGCGCTCAAGCGCGCATCGGCCGAACGCATCAGCGCCGTGATCCCCTACTTCGGCTATGCCCGCCAGGACCGCCGCCCGCGCTCCACGCGCGTGCCGATCTCGGCCAAGGTCGTGGCCAACATGCTGCAGGCCGTGGGCGTGGCCCGCGTGCTGACCATGGATCTGCATGCCGACCAGATCCAGGGCTTCTTCGACATTCCGGTGGACAACATCTACGCCTCGCCGGTGCTGCTGCGTGACCTGGACCAGAAGAAGTACGAGAACCTCATCGTCGTCAGCCCCGACGTGGGTGGCGTGGTGCGCGCACGTGCCCTGGCCAAGCAGCTGGGCACGGATCTGGCCATCATCGACAAGCGCCGTCCCAAGGCCAATGTGTCCGAGGTCATGCATGTCATCGGCGACATCGACGGCCGCAACTGCGTGATCATGGACGACATGATCGACACCGCAGGCACGCTGGTGAAGGCCGCCGAGGTGCTCAAGGAGCGTGGCGCGAAGAACGTCTACGCCTATTGCACGCACCCCATCTTCTCGGGCCCGGCCATCGAGCGCATCGCCAAGGGCACGGCCCTCGACGAGGTCGTGGTGACCAACACCATCCCCCTGAGCGAAGCCGCCAAGGGGTGCAACAAGATTCGCCAGCTCTCCGTGGCGCCGCTGATCGCCGAGGTGATCCAGCGCATCTCCAAGGGAGAGTCGGTATCGAGCCTGTTCTCCGACTGAGCGTCGGCGAACATCACGCAGGCCTCATGCCCGAACGGGTATGGGGTCTTTTTCAACAGTGGGCCAGGCTGGTCGCGGCCGGCCCCATCAGGAGTCAGTCATGCAATTCGTCGCTTTTGAGCGCGCCAAGCAAGGTACGGGTGCGAGCCGCCGTCTGCGCATTTCGGGCAAGACCCCCGGCATCGTCTACGGTGGCGGTGCCGAGCCCCAACAGATCGAACTCGATCACAACGCCCTGTGGCACGCCCTCAAGAAGGAAGCCTTCCACTCCAGCATCCTGGACATGGAACTGAACGGCCAGGTCACCAAGGTGCTGCTGCGTGACGTGCAGTACCACCCGTTCAAGCAGCAGGTGCTGCACGTGGACTTCCAGCGCGTGGACGAGAAGACCCGCGTGCACCTGAAGGTGCCGCTGCACTTCGAAGGCCTGGAAGCCTCGCCCGCCGTGAAGTCCGAAGGCTGCACGGTCACCCCGCTGATCCACGAAGTCGACGTGATGTGCATGCCCTCGCAGCTGCCCGAGTTCGTCACCGTGGACCTGAGCGGCCTGACCTCCAAGTCCACCCTGGGCGTGCAGTCGCTGAAGGTGCCCCATGGCGTGAAGGTCATCGTGCGCGGCTCCAACAAGAACCCCGCCCTGGTGTCCATCAAGCTGCCCGAAGTGGTGGTCGACGCCGCTGCCGCACCGGCACCCGCCGCCGCACCGGCCAAGAAGGGCAAGAAGTAAGCATTGCTTGCCTGGCCGCGCCCCAAGGTGCGCGGCCCACAGACCAACGGCCCACGCCTGCGTGGGCCGTTTGCATTTGAGCCCCACGGATAATCGCCGCCATGATCAAACTGTTTGTCGGCCTGGGCAACCCGGGCCCGGAGTACGAGGCCACGCGCCACAACGCGGGCTTCTGGTGGGTGGACGCGCTGGCGCGCGAGTTGAAGGCCACGCTGGTGCCCGAGCGCGCCTACCACGGCCTGATGGCGCGCACCAGCGTCGGCGGCCACAGCGTCTGGCTGCTCGAGCCGCAGACCTTCATGAACCTCTCGGGCAAGTCCGTGGCGGCCCTGGCGCGCTTCTACAAGATCGCCCCCGAGGAAATCCTCGTCGTGCATGACGAGCTCGACCTGCCACCGGGCCAGGCCAAGCTCAAGCGCGGCGGCAGCCATGCGGGCCACAACGGGCTGCGCGACATCCACGCCCAGCTCGGCAGCAGTGACTACTGGCGCCTGCGCCTGGGCATTGGCCACCCGGGCGTGAAGTCCGAGGTCGTCCATTGGGTGCTCAAGAAACCCGCGCCCGACCAGCGCCAGCTCATCGAGGACAGCATCGCCCATTCGCTCAAGGCCTGGCCCGCCATGCTCGCGGGCGACATGGACAAGGCCACGCTGCAGGTGCACACCACCAAGCCCCCGCGCCCCAAGCCGCCCAGACCCGCACCGCCGGCCACGCCCCAGGATGCTGCGGCATAACTATGCTTTTGATAGCTGGTCGCGCTTGTCAGACGGACGTCTCACCCGTTTTTCATTAGAATTTTCGGCATGGCCCTGTTCGCCCTCCGACGCCTTGCCACGCTGATCCTGACCCTGCTGGGCGCGTCCTGCGTGGTGTTCTGGGTGCTGGAGGTGCTGCCGGGCAACGCCGCCGAGGTGCTGCTCGGCCCCGACGCCGCGCCCGAGGCCGTGGCCGCACTCGCCGCGCAGCTGGGGCTCGACCGCCCCGCCCTGGTGCGCTACGGCCAATGGCTCGCGGGCCTGCTCACGGGCGATCTGGGCGACAGCCACGCCTATGGCGCGCCGGTCGTCGACCTCATCGCCGAGCGCCTCACGCTCACCGTGCCGCTCGCGCTCTTGGCCATGCTGCTGACCTGCGCCCTGGCCCTGGCCGCGGGCCTGTATGCGGCGGCGCGCCACAACCGCCTGGGCGACTGGGGTGTGATGGGGCTGGCGCAGATCGGCATCGCCATTCCCAACTTCTGGTTCGCCATCCTGCTCATCCTGCTGTTCTCGGTGAAGCTGCAATGGTTCTCGGCCGGCGGCTTTCCGGGCTGGACCGAGGCCAGCGGCGGCGGCGTGCTCCCCGCGCTCGGAGCGCTGCTGCTGCCGGCCGTGGCGCTGGCCGTGGTGCAGGCGGCGATTCTGGCGCGCATCACGCGCTCGGCCGTGCTCGACGTGCTGCGCGAGGACTTCGTGCGCACCGCGCGCGCCAAGGGCCTCACGCGCCGCGCCGCGCTCTGGCGCCATGTGCTGCGCAACGCCATGATTCCCGTGGTCACCGTCATGGGCCTGCAGTTCGCCAACCTGCTGGCCGGCACCATCGTGGTGGAAAACGTGTTCTACCTGCCCGGCCTGGGCCGGCTGATCTTTCAGTCCATAGCCAACCGCGACCTGGTCGTGGTGCGCAACTGCGTGATGCTGCTCGCGGCCATGGTGGTGCTGGTGAACTTCGTCGTCGACCTGCTGTACGCGGCCATAGATCCGCGCGTGAAGGTGGCCGGGCTGTGAGCGCCCTTCCCGCCGCCCAACCCAGCGCGCCAGGCTTCTGGCGCCGCGCGCTCGGCCAGCGCAGCTTTGCCATCGGCGCGGCGCTCACGGCGCTGCTGCTAGCCGCGGCGCTGCTATCGCTCTTTTGGACACCCTGGCCACCCAACGACATGGACATGGACGCGATGCTGCAGCCGCCCGGCGCCGCGCATTGGCTGGGCACCGACGCCTATGGGCGCGACGTGGCCTCGCTCTTGCTGGTGGGCGCGCGCGCGTCGATTGCCGTGGGCGTGATCGCCGTGGGCATTGGCCTGGCCCTGGGCGCGGCGCTGGGCCTGCTGGCCGCGGCGCGCGGCGGCTGGGTGGAGGAGGCCGTGATGCGCCTGGCGGACTTCACCTTCGCCTTCCCGGCGCTGCTGCTGGCCATCATGCTCACGGCGGTGTTCGGGCCGGGCATGGTCAACGCCATCGTCGCCATCGGCATCTTCTACATACCGACGTTTGCGCGCGTCACGCGCGCCTCGGCCAAGGCCGTCTGGGCGCGCGACTACATCCTGGCCGCGCGCGCCTGCGGCAAGGGGCCGTGGCGCATCACGCTCGAGCATGTGCTGCCCAACATCGCCTCGGTGCTCATCGTGCAGGCCACGATACAGTTTGCGCTCGCCATCCTGGCCGAGGCCGCCCTGTCCTACCTGGGCCTGGGCACGCAGCCGCCCCAGCCCTCCTGGGGGCGCATGCTGGCCGAGGCGCAGACGCTGATGTTCCAGGCCCCGCTGCTCGCCGTCTGGCCCGGCGTGGCGATTGCGCTGGCCGTGCTGGGCCTGAACCTTCTCGGCGACGGGCTGCGCGACCTGCTCGACCCCCGTCTCGCACGCCAACGATGACGACAAGCCCCGCCCCGCTGCTCGAGGTCAGCGAGCTCGCCATCACCCTGCCCACGGCGCGCGGCCCGGTGCGCGCCGTGCACGACCTCGGCTTCACGCTCGAGCGCGGCGAGACCCTGGGCCTGATCGGCGAATCGGGCTGCGGCAAGTCGCTCACCGCCCTGGCCCTGATGGGCCTGCTGCCCGAGGGCGCGCGGGCCCAGGGCAGCGTGCGCCTTCATGGCCAGGAGCTGATCGGCCTGGCCGAGCGCACGCTGTGCGGCCTGCGCGGCAACCGCATGGCCATGGTGTTCCAGGAGCCCATGACGGCCCTCAACCCCGTGCACCGCATAGGCCAACAGGTCGCAGAGCCGCTGCGCCTGCACCAGGGCCTCTCGGCGGCCCAGGCGCGCGCCGAGGCCATCGCCCTGCTCGAGCGCGTGGGCATAGACCAGGCCGCGCGGCGGCTCGACGCCTACCCCCACCAGTTCTCGGGCGGGCAGCGCCAGCGCATCACCATCGCCATGGCGCTGGCCTGCGGGCCCGATCTGCTCATTGCCGACGAGCCCACCACGGCGCTCGACGTGACGCTGCAGCGCCAGATCCTCGACCTGATCCACGGCCTGGTGGCCGAGCGCGACATGGCGCTCATCCTCATCTCGCACGACCTGGGCGTGATCGCCCAGAGCGTGCGCCGCACCCTGGTGATGTATGGCGGCACCGTCGTCGAGGCCGGCCCCACGCGCGCCGTCTTCAAACGGCGCGCCCACCCCTACACCCAGGGCCTGTTCGCCGCCCGCCCGCAATGGGGCGCGGCGCGTGTGACGGGCGCCCGCCTGCCCACCATTGCCGGCACCGTGCCCGAGCTGACCGACCTGCCCACGGGCTGCCCGTTTGCCGGGCGCTGCCCGCGCACCGTGGCCGCCTGCCACGCCGCCCTGCCGCAGGCCGTGGACCTGGGCGCGGGGCATGAGGCACGCTGCATACGCCTGGGGGATGCACCGTGAACACTATGCAATCGATAGCTGCCAGCGCTCTACCATCGGGCGCTGCAGGCCCATTTGACACAAATATCCCGCTGCTGCGCGTGCGCGAGCTGCGGCGCGACTACGCGCTGCCGCGCACGCACCTGTTTGCGCCGCGCCCGCAGCTGACGGCGCTTGCCGGCGTGAGCTTCGATCTGCACGCGGGGCGCAGCCTGGGCGTGGTGGGCGAATCGGGCTCGGGCAAATCCACGCTGGCGCGTCTGGTGATGGCCCTCGATGTGCCCACGGCCGGCAGCGTGCAGCTGCTCGGGCGCGACCTGCACCGTCTGCCGGCCCATGAACTGCGTGCGGCGCGGCGCGACTTCCAGATGGTGTTCCAGGACCCGTACGGCTCGCTGGACCCGCGCCAGCGCGTCGAGACCATCGTCACCGAGCCGCTGCAGGCCCTGGCCGCTGCCACGCGCACCACGCGCGCCGAGCTGCGCGAGCGCGCCGCCGAGGTGCTGGCCCAGGTGGGCCTGCGCCCGGGCGATGCGCTGAAGTATCCGCACGAGTTCTCGGGCGGCCAGCGCCAGCGCATCGCCATCGCGCGCGCCCTCATCACGCGCCCGCGCCTGATCGTGGCCGACGAGCCCGTGAGCGCGCTCGACGTCTCGGTGCAGGCCCAGGTGCTCAACCTGCTGGCCGACCTGCAGGAGCGCCTGGGCCTGAGCTTTCTGCTCATCAGCCACGACCTGGCCGTGGTGCAGCAGTTGTGCGACGAGGTGCTGGTGCTCTACCGCGGCCAGGTCGTGGAGCGCGGCGCGCCCCAGGCCCTGTTCGGCGCACCACAGCACCCCTACACCCAGGCCCTGGTCACGGCCGTGCCGCGCATCGACGACTTTCTGGACTGAAGCCCCGGCCCGTAGTCGGCGCGCCCGCACCCGCTGTAGTACAACCGCGGGCAGTTGATTTTCTTGAGGAGAACCCACCCATGCTCACCCGACGCACCGCCATCGCCTCCGGCGCCCTGGCCTCTGCCGTTCTGGCCACGCCGCTGCACGCGCTGGCCCAGGGCAGGAAGGACAGCGTGACGCTGGCGCTGACGCTGGAGCCGCCGGGCCTGGACCCCACGGCCGGCGCGGCCTCGTCGATCGCCGAGGTCACGCTCTACAACATCTACGAGACGCTGACCAAGATCAACTCCGACGGCAGCGTCTCGCCGCTGCTGGCCGAGAGCTGGGAGGTCTCGCCCGACCTGCGCACCTACACCTTCCGGCTGCGCAAGGACGCCATGTTCCACAACGGCGAGCCCTGCAACGCCGCGGCCGTCAAGTTCTCCTTCGACCGCGCGGGCGGCGACAAGAGCACGAACAAGGACAAGCGCCTTTTTGCGGGCCTGACCACCCAGGTGGTGGACGAGCACACGGTGGTCATCATCAACCAGGACATCGAGCCCGACCTGCTGTTCCTGCTTGGCCAGGCCACGGCCATCATCGTCGAGCCCAAGAGCGCGGGCGGCAACGCCACCAAGCCCGTGGGCACGGGCCCCTACCGGCTCGCGGCCTGGAGCCGCGGCGCCTCCATCACGCTCGCGGCCTGGCCCGAGTGGCGCCAGGCCGCGGCCCTCAGGATACGCCGCGCCAGCTTCCGCTTCATCCCCGATCCGGCGGCCCAGGTGGCCGCGCTGCTCGCGGGCGACGTGGACGCCTTCCCGCGCGTCACGCCGCGCAGCGTGGCGCAGTTCAAGAGCAACCCACGCTTTCAGGTCATCGTGAGCGGCTCGCGCGCCAAGACCATATTGGCCATCAACAACGCCCGCCGGCCACTCAGTGACCGGCGCGTGCGCCGCGCGATCGCCGCGGCCATAGACCGCAAGACCGTCATCCAGGGCGCGGCCGACGGCCTGGGCGTGCCGATTGGCAGCCACTATGTGCCGGGCGCCTTCGGCTATGTGGACACCACGGGCATCAACCCCTACGACCCCGAGAAGGCCAAGCGGCTGCTGGCCGAGGCCGGCGTGACGCTGCCGCTCACCCTCACCATGACGCTGCCGCCCGCGCCCTATGCGCGCCAGGGCGGCGAGGTCATCGCGGCCCAGCTGGCCAAGGTGGGCATCACGGCCAAGCTGCAGAACGTGGAATGGGCGCAGTGGCTGTCGGGCACCTACGGGCGCAAGAACTACGACCTGACGCTGATCTCGCATGTCGAGCCCTTCGACCTGGGCAACTTCGCCAGGCCCGACTACTACTGGGGCTACCAGTCCGCGCCGTTCAACCAGCTCTACGAGAAGATCAAGAACGCCGCCCGCCCCGCAGACCGCGCGCGCCTGCTCGGCGACGCCCAGCGCATGCTGGCCGAGGACGCGGTGCATGCGTTTCTCTACCAGCCGCAATGGGTGACCGTGGCCAACAAGCAGCTGCGCGGGCTGTGGAAGGACATGCCCATCTTCGTCAACGACCTCTCCGCCCTGTCCTGGTCATGACCGCGCTGCACGATCTGTCCGCCCACGAGCTGCTGGCCGCCTACCGCGCGCGCAGCCTCTCGCCCGTCGAGGTCACGCGCGCGCTGCTCGAACACATCGCGCGCTGGGAGCCGCATCTGCACGCCACCTGGCTGCTGCGCCCCGAGGAGGCGCTGGCGCAGGCGCGCTCCAGCGAGGCGCGCTGGCTGCGCGGCGCGCCCTGCGGGCCGCTCGACGGCGTGCCCGTCACGGTCAAGGACAACATCGCCACCCGCGGCGACCCCACGCCGCTGGGCACGGCCGCCCTGCCCCTGGTGCCCGCGGCGGCCGACGCCCCGCCCGCGGCGCGGCTGCGCGAGGCCGGCGCGGTCTTCATCAGCAAGACCACCATGCCGGACTACGGCATGCTGTCCTCGGGCCTGTCGTCGTTTCACGCGCTGGCGCGCAACCCCTGGGACCTGAACCGCGGCCCGGGCGGCTCCAGCGCCGGCGCGGGCGCGGCGGCCGCGGCCGGCTACGCGCCGCTGCATGTGGGCACGGACATAGGCGGCTCCATCCGCCTGCCCGCGAGCTGGTGCGGCATCTTCGGCCTCAAACCCAGCCTGGGGCGCATCCCCATAGACCCGCCCTACACGGGCCGCGCCGCCGGCCCCATGACGCGCACGGTACGCGATGCCGCGCTGATGATGCAGGTGCTCAGCCGCCCCGACGCGCGCGACAGCATGAGCCTGCCCGCGCAGGACATCGCCTGGGAGCAATGCGCGGCCCCACCCGAGCAGCTCCGCGGCCTGCGCCTGGGCCTGCTGCTCGACGCGGGCTGCGGCCTGCCCGTGGATGCCGAGGTGCGCGCCGCCATCGAGGCCGCGGCGCGCCTGTTCGAGCAGGCGGGCGCCATCGTCACGCCCATGGCGCCGTTTCTCACGCGCGCCATGCTCGACGGAATGGACCATTTCTGGCGCATGCGCTCGCTCATGGACCTGCACACGCTCACGCCTGGGGAGCGCGGCAAGGTGCTGCCCTTCATCCGCGCCTGGGCCGAGAGCGCCGCGGGCCTCACCGGCCCCCAGGTCTTCGAGGCCAGCCAGCAGTTCCACGCCACGCGCGTCGCCACGGTGCGCGCCTGTGCGCCGTTCGACTATGTGCTCTCGCCCGTGGCGCCCATCACGGCCTTTGCCGCCGAGCTGCCCGCGCCGACCAACGACCCGCTGAGGCCGCTCGAGCACATCGCCTTCACCGTGCCGTTCAACATGTCGGAGCAGCCCGCGGCCGCCATCGCCTGCGGCCACACCGCCGCGGGCCTGCCGGTCGGCCTGCAGATCGCCGGGCCGCGCTTTGACGACCTGGGCGTGCTGCGCATCGCCCATGCGTTCGAGCGGCTGCGCGGGCCGCTGCGGCCCTGGCCCGAGCCGCCCGGAAACCAATGAGAAAATCAGGCTCCATCGCTTATACAGCAAGCGCTAGCAGCTATCAATACAGAAGCATCACCGCTGCGCCGTGGCCAGGCGCAGCGCCAGGCCGAGAAACACCAGAGCCGCCACGCGGTTGAGCAGCCGCTGCGCGCGCGCCGAGCGCTGCAGGATGGCGCCAAACGCGCCCGAGAAGCAGGCGATGGCGCCAAACACCAGCAGCGTCGCCAGCATGAACACCAGGCCCAGCAGCATGATCTGCCGCGCCATGGCACCGCGGGCGGGGTCGGCGAACTGCGGCAGAAAGGCCAGGAAGAACACCAGCACCTTGGGGTTGGTGAGGTTCATGACCACGCCGCGCCCCACCATGCGCAGCGCGCCGCTGGCCGCGGGGCGTTCGCCCGCCGCGGCCGCGCCCGCGGCAGGCGCCTCGCCACCGGCCACGGGCGCACGCAGCGCGCCCCAGGCCAGCCAGGCCAGATAGGCGGCGCCGCAGAACTTGAGCACCGTGAACGCCACGGCAGAGGCCGCAAACACCGCAGCCAGCCCCAGGGCCACGGCCGCGGTATGGCCCACGAGCCCCAGGCACAGGCCCAGCACCACGCACATGCCGGCGCGCCAGCCGCGCTGGGCCGACTGCAGCAGCACGAAGATGTTGTCCGGCCCCGGCGACAGGGCAAGCAGCACGGAGACGCCAAAGAAGGCCAGCAGGGTTTCGATGGAAGGCATGGGGGTTCGCAGACAGGGGGAATCGGTGGAGTGGCGCCGGACTGCCGCCACAATCGGTGCTTTCGCCCGCCCGCATTCAGTTTACGCAATGGATTTCTTTCTCGTGCTGGCCCTGGCCTTTACCGGCACCTATCTGCTCAACCACCAGCAACAGCGCACGCGCATCGCGCTGCTCGCGCGCCACCTGCAGCCCTACCAGATCGAGCAGCAGATGGAGACACTGACCCAGGGCTATCTGCGCGCCATGGGCGAGCAGGACCTGGAGCGCCGCCTGCAGGTGCTGGGCGTGCTCGCCCCCACCGAGACGCAGCTGGCCGAGCAGTTCGAGCGCTTTGCCAGCGACTTTCGCCGCGTGCCCGCGGAGCTCGCGCGCGTGAGCCGGCTGCCGCTGGGCCTGCCGTTTGCCACGCAGCTGTTTCCCGCGGCCAGCTTCGACATGCGCGCGCTGCTCGACCTGCACGCGCAGGGCATTGCGCGCGCCCTGCGCAACGACACCGGCCTGTCGCCGCGCGACCGCGCTTACACCATGACGGCCGAGCTGCTGCTCATGCAGCACAGCTGCCACTGGTTCTGCAAGTCCAAGGCCGTGGCCTCGGCACGCATGCTGGCGCGCCACCAGACTTCGCACGCCCAGCTCGTGGCCGCGGTCTCGCCCGAGACGCGCAGGGCCTATGTGGCGCTGACCGGGCCGGTGTAGGGCCTTGCCGCAGGCCCAGGGCGTTCACCCCAGGCCCAGGGCCACCACGCCGGCCGCGATCAGCACCGCACCGGCCAGGCGCGCGGCGCGGTCGCCCTCGCCCAGCAGATGGCCGCCGAGCAGCGCTGCGAACAGCATGGACACCTCGCGCGCCGGCGCCACATGCGACAGCGGCGCGCTCTGCATGGCAAACAGCACCAGCACATAGGCGACGGGGCTGACAAACGCCACCAGCAGCGCAAAGCGCCACTGCGCGGCCCACAGGCGGGCGAGCTCAACACGGTCGCGCAGCGCCACGGGCGCGAGCACCAGCACGCGCACCAGGTTGCCCATGTAGTCCACCAGAATCGGCGACAGCAGCATGGCCTTGACCGCATAGCCATCGACCACCGTGTAGCTCGCGATGAACAGGCCCGTGAGCACGCCATACAGCATCCCCTTGCGCACGCGCCGGCGCGCCTGGGGCTCGTGCGCGGCGCGCAGCAGGCCGGGGCCACCCGCAATCAGGAACACGCCGCCCACCACGCCGGCCACGCCCAGCGCACCCAGAGCCGACAGGCGCTCGCCCAGCAGCGTGATGGCCACGAGGGCCGACAACAGCGGCCCCGTGCCGCGCGCGAGCGGATACACCACCGTCAGATCCGCCTTGCGGTAGCCGCGCAGCAGCACCACGTAATAGACCACATGCAGCACGCCGCTGAGCGTCACGATGGCCCATTCACGCGCGCCCCAGAGCGGCACGGCGCCGCGCCCCAGCCACCAGCCCAGCGGCGCCCAGACCAGCATCATGAGCACGGCCGTGAAGAAGGCAAAGCGCGCGTCGCCCCCGGCCTTCTTGGCCGCGATGTTCCAGATGGCGTGGATCAGCCCCGCGACGATGATCAGGGCGAAGGCGCTCGATGACATGGAAGGCCCAGGTTCAGGTAGTGGCGCGGGTTGATTCGCGTGGCCAGGGCATGCACGGCCCACAGGCCTCGTCATCCCCGCGAATGCGGGGATTCAGGCGCCACACCATCGGTTGATTCGTCACTGCCGTGGATCCCCGCTTGCGCGGGGATGACGGGGGCATGGAGAGGTTGAGCAACGTCACTGCCATGGATCCCCGCCTGCGCGGGGATGACGGGTCAAACAGCACGGCGCGGCGCACTTCGGTGGATCCCCGCTCGCGCTGGGATGACGGGGGTCCTGAACTGCGCCAGGGTGCGGCGGGGTTCGGTGGTGGGGAGTTCAGGCCCTGCCGATGATGCTGGCCGTGGCCATGAGCTCCTCGAGCAGCGCGAACGACACCTTGCCCGATGTCAGATACGGGTCGAACTCGGGCTTCTCGGAGTACTTGAGCACGATGGAATGGTTGAGCTTGGCCAGGTTCACATGGCCCATGGTCCAGCCGCCGAAGCGCCGCTCGCAGATTTCCTCGAAGGCCAGCAGCTCCACGTCCTTGTGGCGCGGGTCGCGCTGGATATGGCCGTAGAGCTCGCTGACCGTGGCGCGCCCGCCCTCGATGGCCTGCAGGAATATGCCGCCGCCGTAGCAGAGCACGCCGGTGATGCCGCTGGCCGGGTTGTGCTGGCGCGACTGGGTGAGGATGGCCTCGATGGCCGCGGGCGAGGTATCGACCGCGCGGCTGACGTAGAGCAGACGGACCAGCATGTCAGTTCCTTCCGGGGATCAGGGCCAGAAACTCGCGGCGCAGCGTGGAGTTGGTGAGGAACACGCCGCGCATCACGGAGTTGATCATCTTGCTGTCCATCTCGCGCACGCCGCGCCAGGACATGCAGAAATGGCTGGCCTCCATGACGATGGCCAGGCCGTCGGGCTGGGTCTTCTCCATGATCAGGTCGGCCAGCTGCACCACGGCCTCCTCCTGGATCTGGGGCCGGCCCATGACCCAGTCGACCAGGCGCGCGTACTTGGACAGGCCGATGACGTTGGTGTGCTCGTTGGGCAGCACGCCAATCCAGATCTTGCCGATCACGGGGCAGAAATGGTGGCTGCAGGCGCTGCGCACGGTGATCGGGCCGACGATCATGAGCTCGTTCAGATGCTCGGCGTTCGGAAACTCGGTGATCGCGGGGGGGCGCACATAGCGGCCCTTGAACACCTCGTTGACATACATCTTGGCCACGCGGCGCGCGGTGTTCTGGGTGTTGTGGTCGCCCGCGGTGTCGATGACCATGCTGTCGAGCACGCCCTGCATCTTGGCCTCGACCTCGTCGAGCAGCAGCTCGAGCTCGCCGGGCTCGATGAATTCGGCAATGTTGTCGTTGGCATGAAAGCGCCGGCGCGCGGCGAGCAGCCGTTCACGGATCTTGACGGACACGGGCTGGCCCTCATCGGGCGGCGGGGCGTTCGGTGCGGCTGCGGGTTCTGAAGACATGGCGGCATGGTACCAGTGAATGCCGCGCCGGGTTTTATGGGTATTTTTTGGCCCCAGCGCTTACGCGCCAAGCGCCGGCAGCTATACAAATGCTAGTTCAGTACCGGTTGCCGGTGACCCACAGCGCCGCGCGCATGAGGCCGAAGGCGATGCGGTCGAGCACGCGCTCGCGCCAGGGGCGCGCGGCGTACTCATGCGGGTCGAGCGGCCGCCCGCCCTGGTCGCGCGCGCGCACCAGGCGCTGGCGCAGCTGCTGGGCAAAGGCGGGATCGCGCACCACCACGTTGGCCTCGCGCGCGAGCAGCAGCGACAGCGGGTCGAGGTTGCTCGATCCCACCGTGGCCCAGGCGCGGCGCGTGGCCGCATCGACCACGGCCACCTTGGCATGCAGAAAGCTCGGCTCGTACTCCCAGATCTCCACGCCCGCGGCCAGCAGCGCGCCATACACGGGCCGCGCCGCGTGGTATTGCATGAAGTATTCGTAGCGCCCCTGCAGGAGCAGCTGCACGCGCACGCCGCGGCGCGCGGCCAGCACGAGCGCGCGGCGCAGCTTGCCCCCGGGCACGAAGTAGGCGTTGGCGATGATGATCTCGCGCCGCGCCTGGGCAATGGCGCGCAGATAGGCGCGCTCTATGCTCGCGCGGTGGCGCAGGTTGTCGCGCAGCAGCAGCAGGGCGCGCATGCCACGCTGCTGCCGCTGCGCATGCCGCACGGCCTGGCGCGCGGCACTGGCGGCGCGCATGTCGGCCAGCGCCAGCGACAGGCGGCGGTGGCGCACGTCGCTCACGGCGCGCATGCGCCACCACAGCTGCTCCATGGTGTCGCTGGCGTGCTGCACCAGCGTGCCCACGGCGCGCACGGCAAAGTCAAAGCGCGGCGCGCTCAGGGGGCCATGGTTGGGGTCGTAGAAGTCGTCGAGCACATTGATGCCGCCGCAGAACAGCACGCGGCCATCGACCACGCACAGCTTGCGGTGCAGGCGCCGCCAGTGCATGGGCAGCAGCAGGCCCAGCGGGCCGAGCGGCGAATACACCTCCAGACGCACGCCTGCGTCCCTGAGCCGCGTGCGCCAGGGCTCGGCCATGCGGCCCGTGCCCACGCCGTCGACGACGAGGTGCACGCGCACGCCGCGCTCGGCGGCGCGCATGAGTGCCTCGGCCACCTGCGCGCCCGCGCCCGTGCAGTCGAAGATGTAGGTCTCGAACTGGATGTCGGACAGCGCCGCATCCATGTCCGCGATCAGGGCCGGAAAATACTCCTGCGCCCCCTGCAGGAGCTGAATGTCGTGGTCGGTGGCAATCCTGCGCTGGCGGGCCAAGACCATGCCGTCACAGTCTGAATTCCGCGATCAGCGGCAGATGGTCCGACATGCGCCACCAGATGCGCCCACGCGGCACCTGCAGCCCCAGCGGGGTGAGCCCGCGCACGTAGACATGATCGAGCTGCACCACCGGCAGGCGCGCCGGATAGGTGAAGGGCTGAGGCGCATCGTCGTACTCGTACAGGCCAAAGCCCGCCAGCATGCGCTTGATCTGCAGGCCCCAGTCGTTGAAGTCGCCGGCGACGACGAGCGGCGCGCCCGCGGGCACCTCGCGCTCGATGAAGCTCTGCAGCTGCCGCACCTGGCGCACGCGGCTGCCCGGAATCAGTCCCAGGTGCACGACGATGGCGTGCACGCGCCGCCCCTGGAACTGCACCTCCACATGCAGCAGGCCGCGCTGCTCGAAGCGGTGGTCGGAGATGTCCTCGTGCTGGTGGCCCAGCACGGGCCAGCGCGTGAGCAGCGCGTTGCCATGCTCGCCATGGCGCGTGTAGGCATTCGTGCGGTAGACGGAGGAATAGCCCTCGGGCGCCAGGTATTCGGCCTGGGGCACGCGCGGCCAGCGCTTGAAGTACGCGGCCTCCTTGTGGTTCATCTTGCGCACTTCCTGCAGGCACACGATGTCGGCGTCGAGCTGCTCCACGGCCAGGCCCAGGTTGTGGATCTCGAGCCGGCGCGCCGGGCCCAGGCCCTGCACACCCTTGTGGATGTTGTAGGTGGCAACGCGCAGAATGCCCGAATGCTCGGCAGGTAGTTCTATGGGTAAGGCGGTCATCGTCAGACGAAGCGTGGCAGCCAGAGTATGGCCTCGGCATTGGACGGCGAGAAGCAGCGGTCGGCCGCCTCGCGCCAGCTCATCCATGCATATGCCGTATGTTCGCGCGGATTCAAGACCACGGGTGTCCCGGGCGGCACGCACAGACCGAACACATGCTCGGTGTTCAGGTATACACCGGGCGCGTAGCGATGACGCCACTGTGGGTAAATCGCGTAAACATTCTCCAGCCCCCAGTCGCGCAGCACGCAACCGGCGCCCGCCGCATCGATGCCCGTCTCCTCCCGCACCTCGCGCGCGGCAGTGGCGGCAAAGTCCTCGGCCGGGCTGTCCTTGCTGCCGGTCACGGACTGCCAGAAGTCCTCGGCCGCATCGGCGCGGCGGATCAGCAGCACGCGCAGGTCGGCCGTGTGGATGACCACCAGCACGGATTCGGGAACTTTGTAATGCCCGCCCTGCGGCGCCATGGCGTCATTCCTCCGAAAAGAAATCCGAGTCGATGCGCTTGAGTTGGTACGTGGCCGCTACTGAAACGCCCAGGTCGTGCTCGATCATCAAATCGGCCAGGCGCTCACCGTCGATCAATACCACCTTGTAATTACTGCTGGCGGCGTAATCCTTGGCCTCCTGCGTATAGCGGGAGGTGGTGATGAACACGCCTTTGCTGGCCCGTTGACCAGCCAATGCACCGACGAACTGCTGAATGTCGGGCCGCCCGACCACGTTGCTCCAGCGCTTGGCCTGCAGGTAAATCGCATCGAGCCCCAGGCGGTCTTCGTTGATGACGCCGTCAATCCCGCCATCACCGCTGCGGCCCACGGCACGGCCGGCTTCCTCGCGGCTGCCGCCGTAGCCCATTTTGATCATGAGCTTGACAATCAACAACTCGAAAAATGCCGGGCTACATTGCAAGATGATTTCCAACAGCTCCCGTGCCAGCCCGCTGCGCAGGCTCAGGTGAGCCTGTTCCATCGTCTCTTCTGGTGTCAACTCTTCACTAACTGAAATGGTCGGCACGCTCGCAATCTCCGGGCCCACGGTCTCACCTCGCCGCGCTTGCCCATACTCCGGATACTGCTGCAAGGTTTTCATGTCCACGCGAAGTGGGTTCCTCGCCAATACATCCCTACCTCGCGCAGTAATGCAAAACACACCTCGACGCGGCGACTCAAGCAAACCGGCCATTGTCATATGCGTCTTTGCCCACGCAAGGCGGTTGTAGAACAAGGTGGTACGGCTGCTGCTGGGCAGCAACTCTTCCCGATCCTGTGGTGTGAGTTGGAACTCGTCAGCAATCACTCCAACTGCATCCTTAAATGCGTGCTCCAGTCCATCGCCAGCCAAGCGCAGCAGAGGCAGCATCAGCGACTGAAAATCCGGTACGGCCATTTATCCCTCACAAAAACAAAAAGGGCGCCATGCGGCGCCCTTCGATTGTGCGTGAAGACTGCCCTCAGGCCGCCGCCACGGGATTGCGCAGGCGAATGTGCAGCTCGCGCAGCTGCTTCTCGTCGACCGGGCTGGGTGCCTGGGTGAGCAGGTCCTGCGCGCGCTGGGTCTTGGGGAAGGCGATCACGTCGCGGATGGACTCGGCGCCGGTCATCAGGGTGATGAGGCGATCCAGGCCAAAGGCCAGGCCGCCGTGCGGGGGCGCGCCGTACTGCAGCGCGTCGAGCAGGTAGCCGAACTTGGCGCGCTGGTCCTCGGGACCGATGTTGAGCGCGGCGAACACCTTGGCCTGCACGTCGGCACGGTGGATACGCACGGAGCCGCCGCCCAGTTCCCAGCCGTTGAGCACCATGTCATAGGCCTTGGCCAGGCACTTGCCGGGGTCGGTGTCCATGAGGTCCTCGTGGCCGTCCTTCGGTGACGTGAACGGGTGGTGCACGGCCACCCAGCGGTTGTCTTCCTCGTCGTGCTCGAACATGGGGAAGTCCACCACCCACAGCGGGGCCCAGCGGTCCTCGAACAGGCCGCCCTGCTTGCCGAACTCGCTGTGACCGATCTTCAGGCGCAGCGCGCCAATGCTGTCGTTGACGATCTTGGTCTTGTCGGCGCCGAAGAACAGGATGTCGCCGTCCTGCGCACCGGTGCGCTTGAGAATTTCAGCGATGGCGGCATCGTGGATGTTCTTCACGATGGGCGACTGCAGGCCGTCGCGGCCCTTGGCCACTTCATTGACCTTGATCCAGGCCAGGCCCTTGGCGCCGTAGATCTTGACGAACTCGGTGTACTGGTCGATCTCGCCACGGCTGATGGCTGCGCCACCGGGCACGCGCAGGGCGACCACGCGGCCGCCAGGGGTGGTGGCGGGGCCGGAAAAGACCTTGAAGTCCACGTCGGCCATGACGTCGGTCAGCTCGGTGAACTCGAGCTTGACGCGCAGGTCGGGCTTGTCCGAGCCGAAGCGGCGCGCGGCCTCGGCATAGGTCATGGTCGGGAACTCGCCCAGATCCACGCCCAGCTGCTGCTGGAATACCTCCTTGATCATGCGCTGGAAGATGTCGCGGATTTCCTCCTCGTTCAGGAACGAGGTTTCGCAGTCGATCTGCGTGAACTCGGGCTGGCGGTCGGCGCGCAGGTCCTCGTCACGGAAGCACTTGGTGATCTGGTAGTAACGGTCGTAGCCGGCCACCATCAGCATCTGCTTGTAGAGCTGGGGCGATTGCGGCAGCGCGAAGAACTGGCCGTCGTGCACGCGGCTGGGCACCAGATAGTCGCGCGCGCCCTCGGGCGTGCTCTTGCCGAGCATGGGGGTTTCGATGTCGATGAAGCCTTCCTTGTCGAGGAAGTTGCGCACCTGGATCGCCGTTTTGTAGCGCAGCATCAGGTTGCGCTGCATGGCCGGGCGGCGCAGGTCCATCACGCGGTGCGTCAGGCGCGTGGTCTCCGACAGGTTGTCGTCGTCCATCTGGAACGGCGGCGTCACCGAGGCGTTGAGCACGTTCAGCTCATGGCACAGCACTTCGATCTGGCCGCTCTTGAGCTTGTCGTTGGTGGTGCCGGCGGGACGCGCGCGCACCAGGCCCTTGACCTGGATGCAGAACTCGTTGCGGATGTCCTCGGCCACCTTGAACATCTCGGGGCGGTCGGGGTCGCAGACCACCTGCACATAGCCTTCGCGGTCGCGCAGGTCGATGAAGATCACGCCCCCATGGTCGCGGCGGCGGTTCACCCAGCCGCACAGGGTAACGGTTTGGCCCATCAGGGCTTCGGTCACAAGACCGCAGTATTCGGAGCGCATGGCCATGTCGGGTTCTTCCTGCGCCCGCAGTGGGCGCTGTCGTTCGGTGAGGTTTATCGGTCGGTCGCTTCCGCTGGGACCAGGGACGGCGGCGCCACCACACCCATGGAAACGATGTACTTGAGCGCAGCGTCCACGCTCATTTCGAGTTCAACACAGTCGCTCTTGCGCACGATGACGAAATAGCCGCTCGTGGGGTTGGGCGTGGTGGGCACATAGACGCTGACGAATTCGTCGCGCAGATAGCCCGCGACCTCGCCCGTGGGCGTGCCGGTGACGAAGGCCACGGTCCACACGCCCTCGCGCGGCCATTGAACCAGCACCGCGGTGCGAAAGGCGTTGCCGCTCTCGGAAAACAGCGTGTCCGACACCTGCTTGACGCTCGAATAGATGGAGCGCACCACAGGTATGCGCGTGACCAGCCCATCGCCCCAGGCCACCATCTTGCGGCCCGCGAAGTTGCTGGCAAAGGCGCCGATGATGAGCAGTATGGCGAGCGTGAGCAGCACGCCGAAGCCCGGGATGTGAAAGCCCAGCAGCTTGTCCGGATGCCAGGCGCCAGGCAGGATGGTGAGCGTCTGATCCAGCGTGCTGACGATCCAGCTCAGCACCCAGGCGGTGATGACGCCGGGCACGACGACCAGCAGACCCGTGAAAAGCCATTTGCGCAGAGCGGCCATGAGCGTGGTTGACTTTATGCGTCAGAACTGGCTGGAGCGCTTGCGGGAGAAGCGCTTGCAGCTTCAGATTTAGGAGCATCCTGGGTCGCCGGGGCGGCGGCCGCGCTGCCAGCCGAGCCGCCCGAGCCCCCACGGAAATCGGTCACATACCACCCCGATCCCTTGAGCTGGAAACCCGCGGCCGTGACCTGCTTGGCAAACGTCTCGGCGCCGCATGCGGGGCAGCGGGTCAAGGGTGCATCGGAGATTTTTTGCAGCACGTCCTTGGCATGGCCACAGGTGCCGCAACGGTAGGCGTAAATAGGCATTGCGAAGAAATGCGAAAAATGTGCAAAGCCGTCGATTATAAGTATCGGGCTCTGTGGTGCAGGGGCGCTGCGCGCTTACTCGACTCCCACCACCCGGTGATGGGGTGCGCGCGTGTTGCGCACCATCTGCGGCGCCAGCGAGCCCGCGACCATGCCGAAGGCGGCCGACAGCAGGCCGGCGAGCTGCTGCGGGAAGGCCTCGTGCAGCGCCGGCGTGAGCATGAACACCAGCCACACGCCAATGCCCAGCACCACGGCGCAGATCGCGCCCTGGGTGTTGGCGCGCTTCCAGTACAGGCCGAACACCAGGGGCACGAAGGCGCCGACCAGCGGCACCTGGTAGGCGCTCGAGACCAGCTCGTAGATGGGCGTGCCTTCCATCACTATCGAATACAGCAGCACCCCGGCCGCAAACACCAGCACGCTGATGCGCATGGCGAGCAGCTTCTCGCGGTCGCTGATGTGCTCGGGCCGGAACTGGCGCCAGATGTTCTCGGTGAACGTGACGCTGGGCGCGAGCAGCGTGGCCGAGGCACAGGACTTGATGGCCGACAGCAGCGCGCCGAAGAACAGCACCTGCATCACCAGCGGCATGCGCTCCATGACCAGGGTGGGCAGCACCTTCTGCGGGTCCTCCGCCAGCAGGTCAGCCGCCTGCTCGGGCATGATGATGAGCGCGCTGGCCACGAGGAACATGGGCACGAAGGCAAACAGGATGTAGGCCGTGCCGCCGATGACCGTGCCATGCGTGGCCGCCCGCTCGGTCTTGGCCGACATGACGCGCTGGAACACGTCCTGCTGCGGGATGGAGCCCAGCATCATGGTGATGGCCGCGCCAAAGAAGAACAGCATCTCGTGCCAGGTGGGTGCCGGCCAGAAACGCAGCATGTCGCGGCTGGTGATGAGCTCGACCACCTTGCCCGCGCCGCCGGCCATGTCGGCCGCGAACCAGGACAGGATCACCAGTCCCAGCACCAGGATGAGCATCTGGATGAAGTCCGTGACCGCCACCGACCACATGCCGCCCCACAGCGTGTAGACCAGGATGGACAGCACGCCTATGGTCATGCCCCAGGGAATGCTGATCGCACCGCCCGAAAGCAGGTTGAACACCAGGCCCAGCGCCGTGACCTGGGCCGACACCCAGCCCAGGTAGCTCAGCATGATGATCAGCGAGCAGATGATCTCCACCGCACGCCCGTAGCGCTCGCGGTAGTAGTCGCTGATGGTCAAGAGCGTCATGCGGTAGAGCTTGGCCGCAAAGAACAGACCCACGAGGATCAGGCACATGCCGGCGCCGAACGGGTCCTCGACCACCGCGTGCAGCCCGCCCTCGATGAACTTGGCCGGCACGCCGAGCACGATCTCCGAGCCGAACCAGGTCGCGAACGTGGTGGTGATGATCATGTACATGGGCAGGCTGCGCCCTGCGATCGCGAAGTCCGCCGTGTTCTTCACGCGCTGGGCGGCCCACAGGCCTATCCCGATGGTGACGAACAGATAGGCAATCACCATGAAGAGCAACACCTGGCAACTCCTGTGTACAAAGAGGGGTAGTGGATCAATAGAGGTGCACGCGCACGATCACCTGCATGGCCAGCAGGCCCAGCACAAAGCCCAGGCCACCATAGAGGATGGCCTGCAGCAGGCGGTTGGTGCGCTTCTGGGTGGCGATGAGCTCCTGCAGCTCCGTGTGATGCGGCTGCGCGCCCCGGCGCAGGTAGTCGTACATCAGCCGCGGCAGGTCGGGCAGCACCTTGGCGTAGTGCGGCGCCTGGTCGCGCAGCTCGCGCCACAGGCGCTGCGGCCCCATCTGCTCGAGCATCCATTTCTCGAGGAAGGGCTTGGCCGTGCTCCACAGGTCCAGATCGGGGTCAAGCTGGCGCCCCAGGCCCTCGATGTTGAGCAGCGTCTTCTGCAGCAGCACCAGCTGGGGCTGGATCTCGACGTGAAAGCGCCGCGAGGTCTGAAACAGCCGCATGAGCACCATGCCCAGCGAGATTTCCTTGAGCGGGCGGTCAAAGTAAGGCTCGCACACCGCGCGTATGGCCGATTCGAGCTCGTTGACGCGCGTCGTCGCGGGCACCCAGCCGCTCTCGATGTGCAGCTCGGCCACGCGCTTGTAGTCGCGCCGGAAGAAGGCCGTGAAGTTCTGCGCCAGGTATTCCTTGTCGTACTCGGTGAGCGTGCCCACGATGCCGAAATCGAGCGAGATGTAGCGCCCGAAGGTGGCCGCGTCCAGGCTCACCTGGATGTTGCCGGGGTGCATGTCGGCGTGAAAAAAGCCGTCGCGAAACACCTGCGTGAAGAAGATGGTCACGCCGTCGCGCGCGAGCTTGGGAATGTCCACCCCGGCCGCGCGCAGGCGGTCGACCTGGCTGATGGGCACGCCCTTCATGCGCTCCATGACCATGACGTCGGTGCGGCAGAAGTCCCAGAACACCTCGGGGATGAGCACCAGGTCCAGGCCCTCCATGTTGCGGCGCAGCTGGGCGGCGTTGGAGGCCTCGCGCATCAGGTCGAGCTCGTCGTGCAGATACATGTCGAACTCGGCCACCACCTCGCGCGGCTTGAGGCGCCGGCCGTCGGCCGAGAGCTTTTCCACCCAGCCGGCCATCATGCGCATGAGGGCCAGGTCCTTCTCGATCACGGGCAGCATGCCCGGGCGCAGCACCTTGACGGCCACCTCGCGCTCGCGGCCATCACGGTCGCGGATGACCGCAAAGTGCACCTGGGCGATGGAGGCGCTGGCCACGGGCTCGCGCTCGAAGGAGACGAAGAGCTCGCCCAGCGGGCGGCGAAACGAGCGCTCTATGGTGTCGATGGCGATCTGCGGGTCGAACGCGGGCACGCGGTCCTGCAGCAGCGCGAGCTCGTCGGCGATGTCCGGCGGCATGAGGTCGCGCCGCGTCGAGAGCACCTGGCCGAACTTCACGAAGATCGGCCCGAGCTGCTGCAGCGCCTCGCGCAGGCGCTGGCCGCGCGGCGCATCCAGGCGCCGGCCTATGGTGATGAGGCGCGTGAACAGGCGCAGCCACGGGTGGTCGAAGTTCGACAGCACCAGCTCGTCGAGCCCATAGCGCAGCGCCACCCAGATGATGGTGGCGCCCCGGAAGAAGCGGTTCATAGGCGCATGTGGCTGGAGGCGTCGTCCTGGCTGCCCGCGCGCGCGCCGACAAAGCGGCGCAGGGCATCGGCGGCCCGCCCGGCCACGGAGGCGATGGCGCGCGCGGGCGCATCGCCGACGAGGCGCGCCAGGTCTTCCTCGACATCCCAGCGCACATGATCCACCAGCCAGTTGATCTCGCCGGCCAGCTGCACGTCGCCCTCGATGCGGATGGTGGGCTTGTCGCCGCGCAGCGCGCCACGCGCAAGGGTCAGGGGCGAGGTTTCCGTGATCTCCAGTCGCAGGTCTGGCACAGCGTCCTGGGGCGCCAGGTCGAGCAGGCCCGCGGGCGTGACCTGCAGCGCCATGGTGTAGATGCGCCACTGCACCAGCGCCACCCGGCCGCGCTGGCGCACCAGGCGGTCCATGGCCTCTCTTTCCTGCATGAGCACATGATTGAGAAACAGCACCACGCGGTGCTGCAGTTCATGGACCAGCCAGGCCGGCGCCTGCGGGCCCTGCCGCACGCGCTCCGCCAGACCGTTCAGGAAAGAAAAAGGGGACTGTGTTGCCATAGTCCCCGATTATCCGATCATTCATCCGGCCAGCCGCGGCGCGGCGCCATTTCCGCGCGCGGGCGGCGTCACCTGGGCGCCACGCAGGGCGCCCGGCACCTCACTGCAATGCCTTTACTGCAGCGCCTGCAGGCCCGCAACCAGCCAGCCGCTGCTGCCGTTCTTGGGCTTGGTCATGTTCCAGACCTCGCGGAAGGGGCTGGGGCCTGCCGAGGGCTCCTCGCGGATCATGCCGGAGAACTCGACGCTGGCCATGTAGCCATCGCCCAGGTCCTCGATGCCGAGCAGCTGCGCCTCGAGGATGACGACTTCCGTGTGGTTGGGCTGCTCGCCGCCGCGCTGCGCCTCGCGCTCGCTGAGCTGGGTGCGGATCTCGCCCACCATCTCGTCCGTCATCATGGAGCGCAGCGTGGAGATGTCCGAGCGGTCCCACGCGGCCTGCAGCGTGGTGAAGTTGCGCTTGGCGGCGGACAGAAAGCCCTCGACGTCAAAGCCCTCGGGAATGCCCCAGTTCTGCGAGCCCGCGAGGGCCGAGCCGATCATGCTGCCACCCTGCTGGGGCGCGGCGGAGAACTGCTCCCACGGGCGGGCCGAGGCGTCGTTGCCGACCTTCTCGGGGTTGTACTGACGCGGCGCCTGCACATTGGTCGGTGCCGGGCCGCCCGCGCCCTGGAAGGCAAACGGCGTGCCCCCAGCGGCGGTTGCGGCCGGCTTGTTGCGCGCACGCATCACCATGCCGATGACGGCCATGACCACCATGGCCAGCAGCGCCACCAGCAGGATGTTGCCGAAGGCCTCGCCCAGCCCCAGCGAGTTGGCCAGCCAGGCCAGGCCCAGGCCCGCGGCCAGGCCGCCGAGCATGGCGCCCCAGGGCTTCTTGGGTGCGGCCTGCGCGGCATTGGGCGCCGCGGCCGGCTTGGCCGGTGCGCTGCTGGCGGCGTTCTGCGCGGGGGCGCCAGGCGCCGTGGGCGGCGTGGCCTCGCGCTGCGTGACGTTGCTCGACTGGCGGCCCATGGACTTGCCGCCGCCCATGCGACGAGCGTCGGCATCCAGATGCACCACGGCGAGCATGGCGACAAGAATCATTGACCACAGTTTCATGGCATTACTCCATCGGATAGTTTTGTAAATCGACCGCGCACCATTCAGCACTTGATTCCAACATGCAGGGCCACGATGCCGCCCGTCATGTTGTGATAGTCCACATGGCCAAAGCCACTTTGCTGCATAAGGGTTTTGAGCTCGTCCTGGCCCGGGTGCATGCGGATGGATTCGGCCAGGTAGCGGTAGCTCGCATCGTCCCCGGCCACCAGCTTGCCCAGGCGTGGCAGCACGCTGAAGGAATACCAGTCGTAGGCCTTCTCCAGCGGCTTGGCCACCTTGGAGAACTCCAGCACCAGCAGGCGCCCGCGGGGCTTGAGCACGCGGCACATCTCCCTGAGGGCCGCGTCCTTGTGCGTCATGTTGCGCAGGCCGAAGGCCACGCTGACCAGATCGAAATGGTTGTCGGGAAACGGCAGCTGCTCGGCGTCGCAGACCAGCGTGGGCAGCACCACGCCCTTGTTGATGAGACGGTCGCGCCCCACGCGCAGCATGGCCTCGTTGATGTCGGTGTGCACCACCCGGCCCGTCGCGCCGACCTTCTTGGCGAAGGCCAGCGACAGGTCGCCCGTGCCGCCGGCGATGTCCAGCACCTGATCGCCCTCGCGCAGGTTGGCCACCATCACGGTGTAGGCCTTCCAGGCGCGGTGCAGGCCGGCCGACATCAGGTCGTTCATCAGGTCGTACTTGGGCGCCACCGAGTCGAACACGCCGCGCACGTGGCGCGCCTTGTCCTTCTCGTCAACGGTTTCAAATCCGAAATGTGTGGTGCTCATGGGGGTGCATCCTAGAGGTGCGCGTGTACTGCGCATAGCGACAACCCCGCGCAGACGTAGGGCTTGTGTCGAAAAATCAAAAGTTCACACAGCGCCTGCAAGGCAAGCGCCGTCAGCTATGACGAAGATAGCATCAATGGCCGGAGCAGCCCGATTTCTGACCCCTGGCAATCATGGGGGCATCGCGGTCGACGCCCGCCTCCTGCAGGCGATCGAGATAGCGCTGCCACAGGGCCTCCTGGTCGCGCCCGAGCGCGTAGAGATAGTCCCAGGTGTAGATGCCGCTCGCATGGCCGTCGGAGAAGCTCGGCTGTATCGCGTAGTTGCCCACCTGGGCCAGGTCGGTGAGCGTGACCTCGCGCTTGCCGGTCTGCAGCACCTCCTGGCCCGGGCCATGGCCCATGACCTCGGCCGAGGGCGAGTAGACACGCATGAGCTCGAAGGGGATGGAAAAATGCGCGCCGTCGGAGAACACCAACTCCAGCATGCGCGACTTTTCGTGCACCGTGATGGATTGCGGCGTGGGTGCGCCAGCGGTCAGTCCTGCCATGGTTGTGTCCTATAAGCCATATCGGCCTTGAGCGCCCGCGCAGCAAGCGCGAGCAGCTATCAATTCAGTAGTTCAAGGCGCTGCTTGAGCGCCAGCTCCAGCGCCGGCAGGCGCTGGGCGACGGCGGCCTCGCGCGCCGCGTCGCGCGCGCGCTGCGCCTGCGCCCACAGGGGCGCGGGGAAATGGCTGTCCCAGTCGAAGCGCGCGACCACATGCCAGTGCAGGTGCGGCACCACGTTGCCCAGCGTCGCCAGGTTGATCTTGGTGGGGGCCAGCTGGGCGCGCAGCAGTTCCTCGACGAGGGTCACGGCCTGCATGCAATGCGCCCTGTCCTGCTCCGACAGGTCGGAGAACTCGGCCACATGGGCGTTCCAGATGACGCGGTAGAAGGCAGGGAACCCCGCCTCTTCGGCATGGATGACGCGCAGCCTCTGCCCGCGCCAGACCAGCCGGCCACCGTCGGTGTCGCAGAGCACGCAGCTCATACCAGCACCCGCTCGATGCCGCCGGCGTTGGCACGCGCCACGTAGTCGGGCATCCAGTTCTCGCCCAGGATCTGGCGCGCCATCTCGACGACGATGTAGTCGGCCTCGAGCAGGCCCGTGGACAGGTCGTCCTGGTAGCGCGAGATGCCCTGCAGGCAGCTCGGGCAGCTGGTCAGGATCTTGATGTTGTCCTGCGCGCCCACGGCGCCGCTGCCGCGCAGCTGGGCCTCGCCCTTGCGGATTTCCTCGGTCTTTCGGAAGCGCACCTGGGTGGACACGTCGGGGCGCGTGACGCCCAGCGTGCCCGACTCGCCGCAGCAGCGCTCGCTCTTCAAGACCTTGTCGCCGACGAGGGCGCGCACCGTCTGCATGGAGTCGCCCTGCTTCATGGGGTTGTGGCAGGGCTCGTGGTACAGGAAGCCGCCCTGGCCCGCGGGAAGAGTGATGCCCTTTTCGAGCAGAAACTCGTGGATGTCGACGATGCGGCTGCCCGGGAAGATCTTGTCGAACTCGTAGCCCTGCAGCTGGTCGTAGCAGGTGCCGCAGGAGACGACCACGGTCTTGATATCCAGGTAGTTCAGCGTATTGGCCACGCGGTGGAACAGCACGCGGTTGTCGGTGATCATCTTCTCGGCCTTGTCGGACTGGCCGCTGCCGCGCTGCGGGTAGCCACAGCACAGGTAACCTGGCGGCAGCACGGTCTGCACGCCCGCATGCCAGAGCATGGCCTGCGTGGCCAGGCCCACCTGGCTGAACAAGCGCTCGGAGCCGCAGCCGGGGAAGTAGAACACCGCCTCGGAGTCGCTGCTGGTCCTGGGGTCGCGAATGATGGGCACGTAGTCCTTGTTCTCGATGTCGAGCAGGGCACGCGCCGTCTTGGTCGGCAGACCGCCGGGCAGCTTCTTGTTGACGAAGTGGATCACCTGCTCCTTGATCGGCGCCGTGCCCACGGTCGCGGGCGGGCGCGCGGTCTGTGACTTGCTCACGGAGCGCAGCGCGTCCACGGCCAGGCGCTGGGCCTTGAAGCCGACGTTGACCATGCCCGCGCGCAACAGGTTGATGGCGCGCGGGTCGGTGGCGTTGAGCATGGCCATGGCCAGCTTGTTGCCCGGGCGCCAGCTCTTCTTGTCCATCTTGACCAACAGCGAGCGCATGGCCATGGTCACGTCGCCGAAGTCGATCTTCACCGGGCAGGGGTTGTAGCAGCGGTGGCAGATGGTGCAGTGGTCGGCCACGTCCTCGAATTCCTGCCAGTGGTGGCTGGACACGCCGCGGCGCGTCTGCTCCTCGTACAGAAAGGCCTCGGCCAAGAGCGACGTGGCGAGGATCTTGTTGCGCGGGGAATACAGCAGATTGGCGCGCGGCACATGGGTCGAGCATTCGGGCTTGCACTTGCCGCAGCGCAGGCAGTCCTTGACGCTGGCCACGATCTGGCCGATGTCGCTCTGCTGCATGATGAGCGACTCGTAGCCCATGAGGCCGAAGCTCGGCGTGTAGGCGTTGGTGAGGTCCGAGTAGCGCAGCGAGGTGCGCGACTTTTCATGAGCAATATCGGCCCTCTGCCCTTGCGGGTACTGCGCGTGCAGCTCCTGATTTCGTAGCAGCTTACCCCAGTTGAAGCGCCCGTGCGGGTCCACCCTGCGCTTGTACTCGGCAAACGGCGCGAGCTCCTCGTCGGACAGGAACTCGAGCTTGGTGATGCCAATGCCATGCTCGCCAGAGATCACGCCGTCGAGCGAACGCGCAAGCTGCATGATGCGGGCCACGGCCTCGTGCGCGGTCTGCAGCATCTCGTAGTCGTCGCTGTTGACCGGGATGTTGGTGTGCACATTGCCGTCGCCCGCATGCATGTGCAGCGCCACCCAGACGCGGCCCTTGAGCACCTTCTGGTGGATGGCCGCCATCTCTTTCAGGATGGGCTCGAAGGCCGCGCCCACGAAGATGTCGGCCAGCGGCCTTTGCAGCTGGGTCTTCCAGCTCGCGCGCAGGGAATGGTCCTGCAGCTGCGGGAACAGCTCGGCCACGTTGTCGAGCCAACCCTGCCAGAGCGCACGCACCTCGGCCACCAGGGCTTGCGCCTGGGCCACGCGGTCGCCCAGCAGCTCGGTCGCGGTGATGCCGGCGGCGTCGCCCTGCTTGGCGCAGGGCAGGTCGGGGCGCGCGAGAAAGTCCTGCAGCGCGTCGCACAGCTTGAGCTTGTTGCGCAGCGACAGTTCGATGTTGATGCGCTCTATGCCGTCGGTGTACTCGGCCATGCGCGGCAGCGGGATCACCACGTCCTCGTTGATCTTGAAGGCGTTGGTGTGCTTTGAGATGGCCGCCGTGCGCTTGCGGTCGAGCCAGAACTTCTTGCGCGCCTCGCTGCTGACGGCGGTGAAGCCCTCGCCGTCGCGCGAGTTGGCGATGCGCACCACCTCGGCCGTGGCGCGCGCCACGGCGTCGGGGTCGTCACCCACGATGTCGCCGATGAGCACCATCTTCGGCAACTTGCCACCGCCCTTCTTGCTCTTGGTCGCGTAGCCCACGGCCTTGAGATAGCGGTCGTCCAGGTGTTCGAGACCCGCGAGCAGCACGCCCGAGCGTTTCTGCTCGGCGAACATGAAGTCCTTGATCTCGACGATGCTGGGCACGGCCAGCTTGGCCGAGCCAAAGAATTCCAGGCACACGGTGCGCGTGTGCGCCGGCATGCGGTGCACGATCCAGCGCGCGCTGGTGATGATGCCGTCCGTACCCTCCTTCTGCACGCCGGGCAGGCCCGAGAGGAACTTGTCCGTCACGTCCTTGCCCAGGCCCTCCTTGCGGAAGGTCTTGCCCGGGATGTCCAGGCGTTCGGTGCGAATCGCCGTCCTGCCGTCGGGCCGGAAGTAGGCCAGCTCAAAGCTCGCCACCTCCACGTCGTGGATCTTGCCCAGGTTGTGATCGAGGCGCGTGACCTCGAGCCACTCGCCCTCGGGCGTGACCATGCGCCAGCTCGCGAGGTTGTCGAGCGCCGTGCCCCAGAGCACGGCCTTTTTGCCGCCCGCGTTCATGGCGATGTTGCCGCCTATGCACGAGGCCTCGATGGAGGTCGGGTCGACCGCGAACACAAAGCCCGCGCGTTCGGCCGCGTCGGCCACGCGCTGGGTGACGACGCCGGCCTCGCTCCAGACCGTGGGCACCTCGTGGTCGACGCCGGGCAGGCGGCGCATCTGCACCTCGGTCAGGGCCTCGAGCTTTTCGGTGTTGATGACGGCGCTGCGCCAGGTCAGCGGAATGGCGCCGCCCGTGTAGCCCGTGCCGCCGCCGCGCGGGATGATGGTGAGCTCGAGCTCGATGCAGGCGGCCACCAGCGCGGCGATCTCGGCCTCGGTGTCGGGCGTGAGCACGACGAAGGGAAACTCCACGCGCCAGTCGGTCGCATCCGTCACGTGAGATACGCGCGAGAGCCCGTCGAACTTGATGTTGTCGCGGGCCGTGTGGCGCGCCAGGCGCTTTTCCACCTGCTTGCGCAGCGCGGCGACCTCGACGAACGTGGCGTCGAACTCGGCGATGGCGCGGTTGGCGGCCTCGACGAGCTGGCCCACGCGGCGGTCGCGCTCGGGGTCTTCCTGCGGCGTGCGGCGCTTTTCGATCTCGCCCATGCGGTGGTGCATGGCGTCCACCAGCAGCCGGCGCCGCTCGGGCGACTGGATCAGGTCGTCCTGCAGATAGGGGTTGCGCTGCACGGCCCAGATGTCGCCCAGCACCTCGTAGAGCATGCGCGCCGAGCGGCCCGTGCGGCGCTCGCGCCGCAGGTGGTCGAGCACGCCCCAGGCCTCCTGGCCGAGCAGGCGGATGACGATTTCCCGGTCGGAAAAGCTCGTGTAGTTGTACGGAATCTCGCGCAGGCGCACGGGCTCGCTGCCCTGCGCCTGCAGCGCGGCCAGCGCTATCGGTGCATTCATGGGGTCAACCTGGGTGGGGCGCGTCGCGCCCTGATGCCTCGGGGCCGGGCATTTTATGTCACGCCCCACGGGCGCGCCCGGCGCACGCGAGTGCCACTACGCCCCCACGGGGTGTAGGCGCAGGATCAAGGCAAAATCGCCCTCCAGCGCCCACCCATAAAGCGCAGACAGCTATATTTTGAATAGCATCATCAGAACAGCACGCGGCAGCGCAGCGTGCCCGGCACCTGGGCCAGCTTTTGCAACGCCAGGTCGGACGAGCGCGCATCGAGGTCGATCACCACATAACCCACGGCCTCGTTGGTCTGCAGGTACTGGCCGGAGATGTTGATCTGGTTGTCCGACAGGATGCCGTTGATCTGCGACAGCACGCCCGGCACGTTGCGGTGGATGTGCAGCAGGCGGTGCTTGCCCGGGTGCGCGGGCAGCGCTACCTCGGGGAAGTTGACGGACGAGGTGCTGGTGCCGTTGTCGCTGTAGCGCACGAGCTTTTCCGCAACCTCCACGCCGATGTTGGCCTGGGCCTCCATGGTCGAGCCACCGATGTGCGGCGTGAGGATGACGTTGTCCAGCCCGCGCAGCGGAGAGACGAACTCATCCTTGTTGCTCTTGGGCTCGACGGGGAACACGTCGACGGCCGCGCCCAGCAGCTTCTTGTCGCGGATCGCCTGGGCCAGCGGGTCTATCTCCACCACCGTGCCGCGCGAGGCGTTGATGAGGATGGCGCCGGGCTTCATCTGCGCGATCTCGGCGGCCTTGATCATCCACTTGGTCGAGGGCAGGTCGGGCACGTGCAGGCTCACGATGTCGCTTTGCGCCAGCAGCTCGGCCAGGCTGGCCGCCTGGCGCGCATTGCCCAGCGGCAGCTTGGCGACCACGTCGTGGAACACCACCTGCATGCCCAGCGCCTCGGCCAGCACCGACAGCTGCGAGCCGATGGCGCCGTAGCCGATGATGCCCAAGGTCTTGCCGCGCGCCTCGAAGGCGTTGGTCGCGCTCTTGAGCCAGCCGCCGCGGTGCGCCACGGCGTTCTTCTCGGGGATGCCGCGCAGCAGCAGAATGGCCTCGGCCAGCACCAGCTCGGCCACGGAGCGGGTGTTGGAATACGGCGCGTTGAAGACGGCGATGCCGCGCTCGCGCGCCGCATCCAGATCCACCTGGTTCGTGCCTATGCAGAAGCACCCCACGGCCACGAGCTTGTGGGCATGGGCCAACACATCGGCCGTGAGCTGGGTGCGCGAGCGTATGCCGATGAAGTGCACGTCGGCGATCTTCCGGCGCAGCTCCTCGCCCTCCAGGGCCCCGGGCAGCAGTTCCACCTGGGTGTAGCCGGAAGAGCGCAGCAGCTCCACGGCGCTTTCGTGCACGCCTTCGAGCAACAGAAACTTGATCTTGCTTTTATCCAGGGATGTCTTGGGCATGGCGTGGCAATCCGGGGGAAAGTGCCTGCGGCGGGGCACGAACAACGGCCGCATGGTTGGGAAGCGGCCCATTGTGCAACGCAGCATGCGGCGCGAGCGCGACGCGGCCCGATATCCATGTTTGCATCCATGTTGGCGGCATCGCCAAAAACCGCGCAAAAACGAGCACATTCGCACACAAACCATCAGCGCGATGTCACAATTTGCACGCTCGTCCGCTGGCGGGTTTCCCCGGTTGTTGCGGCTTTTTGCGCATGCGACAACGACACCAAACCGTCATGAAGCGTTTGCACCATTGCCGGCTTCATGTCATTTGTTCATCCACAAGGAGTACCCATGCAACTGAAACAACTGGGATTGGCCGCATGCCTGTTCGCCACGGGCCTGACCGCACAGGCACAGACCGAGATCCAGTGGTGGCATTCGATGACCGCCGTGAACAACGAATGGGTCAACGACCTGGCCAAGGAGTTCAACGCCAGCCAGAGCGCCTACAAGGTCGTGCCGGTGTTCAAGGGCGCGTATGACGAATCCATGACGGCCGCCATTGCCGCGTTCCGCTCGGGCAATGCGCCGCACATCCTGCAGGTGTTCGAGGTCGGCACGGCCACCATGATGGCCAGCAAGGGCGCCACCGTGCCCGTGGCCAAGGTCATGAAGGACGCGGGCGCGGACTTCAACCCCGCGGGCTACATCCCGGCCGTGGCCGCCTACTACACGGCGCCCAACGGCCAGATGCTGAGCTTCCCGTTCAACAGTTCGACCACGGTGTTCTATTACAACAAGGACGCCTTCAAGAAGGCCGGCCTGGACGCGAACAAGCCGCCCACCACCTGGCCCGAGGTGTTCGAGGCGACCAAGAAGCTCAAGGCCAGCGGCCACAGCTGCCCGATGACGCTGGCCTGGATGGGCTGGACGCAGCTCGAGTCCTTCTCGACCTGGCACAACGTGGAATTTGCGACGCACAAGAACGGCCTGGCGGCCGATGGCTACAAGGCGCGCCTGAAGATCAACTCGCCGCTGCATGTGCGCCACATCGACGATCTCGCCAAGCTGGCCAAGAACGGCGAGTTCGTCTACAAGGGCCGCGGCTCGGCCGCGCAGGCCTCGTTCGTGTCGGGCGAGTGCGCGATGATCCAGACCTCCTCGGGCTTCTACGGCGACGTGGCCAAGAACGCCAAGTTCGCCTACGGCATCACCTCCCTGCCTTACTACCCCGATGTCAAGGGCGCGCCGCAGAACACCGTGATCGGCGGCGCCTCGCTGTGGGTCATGGCCGGCAAGAAGCCCGAGGAATACAAGGGCGTGGCCAGGTTCTTCGAGTTCCTGTCGCAGACCAAGGTGCAGGCGGCCAGCCACCAGCGCACGGGCTATCTGCCCATCACCACCGCCGCCTACGACCTGACGAACAAGTCCGGCTTCTATGAGAAGCACCCCGGCACCGACGTGGCCGTGAACCAGATGGTGCGCAAGGTAACCGACAACTCGCGCGGCATCCGCCTGGGCAACTATGTGCAGATCCGCGTCATCGAGGACGAGGAAATGGAGCAGGTCTGGGCCGGCAAGAAGAGCGCCAAGGAGGCCATGGACGCCATCGTGAGCCGCGGCAACGAGCTGCTCGCCCGCTTCGAGAAGTCCTACCGGCCGTAAGCGGCACGCCCGCCCCACCCCGCCGCACGCAGGCCCCACGGGCCTGCGGCGGTTTTTTTGCATGTGACCGTCATGGAAAAACGCGTACTGTTCCGCTCCGCCTGGCTGCCCTGGGTGCTGATAGCGCCGCAGCTCCTCATCATCGGCATCTTCTTCTTCTGGCCGGCCTTTCAGGCGGTGCTGCAGTCCTTTCAGATGGAGGACGCGTTCGGCACCAGCGTGGAATGGGTGGGGCTGGACAACTTCGCGCGCCTGATCGACGACGAGTCCTACCTCAACTCCTTCCAGCGCACGGCGCTGTTCTCGGTGCTGGTGGCCGGCATAGGCATCGTGCTGGCGCTGGTGCTGGCGATCTTCGCCGACCGCATCGTGCGCTTCGCCATGATCTACAAGACGCTGCTGATCGTGCCCTACGCGATCGCGCCGGTGATCGCGGGTGTGCTCTGGGTGTTTCTGTTCTCCCCCTCGATCGGCGTCGTCACCTACGGCCTGGGCAAGCTGGGCTACCAGTGGAACCACATCATGAACGAGAACCAGGCCATGGCGCTGATCGTCATCGCCTCGGTGTGGAAGCAGATCTCCTACAACTTCCTGTTCTTCCTCGCGGGCCTGCAGTCGATTCCGAAGGCGCTCATCGAGGCCGCCGCCATCGATGGTGCCGGCCCCTGGCGGCGCTTCTGGAACATCCAGCTGCCACTGCTCTCGCCCACCACCTTCTTCCTGCTGGTGATCAACATCGTCTACGCCTTCTTCGACACCTTCGGCATCATCGACGCCGCAACCCAGGGCGGGCCGGGCCAGTCCACCTCCATCCTGGTCTACAAGGTCTACCAGGACGGCTTCAAGGCGCTGGACCTGGGCGGCTCGGCCGCGCAGTCGGTGATCCTGATGTTCATCGTGGTGGCACTGACCGTGATCCAGTTCCGCTACGTCGAGAAAAAAGTCCAGTACTGAGGCCCCCATGGTTGACCGCAATCCCTGGCTGACGATCCTCTCGCATGCCGTGCTCATCCTGGGCGTGGCCATCGTCGCCTTCCCGCTCTACCTGGCGCTCGTCGCCTCCACGCACACGGCCAGCGCCATCGTGCAGTCGCCCATGCCGCTGCTGCCCGGCGCCCATCTCTGGGAGAACTACCAGGCGGCGCTCGTGGGCTCGGGCAAGCTCGGCTCCAACACCACGGTGGTGCGCATGATGTGGGTGAGCTTCGTCGTCGCCATCACCATCACGCTGGGCAAGATCGCCATCTCGCTCCTGTCGGCGTTCGCCATCGTGTACTTCCGCTTCCCGTTCAAGATGCTGTGCTTCTGGGCCATCTTCATCACGCTGATGCTGCCCGTGGAGGTGCGCATTCTGCCGACCTACAAGGTGGTGGCCGACCTGGGCCTGCTGAACAGCTACGCCGGCCTGTCGCTGCCCTTGATCGCCTCGGCCACGGCGACCTTTTTGTTCCGCCAGTTCTTCCTCACCGTGCCCGACGAGCTCGTGGAGGCCGCGCGCATCGACGGCGCCGGGCCCATGCGCTTCTTCAAGGACATTCTGGTGCCGCTGTCGCGTACCTCGATCGCGGCGCTGTTCGTGATCCAGTTCATCTACGGCTGGAACCAGTACCTGTGGCCGCTGCTCATGACCACGAGCGAGGACATGTACCCCGTGGTCATAGGCATCAAGCGCATGCTCGCCGGCGGCGAGGCCGCGGTGGACTGGAACATCGTCATGGCCACGGCCATCATCGCCATGCTGCCGCCCACGGCCATCGTGATCCTGATGCAGAAATGGTTCGTCAAGGGCCTGGTGGATACCGAAAAGTAAGCCAAATCGCCTACCAGCGCCCTACTAACAAGCGCCAACAGCTATCAAATTCATTGCAAACATGGCATCCATATCCCTCAAGAACATCATCAAGCGCTATGGCAGCGGACCCAAGGCCAACCAGGTCATCCATGGCGTGAACGCCGAGATCAAGGATGGTGAGTTCATCGTCCTCGTCGGGCCCTCGGGCTGCGGCAAGTCCACGCTCTTGCGCATGATCGCGGGCCTGGAGGAAATCACGGGCGGCGATCTGTTCATCGGCGACAGGCGCGTCAACGATCTGGAGCCGGCCCGGCGCAACATCGCCATGGTGTTCCAGAACTACGCGCTCTACCCGCACATGAGCAACTACGACAACATGGCCTACGGCCTCAAGCTCGCGAAGGTGCCCAAGGAGGAAATTCGCCGCCGCGTGGACAAGGCCGCCCAGATCCTGGAGCTGTCGCACCTGCTCGAGCGCAAGCCGCGCGAGCTCTCGGGCGGCCAGCGCCAGCGCGTGGCCATGGGCCGTGCCATCGTGCGCGAACCCCAGGTGTTCCTGTTCGACGAACCCCTGTCCAACCTCGACGCCAAGCTGCGCGGCCAGACGCGCATCGAGATCCAGAAGCTGCACGCCGAGCTCGGCATCACCAGCCTGTTCGTCACGCACGACCAGGTCGAGGCCATGACGCTGGCGCAGCGCATGATCGTCATGAACGCTGGCAACGTGGAGCAGTTCGGCACGCCCGAGCAGGTCTACCACCAGCCGGCCTCCACCTTCGTCGCGGGCTTCATAGGCTCGCCGCCCATGAACCTGCTCAAGAGCGCGCCGGGCGGACAGCCCGGGCGCATCCTCGGCATCCGGCCCGAGCACATCGATCTGGTGGACGCGGGCGGCTGGCAGTTCCAGGTCGAGACCGTGGAGCTGCTCGGCGCCGAGCGCCTGCTCTACGGCAAGGTGGGCGGCGAAGACGTCACCGTGCGCGTCGAGGAGGGCCGCCCCTATCCGCGCGCGGGCGAGGCCACGCAGATCCTGCCGCGCGAGGACCGCCTGCACTGGTTCAACCTGGAAACCGGCAAGAGAATCTGATGAACACCCCCCTGCCCCCCTGGCCCTACCCCCGCTGGATTGCCCACCGCGGCGCGGGCAAGCTCGCACCCGAGAACACCCTGGCCGCCTTCCGCCTGGGCGCGCAGCATGGCTATCGCATGTTCGAGTGCGACGCCAAGCTCTCGAGCGACGGCGTGCTCTTTCTGCTGCATGACGCGACGCTCGAGCGCACCACCGACGGCCAGGGCCTGGCCGGCGCCCTGCCCATGGGCGCGCTCGCACAGCTCGATGCCGGCCGCTGGCATTCGCGCGCCTTCGCCGGCGAGCCCATCCCCACTCTGCAGGCGCTGGCACGCTACTGCCTGGCCAATGGCCACCACCTGAACGTCGAGATCAAGCCCACGCCGGGCCAGGAGGAGGCCACGGGCCGCGCCGTGGCCGAGCTGCTCGCACGCATCTGGCCGGCTGCGGCCGTGCCACCGCTGCTGACCTCGTTCAAGCCCGAGGCGCTGGCCGCCGCCCAGGCGACCGCACCCGAGCTGCCACGCGGCCTCCTCGTGGATCGGCTGGCCGACGCCAGCCCCAATGACGGTGCCGGCGCGGCCGGGGCGGCCGACGTGCAGACCGCCCTGCGCCTGGGCTGCCGGGCCATGGTGCTCAACCACGCGCTGTGGGACGCGGCCCTGGTCGCCCGCGTGCATGGCAGCGGCATGCGCTGCCTGAGCTACACCGTCAACGACGAATGGGCGGCCGAGCGCCTCGTGCAGCTGGGCACGGACGGCATCATCACCGACCGCGTGGACCTGTTCTCGCCGGCCTGAACCGCGCGCGGGCCGACAATGCGCCCATGAATCGCAGCCACTGCCCCCGCCTGACGACGGCCCCCGCCTGCCCCGCTCACCCGACCCGGCCCATGCTGCGCTGGCTCGTCGGCCTGATGCTCGCCTGGCTGCTGTGTCTGGTCGCCCAGCCCGCGGCCGCAGAGGGCCGGAGCGCACCCGGCGCCGCGGCGGTCGCGGCCGACCTGGGCAGCAGCGACGGCACACCCCTGGCCCAGGTCGATGACCTGCGCAGGCAGCTCGACGCCATACCGGCCGAACTCGACGAGCATGACGACGGGCGCGCCACGCTCGCCGACATCAACGCCATCGGCCAGGCGGCCGAGCGCATCGTGACCCGGCGCAGCGGCGAGCTGGCCGAGCTGGACAAGCGCCTCGAAGGCCTGGGCCCGGCACCCGAGAAGGGCGCGCCCGCCGACGCCCCCGACGTGGCCGAGCAGCGCAAGGCCCTGACCCGCCAGCGCAGCGCCGTGGACGCGGAGCTCAAGCTCGCGCGGCTGGTCGCCGTCGATGCCGAGCAGCGCGGCGCCGACCTCGTGCGCCAGCGGCGTGCGCAGTTCCGCGCCGCGCTGACCATGCGCACCGAATCGCCGCTGAGCCCGAGCTTCTGGCGCAACCTGCGCAACGCCGCGCCGCGCGACGCCGCGCGCCTGCAGGCCCTGGGTGCGGACCTGCGCGCAGCCTTCGATGCCACGCTCAAGTCGCCGCAGCGCGCCAGCATGTTCGGCCACCTGGCGCTGGCGCTGCTGCTGGCACTGGCCGGGCCGTCGCTCGCCGAACGCTTGCTGATGCGCGCGCTGCCCCTGCGCCTGCCTGCGGCCAGACTGCGGCGCACGCTGCTGGCCGCCGTCGCCATCCTGACCCATGTGTTCATCATCGGCACGGCATTGCAGTTGGCCTGGAGCGCCATCACGCTCGGGGGTGTGAGCAGCGACGCGTTGCACGCGCTGCAGCAGGCCAGCCTGCGCGCCACTATCTATGCCAGCTTCGTCGTCGCGCTGGGCCATGCCCTGTTGCTGCGCCGGCGCAGCTCCTGGCGCCTGCTGCCCATCTCCGACGACCTGGCGCGGCGCCTGAGCCCCTTTCCCTGGTGGATTGCCGGACTCTCGGCACTGGGCACCTTCATGGCCGACCTGAACGCCATCGTCGGCGTGAGCCTCTCGGCCGAGGCGCTGGTGCAGGCCCTGTTCGCGCTTCTGCTGGCACTCAACGTAGGCGCGGCCCTGGGCCATATCCGCGCCACGCCGGGGCACGGCGATACCGGCGCTGGCGCAGACGGCGCGGCGGACGCGGCCAGGGATGACGGCCGCCCTCTGTGGCTGGGCCTGATCCTCGCGGCCGCGGGTATCGCCGTGGGCGTGGCCATCGTGGCCCTGGCCCTGGGCTTCGTGGCCCTGGCGGGCACAGTGACGCGCCAGGTCGTGTGGTCGGGCGTGGTGTTTGCCTCCACCTACCTGCTGATGCAGCTGGGCGACGACCTGTGCGATGCACTGCTGTCCTCCAGGGGCAGCTTCGGCGCGCGCGTGCGCGATGTGCTGGGGCTGGAGGCGCGGCTGCTCGATCAGACGGCGGTGCTGGCCTCGGGCGTGCTGCGCGTGCTGCTGTTCTTCTACATGGGCGTCGCTCTCATGGCGCCGCTGGGCACGGACCCGGACGAACTCTTTCGCCGTGGCACCACGGTGGACCACAGCCTGCGCATTGGCGACCTCACGCTGTCGCCCCAGGCCCTGCTCACGGCCGTGGCCGTGGTGGCCGCGGGCTTTCTGGGCATCAGGCTGCTCAAGCAATGGCTGAGCGCGCGCTATTTCCCCCACACCACGCTGGAGCCGGGCATGCAAAGCTCGATCACCACGCTGCTCGGCTATGTGGGCGCGGTGATCGTGATCGCGGCGGCGCTGGCCGGCCTGGGCATCAGCGTGGAGCGCATCGCCTGGGTCGCGAGCGCGCTGTCGGTGGGCATTGGCTTTGGCCTGCAGGCCATCGTGCAGAACTTCATCTCCGGGCTCATCCTGCTGGCCGAGCGCCCCGTGAAGGTGGGCGACTGGGTGGTGCTGGGCGACACCGAGGGCGACGTGCGCCGCGTGAACGTGCGCGCCACCGAGATCCAGCTCGCCGACCGCTCCACCGTCATCGTGCCCAACTCGGAATTCATCACCAAGACCGTGCGCAACATGACCCTGGACAGCGCCCAGGGCCGCGTGCTGCTGCGCCTGCCCGCACCGCTCGATACCGACGCACGGCGCATGCGCGAGCTCATCCTGCAGACCTTCGAGACGCACCCGGAGATCCTGCAGGCCCCCGCGCCCTCGGTGACGCTGGAGGGCGTTCAGAACGGCACGCTGACCTTTCTGGCCATAGGCTATGTGGGCAGCCCGCGCCGGGTCAGCGGCGTGAGGAGCGACATGCTGTTCGCCATCCTCGACGCGCTGCGCGGGGCCGACATGGCCCTGTCGCCGCCGGCCACCACGACGGTGTCCCCGTCCAGCGGCACTGCCGAGTCAAGCCCGCCGGCGCAGCCGGCCTGAAGATCGGCTGACTCCGTTTTTCATAGCTGCCAGCGCTTTACCATCAAGCGCTGCAGCCATTTTTTACCAATGGTCAGTTCTCGACCAGCTCCTCATGGTGCGCCGCCATGCCGCGCTTCCAGTAGGCCGATATGCGCATGCGGCGGGGGTTCACGCCGGGGCGCGCCAACAGTTCGCGGCGCAGCGCGGCCATGTCGCCATGCTCGCCCGCGGCCCAGATGAAGCCGTCGCCCTCGGGCAGGTGCAGGTCCCGCGCCGCGCGCGCCAGGTCATCCACCCATTGCAGGTCGAGCCGCGCCGCGCTCGCGAGCGGGCGGCGATCGGCCGCATCCGCAAGCTGCACGCGCACCGTGACCGTGGTGCCGGCGGGCAGCTCGGCCAGGCGCCGCTCAATTGCGGGCAAGGCGCTCGCGTCACCGAGCAGGCAGTGCCAGGGCAGATCCGCGGGCACCACCATGCTGCCGCGCGGGCCGGCAATGCCCAGCCACTGGCCCATGGGGGCGTTGCGCGCCCATTCGGCGGCGGGGCCCCACTCGTGCAGCGCGAACTCCAGCACCAGCGTGCCCTTGGACGCATTCCAGACCAGGGGCGTGAAGTCCCGCGCCACGGGACGCTCGCCCGCGTCGAAATGCGGGCGGCCGTCCACGAGGCGCGGCAGCAGCGGACGCTCCTGCCCGTCCACGGGAAACAGCACCTTTACATGGTCGTCAAAGCCGTCGCTGCGGAACGTCGACAGATCCGCGCCGCCCAGCGTCAGACGCAGACAGCCGGGGCTGACCACCTCACGCGACAGCAACTGCATGTGACGCGCGGCAAACGCATGGCGCACGCGCTCGACACGCCAGGCATCGGGGACGGCAGAGACTTCGGGGCTCAAGGACATGGGACAGGGCTTCCGCTAAATGTTGATTTAGTCAACAATATAACGGCTCCGGCACCCCGAGTCAATGACAATCATTCTCATTCATCCACATGACCGCCCTGCCCCCGTCCACCGCCGACCTGCTGGATGCGCTGCACGATCTGGTGCATGCCTACCGCACACGCATGCGCACCGCGGCGCAGCGCCTGGGCTGCACGCTGCAGCCCGGCGCGCTGCGCGTGCTGTTGTTCGTCGGCCGCCAGCCGCTGTGCACGCACAAGGACCTGGTCGGCCACACCCATGCCGACAAGGCGCTGGTGGCGCGCACGCTCAATGAACTCGAGCAAGGCGGCTGGCTCGAGCGCCTGCCCCACGCCCAGGATAGGCGCAGCCGCGCGCTGCGGCTCACGCCCCAGGGCGAGGCCTTGTTCGTGCAACTGGGCGCACAGCGCTCCGCCCTGGGCCGGCAGATGCTGCAGGGCAGCGACGGCGCCGACCAGCAGCGCCTGCTCGCGCAGCTGCGGCAGATGGCGCGCAATCTCGAGGGGCCTGACGCGCAGGGCGCGCCCCGCTGACCCCGGCCGCCCCTGCGCCCTTCCCCGGGGATTCAGGCCGGCGGCTGCTCGCGCACATAGGCCGCGACGCACGCCAGCAAGCGGTCCAGATGCTGCTGCAGCGGTGCAAAGCCCGCATTGGGCGCGCGCGTCTCCTCGTCCATGTAGATCGGACGGCGGATCTCTATCTGCAGGCTGTGGCGGCGAAGCCGCGGCTGGCCTATGCGACCTATCAGCTCCACGCCCTTGTAGGGCTCGTTCAGCGCCACGCTGTAGCCAAAGCCGCGCAGCTGCTCGGCGATCAGATGCACGAAGTCGGGCGCGCAGGTCGTGCCGTCGCGGTCGCCGAGCACGAAGTCGGCCAGCGGTGGTGCGTCCTCGCGCCCCAGGCGGCGGTACACGTCGCTGGGCATGGAGTGCAGGTTCAGGTGCCACACGCAGCCAAAGCGCCGCACGCTCGCGTCAATCGCCTGTTGCAGCTGCGCGTGGTAGGGGCGCCAGTAATGCGCGATGCGGTGCTGTACCTCGGCCACGGTGCGCCGGCGCGCATAGAGCGGCGTGGCCACGCCGTCCTTGACGATGTGCTGCCAGATCAGGCCCAGGCCCTGGCGCGTCTTGGGGCCGGGCGCAAGCGGCACGGGCCAGTCGCCGTCGATCTGCGCCGGGTCCAGGTCGGTGTCGGAGCGGTTCACGTCGATGTAGGTGCGCGGAAAGGTCGCCGCGAGCAGCGTCGCGCCATGCGCCGGCGCGCTGCGCCAGAGGCGATGCACATGGGTGTCCTCGCCGCGGCGCAGCAGGCCCATGGGCACGGCGTGGCCGAAGTCGGCCGGATAGGCCGTGCCGCTGTGCGGCGAGTCGCACACCAGCGGCAGCGGCGCGCCCGTGGGGAGCCAGACCTCGACCGGGACGTCCGGCCGGGGGCTCAGGTCGTCATGCGGCTCCATGCGTCCCATCAGTCCATGCGGATGTTGGCGCGCTTGGCCACGACCGTGTAGCGCTCGATAGCGGTGCGGATCTGCTGGGCAAACTGCTCGGGCTGGTTGGCCATGGGCTCACCGGAGATGCTCTTTTGCTTCTCCAGATAGTCCGGCTGGGCCATGGCCTTGTGCGCGGCGGCATTGAGCTTGGCGATGATCGCCTTGGGCGTGCCCGCGGGCGCCACCAGACCAAACCAGCCACCGTCGCCCATGGCGGCAAAGCCCAGTTCGCCATAGGTGGGCACGTCGGGCAGCACCGGGCTGCGCTTGAAGGCCAGCACGGCCAGCGGGCGCAGCTTGCCGGACTGGATGTTGGCCAGCGTGGAGGGCAGGTTGTCCGTCATGGCGGTGACCTGGCCGGCAAGCGCATCGGCGGCCGCCTGACCCGCGCCCTTGTAGGGGATGTGCAGCAGGTCAATGCCCGCCAGGTGCATGAAGTTCTCGATGTTGGCGTGGCCCAGCGAGCCCGTGCCCGGCGAGGCGAAGGTGTACTTGCCGGGGCTGGCCTTGGCCAGGGCGATGAACTCCTTCATGGTCTTGGCCGGCACGCTGGGGTGGACCACGAACACGCTGGGCACGCTCATCACGTTGGTGATGGGCGCAAAGTCCTTCACGGCGTCATAGGGCAGCTTGGCGTAGAGGGCCGGGTTGGCGCCATGCGTGCTCACCGTGGCCATGCCTATGGTGTAGCCGTCGGGCGCGGCCTTGGCGATGGCGTCGGCGCCGATGGAGCCACCGGCCCCGCCCTTGTTGTCCACCACCACGACCTTGCCGAGGATGGGCCCCATCTTGTCGGCCAGCAGGCGCGCCACCATGTCGGTGGTGCCGCCGGGCGCAAAGGGCACGATCAGCTTGATCGGGCGGTTCGGGTAGTCGCCCGACTGGGCATGCGCCAGGGGCGTGAGGGCGGCGACCGTGGCGCAGGCGGTCAGGGTGGACAGCAGGGTGCGGCGCAATGCCATGGGGGAACTCCTGTTCAATGACGTGGGTGAGGCGCATTCTTGGCCAGCGCCACTGCAACGAAAAGCGACAAAATGGCGCGCACCCATTACCAATGCTCATATATTGGCCGCATGCGCATTCACTCCCCATCACTGCACGAGCTGCACGCGTTCGCCGCTGCGGCACGCCTGGGCAGCTTCTCGCGTGCGGCCGAGGAGCTGTGCGTGACCCAGGGCGCCATCAGCCGCGCCATCGCGCGGCTCGAGGAGCACCTGGGCGTGGCACTGTTCGCGCGCGAGGGCCGGCACAGCGTGCTCACACCCACGGGTGCAGGCTACCTGGACGCCGTGGGGCCATCCATGGCCACCATCGAGTCGGCCACGCTGGCCTTGCGCCAGCGGCGCGGCCCGCGGCAGCTGCGCCTGTCGGTCGCGCCCTCGCTGTTCAGTCACTGGCTGATTCCGCGCCTGCCCGATTTTCGGGCGCGCCACCCGGACATTGCCCTGTCGTTCGCGCCCTACCGGCGCGACGACCCGCTCACCGCACCCGAGATCGACGCCTGGATTCGCGTGGGCCGCAGCGACTGGCCCGCGGGCCTGGCAACCGACTACCTGGTAGGGCGCGAGCTCGTGCCCATCTGCCGCCCCGCGGACCTGCAGGGCCCGCAGGCCATACGCACGCCGGCCGACCTGCTCACGCGGCCGCTGCTGTTTCACAGCAACTACCCGGACAACTGGGCGCGCTGGTTTGCCGGCGTGGGCTGCGCCCATGGGCCGCTGGTGCCGGCCGCGGACTTCGAGCTGGTGTCGCTGCTGGTGCAGGCCGTGATCGCCGGCCTGGGCGTGGCCGTGGTGCAGCGCGCCCTGGTGGAGCCCGAGCTGGCCGCCGGGCGCATCGCCCTGACCATGGACCGGCCCGTGCTGCTCGACCGTGGCTACCACCTGTGCCGCCCCAAGGGGCGCGCGCCCCAGCCAGCGCTGGAGGACCTGCGCGCGTGGTTGCTCGAGCAGGCCGCGGCGTGACTCTCGCCCCCGGCCCGCGTCAGCCGGGATCAGGGCCGGGCGATGGATTGCAGGGCGGCGTCCATGCGCTCGCGCCACCGCGGGTAGCCCCGGTCCAGGGGCACGAGCAGGCAGTCGGTAGGGGCCGGCAGGGACAACATCCTTACCGCGCACTGCATGGCGGCCCGCTGGTCGCCCAGGGCGAGATGGCAGCAGGCCATGAGCTCCAGCGCAGGGCGCCAGGTGGGGCGAATGTCCCAGGCGCGTTCTGCGGCGTGCAGCGCGGCCTCGAACGCCCCGGCGAAGTAGCGTGCGAAGGCCAGCAGGTTGTACCAGACGAAGTTCTGTGGATCGTAGGCATTGAGCCCCAGGCCATGCTCCAGCGCACCGATGGCCTCCCGCGGATGGCCGGCAAAGAGATGCCCCATGCCAAGCACCAGGTGGCCGAGCGCGAAACTCGGGTTCAGCTCGAGGGCGCGGGTGGCGGCGCGGACGGCCTGCGCCGGCTCGTCCGCATAGGCGCTGACGATGGCCAGCGCGTAATGCGCATATGGGCTGCGCTCGTCGCAGCGGATCGCCGCGAACGCGGCCGCGAGCCCTTCCTGCGTGTCGGCCCGCGAATCTGCGCTCCAGCCATAGGCCACGATGCCGGCGGACACCCGCGCGAGCCAGACATGCGCCTGCGCCAGATCGGGGTCGCGCGCAATAGCCTCCCGAAAGAGCGTGCGCGCACGAAGGTGGGATTCGCGCGCCACCTGGTGAAACGCGAGCGTGCCCTGGCGCACGAGATCCCAGGCCGTCACGCTGGCGCCGGGCCGGCGTGCAAGCGCGACGCATGCTTCGCGCCTGAGCAGTTCTGGCTCCATCGCGCCCGCGACCTGTTCAACGATCCGATCCTGCACCGCAAACATGTCCGTGAGCGCGAACTCGAACCGCTCGGCCCAGATCTGCTTGGCGCTCGGCACATCGCTGAGGGCCACGGCGACGCGGATGCGCTCGCCCGACCGGCGCACGCTGCCCTCGAGCAGGTAGCGCACGCCGAGCTCGTGCGCCAGCCGCTGCGCGCCGGGCGAACTGTCCCTGAGCGCAAAGCTGCAATGGCGCGCGAGCACGGAGAACCATCGGTAGCGCGCCAGCGCATCGATGATGTCCTCTGTGATGCCGTCGGCAAGATAGTCCTGCCCGGCGTCGGCACTCAGGTTGCCGAAGGGCAGGACGGCGATCGAGGGCCTGTCGGCCGGCACCACGCCGATCCGCAACGGGCCTGCAAATCGGTAGCCGACACGCGGCGCCGTCGCTATCCAGTCGCCCGCCTCGGGCGAGGCCGCCAGGACCTTGCGCAGGGCCGCGATCTGCACGGACAGATTGGCCTCCTCGACCACGACACCGGGCCAGGCCGCGGCCATGAGCTCGTCCTTGGTGACGATCCGTCCGCCCGCGCGCACCAGCGCCTGCAGCACCGAGAGCGCGCGGCCCCCCAGCGCAACGGGCGAGCCGTCCCGCAACAGGATCCCTCTGACGGTGTCCAGCTCAAAGGCGCCGAAGCGCAAGTGCGGTTCCATTCGGGTGATTGTCATCCCGGCTTGGAAATTCTTTGCAAGTCTTTGGCGTGGGCTGCATGACCGGCCACACCCAGCCACCCAAAATGGGGATTCCCACATCCTTGAGGAGGTTCGCCATGCAAGTCCATACAGAACTGTCCACGGGCCGGGTGATCCGCGGCGCGGCGTCCTATCGCAGCGCGCAAGGCAGCGTCTACACCCCGGGCATCAGCAGGGAAACCGTGGGCGCGCGGGCCATCTTCCTCGGGCGGGTCACGCTGGGCCCCGGCGAACGCACGCGGGCCCATATCCACGAGGGGCACGAATCGGCGTTTTACCTGCTGAGCGGGGAAGACGTGGAGCTTTGGACCGGCGAGCGCCTGCAGCACTGCGAGCGCGCGCAGGCGGGCGACTACCTGTTCATCCCGGCCAATGTCCCGCATGTCGCCGTCAACCGCAGCGCGCAGCTGCCGGCGGTGTTCATCGGCGTACGCAACGAGCCCACCGCCCAGGAGAGCGTCGTCATGCATCCCGAGCTCGACGCCCTCGTGCCCTGACGCAGGCTGCGCGGCGAGGCCTCAACCGCGCCAGCCGCGCAGCACCAGCCACTGGCTGCTGGCGCAGGCCAGGACCAGTGCCGCGTAGGTGAGCATGCGGCCGTCGCGGCCGAGCAGCACCAGGCCCGCGCCCAAGGCCAGGCAGCCGGACGCAAAATTGATAGCTATTGGCGCAATCCAGCCGTGGGGTTTGGCCAGATTTCGCATAAAGACATGGCCACAGAGCACGAGCAGCACGGCCAGCGCGGCGGCCGGCGCGGCAAAGTTCAGCAGGTGGTTGAGGGCGGCCAGGGCAGACATGAAAACATGATGCAAATCAAGCAAAAGCACCGCAGCATGCCCGATTGCGCTGCCGATTTTATAATCGCCCCCCATGGCAGTCTGGGCCCTTGGCATCAATCACCACACCGCACCGCTGGATCTGCGCGGACGCTTTGCGTTCGCCGTGGATCAGATGGCGCCCACGCTGCAGGCCCTGCGCCAGTCGCTGGCCCAGGGCGCGGGGCGCCACCCCGAGGTGGAGACCGCCATCATCTCCACCTGCAACCGCACCGAGGTGTACTGCGCCGCCCAGACGCCGGCGCTCGATCACACGCTGGATTGGCTGGCCGCCAGCGGCGGCGTGAGCCCCTCGCTGCTGCGCTCGCATTCCTACACGCTTGAGAGCGGCCTGGTCGCGCGCCACGCCTTCCGCGTGGCCAGCGGGCTCGACTCCATGGTGCTGGGCGAGGCGCAGATCCTTGGTCAGATGAAGGACGCCGTACGCGCCGCCGAGGGCGCGGGCGCGCTCGGCACCACGCTCAACCAGCTGTTCCAGCGCAGCTTTGCCGTGGCCAAGGAGGTGCGCACCAGCACCGACATCGGCGCGCACAGCATCAGCATGGCGGCCGCCGCCGTGCGCCTGGCGGGCCAGCTGTTCGAGGATCTGTCCAGGATCCGCGTGCTGTTCGTGGGCGCGGGCGAGATGATCGAGCTCTGCGCCACGCATTTCGCGGCCAGGAACCCCAAACAGATCACCATTGCCAACCGCACGCTCGAGCGCGGCGAAAAGCTCGCCACGCGCTTTGGCGGCGAGGTCATGCGCCTGGCCGACCTGCCCGAGCACCTGCACGAGTACGACGCCATCATCAGCTGCACGGCCAGCAGCCTGCCCATCATCGGCCTGGGCGCCGTCGAGCGCGCGCTCAAGAAACGCCGCCACCGCCCCATCTTCATGGTCGACCTGGCCGTGCCGCGCGACATCGAGCCCGAGGTCCAGCAGCTCGAGGACGTGTACCTCTACACCGTGGACGACTTGGCCGGCGTGGTGCAGACCGCCCAGGCCAATCGCCAGGCGGCCGTGGCCCAGGCCGAGGCCATCATCGACGCGGGCGTGCAGAGCTTCATGCACTGGCTGGATCTGCGCAGCCCGGCCGGCCAGACGGGCGGCGGCGTGGTGCCACTGATCCAGCAGCTCAACAGCCAGGCCGACGAATGGCGGGCGCTGGAGATCGCGCGCGCCAAGAAGCTGCTGGCCAAGGGCGAGGACATAGACACCGTGCTCGAGGCCCTCTCGCGCGGCCTCACGCAGAAGATGCTGCACGGCACCATGGCCGAACTGCGCGCGGGCGACGCCGACGCGCGCGCCCAGACGGCGCAGACGGTCTCGCGCCTGTTCCTGCGCACCCACAGCAAGAACGGGCTGTAGCGGCGCCCGCCGTCACACCACAAGCCAAATCGGCATCCAACGCTTGCCAGTCAAGCGCAAGCAGCTACTTAATCAGTAGCAAACCTCTTTTTCTTGTTTGATGAAACCCTTTCTCCGCAGCCAGTTGGAGCGCTATGCGCAGCGCCTGCAGGAACTCGACTTCCTGCTCTCGCGCGAAGACATCATGGCCGACATGCAGCAGTACCGCAGCATCTCGCGCGAGCATGCCGAGGTGACCCAGGTCGCCGGCCGCTACGCGCGCTATCAGCAACGCGAGGCCGACCTGGCCGGCGCCCGCGAGATGCTCGATGACCCCGACATGGCCGAGATGGCGCAGGAAGAAATCGCCAGTGCCGAGGCCGAACTGGTGCAGCTCGAGGACGAGCTCCAGCGCCTGCTGCTACCCAAGGACCCCGACGACGCGCGCAACGCCTTCCTCGAAATCCGCGCCGGCACGGGCGGTGACGAGTCGGCCCTGTTCGCTGGCGACCTGGCGCGCATGTACACGCGCTACGCGGCCACCCAGGGCTGGAAGGTCGAGGTCATGAGCGCCAACGAGAGCGAGCTCGGCGGCTACAAGGAGGTGGTGCTGCGCGTCGAGGGCGACAACGTGTACGGCGCGCTGCGCTTCGAGTCGGGCGGCCACCGCGTGCAGCGCGTGCCCGCCACCGAGACGCAGGGCCGCATCCACACCAGCGCCTGCACTGTGGCCGTGATGCCCGAGCCCGATGAGCAGGCCGCCATCACGCTCAACCCCGCCGACCTGCGCATAGACACCTTCCGCGCCAGCGGCGCCGGCGGCCAGCACATCAACAAGACCGACTCGGCCGTGCGCGTGGTGCACATCCCCACGGGTATCGTCGCCGAATGCCAGGACGGGCGCAGCCAGCACAGCAACAAGGCCAAGGCCCTGGCCGTGCTGCAGGCGCGCATCCAGGAAAAGGAGCGCAGCGAGCGCGCCGCCAAGGAGGCCGCGCTGCGCAAGGGCCTGATCGGCTCAGGCGACCGCAGCGACCGCATCCGCACCTACAACTTCCCGCAGGGGCGGCTGACCGACCACCGCATCAACCTCACGCTCTACAAGCTGCTGGCCGTGATGGAGGGCGAGCTCGGCGACGTGCTTGAGGCCCTGCAGCACGCGCGCGAGGCCGAGCTGTTGGCCGAGCTTGGTTTGGAATGATTTTGGCCTGTAGCGCCCTCCATACAAGCGCAAGAAGCTATCAACATTGAAGCATCCATGACCACCATCGCCCAGGCGCTCGCCCAGGCCCAGGCCGCGGGCCTGGCGCGCATCGACGCGCAGATGCTGCTGCTGCATGCGCTGGGCCGGGCCACCCACGACCGCGCCTGGCTGCTCACGCATGACGGCGACGCCCTGACGGGCGAGCCCCTGGCACGCTGGCAGGCCCTGTGCGCGCGCCGCGCCGCGGGCGAGCCCGTGGCCTACCTCACGGGCCACAAGGAGTTCTACGGCCTGGCGCTGCAGGTCGACGCGCGCGTGCTGGACCCGCGCCCGGACACCGAGACCCTGGTCGAATGGGCGCTGGAGGTACTCGCCCCCTGCCCCGCCCCGCGCGTGGCCGACCTGGGCACGGGCAGCGGTGCCATCGCCCTGGCACTGCAGCAGCAGCACCCCGACGCGCAGGTGCTGGCCGTGGACGCAAGCGCCGAGGCCCTGGCCGTGGCCCGCGCGAACGCGCAGCGGCTCGGCCTGGCCGTGCAATGCGTGCGCGGCGACTGGCTCGCCGGCCTGGCCGGGCCGTTCGATGCCATCGTCAGCAACCCGCCCTACATCCCGGCGCAGGACCCGCACCTGGCGGCGCTCACCCATGAGCCTCTGTCTGCCCTGGCCAGCGGCGCCGACGGCCTCGATGACATCCGCACCATCGTCGCCCAGGCGCCCGCGCGGCTGGCGCCCGGTGGCTGGCTGCTGCTCGAGCATGGCTGGGACCAGGCCGAGGCCGTGCAGGCGCTCCTGCGCGCAGCGGGCTTTGCCCAGGTGCAGGGACGGCGCGATCTGGCCGGCATGGTGCGCTGCAGCGGCGGGTCGCTGCCGGCAGGCCACCAGTAGGGCTATCGCCCACAATGAAATAATCATGGGTTGACCGGCCTGCCAGGCCGCCCCCACTTCAGGAGTATTCGATGAGCGACGTCAAGCAACGCATAGAACAACTGGTCAAGGCCAACGACATTCTGCTGTTCATGAAGGGCAACACGAGCTTTCCCATGTGCGGCTTCTCGGGCCGCGCCGTGCAAATCCTCAAGGCCTGCGGCGTCGATGCCAAGGACATCGCCTCGGTGAACGTGCTCGAGGACGACGAGATCCGCCAGGGCATCAAGGACTTCAGCAACTGGCCCACGATTCCGCAGCTCTACGTCAAGGGTGAATTCATCGGCGGCTCGGACATCATGATGGAGATGTACGAGTCGGGCGAGCTGCAGCAGCTGCTGGGCAAGGCCGACAAGGCCTGACGCGCACGGCCCCACGCCGCGCCCAGGAGCCGCTCCCCGGAGCGGCTTTTTTGTGGCCGCGTTACGGGGTTTTTCCGACAACCGGCCGTCCCCCGCTGTGATTGAATGAATCAGCCATTGCCCAGGGGAGGACGCCATGACCAGCCGCAGCCTTGTTCCGCAAGCCCCCGCGCTGAGCCTGCCGGTAGCCCAGATGCGCAACGTGTTCCGCCCGGCGGATGTGGCGCGCAAGCTCGCGCGGCTGCAGGATGGCGCCGCACAGCGCGAGCATGAGCAACTGCGCACGGTGTACGAGCGCATGCTCGAGCGCGGCCCCGAGCGCTTTCAGGTCAAGCCCTCGGGCGTGCCCGACATGGCGCCGCTCTACGAGGAACTGCCCAACTTCACCGAAGTGCTCGACGACGTACGCCGCCAGGTGGCGCTGGCGCAGGACAGCAGCGACGGGCTGGAGGTCACACCCATGCTGCTGCTGGGCGCGCCCGGCATAGGCAAGACACATTTCGCGCGCCAGCTCGCGGCGCTGCTGGGCACGGGCATGAACCTCGTGCCCATGAGCTCGATGACCGCCGGCTGGCTGCTGTCGGGCTCGTCCTCGCAATGGAAGGGCGCGCGCCCGGGCAAGGTGTTCGAGACCCTGGTGGAGGGCGAATACGCCAACCCGGTCATCGTGGTCGACGAGATCGACAAGGCCGCGGGCGACGCGCAGTACGACCCGCTGGGCGCGCTCTACGCGCTGCTCGAACACGACACGGCCCAGAGCTTCACGGACGAGTTTGCCGACGTGGCCATAGACGCCAGCCAGGTCATCTGGATCACCACGGCCAACGACGAGCGTGCCATCCCCGACCCCATCCTGAACCGCATGAACGTGTTTGCGGTGCAGCCGCCCAACGCCGAGCAGGCGCGCGCCATTGCCCGGCGCCTGTACCGCAGCATCCGCGGCGAGCATGACTGGGGCCGCCACTTCGAGCCCGAGGCCGCGCCCGATGTGCTGGACCTGCTGGCCCACATGCCACCGCGCGAGATGCGCCGCGCCCTCATGACCGGCTTTGGCAATGCGCGCCTGGAGCAGCGCGAACGCGTGCAGGTGCAGGACCTGCCGCACGCCGCCCCGGGCAAGGGGCGTATCGGCTTCATGCAATAGGCAGCGGCTAAACTGCCCGTCATGGTGCGCCCATGACCCTGACATTGACCCACAGCCTGCTCCTCATTGCCCTGTTGATTGCCGCCAGCGCCTTTTTCTCGGTGGCCGAAATCTCGCTGGCCGCATCGCGCCCGCTGCGCCTGCGCCAGCTCGCCGACGAAGGCGATGCACGCGCCGCGCGCGTGTTGCAGATGCAGGAGCAGCCCGGCGAATACTTCACCGTGGTGCAGATCGGGCTCAATGCCGTCGCCATCCTCGGCGGCATCGTGGGCGAGGGGGCGCTCAGCCCCTACCTGGGCGCCCTGCTGGCGCTGTGGCTGCCCGAGGAGTCGGCGCAGACCCTGGGCTTCATGGCCTCCTTCCTGGCCGTCACCTCGCTGTTCATCCTGTTCGCCGACCTGTGCCCCAAGCGCCTGGGCATGGCCCACCCCGAGGCGGTCGCGCTGCGCGTGGTGCGCCCCATGCAGACTTGCATGTGGCTGTTCAAGCCCATCGTATGGTTCTACAGCCGTGCTGCCGACCTGCTGCTGCGCCTGAGCGGCCTGCCGAGCCAGCGCGACAACCGCATCACGCCCGAGGACATCCTGGCCATGACCGAGGCCGGTGCGCGCGACGGCGCGCTGGCCGCGCCCGAGCAGCAGGTGATTGCCAACGTGTTCGAGCTCGACTCGCGCGGCGTGACCTCGGCCATGACGCTGCGCGAACGCATCGCCTTCTTCCGGCGCGACGACAGCGACGAGCTGATCCGCGCGCGCATCGCGGCCGAGCCCTTCTCGACCTACCCCGTGTGCGACGGCGACATCGATCATGTGGTGGGCTATGTGGACGCCAAGGACCTGTTCCAGCGCGCGCTCAACAACCAGCCCATGTCGCTGGCCGACGATGCGCTGGTGCGCAAGGTGCTGATCCTGCCCGACCAGCTCTCGCTGGCCGAGGTGCTGGCGCATTTCCGCCAGGTGCACGAGGATTTCGCCGTCATCGTCAACGAGTACAGCCGCGTGGTGGGCGTGGTCACCCTGAATGACGTGATGAGCACCGTGATGGGCGATCTGGTGGGCCCCGCCGACGAGGAGCAGATCGTGCGCCGCGACGCCGACTCCTGGCTCATCGACGGCACCGCGCCCATCGAGGATGTGCTGCATGTGCTGCAGCTCGACGAGCTGCCGCATGCCGGAGACTACGAGACCCTGGCGGGCTTTCTCATGGTCATGCTGCGCCGCGTGCCGCGCCGCACGGACAGCGTGAGCGTGGGCGGCTACAAGTTCGAGGTGCTGGACGTGGACAGCTACCGCATCGACCAGGTCATGGTCACGCGCATCGATCACGCGCCGCAGGACGGCGACATGGTTCAGGCGCCAGCAGCCACATCCTGAAGCTGCCAGCGGCGCTGCGCAGCAAACACGGCATTCGGATAGGCCGGCTTGCCGCGGCTGCCGTTGTAGCGGCCCAGCGCCAGGTACAGGTCACCCCGTTCACGATCCAGATAGTGGCGCAGGATGACGCAGCCAAAGCGCAGATTGGTCTGCATGTGAAACAGCTTGCCCGGGTCGCCATCGCCAATTGTGCGGCTCCAAAACGGCATGACCTGCATGTAGCCACGCGCCCCCACGCTGGAGACGGCGAACTTGCGAAACGCGCTCTCGACCTGGATCAGGCCCATGACCAGGGAGACATCCAGCCCTGCGCGCTTGGACTCATACCAGACGGTCTGCAAAAAATCGCGCCGCACCTCCCAGCTCGGCTTGCTGCGGCGCAGGCGATCGCTCATCGCGCCGAGCCAGCGCAGGTAGGCCAGCCGCGCCTCGGTGGTGGCAAACAGCGGCTCGGGCGGCGCCAGATCGGCCACGGCGGAACTGAGCGCCGTGCGCACCGAATCGATCAACGGCTCTTCGAGCTGTCCGCCCGCATGGGCCGCCGCAGGCAACAGGCAGGCGACCGGGACGCTGGCCAATGCAGCCAGGCAGGCACGGCGCGGCAGGCGGGCCGTCATGCGGCCAGACGCTCCTTCACATGGGCCAGGATGGCGTCCACGCCCACCTTGGTGGCAGCGGCGTCACGGCGATGCTGGTATTCCACCTGGCCTTCCTTCAGGCCCTTGTCGCCAATGGTGATGCGGTGCGGCACACCGATCAGCTCCCAGTCGGCAAACATGGCGCCGGGGCGCTCGCCGCGGTCGTCGAGGATCACGTCCACGCCGCCGGCCAGCAGCGCCTCGTAAATTCGCTCGGCCTCGGCCTTCACGGCCTCGCTGCGATCCATGCCGATGGGACAGATCACCACGGTGAACGGCGCAATCGCGTCGGGCCAGATGATGCCGCGCTCGTCATGGTTTTGCTCGATGGCAGCCGCAGGCAGGCGCGTGATGCCTATGCCGTAGCAGCCCATCTCGAAGAAGGCGGGCTTGCCGTCCTCGCCCAGGAAGGTGGCGTTCATGGCCTTGGAGTACTTGGTGCCCAGGTAGAACACATGGCCCACCTCGATGCCGCGCTCGATGGCCAACACCCCCTTGCCGTCGGGCGATGCATCACCGGCAACCACGTTGCGCAGGTCGGCCACAAGGTCGGGCTCGGGCAGGTCGCGGCCCCAGTTCACCCCGGTGATGTGAAAGTCCTCTTCGTTGGCGCCGCAGATCCAGTCGGCCATGACGGCGACCTCGCGGTCGGCGACGATCTTCACCGGCTGGCGCAGGCCGATCGGGCCCAGGTAACCGGGCTTGGCGCCGAAATGCGCCTCGATCTCGGCCACGGTGGCGAAGCGAAAGCCCTTGTCCAGCCCCGGCACCTTGGAGACCTTGATCTCGTTCATGTCGTGGTCGCCGCGCAGCAGCAGCAGCCAGACCTGGCTCTTGATGATCGCGCCCGCCTCATTGGTTTCATCGGTGGCCAGCACCAGCGACTTGACGGTTGTCTGCAGCGGCACGCCGAGCAGCTCGGCGACCTCGGCACAGGTGGCCTTGCCCGGCGTGGGCGTGCGCGTCATGGCCGCGGCGGCGACGGGACGCGGGCCGGCGGGCGCCAGGGCCTCCGCCTTTTCCATGTTGGCCGCGTAGTCGCTGCCCGGGCAGTAGACGATGGCGTCCTCACCCGTGGCTGCAATCACCTGAAATTCCTCACTCAGATCGCCGCCGATGGCGCCCGAGTCGGCCGCCACGGCGCGGTAGGTCAGGCCAAAGCGGTCGAAGATGCGCCGGTAGGCCTGGGCCATGACCTGGTAGCTGGCCTTGGCGCCCGCCTGGTCACGGTCGAAGCTGTAGGCGTCCTTCATGATGAATTCGCGCCCACGCATCAGGCCAAATCGCGGACGGCGCTCGTCACGGAACTTGGTCTGGATTTGGTAGAGGTTCTTGGGCAGCTGCTTGTAGCTGCGCAGCTCCTGGCGCGCGATGTCGGTGACGACTTCCTCACTCGTGGGCTGTATGACGAAGTCACGCCCGTGGCGATCCTGAATGCGCAGGAGCTCGGGGCCCATCTTCTCGAAGCGCCCCGTCTCCTGCCACAGCTCGGCGGGCTGCACCACGGGCATGGTGCATTCCACGGCACCGGCGCGGTTCATTTCCTCGCGCACGATGGCTTCGACCTTGCGGATCACGCGCAGGCCCATGGGCATGTAGTTGTAGATGCCGGCCCCGAGCTTCTTGATGAGACCCGCGCGGGTCATGAGTTTGTGGCTGACGACCTCGGCGTCGGCCGGGGCCTCTTTCAGGGTGGAAATGAAGAATTGGGAAGCTTTCATCGAACGCACTCGGCAACTGCGGGGGCTTCGCTTGCCGCGTGCTGGGCAGCGTGCATAATGACCACAGTTATAAAGAATTGGGGTTAGATTATGCTCGACCGGGACGGCTTCCGCCCAAACGTCGGCATCATCCTGCTCAACCAGAAGAACCAGGTATTCTGGGGCAAGCGCATTCGCACCCACAGCTGGCAGTTCCCTCAGGGCGGCATCGACCGCGGAGAAAACCCGGAGCAGGCCATGTTCCGCGAACTGCACGAAGAGGTAGGACTGCAGCCCAGCCAGGTACGTGTGATCGCCCGCACCCGGGACTGGTTGCGCTACGAGGTGCCAGACCGGTACATCCGCCGCGACGCGCGCGGCCATTACCGGGGCCAGAAACAGATCTGGTTCCTGCTGCAACTGCTGGGCCACGACTGGGATCTGAACCTGCGTGCCACCAACCACCCGGAGTTCGACGCCTGGCGCTGGAACGACTACTGGGTGCCGCTGGACGTGGTGGTCGAATTCAAGCGCGGCGTCTATGAAATGGCGCTGACCGAGCTGGCACGCTTTCTGCCGCGCCACGACCAGCGCAACCGCTATCTGCGCAGCGGCATGCGCGCGCGGGGCGAGGCCCAGGGCAATCAACCCGCAGCACATCGTGCGGGCTCGCTGCTGATCAAACCGGGCATGGAGTTGCCGCCCGGCGCCAGCTTCGACCCCGATCCGCAAAACAGCGCGCCGGCACCGCTGACGAACGCATCCGGCCAGCCCGAACACAAGTAGCCCAGACCACCCCTGCGCCCCCTGCGCCGCAAGGTTTGCTCGACCGACCGATCAGCGCAGGGACAGCACCATGTTGTCCCGGTGCACCATCTCGGGCTCGGCCGCATAGCCAAGCAGGCGCTCGAATTCCGACGACGGCTTGCGGCAGAGCAGGCGCGCCTCGGCACTGGCGTAGTTGGCCAGCCCACGGGCAATCTCCGTGCCGCCCGCATCGCGCACGGCAATCACGTCGCCGCGCACAAAGTCACCCTCCACCGCCACCATGCCGATGGGCAACAGGCTCTTGCCCTCATCGCACAGCTTGACGGCGGCGCCCGCATCCACGGTCACGGAGCCACGCAGCTGCAGGTGATCCATCATCCACTGCTTGCGCGCCTGCTGCTTCTGCGTCTGCGCGACCAGCAGCGTGCCGATGGACTCGCCCTGGACCAGGCGCAGCAGCACGTCGGGCTCGCGCCCCCAGGCAATCACGGTGGACGCACCCGATCCCGCGGCCCGCTTGGCGGCGATGATCTTGGTGAGCATGCCGCCCTTGCCTATGCCGGACCCGGCGCCGCCCGCCATGCGTTCGAGCGCCGGATCGCCCGCCTTGGCCTCGTGCACGAACTCGGCCCCGGGGTCTTTGCGCGGGTCGGCGGTATACAGCCCCCTCTGGTCGGTCAGGATGATGAGGGCGTCGGCCTCCACGAGGTTCGCCACCAGCGCGCCCAGGGTGTCGTTGTCCCCGAACTTGATCTCGTCCGTGACCACGGTGTCGTTCTCGTTGATCACCGGCACAACGCCCAGTTCCAGCAGGGTGAGCAGGGTAGAGCGTGCGTTGAGATAGCGTTCGCGGTCGGCCAGATCGGCATGGGTCAGCAGCACCTGTGCGCTGCCCATGGACTGCTCGCGCAGCTTGGTCTCGTACATCTGCGCCAGGCCCATCTGCCCGACGGCGGCAGCAGCCTGCAGCTCATGGAGCTCACCCGGCCGCCTGGCCCAGCCCAGGCGCTTCATGCCCTCGGCCACCGCACCACTCGAGACCATGATGACCTCGCGCGGCACACCGCCCTCACCACGAACCAGGGCCGCAAGCTGCCGCGCCCACTCACCGATGGCGACCTCATCCAGACCACGTCCCTCGTTGGTGACGAGACTGGAGCCGACTTTGACCACGATGCGACGCGCGTCGCGCAAGACACTGGAAACCATGTAATCTCGAAAATGTGCTTCCGCACTTGTCTAGCAAGCGGCTGAAGCTATTATTTTTGCGGTACGCAAGCCTGCAGATCAGGCCTGCGCATCGGGCCGCGCAAAACGAGGATCCACCTCCTGCTGCGCATCCTGGGACTGCTGCTGCGCATGCACATGCTGGTAGATGGCACGCACCAGGGTTTCGCAGCCCTCCCGGGTCAGGGCGGAGATCTCGAACACCGGCCCCTTCCACTTGAAGCGCTTGACAAAATCCTTGACGCGCGCTGCGCGCTCCTCGGCCGGCACCATGTCCAGCTTGTTGAGCACGAGCCAGCGCGGCTTGTCATGGAGCTCTGCATCGTACTTCTTGAGCTCGGCCACAATCGCCTTGGCCTGCGCCACCGGATCCACCGCGTCATCGAAGGGCGCCATGTCCACGACATGCAGCAGCAGCCGCGTGCGCTGCAGATGGCGCAGGAACTGATGCCCCAGGCCCGCGCCCTCGGATGCACCCTCGATCAGACCAGGGATGTCTGCCACCACGAAGCTCTGCTCGGGCCCCACGCGCACCACACCCAGATTGGGATGCAAGGTGGTGAATGGGTAGTCGGCGATCTTCGGCCTGGCATTGGAGACCGCGGCAATGAAGGTGGACTTGCCCGCATTGGGCATGCCCAGCAGGCCTACATCCGCCAACACCTTGAGCTCGAGCTTTAGGCTCTTGCGCTCGCCCGGCCAGCCGGGCGTCTTCTGGCGCGGGGCGCGGTTGATGGCACTCTTGAAACGCAAATTGCCAAAGCCACCATCGCCGCCCTTGGCAATCGTGATCACCTCACCGGGCGTGAGCAGTTCATAGAGCTGCTCGCCGGTGTTCGCGTCACTGATGATGGTGCCCACGGGCATCTTCAAGGTGATGTCGCTGCCCGCGGCACCAAACATGTCCGAGCCCTTGCCATGCTCGCCGCGCTTGGCCTCATGGCGCCGCGAGAAACGGAAATCCACCAGGGTGTTGAGATTCGGATCCGCCACGGCAAACACATGGCCGCCGCGCCCACCATCACCACCATCGGGCCCACCGAACTCCTTGTACTTCTCGTGTCTGAACGACACGCAGCCATTGCCGCCATCACCAGCCGCAATGTCAATAAAGGCTTCGTCGACGAACTTCATGGGTATCCAGTTTACAGAACCGCACCCACGCTGCCGGACTGGCCCAGGGTGCCATCGGCGAAGGCGGCCACGACGGCCGCACCCCGCGCAAAAAACAACAAAGCCCCGACGCGTCGGGGCTTTGTGATTGCATCAATGATCCGGGACGCCTCAGACCGGCGTCACGCTGACCGTATGCTTGTTCAATGCACCCTTCGTGCCGAAGGACACATGGCCATCCACCAGGGCGAACAGCGTGTGGTCCTTGCCCACACCGACGTTATCGCCGGGATGGATGCGCGTGCCACGCTGGCGCACGATGATGGAACCCGCGCTGATCAGCTCACCACCGTAAGCCTTCACGCCGAGCATCTTGGGCTTGGAATCACGCCCGTTTCGCGTAGAGCCGCCGCCTTTTTTCTGTGCCATGACTAAAGCTCCTTAGCTGTTCAAGCGGCAATCGCCTGGATCTGCAGCTCGGTGAACTGCTGGCGATGACCCTGGTGCTTCGCGTAGTGCTTGCGACGACGCAGCTTGAAGATACGCACCTTGTCGTGCTTGCCATGAGCCACGACCGTGGCCTTCACCGTTGCGCCGGACACCAGGGGCGTGCCCACCTTGAGTTCAGCGCCGTTGCCGACTGCCAGAACCTGGTCGATCACGATTTCCTGGCCCACTTCCGCAGCAATCTGTTCTACCTTGATTTTTTCGCCAGCGGCAACGCGATACTGCTTGCCACCGGTTTTTATGACCGCGTACATGTAAACCTCATCTGAGTTGAATTTCTGTAGACGAATTTCCACAGAACTGCGGATTGTACTACGTCACGCATCAAAGCACCAGCCGCGCGTTACCCTGCCAGCGCAGGTCAGGAGCGGACGGGCCGCTTCCTATAATTACTGTTTTACCTTTCCAAGCAACAACCACCTTGGCCGCCAACTCCCCCAGCACCGCCGCCACCCTCGCCCTGATTGCCGACGACATGCGGGAGGTGGACAAGGTCATCGCATCACGCCTTCAATCCTCGGTTCCACTCGTTGGTGATGTCGCCCGCTACATCATTTCTGCCGGCGGCAAGCGGCTGCGTCCGGCACTGTTGCTGCTGGTCAGTGGCGCCCTGGGCTATCAGGGCGCGCAGCGTTTCAATCTGGCAGCCGTGGTGGAGTTCATTCACACCGCCACCCTGCTGCACGACGACGTGGTCGACGACTCCACCCTGCGCCGTGGACGCCCGACGGCCAACGAGAGCTTTGGCAACCCGGCCAGCGTGCTGGTGGGCGACTTTCTGTACTCGCGCGCCTTTCAGATGATGGTGTCGACCAACAGCCTGCGCGTGATGCAGGTACTCGCAGACGCCACCAACATCATCGCCGAAGGAGAAGTCCAGCAGCTCATGAACACCCATGACGCATCCCTGGACGAGGCCGGTTATCTGGACGTCATACGCTCCAAGACGGCCAAGCTGTTCGAGGCCAGCGCCCGACTCGCCGCCATTCTGGCCGACAGCCCGGCAGAACTGGAACAGGCATGTGCGGAGTATGGCCAGGCTCTGGGCACCGCATTCCAGGTCATCGACGATGTACTTGACTACGACGGTGACGCACAGGAAATGGGCAAGAACCTGGGCGACGATCTGCGCGAAGGCAAGGTCACCCTGCCCCTCATAGTCGCCATGCAGCGCGGCACCCCGGAGCAACGCCAGTTTTTGCGCAGCGTGATCGAGACCGGCTCCACCAACGAGCTTGCGCGCGTCGTCGCCATCATTCGGGAAACCGGCGCACTCACCGCCACCCGGGAAGCGGCCGCCACGCAAGCTCAGCTGGCAATGGACGCCGCCGCGAAGCTTCCGATCAATTCTTACTCAAAAGGTTTGCTACAATTGGCGGCTCAGCTTCTCGAACGCCGAACCTAAGCTTTCGGCCGGTCAGAGAAACATCGGGGTGTAGCTTAGCCTGGTAGAGCGCTACGTTCGGGACGTAGAGGCCGGAGGTTCGAATCCTCTCACCCCGACCAGGAATTCCGTTGCAAATCAAGGACTTATTTGATTCTTGATTTGCCAACCGGATGGCAGCAGTGGCAAATCAGTGGCAATTTTTGCCACTTCGCACTGTCACAGCGCAGTCATCCCTCGTCGAAATGCCTATACGCCTGTTCCACAACCACGGAACACCGACATGGCATCCATCGAGAACCGCTCCAAGATTCAAGTCACGGTCAAGAACCGCGCCGACCTCACCAAGTCCTTCGAGTACAGCGCAGCCAAGGCCATAAAGGTCTACGTCGAGCAACTGAAGGCACAAGGCTTCAAGCCTAAGCTCGCGAGCCTCAACAACCACTACGCCATCCGTGCGCGTCAGGTTGGCTACCCGGACCTCTGCCTCTTCGCCTCCAGCGAAGAAGAGGCCATCGACATCAAGCAGCGCATTGAAAGCGAGCGTCGTCGTGGCATCCTCATCGACTACGGCCTTGCTCGTCGGACTTCGTTCGCAGACATCCTGATTCGCTACCTACGCGAGGAAGCCCCCCGACACAAGAGCTTCGAGGTCGAGGGCTACAAAATCAATGCCATCCTGCAAGACGCAGGACTGCCGCGCGAAGACATGGGCGCCATTCTCGCCGCGCACCCGAACCCGCACGCCACGCTGAAAGGCAAGCAAATGCGCAAGCCGACCGGTGCGCGGATGAGCGAGCCTTCGGATGCCAGCCGGTTTGTGCGCAAGCCTTTCGCGGATGTCGTGCCGGAAGACTTCAGGGACTACATCGACGAGCGGCTTCAGGTCGTCGCAGCCTCGACGGTGGACAGAGAGATCGACATCTTCGCCGCCGCCTGCAATGCCGCCATCGACATGTGGCGGGTTCCTTGCGTCAAAAGCCCGATGGACGGCGTCCGACGCCCTACGTATTACAACGAACGGGACCGGCGCCTTAAGGGCGATGAGGAGGCGCGACTTCTGGCGGCCGTACGCGCCGAAGACCAGACAAAGTCCATTGAACGCCGACTTGAACAGTTGATGCAGGAAGAGCGGTCGGACGCCAACGAGGCTTCCACCGTCTACCGGCGCAAGAAGATTGTCAAGGCAGCGCGAGAGCAGTATCAGCACGAGGCCGAGCAAACGTACACGCACGTCGCTCTTCTGGAAACGCTCATTCAGTTTCTGCTGATGACAGGCGCCCGCCGCAGCGAGGCGCTGAATCTAACCTGGTCACGACTAGACTTGGACAGGCAGACCGCCCTACTGCCCGAAACGAAGAACGGGCGTGCGCGCAAGCTGCCTATCCGCGAAGACCTCGTCCACATGCTCCGCGCCCTCCCACGCATATCCGACCATGTGTTCCCCGTCACCATTGACGGACTGCGGAAGGCGTGGGTGCGCATTTGCGCAGCAGCAAACCTGACCGGCGATGACGAGTTGCGCATCCACGATCTACGCCACGAAGCCATTTCCCGCGTCGCAGAAGCCGCCAGCAACACACCGGGTGGTTTCACGCTGGTTGACCTGCAAGCCTTCAGTGGCCACCGCGACACACGCATGCTGCTGCGGTATGCGCACCTTTGCGCCCAGAGCTTGGCGAAACGCTTGGATGCGGCCTTCGCCGACTCGGACCAGGTTGCGGCCCACCATGGTGTGCGTCGCCTGAAGAAGGGCGCGGCGGTCACGATGGGCGACCTGTGCAATGCGACGCAGTCAACGCCGCTGCAGCCCTTGCTACAACCTCTCAGCATCCAGTTGCCATCGGTGCGACTGACCTGGGAACGCGCGCCCTACAAGGCGGTGTGAAAAAAAAGACGGCAAAACGCCGTTCATGCAGTGATGTTCGCGCTATACGTTAGGCAGTCATGTGACTGCGTATCTTTGGAGTTTCCCATGATACGTCTTCTGACGTCCCGCGAACTGAGCGCCCACATCGCTCTCGCACCACAAACCATCCACAACCGCCGCGCAGCCGGCAACGACCTGCCTCCTGCCATCGTCCTTGGTCGACGCGCACGCTTCAAGCTGTCGGATGTCCATCAATGGATGGAGCACCACAAGGAAGAACGCGCAGCCATCCCTGCCACGGCTACGCGGGAAGGGGGCAACGCATGAGCCGCCGTCCTCCCTTCGAGCCCATCGACTATGCACTGATGCTGGAGAGGTCGGGCAACTACGCGTCCGCCAACCAGTTTCTTCACGAGTGGACCGGCACGCACTGGCGCATGATTGACGACGAGACCGCCATGCGCATGGCGCTTCGGTGGATTGCCGACGGTAATCACGGCGTTGTCAACGCTGCCAACGCCAAGAGCGCACACCAAACGGCGCTTCTCTGGTTGAAACCCCTTCCGGAGCCGACATACGCGGCCGTCATCCCTGTGCAGAACGGCTATCTGCACCTCGACGGCTCGCCGGTGCTGCGCCCCCATGACAAAGCGCTCGGGCTGCGTCATGCCCTTTGCTGCGACTACAACCCCGCCGCCCCGCGCCCGGAAGCGTTCGAGAGGCTGCTGAACCGAATCCTTCCGGACCCGGCCGTCCGCAACCGGGTTCAGGAGTACATCGGCTACACGCTGCTGCCCGATGCGCGCTTCCAGCTCGCCCAGATCTGGCTTGGCTCGGGCGCGAACGGCAAAGGCACCCTCGCCAACATCGTGCAGGCCCTTCATGAGCGGATAGCGGCAGCGTCACCGAGCAAGCTGGATGGCTTCCACGCCGCCATCGTGCTGGGCGCGTCGCTCATCTATTGCGACGAAGCCCCGCCGCAAGATTGGTGCGAGCAGACCATCAAGACCATGATTGCCGCTGAGTCTGTCCCCATCGACCGAAAGTACCTTCCGGCCATCACGACGCGCGTCTTCGGCAAGTGGCTCATCTTGGCCAACCACATCCCGGTCATCCGGGACCAGTCCAACGGCTTCTGGCGACGCTTTGACATTGTGCCGTTCACGGTCGAGATTCCGGCCTCCGAGCGCGACCCGCTCTTGGCCGCCTACATCATCAAGCACGAGTTGACCGGCGTGCTGAACTGGGCGCTGGAGGGACTTCAACGTCTGCTGGCACGGGGTCGATTCGACGCCTCTCCGCCGCCAGCGATGCTGACCGCCAAGCAGGCCGCCCGCACAGAGACCAACTCCGTTCATGCCTGGGTCGAAGATGCTGGAATCGAACGCACGCTGATTCCAGACACGTCGAAGTCCAAGGTGTACATGGTCTATGTCTCATGGTGCCGGGAGAACGGCATGATGCCACTGTCGTCGCCGAAGTTTTGGAAGCGCTTGCCCGACTCCATCGGCGAAGTGTTCGAAGCCAGGCCGGTGACGAAGGACGGGCGCCTGCGCCTCTGCAACGTCAAGTTGCCCTGACCAGCAAGGCCCCGGCTTCGGTCACGAGAACAGCCGTCTAGTACGGCTGTTCTTCAGTATGACCAGCCTGACCGGCTCAATCCAGGAACCAAGGCTCCCTCACCAGCCGTCCTCCATGTCCTACTTCTTTCGCCCGCGAACAAAATGAGACATACAGAAAGTTTCGCAACAACTCCGGTCAGACGTGGTCATTGGAGAACGTCCGCTTGATCGTGGCGCTTTTTCGTGCCCAAGCTGAACAACCCAATTCGGTCTGAGCCAAGGGCAACCAGGGACGATGCTGCCGCATCGTCTTGTGCCGCTCAGATCGACCTGCACTCGCCCTGTCGCGCCTCAAGACACCTGTGGCAAGCCATGAGCATCCGCGCTGGCGCCTGACCAGGCGCCCTGGCAAGCTCGGACAGCCGCTGGAGAAGCATCCACGCAGGAGCATCGGCGGGGGGCGCCGCTGGCGCGGGCCGGACGACGAGCCAGATGCCGCAGGCATCAGGTCGGCCGGAGCCGCGCCAGTGGGGGCGCAGGCGTCAGCCGTAGCCCCGGTCCAGGCGGCAGCCTGGTGGGGGGAGCCGCAGAGTTTTCCGCCGCGATGCGGAGGCCGTCAGGCCGACTGCGGCGGAAAAGCTCTGTGGGGGGCGAAGCCCCGGGGGTGCCAAGCGAAGCGCGGCCACCCGGCTTACGAAGTGTCGCGTAGCGAGCCGTCAGGCCGAAGACGGGCCGCAAGGACCGTCTGAGCACGCACGGAAGCCGGGTGGCCGCGATGAGCGGCACCCCCCGCGAGGGGGCGGCAAGGAGCACGGCGCAGCCGAGCGACCCAGCCCCCGCTGCAGGCCGACACGAAGTGCGGCCGTAAGCCATGCCCGGCAAGGAGTCATTGCTATGCACAGCATAGCAAGACGACCCAGGGCGTGGGGCCGCCATGGCGGCCGGTGCCGCCGCCACGGCGGCGGTGCGCGCCCCGCGCCTATGGCATGCCATTTCGTAGGTGCTTTCAGCACCCGGGGCGACGAAAGGACATGCAATAGACGCTGCGCAAATCGAGCGCCAGGGTCGGAGACCTCGCCGACGGCAAAGGCGCGCCTCGGCACCCTCCCCGGCCATGGGCGTGGCGGACCAGGCCGCGCAGGCAGGCGCTCACCCGCCCTCCATTCAGGCGGCCCCCGGGCCCCCTGCCCCCCTCCCCCGCAGGCCCATGCCGCAGCCCCCCGGCCATGGCCACCAAGCGCCATCGGTGCCTCCTCGCCCCCCGTGGCGTGCCAAGCGCAGCCCCCTTGTGCCTCCCCATGTGCCCCCTCTTTGCCCTCCCCTTCAGCACCCCGTCACATCCCGGAGGGAGCGCGCCTCCCGCGGCCCACGCCACCGGGGCCGCACAAAAGTGCGCAAGGTATTTGCGTTCCGTAGCTATACGTGGATATGGGCCGGGATTCCCTCGGCCCTGCAACGCACGGGAGAACCCCTTTATCTATGTCCAATCAATCCAATCAACAGATTGAGCGCCTGCACGCGGGTTGGCGCGCCGCAGTCCAACAAGGGGGCAAGTCGCCCCGGCAAATCGGCGCCGAGCGCCAGGAAGCCCTGCTGCGCTGGGTCTATCGCTGGGGCTGGTCCAGCGCCTCGGTGCTCACGCAGGTGGCCGGCACCGAGCGCGGCGGCATCGCCCACAGGCTCGTCAAGCAAGGCCTGCTGACCCTCACTGGCTCGGAGTCGGGCGGCTGCGCCCGGGGCGTGCCCAGGGGGTTTCTCACGCTCACGCCCCTGGGGGTCGAGCAGGTCGAGCGCATGCTCTCCTGTGAGGACGAGCTCTACCCCTACACGGTCAATCCCTACAAGGTCAATCAGAACCTCCTGCGCCACGACGTGATCGCCCAGGAGAAAACGGCGCGCGCGCGCCGCGGGCGACATCATCGATTTTGAGACCGAGCGGGAACTGCGCCGGCACTGCGCCCCCGACGAGAAGGTTCCCGACGTCCTGTGGCATTACGCCAATGGCACCCAGGTCGCCGTCGAGGTCGAGTTGTCTGCCAAGTGGAAGCGCTCCTTTGACCAGTTCATCGGCGGCTGCATCCACGGCATCCGAAGCGGCAAGTTCGACCATGTCCTCATCCTCAGCGACTCGCCGGCGCTGCTTGAGCGCTACCGCAAGGCGTTCGCGCCGGGTGCCCCATTGGTCTTCTGGGAGCGCATTGCCGCGGCCGACAAATGGGTGCAACGGGCAACCACCACGGTCCCCGAGGGAATGCACAGGAGGGTGACATGCAAGCTCGTCAGCGAATCCTGAGCCTGGCCCTGCTGGGCGCCCTGATGCTCGGCGGCTGCAGTGACGAGCGCTATGTGGCGTCACTCGTCCGAGATGCAGAGCACCAGCGGCAACTGACGACGCGATGCATCGCCAAGAATGAGCAACTGGTGCGGATGCTCGAGGAGCAGCAAGGCACGCGAGCCGCCGAGCTCGCATACCAGTCCGGGCAGGCCACCATTGCCGCGGCGTGCGACTTCATACTGCCCCTGTGCCCGTCGTCGGTGGCCGGGCCGGGGCGCAAGGCGATCGCCGACGGCATCGGTGTCGATAGGTCGCTGACGTTCTGGGCGGCGGTGCTGGCCAAGCTGCTCGTCCCTGTCGGCCTGCTGGTATGCACCTCTGTGGCCATGCGCTGGGGCCGGCTGCGGCTGCTCGAGCCTGCGCGGGCTCGCCAAGAGGAGGCCCGGACACTGGTGGAGACGGCGCAGCAGCGGGCGCAAGAGGCCGAGGAGCGGGCCGTGCAGGCCGAGCTGCGGCGTGAGCTGGCTGAGGAGGCCTTGGCCCAGACCCGGGGCACTCTCCGCGAAGCACAGGAGGAGCTCATGCAACTCGACGAAGACATCGCGCAGGCGGAGGAGAAGCTCGAGCAGATGCGCGTGGAATCTGCGCGGCAGGAGGAACTGCGGCGATCGCTCGACCGTCTCTGATGCACGGGCCATGCATCGGCCATGCGCCGCCTGGGACGGGGCGCCCTGTTTGCAGCAAGGCGCATTGGGATTGGGAGCCTGCAGAGCCGCGTGTGCCGGGTGCGGTGTGCACAGCGGGGGACCATGCGCGCGAGCGACCATCAGCGCAAGCGGGAGGGGCAGGTAGCGCAAGGGCTGCGGCGCCTTGCGTCATCCGCAAAATCTTAGGTTTGGGTGAGCGGACGGTGAGACTGGCGCCAATCGAAATGCGACAGAATGTACTGCGTTGTGCGACTGCATCCGTTAGGATCTGCGTCGTCAAATTCCAGTTTGGCTGCTGTTGGCAGTGCAAAGTACGCTTGTCAGCAAGAGCAAATGGCTGCAGCTAAGTAATCCGCAGCAAAGCGATTGAACCCCTGGGGAATTGGCGAGACGCCAGGCACCAAGAATGTTTGGTAACTGCGGGCTTTGCTGATTTCCATATATCAATGGTGGAAGTTAGTGACTCATGAAGAAATGGAACAAGTATGCAGCGCTTTGTGCGGCAACTCTGCTGCTATTGGAAGCGCCATCAATCGCCCCGGCAGCTGACTTAAGTAATGGACTGAAGGAATTAACGATTGGACTTTCGAAGAAAGATGCTCTGGCAATTCTAGAAAAGCAAGAAACCGATACGGGTGGAATATTCGCGCCTGCTTGCTCACTACAAGAGCCAGGAGAGTCCTGCACCACCGCGGTGACCAATCTAACAATCGGAAAGCTTCCCCTTCTAAGCTGGAGCCTAAATTTTGACATGAATGGCCGTCTCGCCAGGATTGGATTCCTCTTATCAAAGAGGGGGTGTGTAGATTCAGATTTTCCACACCCTCGTTTGCAGTTTCAGAATCTATCTTTACTTCTTGATAATCAGCTTGGCAAGCCAGATTCAGAGCAAAAGCACGCTGCAGTTTGGATAGACAGAAAAGGAAAATCCGGTCTAATATTGTCGCTATATGATAAGGAAATTCCAGGAATCGGCTATCCAAACTGTCCTGTCGTCTCAATTTCACTTACCGCAAGGGATTTTTCGGAAAAACTAAGCTCACGGGCTTCCAAAGCATTCGCCAAAGAAAATGATCTGTAGATCATACGCACGCGGCTGATGAATCATGGCATCGAGAAACGGCCGCATACACGACTATTCAAATGACGAAACAGGGAGATGCCGCAATGGCGCATACAGCCCCGTTGGAGCGACAAAGCGCTTCGCGCCCCATCGCTGAACTTGATTCGTTAGCCATCACGGGAAAGCCGATGCATAGCTCCAACCTACGGCCAGAAGAACGAATAGCCATGCGTGATAGGCTTCGCGCGGCGCGCTACTCTGCCTTAGCTGACGCTGAAGGTTTCCATGAGATTTGCTATGCCGTTGAGGCGTTAGGTATGCGCCTCAACCGAAAGAAAGGGAATTTGGGGACATATAAGAAAGATGTTGGCAATCTGGCTAAACACTCTCCTTTGCTCACTTCTCTGCCTGACAAATTCCCAGGCTTTTTTACTCGCTTTGATGCACTCTACGAGACGCTTCGTCACGCTCGAAACGACGCAATGCATTCAGGGTCCTACGCTCGCCATGCAACTTCTGCTGCTGTCGAACTCTGTATCGGATTAGAGGAATCATTGATGAACTCTGCAGAAGGAAAATCCACTGTCGCGGACTATATGGTGAAATCGCCAGTTCTTGTCGAATCATGGCAACCAGTTGCGTATGCGCGTCAACTGATGTTAGCTCACTCATTCTCTCATCTCCCAGTCTTTTATGACGACCAGTGGCAACTACTATCGGAGCTGGCTATTGCCTGTCACCTGCACCCCATGAATCGCACAGATAAAGACAACGCTCTGGCTCGATCTATCGAAGATGCAATCAAGGTTGGCCTTAAATTGCTTCCCGCAACAACAGTACAACCAACGGATCAAGTTTCGGAGTTGATCGCTGCCTCTACTGCATGTCCTAAGTCGACTCTATGGTTGGTTATTGAGAAGAATAATGTTCTTACTGGAGTTTTGTCTCCGTTTGAGTTAATGTAAACAAAAATAGATAGCCAACACGGCGCTGCACCTGACCGTCATCCCGCAGCTTCGATGCGTGCTGTCGGCCGGCAAGCTGGGGCGTTAGAGAGCACTATGTCTCACCTTGAAGCACTCATCGTCGAATACCTTGACTGGCAGGGGTACTTGGTGCGTCGAAATACTAAGGTCGGGCGACTAAAACATGGCGGCTGGGAAATGGAGCTTGATGTCATTGGCTACAACCCGCACACAGGCGACCTTGTTCATTACGAGCCGTCAGTTGATGCTCATACTTGGGATACACGCGAAGCAAGGTACGCAAAAAAATTCGAGGCAGCCCGCAAACTCATTTTCTGTGAGGTTTTCTCATGGTTGCCACCCGATACTCCATTGCGGCAAATTGCTGTATTTCCCTCTCACCCAAAAGGTAGAGACACCATTGCAGGTGGCGAAATTATTTCTATTGATGAGTTTGTTGCAGAAGTCCGCTCAAAGGTTATCGCGTGTGGCATTGCTTGCCGTAGCGCCATCTCGGAAAATCACCCTCTGCTCCGTGTACTGCAGCTTTCCCATTGTGGCTACAACCGTGTGCTCTAACATTTCATCCAAGCCCACGCCGCTTCGCGGCGCGGCTTAATTCAGGCGCTAACACTCAAGGCATGAGCCACCATCACGTCATCGCCAAGGTAGGTTCGGATAGCAAGCTCCGCGTGCTGTTCGTGGATCTTGATGCCAATGCACTGAGTGAGCGCTTCATCAAACCGTACGAGAAGGGCACTTCCTTTTTCTCGGGTAACGATCTGATTTCGCCAAACGATTTGCGCTCGGTTCATATTGTCAGAACAGAGCGTCCGGATGCGGTCGAACGAGATGAACTTAACCGAAAAGTCAGGGAAAGCATTGACCGCCTCAACGAGCTAGGCTCCGGCGTATTTTTTTTGAGCGTAGGCGGGGGCTATAAGCCGCAAGACATAGCAGAGGCAGGTGTAGACGTTACCCACGACTTTATTAAGGGGGCGGTCTCAACTCCGAAGTGCAACACCACTGGTTGATATTCAATGAATGGTAGCTGCGTTTTTCTCGTTGATGGCGGCCATGAATTTCTGGAACGCTTGATAGGGCGAGTCCCAGCCCAGCGTCTGCCTGGGCCGGTTGTTCATCAAGTCGGCCATGGAGTCCAGCGCATCCTGGTCGTGCACGCTCAAGTCTGTGCCCTTGGGCAGCATCTGGCGCAGCAGGCCATTGGTGTTTTCGCAGCTGCCCTTCTGCCAAGGGCTGTGCGGATCGCAGAAGTACACGCGCATGCCCGTGGCCGCCGCGAGCTCCTTGTGCCGCGCCATCTCCTTGCCTTGGTCGTAGGTGAGCGTCTGGCGCATGGGCTCGGCGATCTGGCGCAGCTTGTTGGTAAACGCGGCAAGCGCACTCTCGGCCGAGGCGTCGGGCATCTTGCACAGCAGTACCAGGCGGGTCGAACGCTCCACCAACACGCCCACAGCAGACTTGTTACCCGCTCCCTTGATCAGGTCGCCCTCCCAGTGGCCCGGCATCACGCGGTCATTGACCTCGGGCGGGCGCACATGGATAGAGACCATGTCGGGAATCTGCCCGCGCCTGTCCTGGCCCGCCGACCGGGGGCGGCGCGTACTCTTGCCCTGGCGCAAGAGCGAGATGAGCTGGCGACGCAACTCCCCTCGCGGGTAGGCATAGATGGCGGTGTAGATGCTCTCGTGGCTGGCGTGCATGGCCGAATCGTTGGGGTACATGCGCTTGAGTGTGCGGGCAATTTGCTGAGGCGACCACAACCAGCTGAGCATGGTGCTCACCAGGTACCACAGACAACCATCGCCATGCAGTTTGGGCAAGGGGCGGGAGTCAATGCGTCGCTGCGTGCACAGGCGTTGGGCCACTGCGCTGGCGTAGCTGCCTTCGCAGGCATTGCGCCGCAGCTCGCGGCTGATGGTGCTGGGGCTGCGCCCTTGCAGCTTGCCAATGGCCCGCAGGCTCCAGCCTTGCTGGTGGAGCGATGCCAGCGTCATTCTCTCTTCAGGTTGCAAGTGCCTGTATGTCGATCCCATTTGCGTACATTACCCCGGGTGCGGGTGTTGCACTTCGGAGTTGAGACCGCCGGGCCACCCAGGCTTCAAGGCTGGCCAGTGGGAACCCTCCATGAAGGTAATGGCATGGATCGGAGGCATCATTTCCACTGTTGCCGGGGCAGGTATCGTCAAGTGGCTTGGCTGGCTCTAAGCACCATGCTAACTAGCGCTTCAAGCCGACGGCTCCGCCTACGGCGGGTCCGCGGCTTAATCTGGGCGTGTCCGAAAATTTGTGTAAACGGTACGGACTTCAGTTGATGGAGATGTGGTCTCCGAACTGAATGGTAAAGCGGGTCAATGGTGGTTGCCGGGTGCCCTTCCAAGTTCATGCCGTGCCCCGTGGCGCGAGAACTGCGCCCTCCGACTCGTGACGTTACACCTGCACATCGGCCCCGGCGATGAAACCGAACACGACATCACCATCATGAACCCGGACGAAGACTGAGCGCCACATGCCCGCCCGATCCGGGCGGGCATGCGCCAACCATGGAGGAACAGCAAATGAACAACGAACTCGACATCGACGGTCCCGACATCAACCCGGCGACCGGCCTGCCGCTCATCGAGGACACGTACATCGACGTGGGCGGCAGCCCCTACGGGCAAGACATCCACCCGCCGGCTTGGCAGCCACCAGCCCCGGAACCGTACTGGCCGCCGTCAGGGTGCGGCGAAGGGTGGTGAGCGCGTCAGTTCGTCCCTTGGAGCCGGGCAAGCCTGCGTTCGGTACTGGCGCGCAGACGCGAGGCGGCTTTGTCCGAGCAGGAGGCCTCACGGCGGGATGGCGCGGGCGTGGGCACCAAGGGCAATTCGGACGGTACCGGCTCAGACTCCGCGACCGGCGCTTCTTGCAGCCGGCGCGACAGCCAGCCAAAGTACACGTCCGGGTGCCAGTAGACCCGGTTGCCCAGCTTGACAGGCGCAGGCAAGGTGCCGTCGTTTATCCAGTTCTCCACTGAGCGGATGGAGATACCCAGCGAGTCGGCAACGGCCTGCTTGGTAAGCGGGGTGAAGGCGGAAGGGGTGGTCATCACAGAACCCATGTAGTTGAGGTCTTGTGTATAGGCAAAACACGCGAAAATGCGCGCAGCCAGTCGCAGAGCGCTCTACAGGAAGCACACCAGGTGGCCGATTTCCAGTGGCAAATCAGTGGCAGATCAGTGGCAATCGGGCAGGTTTGCCACTGCGTTTAGCTTCACGCAGCTTCGCGAAGACAAGCGTAAGTCATTGATTTACAATAGCGCTCCAATCCACGGAACAGCGTTTTAGGCAAGGGATACCCCGTTCGGGACGTAGAGGCCGGAGGTTCGAATCCTCTCACCCCGACCAGAAATATCTTGTAAATCAAACACTTAGAACAGCCGCCACGACGCGGCTGTTTTGTTTTCTGGCGGTTCTGTGCCAAACGGCAGAGATTCAAGGGCGCCGCAATCGATTCCGGGATCGCCCGTGATCTGAACACGCCCACACAGTTGGCTCCAGGGACGGACCTGTTCGCGGCCGCCTTCCACACCCAAGCCAGAAAGCATCTGCTCACTGTCATTCACGCAACGGGTTGTGCCGCAGGCCTGTACATGTCCATGGCGATCGGCGATGATAGGATCGTTTCGTTTATTGCCACAAGAATCTATTAGTTACATGGTCGCCGCTGATAGCACGCCAAAGGCCGAGCAGCCTGTCGTCTTACCCGGTCTGGCACGGGCATTGATGTCTGTCGGCAAGTTGAACCAGAAGACCGCAGAAGAAATTTACAAGAAGTCCCTGTCGGGCCGCTCGAATTTCATTGCGGAGTTGATAGGAGCCAGCGCCGTCACGTCCAGCGATCTGGCCCACACCGTTTCTTCCATCTTTGGCGCCCCCCTGCTTGACCTGGATGCGCTGGACCGCTCGCGCCTGCCGCACGACCTTCTCGACCCGAAGCTGTGTCAGGCCTACCGCGTGGTGGTGCTGAGCAAGCGCAACAATCGTCTCATCGTTGCCACGGCAGATCCCACGCATCAGGAGGCCGCCGAGAAGATCAAGTTCACCACGCAGATGGGGGTGGACTGGGTCATCGCCGAATATGACAAGCTGATCCAACTGGTCGAAGCGACGGCAAAGACCAGCAGCGAGACGCTGGAAGGCATTGTCGGAGGCGGAGATTTCGAGTTTGGCGACATCTCAGTCGAGGACGCGCCGGAGGACAGCAACGACACGGCTCCGGCAGAGGTCGAAGACGCACCGGTCGTCCGCTTCCTGCACAAGATGCTGCTGGATGCGTTCAACATGCGTGCGTCCGACCTGCATTTCGAACCCTACGAGCACAGCTACCGGGTGCGCTTTCGCATCGATGGCGAATTGCGCGAGATCGCGTCCCCACCCATTGCCATCAAGGAAAAGCTGGCCTCACGAATCAAGGTGATTTCACGCCTGGACATTTCCGAGAAGCGCGTACCTCAGGATGGGCGCATGAAGCTCAAGGTCGGCCCGGACCGCGTCATCGATTTTCGGGTGAGCACACTTCCCACTCTGTTCGGTGAAAAGATCGTGATCCGCATTCTGGATCCGAGCAGCGCAAAACTCGGTATTGACGCTCTTGGCTATGAGCCGGAAGAGAAAGAGCGTCTGCTGAACGCCATCAACCGGCCGTACGGCATGATTCTGGTGACCGGCCCCACGGGTTCCGGCAAGACGGTTTCGCTGTACACCTGCCTGAACCTGCTCAACAAGCCGGGCGTGAATATCGCCACGGCCGAAGACCCATCGGAAATCAACCTGCCGGGTGTGAATCAGGTCAACGTCAACGAGAAGGCGGGCCTGACTTTCGCCGCAGCGCTGAAGGCGTTTCTGCGTCAGGATCCCGACATCATCATGGTGGGTGAAATCCGGGACCTGGAGACCGCGGACATTTCCATCAAGGCAGCCCAGACGGGCCACCTGGTGCTCTCCACGCTGCACACCAATGACGCGCCCACGACGCTCACGCGCATGCGCAACATGGGCATTGCGCCCTTCAATATCGCATCGAGCGTCATCCTGATCACCGCGCAGCGCCTCGCACGGCGCCTGTGTCCACAGTGCAAGGAACCGGCGGACATTCCGCATGCCTCCCTGATCGAAGCTGGATACAGGGAAGAGGAAATTGACGGTTCCTGGGTGACCTATCGTGCTGTGGGTTGCTCCGCCTGCAACAACGGATACAAGGGGCGGGTGGGCATATACCAGGTCATGCCGATATCCGAGGAAATTCAGCGCATCATCCTGCGCGACGGCAGCGCCATGGACATTGCAGCTCAGGCCCGCCTGGAGGGCGTGCGCTCGCTGCGCGAGGCGGCTCTGTACAAAGCCAAGATTGGTCTTACCTCCCTGGAGGAGGTGCTGGCCGTGACCAACGAATAATCATTCAAGAGAAAACACCATGGCGACCATCGCATCGAGGAGCATCAAGGATTTTGTCTTTGAGTGGGAAGGCAAGGATCGCAGCGGAAAAATAATACGTGGTGAGGTCCGGGCGGCGGGAGAAAACCAGGTCAAGGCCACGCTCCGGCGCCAGGGCGTATTGCCCACGAAGATCAAAAAGCGCCGCATGACCGCGGGCAAGAAGATCAAGCCCAAGGATATTGCGCTGTTCACACGCCAGATGGCCACCATGATGAAGGCCGGTGTGCCTTTGCTGCAGGCATTCGACATTGTGGGCCGCGGCAACAACAACCCGAGTGTGACCAAGCTGCTCAACGACATTCGCGCCGACGTGGAAACGGGCACGTCCCTGAATGCCGCCTTCCGCAAGTACCCCATGTACTTTGACAGCCTGTACTGCAACCTGGTCGAGGCAGGCGAGGCCGCCGGTATTCTGGAGGCCTTGCTCGATCGCCTGGCCCTCTACATGGAGAAGACCGAGGCCATCAAGGCCAAGATCCGATCGGCCCTGATGTACCCGATCTCGGTGCTCATCGTCGCATTCGTCGTGGTGACCGTGATCATGATCTTCGTGATCCCGGCGTTCAAGGAGGTGTTCACCTCCTTCGGCGCCGACCTGCCGGGCCCGACCCTGCTGGTGATGGCCATCAGCGAGTTCTTTGTCGCCTATTGGTGGCTGATATTCGGGGTCATCGGCGGGGGCTTTTATTTCTTCATGCAGGCGTGGAAGCGCAGCGAGCGCATGCAGCAGGTCATGGACCGCTTCCTGCTCAAGATGCCCGTCTTCGGTGCGCTCATCGACAAATCCTGCGTGGCCCGCTGGACGCGCACGCTGTCGACCATGTTCGCCGCGGGCGTGCCGCTGGTGGAGGCGCTCGATTCCGTGGGTGGCGCAGCGGGCAACTCCGTCTACGCCATGGCCACGGACAAGATCCAGCAGGAGGTCTCCACCGGCACCAGCCTCACGGCGGCCATGGGCAATGCCAATGTGTTCCCGTCCATGGTGCTGCAGATGTGCGCCATCGGCGAGGAGTCGGGCTCCATCGACCACATGCTGGGCAAGGCCGCGGACTTCTACGAAGCCGAGGTCGACGAGATGGTGGCCGGACTGTCCAGCCTCATGGAGCCCATCATCATCGTGTTCCTGGGCACGCTCATTGGCGGCATCGTGGTCTCCATGTACCTGCCCATCTTCAAGCTCGGGCAAGTGGTTTGATGACCGGTTCCACCATCGCAGACGCCGTGCTCATCGGCGTGCTGGGCCTGCTGATCGGCAGTTTTCTGAACGTCGTGATCCACCGCCTGCCGCGCATGATGGAGCGGCAATGGGAGGCCGAGTGCCGCCAGTACGCCCAGGACGCCGGCCTGCTGGCGCCCGCGCAGCAGGAGGCCGCCGCCCCGGCGCCCTTCAATCTGCTGACGCCGCGCTCGCGCTGCCCCTCCTGCGGGCATGAGGTACGTTGGTACGAAAACATCCCCGTGCTCAGCTATCTGGGCCTGCGCGGGCGTTGCTCGGGCTGCGGCACGCGCATCAGCGTGCGCTACCCACTCGTGGAACTAGCCACGGCGGCCCTCTTCTACGCCTGCGCCATGCGCTGGGGCTGGTCCGCCGCCACGCTGGCCTGGTGCGGTTTTTCCGCGGCGCTGGTGGCGCTCACCCTGATCGACTGGGACACGACGCTGCTGCCCGACGACATCACCCTGCCCCTGCTGTGGGCCGGGCTGCTGGCGTCCACCCTGCACTGGACACAGGTCGCGCCCACGGATGCGGTGATCGGCGCCGCCGCCGGGTATCTGTCGCTGTGGCTGGTCTACTGGGGCTTCAAGCTCGCCACGGGCAAGGAGGGCATGGGCTATGGCGACTTCAAGCTGTTTGCGGCCCTGGGCGCATGGTTTGGCTGGCAGGCGCTGGTGCCCATCATCCTCATGGCATCGGTGATCGGCGCCATCGTGGGCATTGCCATGAAACTCGCCAGCAGCCTGCGCGAGGGCAAGTACGTGCCGTTCGGTCCCTTCCTCGCCGGCGGCGGCCTGGCCGCCATGCTCTGGGGGCCGGGACGTATCATGCAACTCATCTTCTCCACGCTGGGATTGTGAATGGGCACCCCTCCAGATCGGTCTGCACGCCAGCGCCCCGTGAAGCTGGGCGTGACCGGCGGCATTGGCAGCGGCAAGAGCACCTTTGCCGCCATGCTGCAGGACTGCGGCGCCGCGCTCATAGACGCTGACGCCATCGCCCGATCGGTCACGGCCAGCGGTGGCGCGGCCATCGCCGCCATACGCGAAGCGTTCGGCGACGCATTCATCGACGCACAGGGGGCGCTCGACCGCGCACGCATGCGCGAGCTGGTGTTTGCCGATGCGACTGCCAAGGCGCGGCTCGAGGCCATCGTCCACCCGCTGGTCGGCCGCGCCGTTGCAGACGCCGCGGACGCCGCAGCCCAGGCGGGCGCCAGGCTCATCGTGTTCGACATTCCGCTGCTCACCGAATCGGCGCATTGGTCGCGCCAGCTCGATACCGTCCTCGTGGTGGACTGCCACGAAGACACCCAGGTGGCGCGGGTGCAGGCGCGCAGCGGACTGCAGGCGCCGGCCGTGCGCGCCATCATGGCCGCGCAAAGCAGCCGGCCGGTGCGGCGCGCCGCGGCCGACATCGTGGTCTTCAACGACGGGCTGACACTGCCCGCACTGCGCGCCCAGGCGCGGGAGGTCGCCGCCATGTTCGGGCTATGATGCGCATGCACTCAGAAGACCGGCAGCGTGATCCTCTACGAATACCCTTTCAATGAACGCCTGAGAACCTATCTGCGGCTGGAGCAGCTGTTTCGCCGCCTGGGCGAGCTCATTGCGCGCACCCATCCCCTGGACCACCACTTCGCGCTGGTGACCATGTTCGAGGTGATGGATGTGGCCGCACGCGCAGACCTCAAGGCCGATGTGCTCAAGGATCTGGAGCGGCACAAGCACCAGTTCGATGCCTATCGCGGCAACCCTTCGATCTCGGAGGCCGCGCTCGACGCCGTCACCGCCCAGCTCGATCACTGCTTCGCGGCGCTGAACGCCCAGACCGGCAAGGCCGGGCAGGCACTGACGGAGAACGACTGGCTCATGAGCATTCGCAGCCGCGTGGGCATTCCCGGCGGCACCTGCGGTTTTGACCTGCCGGCCTACTACGCCTGGCAGCACCACGGCCCCGAGCAGCGCCAGAACGATCTGCACCACTGGGCCGCCACGCTGGCCCCGCTGGCCGAATCGGTCTACCTGCTGCTGCGCCTGCTGCGCGATTCGGGCATGCCGCAAAAGGTGGCGGCGGACCGCGGCCAGTTCCAGCAGAACCTGCCGCCCGGGCGCACCTTCCAGCTGCTGCGTCTGCGCATCGACCCAGCGCTCGGCCTGGTGCCCGAGATCAGCGGCAACCGCCTCATCGTGTCCGTGCGCCTCATGCGCCAGGAAGAAGGCGGCAAGCTGGTCGCGAGCCAAGAGGATGCGGCCTTCGAGCTCACCCTGTGCGCCTGATGCCCGACATGAGCCAGCCCGCCCCCACCACCCCGCGCACCGTCGTCTGCCCGACCTGTGGCGGGCCCAGCCTGTTTGCCCCGGCCAACCGCTATCGGCCGTTCTGCAGCGAGCGCTGCAAGCAGATCGACCTGGGCGCCTGGGCCGCCGAGGACTTCCGCGTGCCCGCCGAGGCACCGCCCGAGGATGGACAGTTCGGCGACCCCAAGCGCGAGCCGTGAATATCAGTAAAATTTGGCTCCAGGGCCCGACCAGCAAGCGCCAACAGCTATATTTTCAATAGTCAGCCAAGCAGCGAGGCATCGAAGGCCTCGCCGCGTTCCTCGGCCAGCCACTGCAGCACCGGGTAGGCACCGGGCAGTATCGGGCGCACCTGCGGCGGCCATGGCTGCCAGCTCATGGTCTGACCCTCGCGCATCTCGAACTCGCCGCTCCACTCGCTCACCTTGCACCAGTGCAGGCGCACCAGGGCGTGCGGGTAGTCATGCTCGGTCACCTTCCAGACCTGGGCCGGACCAATGGTCACGCCAAGCTCCTCGATGAGCTCGCGGCGCAGCGCCTGCTCCACGGTCTCACCCGCCTCGATCTTGCCGCCCGGAAACTCCCAGTAGCCCGCGTAGGGCTTGCCCTCGGGCCGCGTGGACAGCAGCAGCGCACCGTCGGCACGCAGCAGAATGCCGACGGCGACCTCGGTGTGCTTGCGGCTCATGGCTGCTGGCGCCCGGCAAAGTCGCGCGCAAACTGGTAGGCCACGCGGCCGCTGCGCGAGCCACGCTCCAGCGCCCAAACGAGGGCCTGCGGGCGCGCGGCTTCGATGGCCTCCTGCACCACGCCCAGGGCCGACAGCCATTGCGCGACGATGGCCAGGTATTCATCCTGGCTGAACGGGTAGAAGCTCACCCACAGGCCGAAGCGCTCGGACAGCGAGATCTTCTCCTCGACCACCTCGCCGGGGTGGATCTCGCCGTCGGCGGACGTCGTGTAGCTCAGGTTGTCCTTCATCTGCTCGGGCAGCAGATGGCGGCGGTTGCTCGTGGCGTAGACCAGCACATTGGGCGTGCTGGCGGCCACCGAGCCGTCGAGGATGGACTTGAGCGCCTTGTAGCCGCCCTCGCCCTCCTCGAAGCTCAGGTCGTCACAGAAGATGATGAACTTCTCGGGACGCTCGGAGACGACCTCCACGATGTCGGGCAGATCGGTCAGGTCGGCCTTGTCCACCTCGATCAGGCGCAGGCCCTGGGGCGCGTAGCTGTTGAGGCAGGCCTTGATCAGCGAGGACTTGCCCGTGCCGCGCGCGCCCGTGAGCAGCACGTTGTTGGCCGGCCGGCCCTCGACGAACTGGCGCGTGTTGCGCTCGATCTTGTCCTTTTGCGCGTCGATCTCCTTGAGGTCGCTCAGGCGCATGGTGGAGACATGGCGCACGGGCTCGAGCACGCCATGGCCGCCGCTGCGCCGGCGGTAGCGCCAGGCGATCGCGGCCTGCCAGTCGGGCGCCGACAGCGGCCGCGGCAGCACGGCCTCGATGCGGGAGATGAGCTGCTCGGCACGCGCGATCAGCTGGTCAAACTTATCGGTCATATTGGGCTCTAGCGCTTATCCAGCAAGCGCTGGCAGCTACAAAAATGATTAGGAGCGGTAGTCGGCGTTGATGCTCACATAGTCGTGGCTCAGGTCGCAGGTCCAGACGGTGTCGCTGGCCTGGCCGCGGCCCAGGACCACGCGCACGGTGATCTCCTGCTGCTTCATCACGCGCTGGCCGTCCTCCTCGCGGTAGTCGGGGTTGCGCCCGCCCTGCACGGCCACATGGACGTCATCCAGGTACAGGTCGATCAGCGTCTGGTCCAGGTCGGTGATGCCGGCATAGCCCACGGCTGCGAGGATGCGGCCGAGGTTCGGATCGCTCGCAAAGAACGCCGTCTTGACGAGGGGCGAATGGGCGATGGCGTAGGCCACCTGGCGGCATTCCTCGCCGGTCTTGCCACCCTCCACGCGCACGGTGATGAACTTGGTCGCGCCCTCGCCGTCGCGCACGATGGCCTGGGCGAGCTTTTGCGCCACCGACAGCAGCGCGCCCTTCAATGCCCGGCCCTCGGGGCTGTCCAGCGCCGTGATGGGCGCGTGGCCCGCCTGGTGCGTGGCAACGAGCACGAAGGAGTCGTTGGTGCTGGTGTCGCCGTCTATGGTCACGCGGTTGAAGGACTGATCGGCCAGCTCGCGCACCAGCTGGCGCACGAGCTCGGGCGCGATGCGGGCGTCGGTGGCCAGAAAGCCCAGCATGGTCGCCATGTTCGGGCGGATCATGCCCGCGCCCTTGGAGATGCCGGTCACCGTCACCGTGGCGCCGCCGATCTGCACCTGCGTGCTGAAGGCCTTGGGCACGGTGTCGGTGGTCATGATGCCCTCGGCGGCACGCGCCCAGTGGGCGGGCTGGGCGTCTGCGATGGCGGCGGGCAGGCCGGCAGTGATGCGATCGACGGGCAGCGGCTCCATGATCACGCCGGTGGAAAACGGCAGGACCTGGCTGGCATCGATCCCGAGCTGCCCGGCCAACGCCGCGCAGGTGGCGCGTGCACGCGCCAGGCCGTCGGCACCCGTGCCGGCGTTGGCGTTGCCGGTGTTGATGACCATGGCGCGGATCGCCTGGCCGCCGTCCAGATGCTCGCGGCAGACCTGCACGGGCGCGGCGCAGAAGCGGTTCTGCGTGAACACGCCGGCCACCGTCGCGCCCTCGTCGAGCAGGAACACGGTCAGGTCCTTGCGGTTGGCCTTGCGCACGCCGGCCTCGGCGACGCCGATGCGCACGCCGGCGACGGGGTGCAGGTCCGAGGCCACGGGGGCCAAGAGATTGACGGGCATGGAAGCCTCCTGAATCAAGGGGGGATAAAGGCAAACACGGGCCGCGGCCCGTGTCGTTCAGTGGAGGGCCATCAGCTCAGCTTGCCGTGGCACTGCTTGTATTTCTTGCCGCTGCCGCAGGGGCAGGGGTCGTTGCGGCCCACGCGAACACCGGGCACGGCCTGGGCCGGCGGCGCCTTGGCGGTCTGCGCATCGACCACGGACTCCACGCCTCCCGTCTCCGTCGGAGACGTGTAGGTGACGTTGCTGACGTTTTCGCCGCGCTCTTCCATGGCCTGCGTGGCCTCGTCGAGCTGGGCGTTGGTCTGCACCTGTACGGTCATCATGACGCGCGTGACCTCGTTCTTGACCTGGTCGATGAGCTGGCGGAACAACTCGAAGGCCTCGCGCTTGTACTCCTGCTTGGGCTGCTTCTGCGCATAGCCGCGCAGGTGGATGCCCTGACGCAGGTAGTCGAGCGCGGAGAGGTGGTCGCGCCAGTTGGTGTCAAAGCTCTGCAGCAGCACGGCGCGCTGGAAGGGACCGAAGTTCTCCTGCCCCACCTGCGCCACCTTGGCGTCGAACATCTCGCGCGCGGCCTGCTGCACCTTCTCCAGGATGTCCTCGTCGGTGATGGCATCGGAGGCGGCCACCTCCTGCTGCAGCGCCATGGGCAGCTGCCAGTCGGTGGCCAGGGCCTTCTCCAGAGCGGGCAGATCCCACTGCTCCTCCACCGATTCCGCGGGCACATGCTGGCGCACAAGGTCGGCCACGCAGTCGTCGCGCATGGCGGCGATCAGCGGAGCGAGGTCGGGCGCGTCGAGAATCTCGTTGCGCTGCTGGTAGATGACCTTGCGCTGGTCGTTGGCGACGTCGTCGTATTCGAGCAGCTGTTTGCGGATGTCGAAGTTGCGTGCCTCGACCTTGCGCTGCGCGCTCTCGATGCTGCGCGTGACGATGCCGGCCTCGATGGCCTCGCCGTCGGGCATCTTGAGCCTGTCCATGATGGCCTTGACACGGTCGCCGGCGAAGATGCGCATCAGCTGGTCGTCCAGGCTCAGGTAGAAGCGCGACGAGCCCGGGTCGCCCTGGCGGCCCGAACGGCCACGCAGCTGGTTGTCGATGCGGCGCGATTCGTGCCGCTCGGTGGCGATGATGCGCAGGCCGCCCAGGGCCGTGACCTTCTCGTGGTCCTGCTTCCACTGCGCGCGCAGCGCCTCGATCTGCGCGGCGCGCTGCTCGGGCGTCAGCGTCTCGTCGGCCTCGAGCGCGGCCACGGCCTTCTCCACGTTGCCGCCGAGCACGATGTCGGTGCCGCGGCCCGCCATGTTGGTGGCGATGGTGATCATGCCCGGGCGGCCCGCCTGGGCCACGATGTCGGCCTCGCGCGCATGCTGCTTGGCATTGAGCACTTGGTGCGGCAGGCCCGCCTGGTTGAGCAGGCCGTCGATGATCTCGGAGTTCTCGATCGAGGTCGTGCCCACGAGCACGGGCTGGCCGCGCTCATGGCATTCGCGGATGTCGGCGATCGCTGCCTCGTATTTCTCGCGCGTGGTCTTGTAGACGCGGTCGTGCTGGTCGTCGCGCTTGCTTGGCCGGTTGGGCGGGATGATGACGGTCTCGAGGCCGTAGATCTCCTGGAACTCATAGGCCTCGGTATCGGCCGTGCCGGTCATGCCCGAGAGCTTGGCGTACAGGCGGAAGTAGTTCTGGAAGGTGATCGAGGCCAGGGTCTGGTTCTCAGCCTGGATCTGCACGCCCTCCTTGGCCTCGACGGCCTGGTGCAGGCCCTCGCTCCAGCGGCGCCCGGCCATCAGGCGGCCCGTGAACTCGTCGACGATGACGATCTCGCCGTTCTGCACCACGTAATGCTGGTCACGGTGATACAGGTGATGGGCACGCAGCGCTGCGTACAGGTGATGCACCAGCGTGATGTTGGCCGGATCGTAGAGCGACGCACCCTCGGCGATCAGACCCGCCTGCGCCAGAATGCGCTCGGCGTTCTCGTGGCCCTGCTCGGTCAGGAAGACCTGGTGCGTCTTCTGATCCACGGTGAAGTCGCCCGGCTTGGTCACGCCCTCGCCCGTGCGCGGGTCGGCCTCGCCCTCCTGGCGCGTGAGCAGCGGCACGACCTTGTTGATGGACAGGTAGATCGCCGTATGGTCCTCGGCCTGGCCGCTGATGATGAGCGGCGTGCGCGCCTCGTCGATCAGGATGGAGTCCACCTCGTCGACGATGGCGTAGTTGAGCCCGCGCTGCACACGCTCGCGCGCGTCGTACACCATGTTGTCGCGCAGGTAGTCGAAGCCGTATTCGTTGTTCGTGCCGTAGGTGATGTCGGCGTTGTACGCGGCCTGCTTCTCCTCGCGCGGCATCTGCGGCAGGTTGATGCCCACGGTGAGCCCGAGGAAGTTGTAGAGGCGCCCCATCCACTGCGCGTCGCGCCCGGCGAGGTAGTCGTTCACCGTGACCACATGCACGCCCTTGCCCGACAGGGCGTTGAGGTACACGGGCAGCGTCGCGGTGAGGGTCTTGCCCTCGCCCGTGCGCATCTCGGCAATCTTGCCGTAGTGCAGCGCCATGCCGCCGATGAGCTGCACGTCGAAGTGGCGCATCTTCATGACGCGCTTGGAGCCCTCGCGCACGACGGCGAAGGCCTCGGGCAGCAGGGCGTCCAGTGTTTCGCCCTTGGCCAGCCGGTCCTTGAACTCCTGGGTCTTGCCGCGCAAGGCCTCGTCACTGAGCTTCTCGTACTCTGGCTCTGCGGCATTGATGCGGGCTACGATCTTGCGGTATTGCTTGAGCAGTCGGTCATTGCGGCTGCCGAAGATTTTTGTGAGGAAATTGGTGGCCATGCGAGCAGGACCGCACCACACGCCAGCGAAGCGGCAGAGCGACCGAATCCCTAAGATATGAAGTACAAGCAGATGGGGGCAGCGCGCGCCGTTGACAAGTGGTTGCAGTCGGTACGGCTGACCCAAAGCCGGTCATTCTACCTTTGCGCCACCATTGGCCACCATGCTGCCGCGCCGTGCAGCGGCAGCCACCCCCAACAACCGCCCCGGCGCGCGCCGCGCGCGCGCATAGCAGAGCCCCGATCATGAACCGCCGCCACTACGCCATTCCATTGCAGCAAGCCAGCCAGGAGTCACCGACGCTCGCGCGTCTGACCGCACTCACGCGCGATTCAAGCGATCGACTCAAGGCGATCGAGAGCCTGATCCCGCCCATGCTGCGTCCGGCCGTGCAGGCGGGTCCGATCGATGGGGGCAGCTGGTGCCTGCTGGTCAGCAGCAATGCCGCGGCCGCCAAGCTGCGCCAACTGCTGCCGGCATTTCAGGCGCACCTGCGCAGACGGGGGTGGGAAGTGGATTCGATACGCCTGAAGATTCAGTCCTGACCGGCGGCAGGTGGCGCGATGGGAGGCCCCAACATCCACAGAGATGGTGCCGGTTGTCGGATTCGAACTGACGACCTACCGCTTACAAGGCGGGTGCTCTACCAACTGAGCTAAACCGGCGAAGGCTGCATTCTAGCCGCGAATACAGCGGCTCTTTCTGTCGCAGAGGGGTGCGCGGCAGGCACCCATGGCGATCACTTGACGCGCTTGAGCGACGGGCGCCCGCCCCCGCTCGGGGGGCGCGGCGGCGGCGGTGGCGTCTTGTCCGGCGATTGCCCCACGGATCCATCGACGGATTGCAGCTGCACGGGGCCACGCTCGTTGCCGCCCGCCGTATCCGCCGACTCGGGCATCGCTGGCTCCTTGCCGACATCGGCCCCGTCGTCATCCTCCAGGGGAAAGGCCATGCCCTGCCCGTTCTCACGGGCATAGATGGCAATCACCCTGCGCACGGGAACCAGAATGTCGCGCGGCTTGCCGCCAAAGCGTGCCTTGAACTCGATGAAGTCGTTGCTGATGTGCAAGCCGCTCGTGGCGTCATAGCTCACGTTGAGCACGATCTCGCCATTGTTGACATATTCGCGCGGCACCTGCACGGACTCGTCCACACGCACCACCAGATAGGGCGTGAAGCCGTTGTCCGAACACCATTCGTACAGCGCCCGCAGCAGATAGGGGCGCGTGGAGGGAAGGCCTTGAACAGTCATCATGCGCAGTGCGGCGACGGATTACTTGCGCATGACCTTTTCCGAGGGCGTCAGCGCCTCGATGTAGGCCGGGCGCGAGAAGATGCGCTCTGCATACTTGAGCAGCGGCGCTGCATTCTTCGACAGTTCGATGCCGTAGTAGTCCAGGCGCCACAGCAGCGGCGCGATGGCCACGTCGAGCATGGAGAAGCCTTCGCCCAGCATGTACTTGTTCTTGAGGAACACGGGAGCGAGCTGCGTCAGGCGGTCGCGGATATGGGCACGGGCCTTCTCCAGCGCCTTCTCGTTGCCCTTGGTGGCGCGCGACTCGAGCACGTTCACGTGCACGAACAGCTCCTTCTCGAAGTTGAGCAGGAACAGGCGGACACGGGCCCGATCCACCGGGTCGCCAGGCATCAGCTGGGGATGCGGGAAGCGCTCGTCGATGTACTCGTTGATGATGTTGGACTCGTAGAGGATCAGGTCGCGCTCGACCAGGATGGGAACCTGGCCATAGGGGTTCATCACGCTGATGTCTTCGGGCTTGTTGTACAGGTCCACATCGCGGATCTCGAAGTCCATGCCCTTTTCAAACAGGACGAAACGGCAACGATGGGAGAAGGGACAGGTCGTGCCCGAGTAAAGCACCATCATGGTGAACAGCTCCTAAAAAATCAAAAGAGTGGGTGCCAAGGCACCCACTCTGTACAAACCTGCGCGGCGCGCAGCGCCGCACAAAGGCTACCGGGTTACTTGACGTCCTTCCAGTAGGCTGCGTTCAGCCTCCAGGCGATGAAGGTGAAGCCCGCGAGGAACAGCAGTACCCAGACGCCGATGCGAATGCGGGTATTTTGCGCGGGTTCGCCCATCCACTGCAGATAGTTCACGAGATCACCCACAGCCTGGTCATATTGCTGCGGCGTCATAGTGCCCGGAGAGATCTCCTCCCAGCCCTTGAACACCTCCTCGGTCTGGCCGTGGCTCTCGCGCTGCTCGAAGACGGCCTTGCGCTCGCCCTGCAGCTGCCACATCACGTGCGGCATGCCCACGCTGGGAAAGGCCAGGTTGTTCCAGCCCGTGGGCTTGGTGTCGTCACGATAGAAGGTGCGCAGGAAGGTGTAGAGGTAGTCCGCGCCGGAACCACCGGAGCCGGCACGCGAACGCGCGATCACGGTGAGGTCGGGCGGGTTGGCACCGAACCATTCCTTGGCCTCCTTGGGGTTGATGGCCGCCTGCATGGTCTCGCCGATCTTGTCGGTGGTGAACAGCAGGTTGTCCTTGATCTGCTGCTCGGTCAGGCCGATGTCCGTCAGGCGGTTGAAGCGCATGAAGGCCGCAGAGTGGCAGCTCAGGCAGTAGTTGACGAACAGCTTGGCACCGTTTTGCAGCGATGCCTGGTTGGTCACGTCAACGGGTGCCTTGTCCCAGACCATGCTGGACTCGGAGGCATGCGCACCGGCCACGAAGCCCAGCGCCGCGATGAGCGAAAAAAGTACTTTCTTCATTGTTGTTGTCTCCGGCTCAGTGGGGCTTGAACGTCACGCGATCGGGCACGGGCTTGGGCGTTCCAAGGCGCGACCACCAGGGCATGAGCAGGAAGAATCCGAAGTAGAACAGCGTACCGACTTGCGACACTCGCTCACCGATCGGCGACGGCGCCTGCACACCCAGATAGGCCAGGATCACGAACCAGACCACGAAGATGGCATACAGGTACTTGTGCCAGGTGGGGCGGTAGCGGATCGAACGCGCGGGGCTGCAGTCGAGCCAGGGCAGGAAGAACAGGATGATCACGGCACCACCCATCACCACCACGCCCCAGAACTTGGCGTCGATGGACAGCATGAGCGCAATGACCACGGCAGCGGCCACGGCGATGCCGGCCTTGATGAAACCGGGCAGCCTGGCCTTGAACACGCCATAGCCGGCACCGAGCACCACGCAGGCGATGAGCGCATACATCATCTCTGCGGTGATGGCACGCAGCATGGAGTAGAACGGCGTGAAGTACCAGACCGGTGCGATGTGGTTGGGCGTCTTCAGCGGATCGGCGGGGATGAAGTTGTTGTACTCGAGGAAGTAGCCACCGAACTCGGGAGCAAAGAAGATCACGGCCGAGAAGATGAACAGGAAGATGCTCACGCCAAAGATGTCGTGCACCGTGTAGTACGGGTGGAAGGGCACGCCGTCGAGCGGATGGCCATGCTCGTCCACCGGCTTGCCGGGACCCTTGATCTCGATGCCGTCGGGGTTGTTCGAGCCCACATCGTGCAGCGCCAGCAGGTGCGCCACGACCAGGCCCAGCAGCACCAGCGGCACGGCGATCACGTGGAAGCTGAAGAAGCGGTTCAGCGTGGCATCACCCACCACATAGTCGCCGCGGATGAGCAGCGCCAGGTCGGGACCGATGAAGGGGATGGCCGAGAACAGGTTCACGATCACCTGGGCGCCCCAGTAGGACATCTGACCCCAGGGCAGCAGGTAGCCCATGAAGGCCTCGGCCATGAGCGCCAGGAAGATGGCACAGCCAAAGATCCAGACGAGTTCGCGCGGCTTGCGGTACGAGCCATAGAGCAGGCCGCGGAACATGTGCAGGTAGACGACGATGAAGAACGCCGATGCGCCCGTGGAGTGCATGTAGCGGATCAGCCAGCCCCAGGGCACGTCGCGCATGATGTACTCGACCGACTCGAACGCCTTGGCGGCGTCGGGCTTGTAGTTCATCACGAGGAAGATGCCGGTGACGATCTGGATCACTAGCACCAGCAGCGCCAGCGAGCCGAAGATGTACCAGAAGTTGAAGTTCTTCGGAGCGTAGTACTCCGACATGTGAACCTTGTAGGCATCAAAGGCCGTCGGGAAACGGTTTTCGAGCCAGTTCATCGTCTTCGCGCCAGCGGATGCGTTGGGCGAGATTTCCTTGAATTCGCGGTAAGCAGCCATTTGTCAGTGCTCCCTCAGGCCTTCTTGTCTTCACCAATGAGCAGCTTGGTGTCCGACAGATACATGTGCGGAGGCACCTCGAGGTTGTCCGGCGCCGGCTTGTTCTTGAACACGCGACCGGCCAGGTCGAAGGTCGAGCCGTGGCAGGGGCACAGAAAACCGCCCTGCCAGTCATCGGGCAGCGAGGGCTGGGGCCCCGGCGTGAACTTGTCCACGGGCGAGCAGCCCAGGTGGGTGCAGATGCCCACGCACACCAGGATCTCGGGCTTGATCGAACGATGCTCGTTGCGCGCATAGGGCGGCGTGAACTCGTCCGGATTGCGCTTGGACTCGGGATCGGCCAGCTGGCTGTCGAGCTTGGGCAGCTCGGCGAGCTGCTCGGGCGTGCGCTTGATGATCCACACGGGCTTGCCACGCCACTCGACGGTGATCTTCTCGCCCGGCTTCAGGCTGGAGATGTCCACCTCCACGGCAGCGCCTGCGGCCTTGGCCTTCTCGGAAGGCTGGAACGTGCTCACGAAGGGGACGGCAACGGCCACTCCGCCCACCGCGCCAGCACAGCTGGAGGCAATCAGCCATGTCCGCTTGCTGGAGTCGATCTGAGTTTGACTCATGGGGATCCTCGGTATGCTTCTTTATGGGGTCAACCGCAAATTGTAGCGGAGGCCACCTGGCGGCTCCAACGCGGCTTGCGCAGTTGAGCTAGCATCTCTGCCGGTTCATTGTGTTTAGTCAGCTTTACAAGGATTTTCAGAATGAGCATTGTTCAGGAGTTCAAGGAATTTGCCGTCAAGGGCAACGTCATCGATCTCGCCGTGGGCGTGATCATTGGTGCCGCATTCGGCAAGATCGTCGATTCCGTGGTCGCCGATCTCATCATGCCGCTGGTCGGCCTGGTGTTCGGGAAGCTCGATTTTTCCAATCTGTTCATCGTGCTGGGCAGCGTTCCGGAGGGGACCGCGCGCACCCTGGACGCACTGAAGAAGGCCGGCGTGCCGGTCTTTGCCTACGGCAGCTTCATCACCGTGGCGGTGAACTTCATCATCCTGGCGTTCATCATCTTCATCATGGTCAAGCAGTTCAACCGCCTCAAGCGCGAGGCCCCCGCCGCGCCCGCGGCAGAGCCCGTGACGCCCGAGGACATCGTGCTGCTGCGCGAGATCCGCGACAGCCTCAAGCGCTGATCGATCGCCTCAGCCATTGACGCCCGTGGCATGGGTGCCACGGGCGTTTTGCGTTGCCCGGCCACCGTCCTTCATGGACGCCTGTTCACGGACACAGCCTGCGCGCCATGCGCACGGCCTCGATGAGGCTGGCTGCATCGGCCACGCCCTGGCCTGCAATATCGAAGGCCGTGCCGTGATCGGGGCTGGTGCGCACCAGCGGCAGGCCCAGGGTCACGTTCACACCCTTGTCCACGCCCAGATACTTCACGGGGATCAGACCCTGGTCGTGGTACATGGCCACGACCACGTCGAACTCGCCCGCGCGCTCGCGCGTGGAGCGCGCACGCATGTAGACCGTGTCCGGCGCAAAGGGGCCATGCACATCCATGCCACGCCCGCGCGCCAGCGCAATCGCGGGCGCGATGATGTCCAGCTCCTCGCGGCCGAACAGGCCGCCCTCGCCCGCATGCGGATTGAGCCCGGCCACGGCGATGCGCGGCGCCCGCCCGAGGCTGCGCGCGAGCGCGGCATGCGTGATCTCCAGGGTCTGCAGCAGGTTGTCGACCGTGACGGCCTCGATGGCATCGCGCAGCGACATGTGGATGCTGACCAGCACGGTGCGCAGCTCGTCACTGGCAAGCATCATGCGCACCGGCATCTGCGCAACGGGCAGGCGGGCGTGCCGCGCGGCCTCGGCCTGCAGCAGCTCGGTATGGCCCGGGTAATGCACGCCGGCCGCGGCCAGCGCCTCCTTGTGCAACGGCGCGGTCACCAGGCCCGCGATCTCACCGCGCAGCGCGGCGCGTGCCGCCCAGACCACGCAGGCCGCGGCCGCACGGCCGGCCGCCGCGCTCACCTGACCCCAGGGCGCGGGCTCCGCGTCGAGCCCGGGCAGCTGCCACACGGGCAGGCAGCGCGGGGGCACCTGGTCCAGATGTTCCAGGCTGGCCAGTCGCGCGATGGGCAGACTGGTCTCGCCGGGCCGCTCCAGGCAGGCCGCGGCGCGGCGCAGCGTGGCCACATCGCCGACGACGAAGCAGCCACGCAGATCCTGCGGCGCATCGCGAAAGGCCTTGGCAACGATCTCCGGGCCTATGCCGGCGGGATCGCCCTGGGTGATGGCAAGTGCAGGCGTTGCTGTCATATGCAGGTCAAAAATGTCTCCAGCGCCCTATCCGCAAGCGCAGCAAGCTCTCAAACGTATAGCAATCAGTACTTCAGGCCGGGTTGTCTATGTCGATGAAACGATGCTCCAGCCCGAACTGCTGCGCCGCCTGGGCCGCGACGGCCGGTGCGCCGTAGCGTTCCGTGGCATGGTGGCCCGCGGCGATGAAGGCCACGCCGGTCTCGCGCGCCAGATGGGTCTGGGGCTCGGAGATCTCGCCCGTGACGAAGGCATCGGCCCCGGCGGCAATCGCGGATTCGAAATAACCCTGGGCGCCCCCGGTGCACCAGGCCACGCGCCGGATGGGGCGCTCGCCCTCGGGGGCGACCAGCGTCACGCCGCGCGCCAAGGCCGTCTGCACATGGGCGGCCAGATCGGCGGCGCGGGCAAATGAGGCCGGCGCGATGAAGCCCAGATCCTGCTCGCCAAAGCACCGATCGGCCTGCCAGCCAAGCACGCGACCGAGCTGCGCGTTGTTGCCGAGCTCGCCATGGGCATCGAGCGGCAGGTGGTAGGCGAACAGGCTGATGTCGTGCGCCAGCAGGCGCTGCAGGCGCTCCTTCATCCAGCCCGTGACGCGGCCATCCATGCCGCGCCAGAACAGGCCGTGGTGCACGAAGATGGCGTCGGCACCGGCGGCAATGGCTGCGTCGATCAAGGCACGGCTGGCCGTGACGCCGCTGACGATGCGCGCGATCTCGGGCTTGCCCTCGACCTGCAGGCCGTTGGGGCAGTAGTCCTTGAAACGCTCGGGTTGCAGCAGGGCATCGAAATGCGCGAGAAGCTCGTTGCGCGGAATGGTCATGCGGCCGATTGTGCGGCAGCGCCGTGGAGGCCGCGGCAAACACGCGACAATTACCCTTTTCCCGCCACGCCCGCGGGCCACCCTCCCTCTGCGCATCATGAAACGCTTCTGGCTGCTGTTCTCCCAAGCCGTGACGGTATTCGTCGCGGCCTATTTCGTCGTCGCGACCCTGCAGCCCCAGTGGCTGCAGCGCGGCTCCACACGCAGCGCGGCGGGCATTTCGCTCATCGAGGCGCCGCCCACCGTGGGCTCGCAACCCGCGGCCGGCAGCTTCAGCGTGGCCGCGCGCAAGGCGGCGCCGGCCGTGGTGAGCATCACCACGAGCAAGGAGGTGCGCCACCCGCGCAGCAACGACCCCTGGTTCCAGTTCTTCTTCGGCGACCAGGGGCCGCAGTCCCAGACGGGTCTGGGCAGCGGCGTGATCATCAGCCCCGACGGCTACATCCTGACCAACAACCATGTGGTCGAGGGCGCCGACGAGATCGAGGTCACGCTCACCGACAGCCGCCGCGCGCGCGCCACGGTCATAGGCACGGACCCCGAGACCGACCTGGCCGTGCTCAAGGTGCAGCTGGACAAGCTGCCCGTCATCGTGCTGGGCGACTCGGACAAGCTCGCCGTGGGCGACCAGGTGCTGGCGATCGGCAACCCCTTCGGCGTCGGACAGACGGTGACCAGCGGCATTGTCTCGGCGCTGGGACGCACGCAGCTGGGCATCAACACCTTCGAGAACTTCATCCAGACCGACGCCGCGATCAACCCGGGCAACTCGGGCGGCGCGCTCGTGGACGCCAACGGCAACCTCATGGGCATCAACACCGCCATCTACTCGCGCTCGGGCGGCAGCATGGGCATTGGCTTTGCGATTCCGGTATCGACCGCCAGGCAGGTGCTCGAGGACATCGTGCGCGACGGCCGGGTCACGCGCGGCTGGATCGGCGTGGAGCCCGGCGAACTCTCGCCCGAGCTGGCCCAGACCTTCGGCGTGCAGGCCACCCGGGGCGTGATCATCACCGGCGTGCTGCAGGGGGGCCCTGCCGCCGTGGCCGGCATTCGCCCCGGCGACGTCATTCTGCAGGTGGCCGGCAAGCCCACGGACAACGTGTCGCAGCTGCTCAGCGCCGTGGCCGCCCTGCGCCCGGGACAGGCCGCCAGCTTTGCGCTGCAGCGCGGCGACAAGGAGGTGGAGCTGTCCGTGGTGCCCGGCACGCGCCCGCAGGTCTCGCGGCGGCGCTGAGGACAACTATCAAAAAAATAGCTGCCGGCGCTTTACTGACGGGTGCCGGCAGCCATTTTTTATCTCAATTCTCAGGAGGTGGATTCCTGCGCATCCTCGGGTGCCTGGGTGTGGCGTATGAACAGCTGCGCGGCCCAGATGCCGACCTCGTACAGCAGGCACATGGGAATGGCCAGCGCCAGTTGCGACACCACGTCCGGCGGCGTGACGATGGCAGCGATCACGAAGGCCGCGACGATGAAGTAGCCGCGAAAGCTCTTGAGCCGCTCCACGCTGACCACGCCCAGGCGCGCCAGCACCACGACGGCGATGGGCACCTCGAACGCGAGGCCGAAGGCCAGGAACATGGTCATGACGAAGCCCAGATAGGCCTCGATGTCGGGCGCGGCCGTGATGCTCTTGGGTGCAAAGCCCTGGATGAACTTGAACACCTGGCCGAACACGAAAAAGTAGCAGAAGGCCACGCCGACGAAGAACAGCACCGTGCTGGAGACGACCAGCGGCAGCACCAGGCGCTTCTCGTGCGAGTACAGCCCGGGCGCGACAAAGGCCCAGACCTGGTAGAGCACGACGGGCAGGGCCAGCAGAAAGGCCGACAGCAGCAGAATCTTCAAGGGCACCATGAAGGGCGAGATCACCGAGGTGGCGATCATCGTCGAGCCCTGCGGCAGATGGGCCACGAGCGGCGCGGCCAGCAGGTCGTAGAGCTGGCCCGGGCCGGGATAGAAAAACAGCAGGGCGGCCGCGACCCCAATGGCGATCATGGCCTTCACGAGGCGGTCGCGCAGCTCCATCAGGTGCTGAACGAAGGGCTGCTCGGTGCCGGCGAGCTCGTCTTCTGGTTTCGGTGTTTCGGACATCTGGGGATCATGGCAGGCCTGCGGCCCGCCTCGGTTGTGCGGCCTGCCGAGCGCCGACGAGGTTGCGGATCAATGGAATTTGCGCGGCCGAAAGCGCGCCACGCGCGCCGCGCCCGACTGCACCTTGGTGCGCACGCCGGTACGCGCCTTGTACCACTGGGGTACGGCGCCGCGCTTGAGGCGCCAGTTCTTGCCCGGGTTCCGGTAGGCGGGAACCACGCCCGGCGGCTCGGACAGTGGCTCGCCGGCATCGGCGGAGAAGCCCGCGTCGCTGCCCAGGCTCTGCTCCATGTCCCGCTGGAAGTCGGTGGCGCTGGTCTGGATGCTCTGCTCCACGTCGCGCGCGGCACCCTCGACCTGCTCCTTCATCTTGCGCAGCTCGTCGAGCTCCATGGAGCGGTTGACCTCGGCCTTGACATCGGCCACATAGCGCTGCGCCTTGCCCAGCAAGGTACCCACGGTGCGCGCCACGCGCGGCAGCTTCTCGGGGCCGATGACGATGAGTGCCACGGCGCCGATCAGCGCCATCTTGGACAGGCCAATATCGATCATGAAGGATGCTCAGGCAACGAGGCTTGCGCCTCAGCTCTTTTGCTTGGCTTCCACGTCGATGGTGGTCTTGTCGGCGGTCGATGCGTTGGTCACCTGACCGGCCGCGGCATTGCCGGCCGACGGCTCGTCACCGCTGCTGCCGTCCTTCATGCCGTCCTTGAAACCCTTGACGGCGCTGCCCAGGTCAGAGCCGATGTTCTTGAGCTTCTTGGTGCCGAACACCATGACGACGATGAGCAGCACGATGAGCCAGTGCCAAATGGAAAACGATCCCATGAAAATCTCCTAACGAATGCAACCCAATTTTAGACGTCGCGGTCATCCCGGCTGGGGCATACCCCTAGCCAGCACTTAGATGCCGTCCATCCGCCCCCGGTTCAACCCCTGCGCCAGGGGCGCGGCCCGCCGATCACGTGCATGTGCAGGTGGTGCACCTCTTGCCCGCCTTCCGTGCCGGTATTGACGACGATGCGGAAGCCCCCGTCCGGATAGGGGTTGCAGCCCTGCTCCATGGCCAGGCGCGGGGCGAGCTGCATCATGTGGCCCAGCAGGCCCGCATGCTCGGGCGTGACCGCCGCCATGGAATGCAGATGCAGCCTGGGCACGATGAGGAAGTGCACCGGCGCCCAGGGCTGGATGTCATGGAAGGCATAGACCTGTTCGTCCTCGTACACCTTCCTGGAGGGAATCTGGCCGGCGATGATCTTGCAGAAAAGGCAGTTGGGATCGTGCATGGAGCGTTCTCGTCGAGTCGGCTGAAACGGTTAACGATTGTCGGTCAAGTGCAGCGTGTGCCGCACGCCCACATCATCGCGATGGCGGGCAAGCCAGCGCAGGCCCTCGGCGCGGCCAAGATCGAACAGCTGGTTCACGAAACCCATGTCCGCCCGCGTCTTGCTCGCCGAGCCCAGCGGCGCCAGGGCGCTGCCGCCATCGACGCGATGCATGCGCATGCCCCTGTACTGCTGCGGATCGAGGCGCCCCTGCTCGAGCAGGCGGCGCACGAAGTCGATGGCGCGCAGCTCGCCGAGCAGGCTGGCGTTGAAGGTGACCTCGTTCATGCGCTCCATGATCTCGGGCGCGGTGTCGGGCAGGTCCAGGTGCTCTATGGGGTTGATCTGCACCAGCAGCACGTCGGCGCACCGCGTTTCGTAGATCAGCGGATAGAGCGCGGGATTGCCCGAGAACCCCCCGTCCCAGTAATGCTCGCCGTCGATGGGCACGGCCTTGAACATCAGCGGCAGGCAGGCCGAAGCCATGACCGCGTCGGCCGACAGGCGCGCACCCGAGAAGATCTCGCCGCGGCCCGTGCGCACATTGGTCGCGCACACGAACACCTTGGGCACCTGCGCATGGCATGCATGGCTCAGGGCGTCGAAGTCCACCACGCGCTCGAGCAGGCCGCGCAGCGGGTTGATGCCCAGCGGGTTGGTCTGGTAGGGCGACAGCCAATGGCTCATCATGGCCAGCAGCGGATTGCCCTGCAGCGGCACGCCCCACAGCAGGCTGCCCAGGGCGCCCACACCCTTCCACAGTTCGCGAAGCGCCTCGCGCGCGAGGGCGCAGCCCTCGCCGTGCGCATCGGCCGCGTCCTCGTGCCGCAGGGCGGCCTGGGCAAAGCCATGGGCCAGGGCCACGGCGTTCATGGCGCCGGCGCTGGTGCCGCTGATGCCCTCGAAGACAAAGCCGCCATCCTCGAGCAGCGCATCGAGCACGCCCCAGGTGAAGGCGCCATGCGAGCCGCCACCCTGCAGAGCCAGATTCAGGGTCGGCATCGCCGCAGCCTCAGCCATCGATGGCCTGGCCCTTGTTCATGGCCACCATGCCGCGCACGATGCGGTAGAGGAACCAGATGGAGATCAGGCCCCAGGCGATCCAGCCCGGGAAGAAGAAAAACAGCCACAGCGGCGCCGTCACCACGTACAGCAGGCCGGCCCACAGCACGGTGCTGATGCGCCAGGAGAAATGGCTGGCCTGCCATGTGCCCTCGGCGTCGTTCTTCTTTACCAGGTCGATGACCAGGGCAATGATGAGCAGCGCCACGCCGGGCTGCGCGCCGGGCATCACGGCGCCCACGGCCACGATCAGGTGCAGGATGTAGCTGACCCAGCCCCAGGCCTTCAGGCCCTCGGCCTGCTCGTTCGGCTCCACGTCGATGATGTCGTTGCTCACGGTGCCTCTCCTTCCTCCAGGGTGCGGCCTGCCAGCTTGCGCAGCGCCTTTTCCTCGATGCCGCTCGTGCCCTCGCGGCGCTCGAGCTCGGCGATCACGTCGGCCGGCGAGAGACCGTAATGCGCCAGCGCCACCATGCTGTGGAACCACAGGTCGGCCACCTCGTACACGAGCTTGGCGGGTGCGGCGCCGTGATCGACATCCTTGGCCGCCATGACCACCTCGGTGGCCTCCTCGCCGATCTTCTTCAGAAAGGCGTCCGGCCCCTTGTGCAGCAGGCGTGCGACGTAGCTCTTCTCGGGGTCGCTGCCCAACGCGGGCTTGCGGCTCTCGATCACGGCGGCCAGGCGCGCCAGCGCGTCCTGGGATGCGGACGCCGGGGAATCGTTGCGGGACATGGACGTTACCTGTAGATGGATTCGGGGTCTTTCAAGACCGGATCGACGGCCTGCCAGGCGCCGTCCTTGAGCACGCTGAAAAAGCAGCTGTGGCGCCCCGTATGGCAGGCAATGCCGGGCTCGTGGCCGAGCTGCGTTACCTTGAGCAGCACCACGTCGTTGTCGCAGTCCAGGCGCATCTCGTGCACCTGCTGCACATGGCCGGACTCCTCGCCCTTGAACCACAGCCTGCCGCGCGAGCGGCTGAAGTACACGGCGCGGCCGAGCTCGGCGGTCTTCTGCAGCGCCTCGCGGTTCATCCAGGCGAACATCAGCACGTCGCCCGTGGCGGCCTCCTGCGCGATCACGGGCACCAGGCCCTGCGCGTCCCATTTCACTTGATCAAGCCAGTTCATGCCAGCCATTGTCGGAGGTTTGCCCTTCTGCGGCGTTCTTGAAAGATTTTGATAGCTGCCAGCGCTTGTCCAGCAAGGGCTGGAGCCCGATTTGACCTCAAACCACTCACAGGCGCACGGGGATGCCACGCGCGCGCATGTGCTCCTTGGCCTGGCGCACGGTGAACTCGCCGTAGTGGAAAATGCTCGCGGCCAGCACCGCGTCGGCGCCACCCTGCTGCACACCATCCGCCAGGTGGTCGAGGTTGCCCACGCCGCCCGAGGCGATCACGGGCACGCCCACGGCGTCGCTCACGGCGCGCGTGAGCTGCAGGTCGAAGCCGCTCTTGGTGCCGTCGCGGTCCATGCTGGTGAGCAGGATCTCGCCCGCGCCGCGGCGCGCCATCTCCTCGGCCCAGCGCACGGCGTCCAGCCCCGTGTTCCTGCGCCCGCCGTGGCTGTACACGTCCCAGCCCTCGCCGCGCTCGACCACCTCCTGGCCCTGGCGGCGCTTGGCGTCGATGGCCACGACGATGCACTGCGCGCCGTACTTGTCGCTGGCCTGGTTGATAACCTCGGGTGTGGCGATGGCGGCCGAGTTGAAGCTGGTCTTGTCCGCGCCCGCGTTGAGCAGGCGGCGCACGTCCTGTACCGTGCGCACGCCGCCGCCCACCGTGAGCGGTATGAAGACCTGGCTGGCCACGGCCTCGATGATGGGCAGGATGAGGTCGCGCCCGTCGCTCGTGGCGGTGATGTCGAGGAAGGTGAGCTCGTCCGCGCCCTGCTCGTTGTAGCGCGCGGCGATCTCGACCGGGTCGCCCGCGTCGCGCAGTTCGACAAAGTTGACGCCCTTGACGACGCGACCACCGGTCACGTCCAGGCAGGGAATGATGCGTTTGGCAAGCATGGCAGTTGTTCTACGGCTGGGGCCGGCAAGATACCACGGCGCGGCGGCCAAAGTGGCCTGGATCAGTCGGCCAGCTCGCGCGCCACGCCGTCCTGCCAGCGCCAGGCGTCCTCGCACATGGCGCGCACGTCGCGCCGGGTGCGCCAGCCCAGCAGCCGCTCGGCCAGGCTCGGGTCGGCCCAGCAGGCGGCCACGTCGCCCGGTCGGCGCGGGCCGATCTGGTAGGGCACGGGGCGGCCGCTGGCCTGCTCGAAGCCGCGCACCATCTCCAGCACCGACACGGGCCGGCCCGTGCCCAGGTTCACCGTCAGCAGGCCCGGGTGCTCGCGCAGATAGCGCAGCGCCGCCACATGGCCCTCGGCCAGGTCGCAGACATGGATGTAGTCGCGCTGGCCCGTGCCGTCGGGCGTGGGGTAGTCGTTGCCCCAGACGTTCAGAAACTCGCGCCGACCCGCCGCCACCTGGGCCACATAGGGCATGAGGTTGTTGGGCACGCCCTGCGGGTCCTCGCCGATCAGGCCGCTCTCGTGCGCGCCCACGGGATTGAAGTAGCGCAGCCGTGCGATGCGCCACTGGCCGGGCTCGCTGGCGTCCACATCGGCCAGCACCTGCTCCATCATGAGCTTGCTCCAGCCGTAAGGATTGGTGGCCGAGAGCGGAAAGTCCTCGCGGATCGGCAGGCTGGCCGGATCGCCATACACCGTGGCCGAGGACGAGAACACGAGCTGATGCACCCCCGCCTCACGCATGACCTGCAGCAGCGTCACGGTGCCGGCGACGTTGTTCTCGTAGTAGGCCAGCGGATCGCGCACCGATTCACCCACGGCCTTGAGCGCCGCGAAGTGGATCACGGCCGTGAACCGGTGGCGCGCGAACAGCTGCCGCAGCAGGGCCGCATCACGCACATCGCCGCGCACGCATTCGGGCACCTGGCCGGTGATGCGCCCGACACGCTCGAGCACCGAAGGCCTGCTGTTGCTGAAGTTGTCCAGCACCACGAACGGCTCGCCCGCCTGTGCCAGCGCCACACACATGTGCGAGCCGATATAGCCCGCGCCTCCGGTTACCAATATCACTACCAACCTCCTGTAACAAGACTTTAGGTGCAATTGTGACCGCCAAACCTTCAACAAATGTGAAGTACTCACTGCGGCGCCATGTAGGTGCAATAACTTGATACATTCACCCTCCGCATAATCCGTGCCCCATCACAAGACCGTTCTCATCGTCAGTCGCCGGCCGACGTCCGCAATGCTTTCTTCTTTTTTCCCGCAGTGGCGTGCCCGCCTGTCGTCGGTGTTGACCGCTCTGCTGCTGTCCTGCGCCGCCCATGCCGAGACGCCGGCGGTGGCCCTGTACTATGGCCATCACATCCCATTGGGAGAGCTGCGCACCTTCGACCTCGTGGTGGTCGACCCCGATCATCCGGCCCACCAGATCAATGCCTCACGGTCCGCGCCGCGGATCTACGCCTACGCATCGGTGACCGAGGTGCAGCCCTCGCGCCCCTACTACCGGGACATTCCAGACCACTGGAAGCTGGCGCGCAACCAGGACTGGCAGTCCGATGTCGTGGACCAGAGCGTGGCGGCCTGGCCCGATTTCTTTGCCAGCCGCGTCATCGCCCCGCTGTGGGAGCGTGGCTACCGTGGCTTCTTCCTCGACACCCTGGATTCGTATCGGCTGGCCGCAAGGTTTGACGAGCAGGCACAGCAGCAGGGCCTGGTGCGCGTGATCGAGACTCTGCACCAGCGCTTTCCCGGCATCCGGCTGATCCTCAACCGTGGCTTTGACATCCTGCCCCGGGTGCGGGGCAAGGTCGAGATGGTGGCCGCCGAGTCGCTCTACCGGCGCTGGAACCCCACGAGCCGAAGCTACGAGGAGGTCCCCGAACAGGATCGGCAATGGCTGCTGGGGCAGTTGCGTACCGTGCAGCAGCGAGACGACCTGCCGGCGCTGGTGATCGACTACGTGGCACCGCATGACCGGGCCCTCGCGCGCTCGACGGCGCAGAAAATCCTGCGCGATGGCTTCATTCCCTGGGTCACCGACGCCCGGCTGTCCACCATCGGCATAGGCAGCATCGAACCCGTGCCACGCCGCATACTGGTGCTCTACAACGGCGACGACTCGCCCGCGCTGAACTACGCCAACGCCCATCGCTTCCTGCAGATGCCGCTGAACCACATGGGCTATGTGACGGACTATGTGGACATACGTGGCGACCTGCCGGCCCAGGTCACGCCCGACCGCTATGCCGGTGTCGTGAGCTGGTTTTCCGGCCATATCCCCGCGTCACGCCAGGCGACCCTGAGCCAATGGCTGCGGGCACGGCTGGGCGACGGCATGCCGCTGGCGGTACTGGGCAACTGGGGCCTGGCGCCCGACGGCGCACTTTCGCGCAGCCTGGGCCTGGCCAGCGCTCCAACGGAACCTCGTGGCCCGCTGCAGCAGGCACGAATGGCCCCCATGATGGGACTGGAAGGCCCGCCCCCCCTGCCATCACAGCAGACCGAGCTGGTACAGCTGACACCGGACATGGCACGTCAGGCGCAGCCGCTGATGGAGTTGCGCGACGCGCGTGGGCACGGCCTCCTGGCCGGTGCCATCACGCCCTGGGGCGGCTTTCTCCTCGACCCCAACGTGCTGCTGGAAATCCCCGGCACCGAAGACGCGCGCTGGCTCGTTGATCCATTTGCCTTTCTGCAACAGGCCCTGCGCCTACCCGCGATTCCCATACCCGACACCACGACAGAGAACGGACGCCGCCTGCTGCTGGCCCATGTGGATGGCGACGGCTTTCCGTCTCGGGCCGAGTTGCCGGGCAGCCCGCTGGCCGCGCAGGTGCTGCTCACGGAAATCTTCGAGAAGTACCGCATCCCACAGACCATGTCGGTCATCGAGGCCGAGGTCGCACCCCACGGCCTGCACCCCTCCCTGAGTCCGGAAATGGAAGAGATTGCGCGCAAGATGTTCCGCCTGCCACATATCGAGGTCGGCAGTCATGCGTACTCCCACCCCTTCCTGTGGGACACGAGCGTGCAGCACGGGCTGTTCAAGGACAACCCGGAGGCCGCGCAGTCGCTCGCCGTGCCCGGCTACACCATGGATCTGGAGCGCGAGATCGTGGGCTCGACCCGCTACATCAACGAGCGCCTGGCCCCCAAGGACAAGCCAGTCAAGCTGTTTCAATGGACCGGAGACACGGCGCCCAATGCCCGCGCCCTGGAGCTGACCTACCGCGCCGGCCTGCTCAACATCAACGGCGGCGACACCTCCATCAGCCGCGACAACCCCTCGCTGACGGCCATCGGCAGCCTGGGCATACGCAAGAATGGGTTCCTGCAGGTCTACGCCCCCATCACCAATGAGAACATCTACACCAATCTCTGGACGGGGCCGTTCTATGGTTTTCAGCGCGCCATAGAGACCTTCGAGATGACCGACAGCCCACGACGCATCAAGCCCGTGGGCATCTATTACCACAGCTACTCGGCGAGCAAGCCGGCCGCGCTCAAGGCCCTGAAGAAGGTCTACGACTGGGCCCTGGCACAGCCGCTGCATCCGGTGCACGCGTCGGAGTTCACGCGCAAGGTGCAGGATTTCTACGACTACGCCATCGCTCGCGATGGCCAGGGCTGGCGCCTGCGCAGCAGCAACGGCGCGCTGCGCACCGTCAGGCTGCCCGATGCACTTGGACTGCCCCAGCCCGGCACAAGTCAGGCGGTCGCCGGCTGGCGCCCGGGCACCGAGGGCCAATACGTGCACCTGAGCGACCCCTCGGCGCTCCTGCAGACCGGCGGTCGCGAGATCGGCACGCCGTATCTATACGAAGCCAACGCCCGCCTGGAGGAGTGGACGGCGGACGAGGACGGCCTGCGCGTGCAATTGCGGCTCCGGGGCCATGTGCCGCTCGAATTCGCGCTCGCCAACACACAGACCTGCCAGGTACGCGCCAACCAGCGCAACCTGGCCGCCCTGCGCTCCGGCGCGCAGACCCGCACTGCCGTGCAACATTTCAGGCTGCCCGATGTCGCTGCCCAGATCCAGATCCTCTGCCCAGCACGTTGAGCGGCCGATACTCGCGCCCACCTGGCAGATTGCCGTACTCACGGCCATGGCCTGCGGAGCGCTGTGGCTCATGTATCCGCGCCAGGATCTCGAACGACGCCTGGCTGCCAGCGGCGAGAGCGAACTTTCCACGGCCTATCTGAACAACCTGCTGCGCAGCGAGCCCGGCAACCCACAACTGCGCCTGCTGCTGGCGCAGCGCCAGATTGCCCACGGCGATACCGCCAGCGCCCGTGCCACCTTGCAGCCCGCGCTGGAGTCGAGCGACCCGGCCCTGCACAGGGAGGCGCTGTGGGCCCAGTTGGAGCTGCTCTACAGCGAGTACCAGCATGTATCGCAGCACGCACCCGACCGGCGTCTGGCGCAGCTGCACCGCCTGCGCCAGCACATTCGCCTGTTGGCCGACGAGAGTTGGCCGCCGGAGCGGCAACGGCGACTGGCCGCGCTGGCCAGCGAGTTTGGCGAGCAGGCGATCGCCCAGGCGCTCAACCGGCAGGACGCACCGGCCGATCCACATGACGCCGCGCTGTACTACGAGCGCGCCGCCCGTGAGGCGCTGGCCCGCGGCGACTATGAAGGCTGCGCCCAGCACTACCTGTCAGCCCGCCAGAGCGCGCCAGATCCGGAGCAGGCCAAGACCTACTACTACGCTGCCATCGCCGCATTGCGCTCGGGCAACCAGCCCGCGGCCGCGCTGGCCCTGGCCGAACGCGAAATCGGCCCGCTGGCCGACGATCCGCCAACCCTGTTCATGCTCACGCAGCTGGCACGCGCTGCCGGCAAGCCCGAGGTGGCCGAGCACTATGTCCGCCGGCTGCTGCGCATGGCCCTGGAGCAACAGGCCATCCAATGGGCGGCGGCAGAATCCAGTGACTCAAGTGCGGCACTGCAGCCCATGGTCTGGCTGGCCGAGTCCACCACACCACCCGCAGCAACGGCATATGACGACGGCGCCGGCCTGCTCGCGCACCAGGCTGCCCCGTTCGCAAGGCGGGTGGCCGACAGGCCCGGCGCACCCCACGCCCCGGCCCTGCCCTTCGACGACAAGACCTATACCCTGGGCTACGAGGTTTTCCTGGAAAACCGCAAGCTCGAGGATGCCTGGGCCATTGCCCAGGCGGCCGTGCGCCAGAACCCTTCGGACATGCGCTGGCGCGAGCGCCTCGCGCAGGTGTCGGAGTGGACACAGCGCCCCGCCATCGCGCTCGAGCACTGGCTGGTCCTGGCGCGCCAGACGAATCAGGAATCTGCCTGGCAGGCCGTGCTGCGCCTGGCGCCGGGTCAGTTCGACGATGGCGCCCTGGTGCAGGCCCTGCGCCATCAGCTGCGCAGCCGCCCCGAAGACCTGCGCCTGATGCGCGCCCTGGTCGAGGCGCAGGAGCGTCTTGGCGAACCCGAGCCCGCCATTGACTACCTGCGCCAGCATGCCCATGGCGCGGCCGGCCTGGAACTGCTGGCACAGTTGTCCGAGCGCGCTGGCCAGCCCGAGCTGGCACTGCAGACCTGGCAGCAACTGCTGGCCGATTCCGCACAGATCACGCCGGAGCGCGCCATGCACGCCGCCGTTCTGGCACTGCGCCAACGCCAGCCCGAGCTGGGCCTGCAGTGGCTGCAGGCGGCGCAGGAGCGCCCGCCGGCATCGAGCACGGCAGCCGCAGAACTGTGGCGCTTCACGGGCCAGCTGGCGGCCAGCCGCGAGCACCACCAGCTCGCCATCTCCGCTTATCGCAAGCTGGTGGATGGGCGCCATGCCCATTCCGCCGACTACGACGCCCTCATCCGGCTGCTGCAGCCCGAGCAGCCCCTGGAGGCCGCCGCGGTCGCGCTGCTGGCATGGCAGCAACACGACGAGCCACGGCACCTGCTCGAAGCCCTGAGTGCGTATTCCAGCCACGAACGCTGGAGCGATTTCCGCCGGGCGCTGGAACTGCTCGACCCGGCGCCCGATGCCACGCGGCGCTCGCTCGCCCGGATGAACCGATCGGCACAGTTCCTGCGGCTGATGGGAAGCTATCACCAGCACCGCGGGCAGCCAGTGCAGGCCCGTCGCCACTACGAGGCGGCGCTCAGGCTCGAGCCGACCTCAGCCGAGCTGCGCCAGGCGCTGCTGTGGCTGCTCATCGATGGCAACGACGCGCCCGCCATCCGCGAGCTGCTCGCGGTGCATGAGCCGAGTTGGAGTACCAGCGATGATCTGCATGACGCACTGGCAGCGGCCTATCAGGCACTGTCGCTGCCTCAGATTGCGCTCACCCGCTACCTCACGCCCCATGTGGCCGCGCACCGGGATGACTTCCTCTGGCTCATGAACTATGCCGATGCGCTGGAGCAGAACCAGGAGGCCGATCGCGCCTGGCGCCTGCGCCGCCACCTGCTGTCACGGCAATGGCAGGAGGCGATGCAGGCGCGGGGCGGCAGAAACCTGACTCCTGCGCAGGCACGACAGCGCTGGCTTTCCGAGGAGGGGCTCGATGCCACCCGGCGCATCGCCCGCGCACGCCTGGTGCTGCAGCAGCGGCCCGGTGACCCCGCCCAGGAGGTGCTGCGCGAGCTGCTGCGACTGGACCAGGACGCGCAGGGCAACTACTCCAATGCCGCGGCGGAAACCGCCATCGGCTGGTTGCAGGACGCGGGCGAGTACAAGGCCGAGCGCGGCTTCCTGTGGCATCAGTACGCGCGCAGCCGCAGCCTGGGCAGCAACCGCCCCCTGTGGGCCCAGATCAGCGTGGCCCTGGCCGAGGACGACAAGGCCTCGACAGGAGAACTGCTCCAGGAGTTCGACCAGCGACTGCCGCGCTATGACCGCATCAATGCCGCGGCTGCCGCGGGCGACACGCGACTGGCGCAAAGCGCCGCGTTCGAGACGCAGGAGCAGCAGCCCGACGACCACCCGCTGCACCTGCAACTGTCCGACAGCCTGCTGGCATTCAGCGACCACGCGGGGATGCTCCTGCGCCGGAGCGACCTGGGCGCGATCGACGAAGACCTGACACGGGCCCAACTGCACCTGGCCATCAGCCCGCGGCTGGCACTGGAACTCGATCTGGGTCGCCTGCAACGCCAGGTCACGGCCGCGGACCAGGTGCGCCACGCGCCCGACGAAAACATTGCCGCGGTGCTGCTGCGCTGGCGCCATCAGGACGGCGACACCCGGCTGCGGCTGGCCAGCCGCAAGGGCTATGCCGACACCACCCCCCTGACCCTGGAGCATGAGCAGCGGCTGGACAACCGCCTAACGCTGCGCGGCGAGCTTGGCTGGCAACTGCCCAGCGAGGAAAGCCTGGCACTGCGCCTGGGCGGCATGAAGACCCGCCTGGCGGCAGATCTGCGCTATCAGGCGACGCGCCAGGACAGCCTGGTGCTGTCGCACTGGCACGAACAATACCGGCTGCAGACCGGTGCCGAGGTGGGACGCGGACGCCACACGGCGCTCGAATATGCACATGCATTCCGCCAGGAAGCGCCCACCCTCGAATGGGGTGCGTTCTGGTCCACACACCAATTCGACCGCCGTCCCCTCTCGCACCTGGGGCAGCAGGGCCAGGACTTCCTCCAGCGCATCGCGCCGGCCGGCCTGGGCAGCAGTCTGGGGCCCGACTACTTCGTGCCGGACAGTTTTCGGTTCTACGGCCTGCGTCTGTCCACCAACATGCGCTTCGAGCAGGACCACACGCGCGCGCTGCGCCCCTTTGCCAGTCTGAGTCTCACGCGCCACAGCCAGCTCGGCGCGGGCTACGACCTGCGCCTGGGGCTGGCAGGCAGCGTGCTGGGCCCCGACCACCTGCGCCTGAGCTTCGGCCTGGGCAAGTCCGGGGTGCAGTCCCTTGGCCTGACCCGCGTGCTGGAACTGTCATACCGACTCCACTATTGACCCCTGATACCTCTGAGGAGAACCCTTCATGCTCCACCGCCACCCCTCTATTGCCCAACGGATGCGCCTGCTGCTGGCGGCTGGCGCCGTCGCGCTGCTCAGCGCCTGCTCCACCGTCGACCAGGGCCGTGCGCCCCAACTGGAGCGCCAGGCAGGCTGGGTCGTGCTGCCCTTCGCCAACCACACCGAGACCCCGCTGGCGGGACAGCGTGCCGAGGCCATAGCGCAGGCGCTGCTGAGCGCCCAAAACCCGGGTCAGGTACGCCGTGCGCCGCCATCGACGCAGGAGGAAAGTCTGTTCGGCGCAGGCGATGGTCAGCGCACGCAGGACGCACTGGCCTGGGCGCGCGAGCAGAAGCTGCGCTATGCCCTGGCGGGCAGCGTGGAGGAATGGCGCTACAAGGTCGGCGTCGATGGCGAGCCCGCGGCCGGTGTCACGCTGCAGATTCTGGACGTGTCCACGGGAGAGGCGCTGTGGAGCGGCGCTGGCGCGCAAAGCGGCTGGAGCCGTGAGGCTCTGTCTGCCGTGGCGCAGAAGCTGATCCGCAAACTGCTGCAGGCGGGCCTGGCGGGCAGCCGCTGATACGCCGATGTCGATATCCCCCGACAGCACCAACCAGCGTCGCCGATTGCCCGGCAGCGACGCGCCTGCACAGGCGCCGTCCGGCAGGGGACTACCCCGACACCTGCTGGGCAAGCTGGCCACGACGCCCACCCATCCGGCCATCACCGTGGGTGAGACCCTGTTGCTGCCCCTGCTGGCCGTGGTTCTGGGGTTGGCGTTCGCGCCCCAGGATCCACTGCTGACCCAGGCCGCCTTTCCATGGCCCTGGCTGGTACCGGTGGTGCTGGCCCTGCGCTATGGCCCCCTGGCCGGCCTGGGTGGTGCCAGCGTGCTGCTGGCCTGCTGGCTCGGGCTCAATGTGGGGCATTGGGACGTTTTTCCGCAGCTGTACTTTCTTGGCGGGTTGATCCTCGTGATGCTGGTCGGAGAGTTCTCCAGCCTCTGGCAGGCGCGTGCGCGCCGCGCCGAGACGCTGCAGCTGTATCTGGACCAGCGTCTGGAACATCTGGTGCGCCAGCACTATCTGCTGCGCCTGTCACATGACCAGCTGGAGCAGGAACTCATTGCCCGCCCCATGTCGATGCGCGACGCATTGAAGGAGCTCAACCAGGCCGGGCAGGATGCGCATGGGGCAGGACCGACACCACAGCAGCTGCTGCGCGTGCTGTCCCAGTTCTGCCAGCTCGAGTGCGCGGCCATTCACCCCGTGCGGGATGCAAGGCCGCAGGCCCAGCCCGCAGCCATCCTCGGTGCCTGCGATGGCCTGAAGGCCGACGACCCGCTGGTGCAGCAGGCACTGCGGACTGGCCAGCTTTGCCACATCAATCAGGCCGTGTCCGCACAGCAGGACACCCTCTACCTCGTCGCAGCACCGCTCGTCGATCTGGCCGGCGACATGTACGGCCTGCTTGTGGTGCGTGACATGCCATTCTTCGCGCTCCAGCAGGAAAGCCTGCAAACCATGCAGTTGCTGTTGTGCTACTACACCGACAGCCTGTCCATGCAGCGACTGGCCCAGCCCATCGTGAGCCAGGTGGCGGACTGCCCCCCGCGGTTTGCCTTCGAGTTGCAGCGCCTGGCGCACATGCACCGTGAAACCCAGGTGCCGAGCGTTGTTGTGGCGCTGGAGTTCCGCCCGCAGGCGCTGAAGCAGGACTTGCCCGAACAGATCATGCGCCTGCGACGCGAGCTCGACGAGGTCTGGCCGATCGAAGGCCCCGAGCGCCAGGTGCTGGCCGTGCTCATGCCACTGGGCACCAGCGGCACGGCCGAGGGCTATGTCCGGCGCCTGGAAGCCTGGATGCAGCACAGAAGCCAACAATCGCTGGCCGAGGCGGGGATCTTCACGCATGTGCTGCCGCTTGACGGTGCAGCGCCCCTGCGCACCGTGGAGCGCCTGCGCGCCATTGCCCATGCTTAACATCAAGCTTGGTCTGGCCGCGCTGGGGCTCGAGGTCGGCGCCTGGAGCGGTGCCTGGCTGCTGTCCGAGCGCTCGGACACCGCCCTGGCCAGCTATCTGTTGCTGCATGCCGCCGCCAGCCTGCTGTTGTCGCTGGCGCTGCTGCCACTGCTGCCCTCGCGCCTGAGCAGGCCGCGCTGGGCCAGCGTGCTGCTCATGGCCTGCTGCAGCTACGCCGTGCCCGTCGCCGGCTTTCTCGGTGTGCTGCTGGCCTTCGTCATTCTGCGTGTGCACCGCCATCGGCCTCGGCCAGAGGACTTTGACGCCGTGCAACTTCCCGAATTCGACCAGCACCAGCGCCGCCAGGGCCAGTTCCGCCATGTTGGCCTGCAGTCCTTTCTGGCCAACGACCGCGTTCCGGTGCAGGAGCGGCTGCGCGCGATGGCGGCGCTGCAGTTCACGCCCGGGCGCATGGCGTCGCCGCTGCTGCGCAGCGCACTCGGTGACGCCAGCGACGACCTGCGCCTGCTGGCCTACGGCATGCTCGACAACCTGGAGAAGCGCGTCAACCGCGCCATCGACGATGAGCTCGAACTCCTGGACACGGCCCCTGCCCACGGCGACCAGCGACTTCGGAGCGCACAGCGCCTGTCGGATCTGTACTGGGAACTCGTGTACCAGGAACTGGTGCAGGGCGATCTACGCACGCACGCCATCGAAGAGTCGCTGCGCTACTGCCACCAGGTGCTGGCGCAGCAGCCCGCCAACGCCGCCATGCATCTGCGCCATGGACGCCTGCTGCATGCGCTGGGCCGTGCCGACGAGGCGGAGCAGGCCTACGACCGGGCGCGCGCGCTGGGCATGCCCGCAACACGGGGGCTGCCCTATCTGGCACAGCTGGCATTCGAGCGCCGCGACCACGCCCAGGCACGGGCGCTGATGCGTGAGCTCGGAACATGGGGGGCGCTGCCACGATTGCGCCCCGTGATCGACTACTGGACCCAGTCATGACCCACCCCAAGGCTCAGTCTGCCGACATTGCCCTGATGCTCGAGGGAACGTTCCCTTACGTGAGCGGTGGGGTGTCGAGCTGGATCAACCAGATCATTCGCGCCTATCCGGAATACCGCTTTGCCATCGTCTTTCTGGGCAGCCGGCGCACGGACTACAGCGGATTCAGGTACGAGCTGCCCGACAACGTGGTGCATTTCGAGGAGCATTTCCTGCACGAGCAGGCCGCCGGGCACCCGCAACCGGCGCCCCGAAGGGGCGATGCCCAGGGCGAGGCCCTGGTGCTGCGCCTGCTCGCCGCGCTGGAACAGGACCCGCCGCAAGCCATGGCGGCCTTCGACGCCGTGGCGCAGCAGATGATGCCCGGTGGCGCCGTGCAGCTGGGCGACTTCCTCTACGGCAAGCGTGCCTGGGACCTCATCTGCGACGCCTACCGCGCGCATTGCACCGACCCTTCGTTCGTCGACTTCTTCTGGACCCTGCGCCTCATGCTGCAACCGCTGTGGCTGCTCGCCGGCGTCGCCAAGAGGCTGATTCCCGTGCGTGCGGTGCACTGCGCATCCACCGGCTATGCCGGATTCGTGGGCGGACTGGTGGCACAGACACGGCGTGTCCCGCTCATTCTCTCGGAACACGGCATCTACACCAAGGAGCGCAAGATCGACCTGTTCAAGAGCGAGTGGATACACGACAACCGCAACCTCTTCCAGCGCGACCCGACGGAACTGTCCTACTTTCGCCAGATGTGGATCCGCTTCTTCGAGTGGCTGGGACGCTACTGCTACGCGCATGCCGATCGCATCGTGGCCCTCTACGAGGCAAACCGTCAGCGCCAGGTACAAGATGGCGCGCCGCCCGAACGCACCAGCTGCATACCCAACGGCATCCACCTGGAACGATTCGCCCCGCTGCGCGCGCAGCGGCCGGCCGAGCCACCACCGGTGCTGTGCCTGATTGGCCGCGTCGTGCCGATCAAGGACGTCAAGACCTTCATCCGTGCCATGCGCAGCGTCGTCAACCAGCGCCCCGACGCCCAGGGCTGGATCGCAGGTCCCGCCGAGGAGGATCCGGCCTATGCCGAGGAATGCCGCAACCTCGTGCGCAGCCTGGGCCTGCAGGAGCATGTGCAGTTCCTCGGCATGCAGCGCGTGGAAACGCTGATGCCGCGCATCGGCCTGGTGGTGCTGTCCTCGATCAGCGAGGCACTACCACTGGTGCTGCTCGAGGGCTATGCGGCCGGCGTGCCGGCCATATCCACCGATGTGGGTTCCTGCCGCCAGCTCATCGAAGGCCACGAGCCGGCCGACCGCGCGCTCGGCCCCTCCGGGCTGGTGGTGCCGATCGCCGACCCCCAGCGGCTCGCCGATGCCGCACTGACCCTGCTGGGCGACACAGCGCGCTGGCAGGCCGCCAGTCGCGCAGCCGTGGCCCGCGTGGAACGCTACTACACGGACCGCCTGATGTTTGATCGCTACCGCCAGGTCTATGAACAGGCACTGGCACAGCCCCGGGGAGCTGCCTGATGGCCGGCATTGGATTCGAACTGCGCCACATGCTGCGCAAGAACACCCTGCTGGGACTGGTGCAGGCCTATGCCTACGCCGGCGTGATCGGCTCGGGGCCCTGGGTTCTGTCCATCGTTGGCATTCTGCTCGTGGGCATCTTCAGCGCCAGCGTGGTGGTGCCCGCCAGGCTGGTGACGCAATTCCAGACCTCGGTCACCTACCTCGTGGCCTGCAGTCTCATCTACACGGGACTGGCGCAGCTGGCGTTCACACGCTTCATCTCCGACCGCCTGTTCGAGAAGCGCAAGCACCTGGTCATGCCGAATCTGCACGGCCTGTTGCTGCTCGTGCTGCTGGGCGCGGCGACCCTGGCCACGCTGGCGCTGTTCGTGGTGCTGCCGGCCCTGGGCCTGGCCTACCGGATGCTGATGCTGGCCGGCTTCATGCTGATGAGCGGCGTGTGGGTGCTCACCGTGCTGCTGTCCGGGATGAAGCGATACAAGGCCATCGCCGGCCTCTTCGCGCTGGCCTACGGCTTGATCGTTGTCGCAGCCCTGCTCATGCGCCCCTGGGGGCTGGAGGGCCTGCTTGCCGGCTTTGTGCTGGGCCAGTTCGTGCTGCTCGCTGGCATGTGGCTGCTGATCGTGAAGGAGTTCCACCCGGCGCGGCGCCTGCTTGCATTCGACTTCCTGGACCGGGACAAGCTGTACCTCTCGCTGGTGGCGATCGGCCTGCTCTACAACCTGGGAATCTGGGCCGACAAGTTCATGTTCTGGTACTTCCCGCCCACCTCGCAGCCCATCATCGGACATCTGCGCGCGTCGCTGATCTACGACCTGCCCGTGTTCCTGTCGTATCTGTCCATCATCCCGGGCATGGCGGTGTTTCTGGTGCGCATAGAGACAGACTTCGTCGAGTACTACGACAGGTTCTACGAGGCCGTGCGCAGTGGCGGCTCGCTCGAATACATCGAGTCCATGCGCGACGAGATGGTCTATTCGATTCAGCAGGGCCTGGGCGAAATTGCCAAGATTCAGACCCTGGCGGTGCTCGTGACCTATGTGGCCGGCCCGTGGCTGCTCGACAGCCTGGGCATCTCACGCCTGTACCTGCCATTGCTCTACGTGCAGGTGATTGGCGTGGGCCTGCAGGTGGGGCTGATGGCGGTGCTCAACGTCTTTTTCTATCTCGATCAGCGGCGCACGGTCTTGCTGCTGTGCGCCATGTTCGTGCTGCTCAATGTCGCACTCACGGGCTTCACGCTTGCCACCGGCGCCGCCCTGTACGGCTACGGGTATGCGCTGGCGGTGCTGGCCACGCTGGCCACGGGCCTGCTGCTGCTGTCCAAGCACCTGCATAGGCTGGAATACCAAACGTTCATGCTGCAATAAACACATTTGGTTTCTACCCATCCATGCAGAATCCATGCATCGCCACTGCATCCGGGAATGCTGCATGCCTGATCGACGATCATCCGCGGGCCTCGCTGCCCTGACCTTGACCATGAGCGCTCTGCTCACCGCCTGTGGTGGAGGCAGCGACGGGGACGCCCTCACGATCTCCGCCAAGGCCGGCAGCGCCGAAGCTTCGCCGCGGGCAGCCCTCACGGCCGGTGGCGAGACCTTTCAGGTGCTGGTGCCGGCATATTTCTATCCGTCCACCGGATCGGACTGGGAGCGGCTCGCGCAAAGCGCCCGGGCCATGCCGTCGGTACGCATCACGGCGATCCTGAATCCGGGCAACGGTCCCGGCAGGAAGGTCGACAAGCAATACGTGCGCGCGATAGCCGAGTTCACCCAGGCCGGGGGCAAGGTGATCGGGTATGTATCCACGCGCTATGGCCGGGGCAATCCCTCGTTGGCCAAGGTGCGCACGCATATCGACAACTACCTGGCCTTCTACGGCCGCGAGAACATCAGCGGCTTCTTCATCGACGAGATGTCGGACAAGACCGCGCGGCTGGGCTTTTATCGCGAGGTGTACGACTACATCAAGGGCTTGGACAGCCGCCTGCTGGTAGTGGGCAACCCCGGCACCCTGCCGGCGGCCGGTTACGCCACGGTGGCCGACACCCTGGTGACCTTCGAGGGCCAGGCCAGCGCCTACGCAGACTTCAACCCCCAGCCCAGCCACAACTGGGTCTATGACTACGACAAAGTCAAGCAGGCCATGCTGGTGCATGACGCCGTCGGCTGTCCCACGATGCAGGCCAGCCTGAGCACGGCGGCGAGCGAGCGCAACCACACCGGCTGGGTCTATGTGACAGACCTGCACTACGACTACGCCAACAATGTCGGCGACCCCTGGGCGAATCTGCCCTCCTACTGGGAGAAGCTGCTGGGCACGGTGGATTCCATCAACAAGGGCCAGGCCCTGCCCAGCTGCTGAGCCGGCTCAGAGGCTGTGAGTATTTCCCTCGTGCCCGAAAGGCGCCTCAAAACGCACCCGATCGAGGCGCAAAACGCAGACATAGCGCAGGCTATGGCGAGTATTTGCAACGATGAGCGGGGGTGTTTTGGCGAGCAAGGCAGGCATGGGGGAAAAACTCACAACCTCTCAGGCGCCGGCCAGCTCGTCGGCGCGCGCCTGGGCCGCGGCGAAGTCCAGGTCGCCGCTGTAGATGGCGCGCCCACAGATCACGCCCTCGACGCCCTCTTCCTCGACCTCGCAGAGCCGCTCGATGTCGGCCATGCCGGCCAGGCCGCCCGAGGCGATGACGGGAATGGTCAGCGCCTGCGCGAGCTTGACGGTGGCCTCGATGTTGATGCCCGAGAGCATGCCGTCGCGGCCGATGTCGGTGTAGATGATGGACTCCACGCCCCAGTCCTGGAACTTCTTGGCCAGGTCCACGACCTCGTGGCCCGTGAGCTTGCTCCAGCCGTCGGTGGCCACCTTGCCGTCCTTGGCGTCCAGGCCGACGATGATGTGGCCCGCGAAGGCGCTGCAGGCGTCCTTCAGAAAGCCGGGGTTCTTCACCGCGGCCGTGCCGATGATGACGTATTCGAGCCCCGCGTCGATGTAGCGCTCGATCGTGTCCAGGTCGCGTATGCCGCCGCCGAGCTGCACGGGGATGTCCTCACCCACCTCGCCCAGGATGGACTTGATGGCCGCGCGGTTCTTGGGCTGACCGGCAAAGGCGCCATTGAGGTCCACCAGATGCAGGCGGCGCGCCCCGGCATCGACCCATTTGCGCGCCATGGCGGCGGGGTCTTCACCAAAGGTGGTCGATTGGTCCATGTCACCTTGCTTGAGGCGTACGCAATGGCCGTCCTTGAGGTCGATGGCGGGGATGAGCAACATGATGATGGGCAGAGAAAATGGGCTGGCAGCACAGGCCGGGCCCGGCCGGTTGATGAATCAGGGGTTCCAGGTGAGGAAGTTGCGGTACAGGGCCAGGCCCTGTTCGGCACTCTTTTCGGGGTGGAACTGGGTGGCAAAAATATTATCGCGCGCGATGGCGGCCGCAAACGGCAGGCCGTAGTCGGCCTGGCCCGCGCAGTGCAGCGCGCTCGCCGGGCGCGCGTAGAAGCTGTGCACGAAGTAGAAGTAGCTGTCGTCGGGCACGCCGGCCCACATGGCGTGTGCCTGGCCGCCATGGCGCATCTGGCGCACGCGGTTCCAGCCCATCTGCGGCACCTTGTAGCGGCTGCCGTCGGGCTGGCGCTGCTGCTCCAGGTCGAATCTGACGACCTCGCCGGGGATCAAGCCCAGGCCCGGTGTATCTCCCTCGGCGCTGTGGTCGAGCAGCATCTGCATGCCCACGCAGACGCCGAACAGCGGCTTGGTGGCCGCGGCCTCGAGCACCGGCTCGAGCAGGCCGGACTCGCGCAGCTCGCGCATGCAGTCGGGCATGGCGCCCTGGCCGGGCAGGACCACGCGCTCGGCGGCGCGCACCTCGTCGGGCCGCGCGCTCACCAGCACGCGCCAGCCGCTGCCCTGGGCCGCGGCCTGCACGGCCTGCGAGACGGAGCGCAGATTGCCCATGCCGTAGTCCACGACGACGACGGTCTTTACTTCATTATTCATAGCTGCTTGCGCTTGCCAGATAAGCGTTGAAGGCCATTCTTGCTTGTATTTACAGCGAGCCCTTGGTCGATGGGATCACGCCCGCGGCGCGCGGGTCGCGCTCGAGCGCGGCACGCAGCGCGCGCGCAAAGGCCTTGAACACCGTCTCGCACTGGTGGTGGGCGTTGATGCCCTTCAAGTTGTCGATGTGCAGCGTCACACCCGCGTGGTTCACAAAGCCCTGGAAGAACTCGTAGGTCAGCTGGGTGTCGAAGCCGCCGATGCTCGCCGCCGTGAACGGGATGTGCAGGTGCAGGCCCGGCCGGCCCGAAAAATCCACCACCACGCGCGAGAGCGCCTCGTCGAGCGGCACATAGGCATGGCCGTAGCGGCGTATGCCCTTCTTGTCCCCCACGGCGCGCGCAAAGGCCTGGCCCAGGGTGATGCCCACGTCCTCGACCGTGTGGTGGCCGTCGATGTGCAGGTCGCCGTCGCAGTCCACCTCCATGTCGATGAGGCCGTGGCGCGCGATCTGGTCGAGCATGTGGTCGAAGAAGCCTATGCCCGTGTGCAGGCGGGCCTGCCCCGTGCCGTCGAGGTTGATGCGCACGCTGATGCGCGTCTCGGCGGTGTTGCGGCTGACCTCGGCGATGCGGTCGGCCAGGCTGTCCTGGGTGGAGGGAACGAGTGCAGAAGATGTCATAGGGATGCCTGCAGGGCCGCGAGCATCTGCTGGTTCTCGGCAGGGCTGCCCACCGTCAGACGCAGGCAGTTGGCCAGCAATGGATGCATTGTAGAAACGTTCTTGATGAGGACCTTGCGTGCCTTCATGCCCTCGAAGGTACGGGTGGCATCGGCCACGCGCAGCAGCACCATGTTGGCCTGGCTGTCCCAGACCTTGTCCACGCCCGGCATGGCGCGCAGCAGCGGCAGCATGCGATCGCGCTCGGCGCGCAGCTCGGCGGCCTGGGCGGCGAAGACCTCGGCATGCTCGAGCGCGAACAGCGCGGCCTCGCAGTTGAGCACGCTCACGTTGTAGGGCGGGCGCACCTTGTCCACCTCCTGCACCAGCGCGGCAGGACCCATCATGTAGCCCAGGCGCACGCCGGCCAGGCCGAACTTGCTGAGCGTGCGCATCAGCAGCACATGGCCGCTGCGCGCGGGGTCGGCGCGCATGCGGTCGATCCAGCTGCGGCTGGCAAAGGGCTGGTAGGCCTCGTCCATGACCACGATGCCGCCCACGGCGGCCACGGCGTCGACGATGGCCTGCACCGCGCCCTCGTCCCACAGCGTGGCCGTGGGGTTGTTCGGATAGGCGATGAAGGTGATGGCCGGGCGGTGGCGCTCGATGGCCGCCAGCATGGCCTGCACATCGAGCGCAAAGTCGGGCGTGAGGGGCACGCCCACATAGGCCAGGCCCTGCAGGCGCGCGCTCATCGCATACATGACAAAGCCGGGCTCGGGCGCGAGCACCGTGGCGCCGGGCCGGGCGCAGGCCAGGGCCAGCAGCGATATGAGCTCGTCCGAACCATTGCCCAGGATGATGGCGCTGCCCTCGGGCGCATCGGCGTGTTGCGCGAGCGCGGCCTTCAGGTCGTTCTGGCGCATGCCCGGGTAGCGGTTGAGCGCGAGCCGCCCCAGACGCTCGCCCAGCGCGGACTGGAGTGCATCCGGCAGGCTGAAGGGGTTCTCCATCGCGTCCATCTTGAGATAGCCCGCGGCATCCTGCACGTGGTAGGCATGCATGGCGCGCACGTCGGTGCGAATGCGTTCAAGGGCCTGGGGTGATGTGGTGGACTCGGTCATCGGTTCTCTCTGGGGTTCAGGCGTCTTCGGCCTGCGTGGGGGCGCTCTGGCGCAGCGGGTGCAGCACGGTCACGCCGCCGAATTCCGCACCATGGGGCAGGTGCAGGCTCAGCATGTGGCTGCAGCCGCTGTGCTGGGCACAGGCCACGGCCAGGCAGTCACCAAAGGGAAGGTCATGGCGCGCCTGCACGGCCCAGGCGGTCTCCAGCGTGGCGGCGTCGGTGCGCCAGGGAGTCCAGGTCTGATAGCGGCGAATGGCCGCACGCGCGTCACCCTGGGGCATGGGCGATGCCGCCGTGGTCACCTGGTCGTAGAACTCCACCAGGGCCTGGTTGCCGGTGCGGCCCGTGCGCCGGCGCCACAGCGCATCCAGCCAGTCAAGGCAGGCGCGGTAGAGCTCGCCGCCGGCCACGTCTTCGGCCGCCACCAGCACCGAGGTGTCGACGAACACCGGGTTCATGCGCCGGCTCCAGCATTTAGGTCATTTTGGCCCCCAGCCCTCGTCGGCACTGCGCGACGCGCTATGGTTTCTTCAATCCCATGGGCGCGCCAGCTGCGCTCGTCGGTGCGCCAGGCGAGATAGGCGCGCTCATAGGCGTCCTCGCGCTGCTGCATCTCGGCCATGAAGTCGCCCACCATGCGCGAGACGCTGGTGCCACGGCGCGCCGCCTCGATGCGCGCCCATTCGAGCACGCTGTCTTCGACGGTGATGGTCAGATTCTTCATGGCGCAGATAGTACACGAATTTCGTGTTACACGAAGTTCGTGTTGATCATCACCGAAGTCATGCATTGGGAGCCGAGCCTCCGCCACAGGCGCCGCATCGTTGAATGAAATTCACAGTTCGGTGGTAAGCCTATTTACACGTCGAGAGTTAACATTACATTCGAAACAAATTCCAAGAGAGGAGGTGCGGGATGATGAAGACAGCTCCATTGGCAATACTGTTTGCGATGACGGCGCTCGCGGGTTGCGGCGGCGGGGGCGGTGGTGGCGATCACAATGCGCCTGCCGCGGCCCGCCTCGAAGGCGCCTTCCAGGGGACAACGGGCAACGGCAGGGCGGTGAATTCCCTGACGCTGGAAAACGGCGACTCGTGGATTCTGTACGGCACGCAAGTCGGCAACGCCATTGCAGTGACCGGCATGGTGCACGCCACGCAGGGCGCCAGCGACGGCACGAGCTATACCGCCCAAACCAAAGACTATTGGAACGATGGCCAGGTGCACGCTGGCTCCCTCAGCGGCAGCTATGTGCTGGGACAGCGCTTCGGTGGCACTATCACTTCAGCGAGCGTGACCACGACCTTCACGGCCGCGCCCGTCCCGACTGCGGACTACAACTACCAGACCCCGGCCAGTGTCTCGCGCATCGCCGGCACCTGGGCTGGCTCCATCCTGAGCGGCGAGAGCGGACAGATCAGCATAGACACCGGCGGCGCCCTGCAGGGAAGCTTCGACGGCTGCACCGTCACGGGCCAGGTCCAGCCGCGCGCGAGCGGCAAGAACGTCTTTGACGTGAGCGTGGATTTCGGCCCCGCGCCCTGCGAACTCGCGGGCCAGCGGGCCACCGGCATTGCCGTGAGCTATGGCCTGGCGGCCGGTGGAACGCAGCTGATCGTGACCGGCGTCACCGCCAACGGCGCCGCGGGCACGGCCTTTCTGGCCACACGCTGAGGGCTGATGCATGGGGCGCAACGCCCCATGCCCTCATGCGCCCCATTCCGCCGGCACTGCCTCGGCGGATCCTCAGGGCTTGAGCCGCATCTCCGCCGCGCGCGCGTGCCCCTGCAGGCCCTCGCCATGGGCGAGCACGCTGGCGATCCTGCCCAGCACCTGGGCGCCCTGCTCGCTCACCTCGATGAGGCTGCTGCGCTTCTGGAAGTCGTACACACCGAGCGGGCTGGAGAAGCGCGCCGTGCCGCTCGTCGGCAGCACATGGTTGGGGCCGGCGCAGTAGTCGCCCAGGCTCTCGCTGGTATAGGCGCCGAGGAAGATGGCGCCCGCGTGCCTGAGCAGCGGCTCCCAGCGGTGCGGGTCGGTGCTGGAGATTTCCAAGTGCTCGGGCGCGATGCGGTTGGAGATCTCGCAGGCCTCCTCCATGCTGCGCGTGTGGATCAGCGCGCCGCGGCCCGTGAGGCTCCTGGCGATGATCTCGGCACGCGGCATCTGGGGCAGCAGGCGGTCGATCGCGGCCTGCACGGCTTCGATGTAGGCCGCATCGGGGCACAGCAGGATGGACTGGGCGAGCTCGTCATGCTCCGCCTGGCTGAACAAATCCATGGCCACCCAGTCGGCAGGCGTGGTGCCGTCGGCCAGCACCAGAATCTCCGACGGGCCGGCAATCATGTCTATGCCCACCTGGCCGAATACACGCTTCTTGGCGCTGGCCACATAGGCGTTGCCCGGGCCGGTGACCTTGTCCACCCTGGCAATGGTGGCCGTGCCGTAGGCCAGGGCCGCGACGGCCTGGGCGCCGCCTATGGTGAAGGCGCGCGTGACGCCCGCCACATGGGCCGCGGCCAGCACCAGCGGGTTCTTCTCACCGCGCGGCGTGGGCACGACCATGATGATCTCGGGCACGCCAGCCACATGGGCGGGGATGGCGTTCATGAGCACGCTGCTCGGGTAGGCCGCCTTGCCGCCGGGCACGTAGATGCCCACGCGATCAAGCGGCGTGACCTTCTGGCCCAGCAGCGTGCCGTCCTCGTCGCGGTAGCTCCAGCTCTCGCCGCAGGCCTTTTTCTGCGCCTCGTGGTAGCTGCGCACGCGGGCGGCGGCGGCCGTGAGCACATGGCGCTGCTCGTCCGGCAGGCCATCGTAGGCGGCCTTGAGCTCCTCGGGGCTGAGCTCGAGCGCGGCCATGCTGGCCGCCTGCAGGCCGTCGAAGCGCTGCGTGCAGTCGAGCACGGCCGCGTCGCCGCGCGCCTGCACGTCCGCAAGGATGGCGGCGACGCGCTCCTCGATGGCCGCGTCCTGCTCGGCCGACCAGTGCAGGCGCGCCGCAAAATCGGCCTCAAAACTGGCGCTGACCGTTGACAGACGGGCGGGAGCAGCTACGAATTGCATAGTGTCAACCTGAATGGAATCAAGCCTTGGGTATGGCGGAGGCAAAGGCGTCGATGATGCGCTTGAGCGGCGCCTGCTTCAGTTTGAGCGCCGCCTGGTTCACGACCAAGTGGGAGCTGATGTCCATGATCTGCTCGACCTCGACCAGGTTGTTGGCCTTCAAGGTGTTGCCCGTGGACACCAGATCCACGATGGCGTCGGCCAGGCCCGTGAGCGGCGCGAGCTCCATGCTGCCGTAGAGCTTGATCATGTCCACATGCACGCCCTTGCTGGCGAAGAAGTCGCGCGCGATGCTGGTGTACTTGGTGGCGACCTTCAGGCGCGAGCCCTGGGTGACGGCGCCCCGGTAGTCGAAGCCCGCGCGCACGGCCACGCTCACGCGGCATTTGGCGATCTGCAGGTCCAGCGGGCGAAACAGCCCCTGGCCGCCATGCTCGATGAGCGAGTCCTTGCCCGCCACGCCCAGGTCCGCCCCGCCGTATTCGACGTAGGTGGGCACGTCGCTCGCGCGCACCAGCACCACGCGCACGTCGGGCTGGCTGGTGGGCAGGATGAGCTTGCGCGACTTCTCGGGGTCTTCCGTCACCGTGATGCCGGCGGCGGCCAGGAGCGGCAGGGTCTCGTCGAAGATGCGGCCTTTGGAGAGGGCAAGGGTGATCATGAGCTGATTCTTTCGATGTCGGCGCCCAGGCCGCGCAGCTTGTCTTCCATGCGGTCGTAGCCGCGGTCGAGGTGGTAGATGCGGTCGACCAGCGTCTCGCCACCGGCCACGAGGCCTGCGATCACCAGGCTGGCCGAGGCACGCAGGTCGGTCGCCATGACGGTCGCGCCCGACAGCTGCGCGCCGCCCGTCACCGTGGCCTCACGGCTGTCGATGGCGATGTGCGCGCCCAGGCGCGCGAGCTCGTTGACATGCATGAAGCGGTTTTCAAAGATGGTCTCGGTCACCGTGGAGGTGCCCTGCGCCAGCACGTTCAGCGCCATGAACTGCGCCTGCATGTCGGTCGGAAAGCCCGGGTATTCGGTGGTGCGAAAGCTCTGCGCCCGGAGGCGCGCGCCGCCAGGGCTCCTGACGCGTATGCCGCCCTCCTCGGCCGCCACCTGGGCGCCGGCCTCCCGCAGCTTGTCGATGACGGCGTCCAGATGGTCGGCGCGCGCGTGGCGCAGAAAGGCCTCACCACCCGTCGCGGCCACGGCGCACAGAAAGGTGCCGGCCTCGATGCGGTCGGCCACCACATGGTGCGTGCAGCCGGACAGGCGCGGCACGCCCTGGATGGTGATGCGGCTCGTGCCATGGCCCTCGATCCTCGCGCCCATCTTGATCAGCATCTCGGCCAGGTCGGTGATCTCGGGCTCCTGCGCGGCGTTCTGCAGCACGGTCTCGCCCTCGGCCAGCGTGGCGGCCATGAGCAGGTTCTCGGTGCCGGTCACCGTGACCATGTCGGTGGTGATGCGCGCGCCGCGCAGGCGCTGCTGGCCCTCGGGCAGCCGGGCGATCATGTAGCCATGCTCGACGCTGATCTGCGCGCCCATGGCCTGCAGGCCCTTGATGTGCTGGTCCACGGGGCGCGAGCCGATCGCGCAGCCGCCGGGCAGCGACACGGTGGCCCGGCCAAAGCGCGCCAGGAGCGGCCCCAGGGCCAGCACCGATGCGCGCATGGTCTTGACGAGCTCGTAGGGCGCCTCGGGGGTCAGCGTGTCGGGCGCAACAAAGCTCATGCCGCCGCGCTCGCCATGGGTCTCGGTGGCCACACCCATGTTGTCGAGCAACTTGCGCATGGTGCGCACGTCGTGCAGGCGCGGCACGTTGATCAGGTGCACGGGCTCGCTCGTGAGCAGGGCCGCGCACATCTCGGGCAGGGCCGCGTTCTTGGCGCCGGAGATGATGACCTCGCCGTGCAGCGTGCGGCCGCCGCGTACCAGTAGCTTGTCCATGGAACAGTTCTATATCAAATCAGGCCATAACGCCCGTCCAGCAAGCGCTGATAGCTATTAAAAACAGAGTATCAACCCTGCTGCGCCGCGGCCCATTCGGCCGGTGTGAAGGTCTTCATCGACAGCGCGTGCACCTCGTCGCGCGCCATCTTCTCGCCGAGCGTGGCATAGACGCGCTGGTGGCGCGCGATCGGGCGCTTGCCCTCGAACTCGGGCGAGACGATGACGGCGTACCAATGGCGGCCGTCGCCCTCGAGCGTGATGTAGTCGCAGGTCAGGCCGGCGCGGATGATGTCTTTGATGTCGTCAGCGGTCATATCAGTTCCGGATTTTGTAGCCCGTGCGCAGCAGATGCAGGGCCAGCAGGCTCACGGCGGCCCAGGCGCCGCCGACGATGGCCAGGCTCAGCCAGGGCGAGACGTCGCTGACCCCGAAGAAGCCATGGCGAAAGCCGTCGATCATGTAGAAGAACGGGTTGAAGCGGCTGGCCTGCTGCCAGAAGGCGGGCAGCGAGTGGATGGAATAGAACACGCCCGAGAGAAACGTCATGGGCATGATGAGGAAGTTCTGGAACGACGCCATCTGGTCGAACTTGTCGGCCCACAGCCCGGCGATCAGGCCCAGCGTGGCCAGCAGCGCCGCGCCCAGCAGCGCGAACACCAGCACCCACGCCGGTGCGGCGAAGTCCGGCCGCACAAAGAACAGCGTGACGGCAAACACCCCCAGGCCCACGATCAGCCCGCGCAGCACCGACGAACCCACATAGGCAAAAAACCAGGCCCAGTGCGACAGCGGCGTGAGCAACACGAACACCAGGTTGCCCATGATCTTGCTCTGGATGAGGCTCGACGAGCTGTTGGCGAACGAGTTCTGCAGCACGCTCATCATGACGAGGCCCGGCACCAGAAACGCCGTGTAGCTCAGCTGGCCATAGACCTGCACGCGGTCCTCAAGCACATGGCTGAAGATCAAGAGATAAAGCACGGCCGTGAGCACGGGCGCGGCCACGGTCTGGAAGGCCACCTTCCAGAAGCGCAGCACCTCCTTGTAGAACAGGGTCTGCCAGCCGGTCATGCCGTGGCCTCCGCGGGCGCGCCGCCCATGACCTTCAGGAACACGTCCTCGAGGTCGGCGCGGCGTATCTCCACGTCCTCGCTGGCCACGCCCGCCTGGCGCAGCAGCGCCAGGTGCTGCTCGATCTCGGCCGCGTCATGCGCGGGAAGCTGCACGATGCGCCCGGTCACGCGCGCCAGCGGCGTGAGCGCGGCGGGAAGCGGCGCGTCGGTCTTGAACTGCAGCACGCTGGCATTGGCGCTCTGCAGCAGCCGCGTGGTGCTGTCGAGCGCCACCACGCGGCCGCCCTTGAGCATGGCGATGCGCCCGCACAGGGCCTCGGCCTCTTCGAGGTAATGCGTGGTCAAGAGCACCGTGTGGCCCTGCTTGTTCAGGCGCGCGATGAACTGCCACAGGGTCTGGCGCAACTCGACGTCCACGCCCGCCGTGGGCTCGTCGAGCACGATGATGGGCGGCCTGTGCACCAGCGCCTGGGCCACGAGCACGCGCCGCTTCATGCCGCCAGACAGCTGGCGCATGTTGGCCTGGGCCTTGTCGGCCAGGCCCAGGCTCTCGAGCAGCTCGTCGATCCAGGCGTCGTTGTTCTTGACGCCAAAGTAGCCCGACTGGATGCGCAGCGTCTCGCGCACGTTGAAGAAAGGGTCGAACACCAGCTCCTGCGGCACCACGCCCAGGCAGCGGCGGGCGCGCGCAAAGTCCTGCTGCACGTCGTGGCCCAGCACCGACACGCGGCCGCTGCTGGCGCGCGCCAGGCCCGCGAGGATGCTGATCATGGTGGTCTTGCCCGCGCCATTGGGGCCGAGCAGGCCGAAGAACTCACCCTCCTCGATGTCCAGACTCACGCCATCGAGGGCCTGGAACGGCCCGCGCGGCGTGGGGAAGACTTTGGAGACGGATTGGAAGGATACGGCGGTCATGGGAACCGCGCATTCTAAGATGCCGCCGTTCAGGCGGCTTCCGCAGGGATATCGGCGTCGGGACCGGGCGGCGCGGGCAGGAGTTCCTGCACGCCGTACAGCCCCGCGAGGCTGGCCAGGGCCGGCGGCAGGCCCTTGACCATGAAGCCACGGCCGTTGAACAGCGCCGTGCGGCGGCATTCCAGCAGCACGGCCAGCGCCGAGGAGTCGAAGCTGGCCAGGCGCGTCGCGTCGACCAGCACCTGCGATTCGCGCTCGGCCGCGAGCGCCTGCAGCAGCATGCGCAGCGTCACCGCCGCCTGGCGGTGCGTGAGCTCCGCGGGCAGAACCAGCATGCCCATCCCCGCCGCCCTACCTGGCGCCGGCCGCACCGGCGGCGGCGGTGGCGTTGGCCTTGTTGCGCGCGGCCAGGGAATCGATCAGGCCATTGATGCCCTTGGCGTTGATCTCCTGGGCGAACTGCGTGCGGTAGGTCTCGACCAGCCACACGCCGAGCACGTTCAGGTTGTAGATCTTCCAGCCGCTGCCCTGGCCCGGGGTCTTCTCGAGACGGTAGTCGAGCTGCACCGGATCGCCGCGGCCGCGGATCTCCGTGCGCACCAGTACGTCGGTGTCGGTGGGCGCGGCGCGCAGCGGCTTGACGACGATGGTCTGGTCCGTGACCTCGCTCAGCGCCCCCGAATAGGTACGCACCAGCAGCTGCTTGAACTCGTCCTGCAGGCGCTGCTGCTGCTCGGGCGTGGCCGTGCGCCAGGTGGGGCCGACGGCGGCTGCCGTCATGCGGCGGAAGTTCACATGCGGCAGGATGGTCTTGTCCACCAGCGCCATGATCTTGCCGATGTCTCCGGCCTTGATGGACTTGTCGTTGCGCAGGGTCTCCAGCACATCGGCCGACAGGCGCTTGACGAGCGCATCGGGCGCCTCGTCGGCGGCCAGCGCGGACAGCGGCAAGGGCAGGATGGCGGCGCATGCCAGGGCGGCTGCGCAGCGCGTGAGGGTTCGACGGTTCATCATGGAGTGTGATCCTTGGCTTGTGTGGTCACGATTGTGGTGCGCACCTGTGCAGGCATTGCGTCGCCCGCATGGCTGAATGCAAGCAATTGCAGCCAGGGCGGGCACCAGGGGTGTCAGTAGTCTTCGGGCAGCTTGCCGCCCTCTTCGTCCTGGCCTTCGGCAGTTCCGCCAGCGCGCAGCTTCAGGTACACGTCACGTGTGAAGCTGTAGGGGTCGAGCGCGGCCTCGTCGAGCAGCGAGGTCGCACGCAGCAGGCTCGCGCGCCGATCGACGAAGCGCAGCGCATAGAGCGAGTTGCGCCAGGGCACGTCATTCACATAGCCCACGGCATCACCCACGAACAGGTCGGCCGGCAGGGCCGCCGTGTCGCGCACCGTGGACGGGCCCAGCAGCGGCAGCACCAGGTACGGCCCCGTGGGCACGCCCCAGTGGCCCAGTGTCAGGCCGAAGTCCTGCTTGTGGCGCTCCACGCCCATCTCGCTGGCGATGTCCAGCAGGCCGCCCAGGCCCAGCACGGTGTTGACGCTCAGGCGCACCAGGCTGTCATAGGCCTCGCGCCCGCGCAGCTGCAGCAGGTTGTTGACGAGGGACCAGGCATCGCCCAGGTTGGCGAAGAAGTTGCCCACGCCGGTGCGCACGGGCTGCGGCGTGGCGTCCTGGTACAGGGTGGCGACGGGCTTGAGCACCACCTTGTCCACGTTGTCGTTGAACCGCGTCATGCTGCGGTTGTAGGGCTCGAAGGGGTCGGCCGGATGGACGTCGGGGCCCGTGGCGCAGCCGCCGAGCAGGGCCAGACCCAGGGTCAGGGCCGCCGCCCGTGCGGCGCCCTTGGAAAATCTTGTGCAGGTGGTCATTTCTTGCCTCCGGCACCGGCGGCGCTTTCTTCCGCCTTGCCGTAGAGGAACTGTCCGATGAGGTTCTCCAGCACCACGGCGGACTGTGTTGCCGTGACGGTATCACCATCGGCCAGGTTGTGTTCGTCGGCACCGGCCTCGATGCCGATGTACTGGTCGCCGAGCAGGCCGCTGGTCAGGATCTTGAGCGAGCTGTCCTTGGGGAAGACGTAGCGCTTGTCCAGCTCCAGGGCCACGCTGGCCTGGTAGGTCTTGTCGTCGAAGCCTATGGACTGCACGCGGCCCACGACCACGCCGGCGCTGCGCACCGCAGCCTTGGGCTTCAATCCGCCGATGTTGTCAAAGCGCGCCGTGATCACATAGCCCGAGCGGAAGTTGAGCTGCAGCAGGTTGGCCGACTGCAGGGCCAGAAAGACCAGCGCCGCCGCCCCCAGCAGGACGAACAGCCCGACCCAGACATCGTTCTTGGAATGCTGCATGGTGAATATCCCTGAATATCCCTTGTGGCGGTTCTACCCGCCTGTCAAATGCTGAACATCAGTGCCGTGAGGACGAAGTCCAGCCCCAGCACGGTGAGCGACGCCATCACCACGGTGCGTGTGGTGGCGCGCGACACGCCCTCGGGCGTGGGTTTGGCCATGAAGCCCTGGAGCACGGCGATGAAGGTCACGGCCACGCCGAATACCAGGCTCTTGACGATGCCGTTGCCCACGTCCTTCCAGACATCGACGCCGCCCTGCATCTGCCCCCAGAAGGCGCCCGCATCCACGCCGATGAGCACCACGCCCACGAGCCAGCCGCCGATGACGCCCACGGCACTGAACACCAGCGCCAGCAGCGGCATGGCGATCACGCCGCCCCAGAAGCGCGGGGCGAGGATGCGCTGCACCGGGTCGACGGCCATCATCTCCATGGCCGAGAGCTGCTCGCCCGCACGCATGAGGCCGATCTCGGCCGTGAGCGAGGTGCCCGCGCGGCCCGCAAACAGCAGCGCCGTGATCACCGGCCCGAGCTCGCGCACCAGGCCCAGCGTGACCACCAGGCCCAGCGAGTTGGCCGAGCCATAGAGCTGCAGCACGTTGTAGCCCTGCAGCGCCAGCACGAAGCCCACGAACAGGCCCGACATGGCGATGATGGACAGCGAGTAGTTGCCCAGGAAATGCACTTGGTCGCGCACCAGGCCAAAGCGCCGCATGCTCTGGCCGAACAGGGCCACGAGCCGCGCGAGCAGGCGCGTGGCCATGCCCATGTCGGCGAGCTTGCAGCGCACGGCAAAGCCTATGTCGGACGGTCGCCACCAGCTCATCGGCCACCTCCCTGCGCGGGCGACATGCCCACCGGGCCAAAGTCCTGGGCCACGGTGGGCCCGGCGTAGTGAAACGGCACGGGCCCGGCCGGCAGCGCATGCACGAACTGGTGCACCAGCGGATCCTGGCTGGCGCGCACCTCCTCGGGCGTGCCCTGGGCGGCCACCGTGCCCGGGCCCAGGATGATGACCTGGTCGGCCAGGCGGAAGGTCTCCTCCAGGTCGTGCGAGACGATGATGGTGGTCAGGCCCATGGCGTCGTTGAGCTCGCGTATGAGCTGCGCCGCCGTGCCCAGCGAGATCGGGTCCAGCCCCGCGAAGGGTTCGTCGTACATGATGAGCTCGGGATCGAGCGCGATCGCGCGCGCCAGCGCCACGCGCCGCGCCATGCCGCCCGAGATCTGGCTCGGCATGAGGTCGCGCGCGCCGCGCAGGCCCACGGCGTGCAGCTTCATGAGCACGATGTCGCGGATCAGCTCCTCGGGCAGGTCGGTGTGCTCGCGCAGCGCGAAGGCCACGTTGTCGAACACGCTCATGTCGGTGAACAGCGCACCGAACTGGAACAGCATGCCCATGCGCCGGCGCGCGGCGTAGAGCTGCTGCATGTCCATCGCACCCACGTCCTGCCCGGCCACGAGCACCTGCCCCTGCTGGGCGCGCTGCTGGCCGCCGATCAGGCGCAGGATGGTGGTCTTGCCGCCCCCCGAGGCGCCCATGATGGCCGTGACCTTGCCACGCGGCACGGCCAGCGACAGGTCGCGCAGGATCACGCGCTCGCCGTACCCGAAGGTGACGTTGCGCAGCTGCACGAGGGCATCGGCGGAGATGGGAGTGTCAGAGGACATGGGGGGTGAATCGGTCTCGGCCCGACCGGGGTGCAGGGCCGCAAAGCTGCACATCATAGGGGTAATGCCCGATGGTTCTGTGCCAGCCTGTGGATTTGGCACCGATGGCATAAGCATATTCGCTACAATTGCAGGTTTCAGTGAAATGTCACGCCCGGCCAAGTCTTCCGGGCGGATTGCTGTCGGTGGTGCAAGGATGTCGCGGCGCATCCGGCACAAGCGAAGGCACGGCAAGGGTCGATCGACCTGCGGCATTCCCCCTTCCCTTGGCCCCACCCCACGGGTGGCAGGCACCCCATTCCACAGACAGCGCACCGGGTGGCATGTGCAGACGGCATTCCTGTGCCGCACATGCCGTTTTTTGTCATGTCCCAACAAAAGGGCCTGAGTGCAATGCAGAACTCTCCATCCGTCGTCCCCATCCAGCCCCCTGCCACAACCCGCAGCGCCACCGGCCTGCACCTGATCGGCGACCTCTATGGCTGCCTGTGTGACAGCCGCCTGATGCTGGATGCCGCCTACCTGGAGAATTTCTGCAAGGAGCGCGTGGCCGCGGCCGGCCTGACCACGGTGGGTTCGCTGTTCCACAGCTTTGGCGAGGGCGGCGGCGTGACCGGCGTCGTCGTGCTGGCCGAGTCGCATCTGTCCATACACACCTGGCCCGAGTCGGGCTACGTCACGCTCGACGTCTACGTCTGCAACTACACCGAGAACAACCGCCCCAAGGCGCAGAAGCTGTTTGACGACCTGCTGGCCGCGTTCAACCCGAACGACCCGCACCTGCACCGCGTCGACCGCGCCTGATTCCCACCACCTGCCGCCGCCCTCCCCTGCCGCCGCATGGGGAGCGCCATCCATTGCGCGCGCCGCACCACCCGCACGGAGACCCGACATGACCGCCCCACGCCTCGTCGCCGAACGCCTGAACGCCGACTTCGGCCTGTACCTGAGCGACACCCGCACGCTGGCGCAGAAGCAATCGCCCTGGCAGCGCATCGAGGTGTTCGAGAACCCGCAGTTCGGCCGCGTCATGCGCATCGACGATGCCTTCATGACCAGCGAGCGCGACGAGTTCTTCTACCACGAGCCCATGGTGCACCTGCCGGCCATCGCCCACCCGGGCGTGCGCCGCGCGCTGGTGGTGGGTGGGGGCGACGGCGGCGCGGCCGAGGAGCTGCTCAAGCTGCCCGGCATCGAGCGCGTGGTGATGGCCGAGCTCGACGCCGACGTGGTGGCCATGGCGCGCGAATGGCTGGGCAGCATCCACAAGGGCGCCTTCGACGACCCGCGCTTCGAGCTGCGCGTGGGCGACGCGCGCGACTTCATCGCCACCACCGACGAGCGCTTCGACCAGATCGTGCTCGACCTCACCGACCCCTTCGGCCCGGCCGTGGAGCTGTACACGGCCGAGTTCTACGCCGCCTGCCGCCGCATCCTGAACCCGGGCGGCGTGGTGTCGCTGCACCTGGGCTCGCCCATCCACCTGCAGGAGAGCATGCGCCGCATCGGCGCCTCGGTGCGCGCGGTGTTTCCCATCTTCCGCCCCTACCTGCAATATGTGCCGCTGTACGGCACGCTGTGGTGCATGGCCATGGCGTCCGACAGCACCGACCCGGCCCTGCTGAGCGCCCAGGAGGTGGACGCGCGCATCGCCGAGCGCGGCATTGGAGGCCTAGAGCTCTACAACGGCGCCACGCACCACGCGCTGCTGGCCCAGCCCAACTTTGTGCGCGCCCTCTTCGCGCAGCCGGCCGAGCCGCTCAAGAGCGGCGATGTGCTCGGCGACGTGCGCGACCCGGCCGAGCTGCCGCCCGTGGTGGTGACCACGGGCTGAAAACACTATTGTTTTTGTAGCTTTTCGCGCTTGCCTGACGGGCTCCAGAGGCCAAAAAGCCAAAGCAGCTGCCTCCTCAGACCACCGTCATTGCGGCGAAGGCCGCAATGACGTGGTATCCCCCGAGCGCGGCCTGAGAGATATCCCCCGTCAGGCCACAACGCTACAGCATGTGCTCGAGAAACGCCCGCGCGCGCTCGTGCCCCGGGTCGGCGAAGAACTCCTGCGCGGGCCGCGCCGTGATCAGCTCGCCCTGGTCCATGAAGGCCACGCGCTGCGCGACCTCGCGCGCAAAGCCCATCTCGTGCGTGACGACGAGCATGGTCATGCGCTCCTCGGCCAGCTCGCGCATGGTGCGCAGCACCTCGCCGGTGAGCTCGGGGTCGAGCGCGCTGGTCGGCTCGTCGAACAGCATGATGTCGGGCTGCATGCACAGCGCGCGCGCAATCGCCACGCGCTGCTTCTGCCCACCCGACAGGCGCGCGGGGTAGTTGTCACGCTTTTGCGACAGCCCCACCTTGGCCAGCAGGGCCTCGGCGCGCGCCACGGCCTCGGCGCGCGCAACGCCCTGCACCACCATCGGCGCCTCGATGAGGTTTTGCAGCACCGTGAGATGCGGGAACAGGTTGAAATGCTGGAACACCATGCCGGTCTTGGCGCAGATGCGGCGCAGTTCGGCATCGGGCGCGTAGCGGCATTGGCCGGCGGCATCGGTCGTGACCAGGGCCTGGCCCTCGATGGCGATATGACCGGCGTTGATGGTCTCCAGGTGGTTCAGGCAGCGCAGAAACGTGCTCTTGCCCGAGCCCGAGGGGCCGATGATGGCCACCACCTCGCCGCGCGCCACCGACAGCGACACGCCGCGCAGCACCTCGTTGTGGCCGAAGCGCTTCTTCACGTCGCGCGCCTCGATCATGGGCACGGCCCTGGCCGTATCACTGGTCATGTTTGGCATAGCGTTGCTCCAGGCGCTGGAAGCCCCAGGTCAGCACCAGGGTCATGATCAGATAGAAGGCAGCGGCCACGATGAAGGGCGTGGTCGTGAAGTCGCGCTGCACGATGCCGCGCGCGGCGCGCAGCAGGTCGTTCAAGGCCAGCACGTAGATGAGAGACGTGTCCTTGACCAGGGTGATGGTCTCGTTGCTCATGGGCGGCAGGATGTTGCGCACCATCTGCGGCAGCACGATGCGGCGCATGGTCTGGCCGTAGCTCATGCCCAGCACCTTGGCGGCCTCGTACTGGCCGCGGTCCACGGACTGAATGCCGGCGCGGAAGATCTCGGCGAAGTAGGCCGCGTAGTTGAGCGCAAACGCCGCCACGGCGGCCGGAAAGTCCGGCAGGCGGATGCCGATCACGGGCACGAAGGGCAGCGCAAAGTAGATGAACAGCATCTGCAGCATGAGCGGCGTGCCGCGCATGAGCCAGATATAGCCGTTCACCCCCGCCGACAGCGGCCTGAAATGCGACAGCCGCGCCAGCGCCAGCACCAGGCCCAGCGGCACGGCCAGCAGCAGCGTGATGACAAACAGCTTCAGGGTGACCACGGCGCCTTGCGCCAGCGGGCCCAGAAGGGAGAGAACATAGTCCATAAGACAGGGGCCTCAAGAAAGGCCGGAGGACCCATTGTGAATGCGTCATTCCCGCGCACGCGGGAATCCAGGGGCCTGAAGAGTCCACGACGTCGTGCACTCGTGGATCCCCGCCTGCGCGGGGATGACGCAGGCGTTGCACAGGCTTCTCAACGCCAAACACCGGCGGGCCGTGCTGCGACCCTGCCGGTGTGCTTTCCGGGGGGCGAGTTTACTTAATGATGTTCTTGCCGAACCACTGCTCGGAAATCTTGGCGGCGGAGCCATCCGCCTTCATCTCGCCCAGGGCCTTGTCCAGCTTACCCAGCAACTCGGCGTCGTCCTTGCGCACGCCCACGCCATATTCCTCGGTGCCGAAGTTGTCGTCGAGCACGGCGTACTGGTCGGGCTTCTTGGCCACGTAGTAGCGGCCCACGACCTCATCGACCACCACGGCCTCCAGGCGGCCGGCGGTCAGGTCCATCAGGGCCGTGACGTTGTCGCCAAAGGTCTTGAATTCCTTGAAGGAGTTGAACACCGCCTCTTCCTTCTTGATCGCGTCCACGGCGCTCGAGCCCTCCTGCGCACCGACGACCTTGCCGGCCAGATCGGCCTTGGACTTGATGGGCGAGCCCGCGGCCACGACGATGATCTGGTGGTTCTCCATGTAGGGCGCGGTGAAGGCGATGTTCTTCTTGCGCTCCTCGGTGATGGTCAGGCCGTTCCACAGCGCATCGACGCGCTTGCCCGAGAGCTCGGCCTCCTTGGCGCTCCAGTCGATGGGCTTGAACTCGACCTCCAGGCCCAGACGCTTGGCGGCTTCCTTGGCCATGTCGATGTCAAAGCCCACGAGCTCGTTCTTCTCGTCACGAAAGCCCATGGGCGGGAAGTTGTCGTCGAGGCCGACGACGATCTTGGTCACGGCAACGGGCTCGGGCGCGGCTGCTGCGGGGGCGGCAGGCTCCTGCTTGGAGCAGCCTACCAGCAGGGCACCCAGGGACAACAGGGCAACGGCGGCAATCTTCTTCATGGCGAGTCGATCTGTGAAAAGAACAAAGGGTTGAAACGGCCCGCCACGGCACGGAGCCGACGGCGGATATCGGGAAAAACCCGCCATTGTCCCACCGATGGCGACGCCCTTGCCGCGGCGCGGGTGCACGCCATGCCCCGCCATGAAGCCGAATCGGCCTCCAGCGCCCTAATTTCAAGCGCTGGCAGCTATGGTTTTTGCAGTCTGCAAGGCGACATGGGGCATCTGCGCCCCATGCCCTGCGCCGGCCTCAGCGCGGCAGGTCGCTCACGCCCATCAGAAACTCGTCGACCGCGCGCGCGGCCTGGCGGCCCTCGCGGATGGCCCAGACCACGAGCGACTGGCCGCGGCGCATGTCGCCCGCGGCAAACACCTTGGGCACGCTCGTGGCGTAGCCGCCGATGAAGTCCGTGCTGGCGCGCGCGTTGCCGCGCATGTCCTTCTCCACGCCAAAGGCGTCGAGCACGGCGCCCACGGGGCCGACGAAGCCCATGGCCAGCAGCACCAGGTCGGCCTGGTATTCCTTCTCGGTGCCGGCGATCTCGTGGAACTTGCCGTCCTTGAACTCCACCTGCACGGTCTTGAGACCCGTGACCTTGCCCTTGCTGCCGATGAACTCCTTGGTGGCGATGGCGAACTCGCGCACGCAGCCCTCATCGTGGCTGGAGCTGGTGCGCAGCTTGATCGGCCAGTAGGGCCAGACCAGGGGCTTGTCCTCGGCCAGCGGCGGCATGGGCATGAGCTCGAACTGCGTCACGCTCTTGGCGCCATGGCGGTTGCTCGTGCCCACGCAGTCGCTGCCGGTGTCGCCGCCGCCGATGACGATGACATGCTTGCCGGAGGCAGAGAGCTGGCCCTTGAGCTTGTCGCCCGCGTTGACCTTGTTCTGCTGCGGCAGGAACTCCATCGCGAAGTGGATGCCGGCCAGGTCACGCCCGGGCACGGGCAGGTCGCGACTCTGCTCGGCACCGCCCGTGAGCAGCACGGCATCGAACTCCTGCTGCAGCTGCACCGGGGTGACGGTTTCCTTGGCCCAGTTGGTGACCTTGCTGTCCTTGCCCAGGCCGTCCTTCTCGGCGCCCACGAAGACGCCGGTGCGGAACACCACGCCCTCGGCCTCGAGCTGCTGGATGCGCTGGTCGATATGGCCCTTGTCGAGCTTGAAGTCGGGAATGCCGTAGCGCAGCAGGCCGCCGACGCGGTCGTTCTTCTCGAACACGGTCACGGCATGGCCCACGCGCGCGAGCTGCTGCGCCGCCGCCAGACCCGCGGGGCCGCTGCCGACGATGGCCACCTTCTTGCCCGTCTTGCGGGGCGCGACCTGTGGCTTGACCCAGCCCTCGGCCCAGGCGCGGTCGATGATGGCGTGCTCTATGCTCTTGATGCCCACCGCATCGTTGTTGAAGTTGAGCGTGCAGGCGGCCTCGCAGGGCGCGGGGCAAATGCGGCCCGTGAACTCGGGGAAGTTGTTGGTGCTGTGCAGCACGCCGATCGCGCTCCTCCAGTCCTGGTGGTACACGAGGTCGTTGAAGTCCGGAATGATGTTGTTGACCGGGCAGCCGTTGTTGCAGAACGGCGTGCCGCAGTCCATGCAGCGCGCGGCCTGGATCTTGGCCTGGTCGCTCGAGAGGCCGATGACGAATTCCTTGTAGCTCTTGAGGCGCTCGGCGGGCGCGGGGTAGCCCTCCTCGATGCGCTCGTATTCCATGAAACCGGTGGTCTTGCCCATGGTGCGGGTCCTTCGCTGGTGTCTTTGCTCGTGGGTGTCTGGGTGTCTGCCCCTTCCCCCTCGGGGGGAAGGGCGTGGCTCACTTGGCGGCTACTGCTTCGTTTTTGGGAGCTGCCTGCGCAGGCGTGGCTTGCTCTTCAAGCACTTTTCGCTCATACATCTCGGCCAGCGCGCGCTTGTACTCGGTCGGGAAGACCTTGACGAAGCGGCTGCGCGCGACGGCCCAGTTGTCGAGCAGCTCGCGCGCACGGCGGCTGCCCGTGTGGCGGCTGTGCGCCTCGAGCAGTCGCTTGAGCTGCTCCTCGTCGGTCTGGCCGCGGTGCCAGTGGCCCGGGTCCACGCTGGCCACCTGCTCGTCGGCCGGCAGGATGCGCTCGAGCGCCACCATGGACAGATTGCAGCGGCTGTCGAACTTGCCGTCCTCGTCGTAGACATAGGCCACGCCGCCGCTCATGCCCGCGGCGAAGTTGCGCCCGGTCTTGCCCAGCACGACCACGGTGCCGCCGGTCATGTACTCGCAGCCATGGTCGCCCACGCCCTCGACCACCGCCGTGGCGCCCGACAGACGCACGGCGAAGCGCTCGCCGGCCACGCCGGCGAAGAAGGCCTGACCGCTGGTGGCACCGAACATCACGGTGTTGCCGACGATGGTGTTGGCCGTGGCATCGCCGCGGAACTCGTGGCTCGGGCGCACGATGACGCGCCCGCCCGACAGGCCCTTGCCCGTGTAGTCATTGGCCTCGCCGGTCAGGTTCAGCGTGATGCCGTTGCACAGGAAGGCGCCAAAGCTCTGGCCGCCCGTGCCCTCGAAGTGGATGCGGATGGTGTCGTCGGGCAGGCCCTCGGGATGCACCTTGGTGACCGCGCCCGAGAGCATGGCGCCGACGGAGCGGTTGACGTTCTTGGCCACCTCCATCAGGCGCACCTGCTCGCCGCGCTCTATGGCGGGCTGGCAGCGCTCGATGAGCTTGACGTCCAGCGCCTTCTCCAGGCCATGGTCCTGGGACTCGACGTGGTAGCGAGCCACCTCGGGCCCGACCTGGGGCTGTGCAAACAGGCGCGAGAAGTCGAGGCCCTGGGCCTTCCAGTGCGCAATGCCTTTGCGCATGTCGAGCAGCTCGGTGCGGCCGATGAGCTCGTCGAACTTGCGCACGCCGAGCTGGGCCATGATCTGGCGCACTTCCTCGGCGACGAAGAAGAAGTAGTTGACCACGTGCTCGGGCTTGCCCGAGAACTTGGCGCGCAGCACCGGGTCCTGCGTGGCCACGCCCACGGGGCAGGTGTTGAGGTGGCACTTGCGCATCATCACGCAGCCCTCGACGACCAGGGGCGCGGTGGCAAAGCCGAACTCGTCCGCGCCCAGCAGCGCGCCTATGACCACGTCGCGCCCGGTCTTCATCTGGCCGTCGGCCTGCACGCGGATGCGGCCGCGCAGGCGGTTCAGCACCAGGGTCTGCTGGGTCTCGGCCAGGCCGATTTCCCAGGGGCTGCCCGCGTGCTTGATGGACGACCAGGGCGAGGCGCCCGTGCCGCCGTCATGGCCGGCGATGACCACATGGTCGCTCTTGCACTTGGCCACGCCCGCGGCAATCGTGCCCACGCCGACCTCGGACACGAGCTTGACGGAAATGTCCGCGTGCGGCGCCACGTTCTTCAGGTCGTGGATGAGCTGGGCCAGATCCTCGATGGAGTAGATGTCGTGGTGCGGCGGGGGGCTGATCAGGCCCACGCCGGGCACGCTGTGGCGCAGCTGACCGATGTAGTCAGAGACCTTGCCGCCGGGCAGCTGGCCGCCCTCGCCTGGCTTGGCACCCTGGGCCATCTTGATCTGGATCTGGTCGGACGAGGCCAGGTATTCGGCCGTGACGCCAAAGCGCCCGGAGGCCACCTGCTTGATCTTGGAGCGCAGGCTGTCGCCGTCCTGCAGGTCGATGTCGGACTCGACCTTGTCGGCGCCGATGATGGTCGAGAGCTTCTCGCCCTTGGTGATGGAGATGCCCTTGAGCTCCTTGCGGTAGCGCGCAGGATCCTCGCCGCCCTCGCCGGTGTTGCTCTTGCCGCCGATGCGGTTCATGGCCACGGCCAGCGTGGCGTGCGCCTCGGTGGAGATCGAACCCAGCGACATGGCGCCGGTGGCAAAGCGCTTGACGATCTCCTTGGCGGGCTCAACCTCGTCGAGCGGCACGGCCTTGGCCGGGTCGAACTGAAACTCGAACAGGCCACGCAGCGTCATGTGGCGGCGGGTCTGGTCGTTGATGATCTGCGCGTATTCCTTGTAGGTGTTCCAGTTGCCGCCGCGCGTGGCGTGCTGCAGCTTGGCGATGGCGTCGGGCGTCCACATGTGCTCCTCGCCGCGCGTGCGCCAGGCGTATTCGCCGCCCGCGTCGAGCATGGTGGCCAGCACCGGGTCGTTGCCGAACGCAGCCACATGGGTGCGGATGGACTCCTCGGCGATCTCGAACACACCAATGCCCTCGACGCGGCTGGCCGTGCCCGTGAAGTACTTGGCCACGGTGTCGCCGGACAGGCCCACGCACTCGAACAGCTGCGCGCCGCAGTAGCTCATATAGGTGGACACGCCCATCTTGGACATGATCTTGGACAGGCCCTTGCCTATGGCCTTGACGTAGTTGTAGATGGCCTTCTCGGCGCTGAGCGCACCGGGCAGCTCCTGGTGCATGGCCTGCAGGGTCTCGAGCGCCAGGTAGGGGTGGACGGCCTCGGCGCCGTAGCCCGCGAGCACGGCGAAATGGTGCACCTCGCGCGCGGTGCCGGTCTCCACCACCAGGCCGGTGGTGGTGCGCAGCCCTTCGCGCACCAGATGCTGGTGGATGGCCGACAAGGCCAGCAGCGCGGGGATGGCGACCTGGGTGGCGCTCAGATGACGGTCGCTGATGATGAGGATGTTGGCGCCGCCCTTGATCTCATCGACGGCCTGCGCGCACAGCGAGGCGAGCTTGGCCTCCACGCCCTGCTTGCCCCAGGCGAGCGGGTAGGTGATGTCGATGGTCGCGCTCTTGAACTTGCCGTGCGTGTGCTGCTCGATGCCGCGCAGCTTGGCCATGCCCTCGAAGTCCAGGATGGGCTGGTGCAGCTCGAGCCGCATGGGCGGGTTGACCTGGTTGATGTCCAGCAGGTTGGGCTTGGGGCCGACGAAGGACACCAGGCTCATGACGATGGCCTCGCGGATCGGGTCGATCGGCGGGTTCGTCACCTGGGCGAACATCTGGCGGAAATAGTTGTACAGCGGCTTGCTGCGCTCGGAGAGCACGGCCAGCGGGCTGTCGTTGCCCATGGAGCCGATGCCCTCCTCGCCGTTGGCGGCCATGGGGGCGAGCAGGAACTTGATGTCCTCCTGCGTGAAGCCAAAGGCCTGCTGGCGCTCGAGCAGCGGCAGGTCGGAGGCCACCGGCGCGGCGCCGGGTGCGGCCGGCACGTCATCGAGCTTGATGCGCAGGTTTTCGATCCACTGCTTGTAGGGCTTGGTGTTGACGATGTTGGCCTTGAGCTCGTCGTCCTCGATCAGGCGGCCCTGCTCCAGGTCGATGAGCAGCATCTTGCCCGGCTGCAGGCGCCACTTGCGCAGCACGCGGCTGTCGGGCACGGGCAGCACGCCGGCCTCGGAGGCCAGGATGACGAGGTCGTCGTCGGTGACCACGTAGCGCGAGGGGCGCAGGCCGTTGCGATCGAGCGTGGCGCCGATCTGGCGGCCGTCGGTGAACACGATGGACGCCGGGCCGTCCCAGGGCTCGATCATCGCGGCGTGGTATTCGTAGAAGGCGCGGCGGCGCTCGTCCATGCTTTCATGCTGCTCCCAGGGCTCGGGAATCATCATCATCACGGCCTGGCTGATCGGGTAGCCGGCCATGGTCAGGAGCTCCAGGCAGTTGTCGAAGGTGGCGGTGTCGGACTGGCCCGCGAAGCTGATGGGGTAGAGCTTCTTCAGGTCCTCGCCAAGCACGGGCGAGGCCATCACGCCCTCGCGCGCCAGCATCCAGTTGTAGTTGCCGCGCACGGTGTTGATCTCGCCGTTGTGCGCCACATAGCGATAGGGGTGGGCGAGCGGCCACTCGGGGAAGGTGTTGGTCGAGAAGCGCTGGTGCACCAGGCCGATGGCCGAGACGCAGCGCTCGTCCGAGAGGTCCTTGTAGTACACGCCCACCTGGTCGGCCAGCAGCAGGCCCTTGTAGACCACGGTGCGGCTGCTCATGCTCGGGACGTAGTATTCCTTGCTGTGCTTGAGCCCGAGCGCCTGGATGGCGGCACTGGCGGTCTTGCGGATCACGTAGAGCTTGCGCTCGAGCGCGTCCTGCACGATCACGTCCGCACCCCGGCCGATGAACAGTTGGCGCAGGATGGGCTCCTTCTCGCGCACGGTGGGCGACATGGGCATGTCGCGGTTCACCGGCACATCGCGCCAGCCCAGCAGCACCTGGCCCTCGGCCTTGATGGCGCGCTCGAGCTCCTGCTCGCAGGCCAGGCGCGAGGCGTGCTCCTTGGGCAGGAACACCATGCCCACGCCATATTCGCCCGCCGGGGGCAGCTCCACGCCCTGGGCAGCCATCTCCTCGCGGTAGAGCTGGTCCGGGATCTGGATCAGGATGCCGGCGCCGTCGCCCATGAGCTTGTCGGCCCCGACCGCGCCCCGGTGGTCGAGGTTTTCCAGAATCTTCAGCGCGCCGGTGACGATGTCGTGGCGCTTGACACCCTTGATGTGGGCCACAAACCCCAGGCCACAGGCGTCATGTTCGTTGTGGGAGGCATACAGGCCATGCTGTTGCAGGTGCTGGATCTCGGCAGCCTTGGTCATCGCGCGCTTTCTCAGTAATTCGCAGGGAAGCGCAGAATAAGGCATGAACCCATGCACAGCAAGCATTTTAAATGGGGTCAGATTCCAATTAAATCCTCAGAACTGCCATCAACAATTTAATGGGGACACATCAATTTTGATAGTAGCTGGCGCTTTATGCACCTGGCCTGAAGGCCTGTTCAGTCCTTATCCTGAGGTGCCAGCGGCGGCCGTCCGCGCCTGGCCTGGCTCACGCGGCGCGGCGATTTTTTTTGCAGATCCGCCACAAAGTCCGCGTCGCCCAGGGCCCAACCGCGCAGTGCGGACTCGGTGAGCGCACCTTGCGCCTTCGCATCCAGGCCTGTGTGCACGAGCTCGGCATAGGCGGCGTCGCGTGCGAACGGCGTGTTGCCCAGCGCCCAGTACAGCGCATGCGGCGTGACCAGCGGGTCGCTGCGCTGGCCCAGGTAATGGGCATGGCTGGACCAGTGCCAGTCGAGCGGCCGCCCCACCATGCCAGCGCGCACCGGGTTCAGGTCGATGTAGACCATGCAGGTCAGCAGGTAGCGATCCGTCTGGATCAGCGTCGAGCGGTAGCGCCCCTCCCACAAGGTGCCGCTGCGGCCATGGCGGTCATTGAAATAGCGCACATAGCTGCGGCCCACGGCCTGCATCATCAGCGGCAGCGCCTCGGTCGTGGCGGGCGTGGCCAGCAGGTGGAAATGGTTGTCCATGAGCACATAGGCATGGACGGCCACGCCAAACTTCCGCGCGTTCTCGGTCAGCAGGCCCAGCATGCACTCGAAATCCTGCCTGTCGACAAAGATCACCTGGCGGTTGTTGCCCCGCTGAATGATGTGGTGCGGGTAGCCCGCAAGCGTGAGACGGGGCAGGCGCGCCATGCAAACCTCCTGGAGATAGGGGCGCCTATCCTAATTGGAATCCGACCCCAATTAACGCCCCCAATTCACTGGAGGCGGCCCTCCTCCACCGCGTGGCAGGCCACGCGGGTGCCGGCGCTGTCGCGCAGCTGCGGGCGCTCGGTGCGGCAGCGCTCGTTGGCATAGGGGCAGCGCGGGTTGAAGGCGCAGCCCGGCGGCGGGCTCAGGGGGTTGGGCACCTCGCCCTGCACGGGCGTGCGCGCGCGGCCGGTGTCGTGCATCTTGGGGATGGCGTCGAGCAGCATGCGCGTGTAGGGGTGGCGCGGCTGGGCAAAGAGCTGCCGCTTGTCGGCAAGTTCCACCAGGCGCCCCAGGTACATCACGCCGACCTGGTCGCTCACGTGGCGCACCACGGCCAGGTTGTGGCTGATGAAGAGGTAGGTCAGGCCCTGCTTTTTCTGCAGGTCCTTCATGATGTTGAGCACCTGGGCCTGCACTGACACATCGAGCGCGCTCGTCGGCTCGTCGCAGACCAGGAATTCGGGCTCGGTGGCGAGCGCGCGTGCGATCGAGATGCGCTGGCGCTGCCCGCCCGAGAACTGGTGCGGGTACTTGTCCATGTCCTGCGGCGACAGGCCGACCGAGGTCAGCAGCTCGCCCACGCGGGCCTTGAGCGCCGCGGCCTCGGACAGCAGGCCATGCTCGCGCAGCGGCTCGGCAATGATGTCCGCCACCTTCCAGCGCGGGTTCAGGCTGGCATAGGGGTCCTGGAAGATCATCTGGATGCGCCGGCGCATGTCCTTGGCCTTGCCACCCTTGAAGGCCGCATGGGCATCCTGCCCGTCAAAGTGGAAGCCCCCGCGCGTGGGTGTGTACAGGCCGACCAGCAGGCGCGCCACGGTGCTCTTGCCGCAACCCGACTCACCCACCAGGGCCAGGGTCTTGCCCCTTTCGATCTCGAAGCTCACGCCATCGACGGCGTGCAGCAGCTGGCGCGGCTTGCGCTCGAGCACGCGGTTGAGCCAGGGTGCGGACACATCGAAGGTGCGGGCCAGGTCGCGCGCCTGCACCAGCGGCTGGATCGTGCTGCTCATGCGGTCACCTCGCTCCTGGAATCGTGCAGCCAGCAGGCCGCCTGCGTCTTGCCCGCGGCCATGAGGTCGGGGCGCTCCTGTCGGCAGCGGCCGAACACCTGCGGGCAGCGCGGGTTGAAGGCGCAGCCCTTCGGTATCGCATTCAGGCGCGGCATGGCGCCGTCGATCTGATTCAGACGCTCGCGGTCCTGCTCCATGTCGGGGATGGAGGCCATCAGACCCGCGGTGTACGGGTGGGCCGGCTGGTTGATGACCTCGTGCACGGGGCCGATCTCGGCCACGCGACCCGCATACATCACGGCCACGCGGTCGCAGGTCTCGGCGATCACGCCCATGTCGTGCGTGATCAGCATCACGGCCGCGCCGCGCGTCCTGCAGATGTTCTTGAGCAGCTGAATGATCTGCGCCTGGATGGACACGTCGAGCGCCGTGGTGGGCTCGTCGGCCACGATGAGCTGGGGCTCGGCCGCCAGCGCCAGCGCGATCACCACACGCTGGCGCATGCCGCCGGAGAACTGGTGCGGGTAATGGTCTATGCGCTGCTCGGCCGCGGGAATGCCCGTGTCCTTGAGCAGGTCGATGGCGCGCTGGCGCGCCTCTGCGCCGCTCATGGGCAGGTGCGTGACGATGGTCTCGACCAGCTGCTGGCCCACGGTGTAGAGCGGGTTCAGCGAGGTCAGCGGGTCCTGGAAGATGGCGCCGATCTTGCGCCCGCGAATGTGGCGCATCTGCGCGTGCGGCAGGTTGTCGATGCGCTGGCCCTCAAGCCGTATCTGACCCGAGGCCACGCGCCCCGGCGGCTCCAGGAGGCCGATGATGGACGCGCCGGTGAGCGACTTGCCCGCGCCCGACTCGCCCACCACGCCCAGGATCTCGCCCGGCGCGATGGAGAACGACACATCGTCGAGCGCGCGCAAGGTGCCGCGACGCGTGGGGAATTCGACGACGAGGTTTTGTACTTCCAGCAAGGACATATCAGTGTTCCAGGGCGCTACGCATGAAACTGGTGCAACCAAAGCGCGGGCAGCCGCGCAAGGGCCGCCCCGCCGCGCCGGCTGCGTCCGCCTGCCCGCATTGCGCAGCAATGCGAGAGCGGGGGCTGAGGGGCGCGGCTCCAAGCCTGCCTGCGCAGGCTTGGACGCCCCCAAAGGGCTGCCGCCTTTGGCAGCTGCACAGAGCGGCGCAGCCGCTCAGGGGGGTGTTTCTCATCTCAGGCGTGGGTTCAGGGCATCGCGCAGCCAGTCCCCCAGCAGGTTTACCGACAGCGCGATCAGCACCAGCATGACACCGGGGAAGATGGTGATCCACCATTCGCCCGAAAACAGGTAGTCGTTGCCGATGCGGATCAAGGTGCCCAGCGACGGCGAGGTGGGCGGCGCGCCCACGCCCAGAAAGGACAGCGTGGCCTCGGTGATGATGGCCGTGGCCACCTGGATGGTGGCCAGCACCATCACCGGCCCGAGCACATTGGGCAGCACATGGCGGCGCATGATGCGAAACGGAGCCACGCCCGTGACGCGCGCAGCCTGCACATATTCCTTGTTGCGCTCGACCAGCGTGGAGCCGCGCACGGTGCGCGCGTACTGCACCCAGCCCGTGAGCGAGATGGCCGCAATCAGCACGCCAAACGACAGCCACTCGGGCGCGTTCGGGAACACCGCGCGCGCCACGCCGGCGATGAGCAGCGCGATCAGGATGGCGGGGAAGGACAGCATCACGTCGCACAGGCGCATGAGCACGCCGTCGACCCAGCCGCCGCGAAAGCCCGCGATCAGCCCCAGCGTCACGCCCAGCACCACCGACAGCAGCACCGAGGCCAGACCGACGATGAGCGAGATGCGCGCGCCGTAGATCAAGGCCGAGAGAATGTCGCGCCCCTGGTCGTCCGTGCCCAGCAGGTACTTGGCGCTGCCACCCTCGAGCCACCAGGGCGGCAGGCGCGAGTCGGAGAGCTCCAGTGTGGACAGGTCGAACGGATTGTGCGGCGCCACCCAGCCGGCAAACAGCGCGCAGATGGCGCACACCAGCGCGATCAGCGCCGCCAGAATGGCCACGGGCGAGCTGCGAAAGCTGTGGGCCACGTCGCTGTCATACCAGCGCAAGAGGGTGTTCTTCATGGGCGTGGGGGTCGTTTGGAAGGACGAAAGGACGCGTGCCACGCCGCCGTCATCCCCGCGCAGGCGGGGATCCATGGCGGCAGCAAACCAGCACCTGGGGTGGCCTCTGGATCCCCGCCTGCGCGGGGATGACGGGAGGTGTTTGCGCGGGGATGACGGGGGATGGCTGCGCGCGGATGACGGGTACTGGCAAGCATCGTTGAAAATATCAAAAACAATAGCGCTTTGCGCTTGATGGACGGGCGCTACGGTCGAATTTCATTGCACATCCGCCAGCGGCATGGCCTGCTCCACCAGGCCCGCATACAGCGCCGCACCCAGGGGCAGCACCTCGTCGTTGAAGTCGTACAGGCTGTTGTGCAGCGTGCTGTTGCCCGCGCCCATGCCCTGGCCCAGGCGCAGGTAGGCGCCGGGCCGGGCCTGCAGCATGAAGGAGAAGTCCTCCGCGCCCATGCTGGGCTCGAGGTCGCGGTCCACGTTGTCCTCGCCCACCAGGGCGGCGGCCACGTCGCCGGCAAAGCGGGCCTCGGCCGCGGTGTTGATGGTGGCGGGGTAGATGCGCTCGTAGCGCACCGTGACGGTGGCGCCAAAGCCCAGAGCGATGGCGTTGCACAGGTCCTTGATGCGCTGCGCCACCATGTCCTGCACGGCGGGGTTGAAGGCGCGCACCGTGCCCACCAGCGTAGCCTGGCCGGGCAGCACGCTGAAAGCGCCCAGGTCGCCCGCGTGCACGGCGCACAGGCTGATGACGGCGCTGTCGAGCGCGCGCACGTTGCGCGAGACGATGCTTTGCACCGCCGTGATGATGTGGCCCGCCACCAGCACCACGTCCACCGTCTGGTAGGGGTGGGCGCCATGGCCGCCGCGGCCCGTGATCTCTATGGTCACGCGGTCGGCCGCAGCCATCATGGCGCCGTCGTTGATGCCCACGGTGCCGGGCCGCATCGCCGGCCAGTTGTGCATGGCATAGACCGACTGCACGGGAAAGCGCTCGAACAGCCCATCCTCGATCATCACGCGCGCGCCGCCCAGGCCCTCCTCGCCGGGCTGGAAGATCAGCACCGCCGTGCCGTCGAAATGGCGCGTGGCCGCGAGATAGCGCGCCGCGCCCACCAGCATGGTGGTGTGGCCGTCATGGCCGCAGCCGTGCATCAGGCCAGTCTTGCAGGACTTCCAGGCGAAGTCGTTGCGCTCGGTCATGGGCAGGGCATCCATGTCGGCGCGCAGGCCAATCATGCTGCCGCTGCCCCGCCCCTGGCCATGGATGATGCCGACCACGCCCGTGCGGCCTATGCCCTCGTGCACCTCGTCCACGCCCGCGGCGCGCAGGGCCTCGCGCACGCGCGCGCTGGTGTAGACCTCCTCGAAGCCGAGCTCGGGGTGGGCGTGCAGGTCACGCCGGAAGGCCGTGAGCTCGGGGTGGTACTGGGCGATCTGGGCAAAGGCGCGCCCGCCGGCCTTCAAACGCGTAGGCTGCATGTCAATGCCCCCCTCCCTTGCCGCCCACGCGCAGGCGCGGGTCGACGACGAAATACAGCAGGTCCACCACCAGGTTGATGACCACGAAGATCAGCGCGATCAGGCACAGATAGGCGGCCATCACGGGGATGTCGGCAAAGGTCACGGCCTGTATGAACAGCAGGCCCATGCCGGGCCACTGGAACACGGTCTCGGTGATGATGGCAAAGGCAATCAGGCCGCCGAGCTGCAGGCCGGTGATGGTCATCACCGGCACCAGCGTGTTCTTGAGCGCATGGCCGAAGTGGATGGCGCGGTCGGACAGGCCGCGCGCACGCGCGAACTTGATGTAGTCGGTGCGCAGCACCTCCAGCATCTCGGCGCGCACCAGCCGCATGATGAGCGTGAGCTGAAAGATGGCCAGCGTCACGGCCGGCAGCACGATGTGGTGCCAGCCCTTGGCCGTGAGCAGCCCCGTGCTCCACCAGCCCAGCTGCACCACATCGCCGCGCCCGAAACTCGGGAACCAGCCCAGCGTCACGGAGAAGATCAGGATCAGCAGAATGCCGATCAGAAACGTGGGCAGCGACACGCCCAGCAGCGACAGCGTCATGAACAGCTGGCTCAGCAGCGTGCCGCGCCTGAGCGCCGCATACACCCCCATGGGCACACCCACGGCCAGCGCGATGAAGGCCGCCACGAGGGACAGCTCCAGCGTGGCCGGAAAGCGCTCGGCAATCAGGCGCGAGACCTTGGCGCCCTGGCGCAGGCTGATTCCGAACTCGCCCTGCGCGGCGTTCACGAGGAAATGCCAGAACTGCACGATGAAGGGCTGATCCAGCCCCAGCGCGGCGCGCATCTCGGCCACCTGCTGGGGCGTGGCGTCCTGGCCCAGCAGAATGGCCACCGGGTCGCCCACGTACTGGAACAGCATGAAGGCGATGAAGGCCACCGTGACCATGACGATCAGGGCCTGCAGGAGTCTGCGCAATATGAAGGCAAGCATGGTGGGGTCGCGGTTGGTCGGGCCATGCTACACCGGCCCGGGGCGCACGTGGCCAGAAGCAGCGGTGGCAGGCAGTGTTTCCCCATGCCGCCGGGCATCGGAGAAATGCCATTGTTTTTATAGCACATCGCGCTTGACTGACAGCGCCTGCGCCGGCAATCATCTGTCATCGCGGGCATGCGCCATCGGCGGCAAGCTGCCGCTCCTCACACCCATGCGAAGCCACAAAAAGCAGAAAGCCTCCCGAGGGAGGCTTGCAGTCTGGCTGCGACCGCTCAGAAACGGTGACGCAGGCCGACGGTGATGCCGGTACGGCTGCGGGCGCCGCTGACCGGATCCAGAACGATGGCGTTGCCACCGCTGATGCTGGTGTGATCGACGCCAAAGTAGGCATCGGTACGCTTGCTGAAGGCGTAGTCGGCGACGGCCACGTAGAAGTTGGCATTGCCGTTGGAGGCACCCGTGGCAGAGCCCGACTGCTTGCCGCGGAAGTAATGCAGGCCCAGGTTCAGCTGAGACGTGAGCTGATAGCCCACGCCAAGCTTCAGCAACTGCCGCTTGTTGGTGTCACCCGGCAGGAAACCGCCGTTCGTCGAGCCACTCCAGAACGCACCCAGAATGGCGCCGTCCACGGCGTTCGCAAGCCCAATGGCCGGGCTGGTCACTGTGGCGAACTTGGCCTTGTTCAAACCATAGCCGGCCGTCATGTACCAAGGCCCGGTGCGATAGGAACCACCCAGGGTCCAGGCATCGACCTCGGTGCCACCGGGCAGCGTGGTGCGCAGATAGCCACCACCGACGGCCGCGCCCGATGCGGCATAGCGCAGATAACCGCCCACGGTCTTCCATGCGCCGCCGTTGAGCGTACCAAGCACATAGGCCGGAATGGCGGTGGCTGCAGTGGGGAAACCCGCCTGACCGCGCTTGTTGTTCTCGTCAAACGAATACTGCAACGAACCCACCAGGCTGCGATCCGACGAGGCAAAGGTGTACTTCAGCATATTGCTGGTGCGCGCGCCCATGGACAGGCCGATTTCAGGCTTGTAGGCCTCCATGTAGGGCGAATATGGGAAGGACGCGTAGGTGCTCGTCACCACGTCGAACAGCACGTTCCACTGACGACCGGCGGTCAGGCGGCCATAGCGGCCCTGCAGGCCCACATGGGCCAGCTGGAAGAACGGCGCATTGGCAGCCGAGTTGCCCGCGTCGGCATCGAAACGGTTTTCCAGAACCACCAGCGCCTTGCTGCCGCCGCCCAAGTCTTCCTCGACGTTGATGCCCCAGCGGCTTTGCGACATGCCGCCACCGAGCATCTGGGTCTTGTTCGACTTGCCGGCACCCTCGTTGGTGGTGTGACGCACGGCGGCATCGACAATCCCCCACAACTCCACCTTGCTGGTGCTGGCCGCCTGGGCCAAGGCAGCCCCGCTGCCACCGAGGGCAACCGCGGCCAGGATGATGCTCTTCTTTGCAAACAGGGGCATGGTCTATCTCACTCTCTCTGAAGTAATGGGAGATTTGATTCTAGAAACCAAGCCAGCCCAGGCTGACGCGCTATCGCATCGATACCACAGGCGTTTCCCCTAGTTTGGTGTTACCTGGGTGACGCGGATCTCGGCGGCGAAAAAAAAACCGCCACCCGAAGGTGGCGGTTGGGATCTTCATGCAAGGCTGGCGTCAAGCCAGCCGGGCATTAGAACGAGTGGGTCAGACCAACTTGCAGGCCTTGCTGCTTGCCGTTGTCCAGACCGGCGTTGCCGTTGATGGAGAAACGGTTGCCGTTGTTCTTGTTCTTCAGGTAGGCGTAGGTGCCGTACACGGAAGTACGCTTGGACAGGCTGTAGACATAACCGACGGCGAAGTGATCGGCCTTGGCGTCAGCCAAACCAGTCTGCTTGTCCTGGTAGCGGTTGTAGGAAGCCTTCACCAGGCCAGGGCCCACGGGGGCAGTCACAGCCAGCATGTAGCCGCGGCGCTTGGCATCTGCGCCAGTGGTGGCGAAGGCAAAGTTGTCCACGGTGGACTGACGGTAGCCAGCCAGCAGCTTGACCACGCCCAGATCATACGAACCGCCCAGGCTCCAGGCAGTGATGTCGCCAGCGGAGGTAATGGAGTCTTCGCGGCTCAGTTGCTCGCCGCTCAGACCCAGGCTCAGAGGACCATTGTCATAGGTGACGCCCAGGCCCATATAGCGACGCTGGCTGTTCTTGCCAGCCTCTTCGCCAAAGCCATAGTTCACGCCAACCTTGAAGCCGGCGAAGTTGGGCGACACGTAGGTCACTGCATTGCTCACGCGCTGGTCGGTGGTGCGAGCGCCGTTGTTGACAGTACCGGCATCGCCATTGCCGCCATTGCCCCACAGTTGGGAGGCACCCAGACCCACGGAGCCGAACACGTCGTAACGAGCCACGGCGTTGTAGGCTGCGGTCAGCTCGCGGCCCAGGCGCACTTCACCGAAGCCGCCTTGCAGACCCACGGTGGAACGGCGCTTGAAGGCAAAAGAGGTGCCATCGGTAGAAGCGGAGTAGCCCGAGTTGCCATCGCCGTTGTCCAGGTTCAGGCCTGCTTCGAGCCAGAAGTTGGCCTTCAGGCCACCACCCAGATCTTCCGTGCCACGGAAGCCAATGCGGCTTGTCAGCTGGTTGCCAGAGGTCAGGCCAGACCAGTTGTTCGCGCCGTCAACATAAGTCACGCCAGCGTCGACCACGCCGAACAGGGTCACGGAAGACTGAGCCATTGCGGCGCCGGAAGCGGCCAGCACTGCCAGGGCGATCAGAGACTTTTTCATTACTAGTTACTCCAAGGTTAAACAGAGGGCGCCGGATCGTGAGGGTTGGGGCTGCGTCTTGCGACCCGCCCGCCGGGTCCCCGGGCCAACCTCCTGGTGGGGAAGTTGGTGTTATTGCAACAGAGGACGTCTGGATGCGCAAAGAAAATCCCGCAGATTCGGGCCAATTCCGGCGATTTCGTTGCCGCGCCACAACATTGTCAACCAATTCTGGATGCGGCCCGTGTTGCGCACGAGCAACGGCGTGCCATCCGCCACCGCCAGGCTTCGCTCCGTCTCCGCGCACCCGCACCCGGGGTGGCGGCCTCAATCCTCGATCAGGGTGAACCCGGTGGTGATCTGGGCCGTCTTGCCCAGCATGATGCTGGCGGAGCAGTATTTCTCGTGGCTCATGGCGATGGCGCGCTCGACGGCGCTGGCCGGAATACCGCGACCGATCACGGTGAACTGCATGTGGATCTTGGTGAAGACCTTGGGGTCGGTCTGGGCGCGCTCAGAGCTGAGTTTGACGCTGCAGCCGCGCACGTCGTGGCGCCCGCGCTTCAATATCAGCACCACGTCATAGGCGGTGCAGCCGCCGGCGCCGGCCAGCACGGCCTCCATGGGGCGCGGCGCGAGGTTCTGGCCACCGTTCCCGGGGCGGTCGGCGTCGGGCGCCCCATCCATGGCCAGGATATGGCCGCTGCCGGTCTCTGCCACAAAGCCCATGCCGGAGCGCGTGCCGGCGTTGCCGGTCCAGCTGACGGTGCATTCCATGTTGTATTTCTCCAAAAATCAGGGTGAACCCGTAAATAATTTTGTGCAGGACGGCAATTTTGCTGCATTGCAGCACCGGCGGCGCTACAATGCACCCATGCGATGCGGTTTGCGTCGCACCGATTGTCTCCTCCATCTCCTCAAAAGGATGGATTGAGCCCCAGGCCTTGCGGCCCGGGGCTTTTTTTTGCCCGGCGGTGCCCCGCCGCGCAGCGCCTATGATGTGCGCCCCGGCCGCCCGCACCATGGCGCTCCTGCCGGATCGCATCATGACAGAGCCCCTGACCCCCTTCGACTACCTGACCCGGATCCTCACCGCGCGCGTGTACGACGTGGCCGTGGAGTCCGACCTGCAGCCCGCGCGCGCGCTGTCGCGCCGGCTGCACAACAAGATCCTTTTGAAGCGCGAGGACCAGCAACCGGTGTTCAGCTTCAAGCTCCGCGGCGCCTACAACAAGATGGCGCAGCTGCCAGCCGAGCAGCTGGCCAAGGGGGTGATCTGCGCCTCGGCCGGCAACCATGCCCAGGGCGTGGCGCTGAGCGCGGCGAAGCTGGGCACGCGCGCCGTGATCGTGATGCCGACCACCACGCCCCAGGTGAAGGTGGACGCCGTCAAGACCCTGGGCGGCGAGGTGGTGCTGGCCGGCGACAGCTATTCGGACGCCTACGAGCATGCCCTGCGCCTGCAGCAGGACGAGGGCCTGACCTTTGTCCACCCTTTCGACGACCCCGACGTGATTGCCGGCCAGGGCACGATCGCCATGGAGATGCTGCGCCAGTTGCAGGCGCTGGGCAGCCACCGGCTCGATGCCGTGTTCGTGCCCATAGGCGGCGGCGGGCTGATCGCCGGCGTGGCCAACTACCTCAAGGCCGTGAGCCCGCAGACCAAGGTGATCGGCGTGCAGATGAACGACTCGGACGCCATGGCCCAGTCGGCGCGCCAGCACCAGCGCGTGCAGCTGCCCGACGTGGGCCTGTTTGCCGACGGCACGGCGGTCAAGCTCGTGGGCGAGGAAACCTTCCGCGTGGCCCATGCGCTGGTGGACGACTATGTGATCGTGGACACCGACGCCGTCTGCGCCGCCATCAAGGACATCTTTGCCGACACGCGCAGCATCGTCGAGCCCTCGGGCGCCCTGGGCGTGGCGGCCATCAAGCAGTATGTGGCGCGCCACAAGACCCGGGGCGAGACCTACGCCACGATTCTCTCGGGCGCGAACATGAACTTCGACCGTCTGCGCTTCGTGGCCGAGCGCGCCGACGTGGGCGAGGAGCGCGAGGCGCTGTTCGCCGTCACCATCCCCGAGGAGCGCGGCAGCTTCAAGCGCTTCTGCGAGGTGGTGGGTGCCCTGCCCGGCGGGCCGCGCAATGTGACGGAGTTCAACTACCGCATCAGCCACGAGCAGCGGGCCCATGTGTTCGTGGGCCTGTCCACGCATGGGCGCGGCGAGTCGGAGAAGATCGCCAGGAATTTCGTCAAGCATGGCTTCGAGTCGCTGGACCTCACGCATGACGAGCTCGCCAAGGAGCATCTGCGCCACCTGGTGGGCGGGCGCTCGCCACTGGCGCGCGACGAGCGGCTGATGCGCTTTACCTTCCCCGAGCGGCCCGGCGCGCTGTTCAAGTTTCTGAGCCTGATGCAGCCGACCTGGAACATCTCGCTGTTCCACTACCGCAACCAGGGCGCGGACTATGGCCGCATCCTCGTGGGCATGCAGGTGCCGGCCGAGGACAGCGCGGCCTTCGACGCCTTTTTGCAGCAGCTCAGCTACCCCTATGTGGAAGAGACGCAGAACCCGGCGTACCGGCTGTTTCTCAAGGCCAATGGTCAGTAGTCAAAGCCGCCACCACCCGTCATTCCGGCGAAAGCCGGAATCCAGAAACGCTTGCGCGACCTGCGCAGGTGGATTCCGGCTTGCGCCGGAATGACGACAGGCGACGAAGCGGCCCCCATGCAAGCCCTGCGCCACTACCTGCTGGCCGTGCAGTTCTTCACGCGCCTGCCCATCACGGGGCGGCTGGCCGCCTGGGTGGGCTACAGCCCGGCCATGCTGCGCGCCAGCAGCGCGCATTTCCCCGGTGTGGGCTGGCTGGTGGCGGGCGTGGCCGTGGGCGTGTATGCGCTGCTCCACCACGCCCTCGGCGGCCAGGGCTACGCGCCGCTGGTGGCGGCCGTGGGCAGCACCATTGCCACGGTGCTGGTCACGGGAGGCTTTCACGAGGACGGCCTGGCCGACGTGGCCGACGGCCTGGGCGGCGCCTACCGGCGCGAGCGGGCGCTCACGATCATGAAGGACTCGCGCATAGGCGCGTTCGGCGCCATGGCGCTGGTGCTGAGCCTCGCCGCCAAGCTCGCGCTGCTGGCGCAGCTCGGCCACCTGGGCCTGGCCGGCGCGCTGGTGGCGCTGGCGGGCGCGCATGTGCTCTCGCGCCTGTGGCCGCTCGTCGTGGTGCGCGCTCTGCCCCATGTGGGCGACACGGCCACGTCCAAGAGCAAGCCGCTGGCGGACCAGATATCGGGCCGCGCGCTGCTGGCTGCAAGCTTGTGGTGTTTTCCGGCCCTGGCGCTTGTCTGGCAAGCGCAAGGCGCTTTTGTATTGATAGCATCCCTGCTGTGCAGCGCGCTGGGCGCGGCCTGGATGCTGTGGCGCTTTGCGCGGCGGCTGCAGGGCTTCACGGGCGACTGCCTGGGCGCCACGCAGCAGGTGGCCGAGATAGCCTTCTACCTGGGCGCGGCCATCGCCCTCACGCCATGAGCCGGCTGTGGCTGGTGCGCCATGCGCGCCCGCTCGCGGCCGATGGCCTGTGCTATGGGCGCCTCGACCTGGCGGCAGACGCCGCGGCCAGCCGCGCCGCCGCACGCACCCTCGCGGCCGCGCTGCCGCCGCGCGTCGCAGGATTGTGGCATTCACCGCTACAAAGATGCGAGCTGCTCGCGCTTGACCTGCGGGCGCTGCGACCCGATTTGGCATCAATTCCCGAGCCGCGCATCCTGGAGATGGACTTTGGCGCCTGGGAGGGCCTCGCCTGGGACGCCATCGCCCAGGCGGAGATCGCCGCCTGGGCCGACGACCTGGCCCGCCATGCGCCCGGCGGCGGCGAGCCGCTCTCGGCCATGCTGGCGCGCGTCGACGAGGCCCTGGGCGAGGCCGCGGCCCGCGCCCGGGCCGGGGGCGGCGATGTGGTCTGGATCACCCATGCGGGCGTGGCGCGCTGCGTGCACTGGCTGCAGGTCCATGGCCCGGCGCGCCTGCCGCGCTCCGATGAATGGCCCGTGCAGGCGCCGGGCTTTGGCGATTGGGTGCAGGTGGAGCTGTAGCTCAGCAGTGGCTACCCGCCCTTGGGCGCCGGCATCTGCAGCGTCAGCGTGGCGGCGCCATCGACCTGTGGGCCCAGCCGCGCCTCGCGCCGGGTGAGCGACTGCAGCACCAGGCCGGGCTCGACGCTCGCGCCCACGCGGTAGGGCTTGGGCGGCTTGCCGTCGACGGCGATCAGGGCCGCGCCCGTGCCGCTCTCGGTTCCGGCCAGCAGGCCCAGCAGCACCAGACGGCTCGCGGCGGGTGCGGCCTCGGCCGTGGCGGCCTGGGCCTGGGCAGCGAGCAGGCGCGCGAGCGCCTGCGGGTCGGCCTGCACGGCATCGGGCGCGGCCGCCAGCGGCGCCGGCCCGGTGGCCGGGGCGGACAGCCGCAGGCCCCAGTACACGGCACTGGCCCCGGCCAGCGCCCAGAGCGCCAGGGTGGCCAGGAGCGGGGCCCAGCGGTGGGGGGAAGTTGTCACCATGGCCCGATTATGATTGACCGGATCCGATCTCTCTCCCTATTTCTCAGTACCGTGCTTGCCTCTTCCCATCCCTCTTTGGCGCAGCGTGCGCGCCGCCGCCTGGCCGCCGGCTTCACCCTGATCGAGCTCATGGTGGTGCTGGTCATCATCGGCGTGCTGGCCGCGCTCATCGTGCCCAATGTGCTCGACCGCGCCGACGACGCGCGCGTGACCGCCGCGCGCACAGACATCGCCAACATCTCCCAGGCGCTCAAGCTCTACCGCCTGGACAACCAGCGTTACCCCTCGGCCGAACAGGGCCTGCAGGCGCTGATCGCCAAGCCCACGACGGCGCCCGTGCCGGGCAACTGGCGCCCCTACCTGGAAAAGCTGCCCAACGACCCCTGGGGCCACCCCTACCAGTACCTGAACCCCGGCATCAAGGGCGAGGTGGACGTGATGTCCTTCGGCGCCGACGGCCAATCCGGCGGCGAGGGCAAGAATGCCGACATCGGCAGCTGGCAGTAAGCCGACGGCCCGGCCATGCCGAGACCATGCGTCATCCCCGCGCGGGCGACATACCGACACCATCCGTCATCCCCGCGCAGGCGGGGATCCAGCGGTGATCCGGGCGACTCCCTCGTGGCGGCGATGGATCCCCGCCTGCGCGGGGATGACGGTGGGGCACGCATTTGCGGAAGTCGCCGCTTGAGCCAGCACCTGCACACCCACGGCAGCGGGCCGCAGGCCGCCCAGCGCGGCTTCACGTTGCTGGAGCTGCTGGTGGTGATTGCCATCATGGCGCTGGCCACGGCCGGGGTGGGCCTGGCGCTGCGTGACAGCGGCGCCACGGCATTGCAGCGCGAGGGCGAGCGGCTCGCGGCGCTGCTGGAGTCGGCGCGCGCACAGTCGCGCGCCTCGGGCGCGGCCGTGCGCTGGCGGGCCGACGCGCGCGGCTTTCACTTCGAGGGCCTGCCCGCGGCCCGGCTGCCCGACCATTGGCTCGACGGCGCCACCGCCGTGCGCGGACCGGGCGAGCTCTGGCTCGGGCCCGAACCGCTGATCGGCGCGCAGCAGGTGGTGATCGTGAGCCAGAACCATCCCGACCGCGCCGTGCGCGTGGCCACCGACGGGCTGCGCCCGTTTTCCGTGCAGGCCCTGCCATGAGCACGCGTGCATGGGCAGCCCCGCAGGCGGGCTTCACGCTGGTCGAGGTGCTCGTGGCCCTGGCCATCGTGGCCATCGCGCTCATGGCCGGGCTGCAGGCCACCTCGGCGCTGACGCGCAACGCCGCGCGCCAGACCGACGTGGTGCTGGCCCATCTGTGCGCCGAGAACGAGCTCGTCAAGGTGCGCCTGGCGCGCCAGATGCCCGCCATAGGCGATGCGCGCCAGCCCTGCGAGCAGGCCGGGCGCGGCTACGAGGTGGCCGTGACCGTGTCGCCCACGCCCAACCCGCAGTTCCGCCGCGTGGACGCCCAGGTGTTCGAGGCCGATCTGCCCGTGCTGCGCCTGTCCACCATCGTCGGACGTTACTGATGATGCGGCGCCGGCCCTCGGGCTTCACCCTGGTCGAGCTGCTGGTGGCCATCGCCGTCATGGCGCTGCTGGCGATCGCGAGCTGGCGCGGGCTCGACGGCATGGTGCGCTCGCAGCAGATCACGCGCGAGCGCGCCGACGCCATCCTGGTGCTGCAGACCGTGCTGGCCCAATGGGGCGCGGACCTCGATGCGCTGCAGGCCGTGGACCACACCGAGCCGATCGCCTGGGACGGCCAGGTGCTGCGCCTCACGCGGCGCGGCACGCGCCAGCCCGACGAGGGCGTGCTCGTCGTCGCCTGGGCGAGGCGCAATGTGGACGGCAGGCCCCAGTGGCTGCGGTGGCAGTCGCCCCCCGTGCGCACGCGCGCCGAATGGGAGCAGATCTGGGCGCGCGCCGCGCAATGGGCGCGCACGCCCGGCGAGGCCGAGCGCCGCGCCGAGACCCGGCTCATGCCCCTGGCCGACTGGCAGCTGTTCTTCTACCGCGGCGGCGCCTGGGCCAATGCGCTGTCGGCCAACACCTCGGGCAGCCTGGCGCAGACGCCCGGGGGCCTGTCCAGCGCCGCGGCCAGCATCCCCGAGGGCGTGCGCCTGCAGATCACGCTGCCCGAGGACAGCGCCCTGCCCGGCGTGATCACGCGCGACTGGGCCAATCCGCTGCTGGGCGGGGGCAAGTCATGAGGGGCATGCGCCAGGCCGGCGCCGCCCTGCTGGCTGCCATGCTCACCGTCACGCTGGTGGCGACCTTTGCCGCGGCCGCGCTCTGGCAGCAGTGGCGCGCCATCGAGGTCGAGACCGCCGAGCGCGCGCGCATCCAATCGGCCTGGATACTCATAGGCGCGCTCGACTGGTCACGGCTGATCCTGCGCGAGGACTCGCTCGCCAGCGGCGGCGACGGCACGGACAACCTCAGCGAGCCCTGGGCCGTGCCGCTCGAGGAGGCGCGCCTGTCGACCTTTCTGGCCGCGCAGAACAACGTGGCCCAGGTGGAGGACGCGAGCACCGACACGGCCAACGCCTTTCTCTCGGGTCAGATCACCGACCAGCAGGGCCTGCTGAACCTGCGCAACCTCGCGGGCGAGCAGCAGGTGGACGCCACGGCGCTGCGCCAGTTTGCGCGCCTGTTCGACTACCTGGGCCTGCCGCGCGCGCAGCTCGACCTGCTCGCGCGCCAGATGCAGCGCGCCACGGCGCGCGAGGGCGACCAGGGCAGCTCGCCGCTGCTGCCGCAAAGCCCGGCCCAGCTGGGCTGGTGGGGGCTGCCGCCGGACACCGTGGCGGCGCTCGTCCCCCATGTCACGCTGCTGCCCGTGCGCACCACGGTCAACGTGAACACGGCGAGCGCCGTGGTGCTCTGGGCCAGCGCCGACGGCATCGACATGGCCGACGCCCAGCGCCTGGTGCAGCGGCGCGAGACGAATCACTTTCGCAGCGTGGCCGATGCCGCACAGCTCGTGCGCGAGGCCGGCCGCATCACCAGCACCACGCATGGCGTGGCGTCCAGCTACTTCGAGGTGCGCGGGCGGCTGCGGCTCGATGGCGCCGTGGTCGAGGAGCGCTCCCTGGTGCACAAGCAACGCGGCACCGTGCGCACGCTCTGGCGCGAGCGCGGCAGCCTCGCGCACCGCATGGGCACCAGCACCGGGCGCTGAAGGATCAACCCCAGGAGGCTGTCGGACTTGGAGCGCCGAAAGCGAAAATCGGCCCCAGCGAGACCAGTTTTCGCCGGGTTTGCAGCCCAATAGCCGAGCTATTGGGCAAAAACACGGTGGAAAATGGGCCGCTGCGGTCGATTTGCAGCCGGCGATTTCCAAGTCCGACAGTCTCCTAGAATCGCCCGCGAGATTACCCCCCTTCATGAGCACTCTTGTCATCACCCTGCCCCAGGGCCTGCCGACTGCCGGCACCGACTACGGCTACACGCTGACCGCCGACGGCCACCAGGCCCTGCAACATGCCAGCACCAGCGCCACCCTGCTGCCCGACCCGGGCCGCGCCGGCGAGGTCGTGGCCGTGGTGCCGGCGCGCGCCCTGTCCTGGCAGCGCGCCACGCTGCCGCCGGGCGCGGCCAGCCAGCCCGCGCGCCTGCGCGCCGTGCTCGAGGGCCTGCTCGAGGAGCAGCTGCTCGACGACCCCGCCGAGCTGCACTTTGCGCTGGCGCCCGGCTTTCAGGGCGGCAGCACGGTCTGGGTGGCGGTGTGCGACCGCGCCTGGCTGCGGGCCCATCTGCAGGCACTGGAGGCCGCGGGCCGCGCGGCCGACCGCGTGGTGCCCGAGTTCGCGCCCGGCCCCACGGCCAGCGGGCAGGAGGAATGCGAGGTGCTGGGCAGCCCCGAGGATGCACAGCTCGTGCTCACGGGCCACGGCCCGCAGCAGGCCGTGGCCGTGCTGCCGCTGGCCGCGGCCCGCGGCCTGATCGCCGGCGCCACAGAGGACAGCCCCCCCGTGCGCGCCGAGCCCGCCGTGGCCGCCCTGGCCGAGCGTCTGCTGGGCCGCCGCGTGCAGCTGCGCACCGCCAGCGAGCGCGCCCTGGCCGCCGCGCGCGGGCCCTGGGACCTGGCGCAGTTCGACCTGGCCAGCAGCGGCCACCGGCGCCTGCTGCGTCGCCTGGGCAGCGCCGCCAATGCCCTTGCGCGCGCGCCGCAGTGGCGCGCCGCGCGCTGGGCGCTCGGACTGGCCGTGGCGCTGCAGATCGTCGGTCTGAACCTCTGGGCCTGGCAGGACCGCCAGGCGCTCGCGGCCAAGCAGGCCGGCGTGCGCAGCGCGCTCACGCAGACCTTCCCGCAGGTGCGCGTCGTGGTCGACGCGCCCGTGCAGATGGAGCGCGAGCTGGCCCAGCTGCGCCAGGCCGCGGGCAGCATGGCGCCCGGCGATCTGGAGCCGCTCATGGCCGCCGCCGGCGCCGCCCTGCCCGCAAGCCAGGTGCCCGCCCAGATCGAATACCAGGACGACGCGCTGCTGCTGCGCGGCGTGGCCCTCGGCCCCGAGGAGCTGGCCGCCATGAACCAGCGCCTGGCCGCCCACGGCTATGTGGCGCGCGCCCAGGACGACGGCCTGCTCCTGCAGGCACAGGAGCGCCCATGACCACGACCATGACAGCGACCACCGCACCCTCCCCCATCGCCACCCTGCGCCGGCACTGGGCCGGCCTGGCCGCGCGCGAGCAGACCCTGGTGCTTGCCGCCGCCGGCGTGGTCGGCCTGGCCCTGCTGTGGTGGCTGGCGCTGGCGCCGGCGCTCGCGCAGCTGCGCGCATCGCCCGCACGCCATGCGGCCGCGGACGCCCAGCTGCAGCGCATGCAGGCCCTGCAGGCCGAGGCCCTGCAGCTGCGCGACGCGCCGCGCCCGCAGGGCGGCGAGGCGCTGCGCACGCTGCAGGGATCGCTGGCCCAGCAGCTTGGCGGCGCCGCGCAGCTGCAGGCCGCGGGCGAGCGCGTCACCATCACCCTCAAGGCCGTGCCGGCCGAGGCCCTGGCGCAATGGCTGAACCAGGCACGCAGCCAGGCGCGCGCCACGCCCGTGCAGGCGCGCCTGGTGCGCAGTGGCCAGGGCCTGCCCGCGCGCTGGGATGGGCAGCTGGTGCTGATCCTGCCGCCGGCCTGAGCCAACTTGAAAGCCGCCTCCATGCCGCTATCGACCGCCACGACCACGCCGCGCGCACCCTGGCGCTGGGCCGTGGCCGGGCTGTGCCTGGGCGCGCTGCCCGCGCTGCTGCTGTGGGCGCCCGCGCGCTGGCTGGCGTCCGCCGTGGCGCAGGCCAGCGGCGGGCAGCTGCAGCTGCAGCAGGCGAGCGGCACGGTGTGGACCGGGTCGGCCCGCCTGGTGCTGACGGGCGGCGCCGGCAGCGACGACCGGGCCGCGCTGCCCGGGCGCGTGCACTGGTCACTGCGCCCGGCCTGGGGCGGCGTGCGCATGCGCCTTGCGGCCGACTGCTGCACCACGGCGCCGCTGGCGCTTGAGGCCAGCGCCGGCCTGAGCCGGCTGCGCGTGCAGGTGGCCGACGGCCAGAGCCAATGGCCGGCCGGCGTGCTCGGCGGCCTGGGCACGCCCTGGAACACCGTGCAGCCGCAGGGCCGGCTGCAGCTCGTCACGCAGGGCCTGGCGCTGCAGTGGAGCGCCGGGCGCATGCAGATCGATGGCCGGGTGCAGCTCGATGCGCTGGCCATGTCCTCGCGCCTGTCCACGCTCAGGCCCATGGGCAGTTACCGGCTGGTGCTGCAGGGCCAGGGCAGCGATGCGCCCAGCCTGCAGCTGTCCACGCTGGACGGCGCGCTGCTGCTGTCGGGCAGCGGCCAGTGGGTGGGGCAGCGCCTGCGCTTTACCGGCGAGGCCAGCGCCGCGCCCGAGCGCGAGGCGGCCCTGGCCAATCTTCTGAACATCATCGGACGGCGCAGCGGCGCGCGTTCCATCATCACCCTGGGGTGAACCTATGCCTTTGTATTCCCGACGTCGCCTGCGATTCGCTCTTCATTCAATAGCTGCCAGCGCTTTACTGGTAAGCGCCGGAGGCCAAATTCATGCTCAAAACACGAGGTCTGCGAACGCCGGCAGCGTGCGCGCGAGCGAGCCCGTGACGCTGAACTTTGCCAACGCCGACATCGAGGCCGTGGCGCGCACCATGGCCACCATCACGGGCAGGAACGTGGTGGTGGACCCGCGCGTCAAGGGCCAGATCAATCTGGTGACGGAGAACGCCGTCACGCCCACGGCGGCCTTCCAGCAGTTTCTGGCCGCGCTGCGCCTGCAGGGCTTCACGGTGGTCGAGTCGGGCGGGCTGTACAAGGTCGTGCCCGAGGCCGACGCCAAGCTGCAGACCGGCTCGGTGAGCGTGTCCCAGGGCGGGCGCGGCGGCACACCGGCGGGCGGGCAGATCGTCACACAGATCTTCAAGCTCAACTTCGAGAACGCGAACAATCTGGTGCCCGTGCTGCGCCCCCTGATCAGCCCGAACAACACCATCAACGTCAACCCCGGCAACAACTCGCTGGTGATCACCGACTATGCCGACAACCTGCAGCGCCTGGCGCGCATCGTCGCGGCCATGGACGTGTCCAACGCCACCGATGTGGAGGTGATTCCGCTGCAGCATGCGATCGCCTCGGACCTCGCGCCGCTGGTCTCGCGCCTGATCGAGGGCGGCGGCAGCGGCGCCACGCCCGCGGCGGCCCAGGGGCAGACGGACACCTCGTTCAAGACCACGCTGCTGCCCGAGCCGCACAGCAACGCCATCATCGTGCGCGCGGCCAACCCGGCGCGCCTGGCCCAGGTACGCTCGCTCGTGGCCCGGCTCGACCAGCCCGCGGCGCCGGGCAGCTCGGCGGCCAGCGGCAACATCCACGTGGTGTACCTGAAGAATGCCGACGCCGTGAAGCTCGCGGCCACGCTGCGCGCCGCGCTTGCGGCGACCGCGGGCGGCGCTGGCGGCACCACCCAGACGGGCACAGGTGCGGGCCAGGGCAGCGGCCTCACCTCCACCGGGCTGGGCAGCACGGGCGGCATGGGGCAGAGCAGTCTGTCCGCGGCCGGCAGCAGCAGCACCGGCGGTGGCCTGGGCACGGGCAGCGGCGGCGGGCTGAACCGCGGCGGCGCGAGCGGCAACCAGCCGAGCACGGGCGGCATGATCCAGGCCGACCCGACGACCAACTCGCTCATCATCTCCGCGCCCGAGCCGCAGTACCGCCAGATTCGCGCGGTCATCGACAAGCTCGACGGCCGGCGCGCGCAGGTGCTCATCGAGAGCCTGATCGTCGAGGTCGCGGCCAACAAGGTGGCCGAGTTCGGCATCCAGTGGCAGACCGCCTTCGGCAACTACGGCCAGGGCGCGGTGGGCGTGATCGGCACCAACTCCAGCGTCTCGGGCGGCAACATCATCGACCTGGCCGTGGCCGCGGCCTCGGGCAATGCCGCCAACCTGTCCAGCCAGGCGCTGGCACGCGGCATGAACCTGGCTGTCGCACCGCGCATCAACGGCAAGTACTACCTGGGCTTGCTGGCCAACTTCCTCGAGAACACGGGCGACGCCAACGTGCTGTCCACGCCGAATCTGATGACGCTGGACAACGAGGAGGCGCAGATCGTCATCGGCAACAACGTGCCCTTTGTCACGGGCTCCTACGCCAACACCACGGGCGGCAGCACGGTCAGCCCCTTCACCACCGTGGAGCGCAAGGACGTGGGCCTGATGCTGCGCGTGCGCCCGACGATCAACGAGAACGGCACCGTCAAGCTCACGCTCTACCAGGAGGTCTCCAAGGTCAACGAGAGCACGCTCAAGGACAGCAACGGCCCGACGACGAGCAAGCGCTCCATCGAGTCCACGGTGATGGTGGACGACGGCAGCGTCATCGTGCTCGGCGGCCTGCTCGAGGACAGCTACGCGCTGAGCCAGGACAAGGTGCCGCTGATGGGCGACCTGCCCGTGGTCGGCAGCCTGTTCCGCAACGAGAATCGCTCGCGCAAGAAAACCAATCTGATGGTGTTTCTGCGCCCCATGGTGATACGCGACAACGCCACCAGCGACGCGCTGATGATGGACCGCTACGAGGCCATACGCGCGCTGCAGCAAAGCACCCAGCCCGCGCCCAGCGCGGTGATGCGCGCGGTCTCCGACGCGCCCGTGCTGCCGGCGCTTCCGGGCGGCGCGAACGGCTCGGGCACGCCCGGGACGACGCTCGCGCCGCTGGCGCCCCAGGCGCCCGCGCCCGCACCCGCACGCAGCACGCCCGCGGCTGCCGACGACAACCTCTACACCCCGCAATAAGGCCCCGGCATGCGCCACCCCCTGCCCTACGCCTTTGCGCGCGGCCACCAGCTGCTGCTGGAGGACGACGGCCAGCAGCTCACGCTCTGGCACGGCCCCGCGCCCGACGCCAGCGCCCTGTCCGAGGTGCTGCGCAAGCACGCAGTGCAGCAGTTCATGCAGACCGAGGCCGCCGCCCTGGCCCAGCGCATCAGCGCCGCCTACGCGCAGAGCGAGTCGAGCGCCGCCACCGTGGTCAGCGAGGTCGAGGAGGAGGCCGACCTCTCGCGCATGATGCAGGAGCTGCCCGCGGTGGAGGACCTGCTCGAGTCCGCGGGCGACGCGCCCATCATCCGCATGCTCAACGCCCTGCTCACCCAGGCCGTGCGCGACGGCGCGAGCGACATCCACATCGAGCCCTACGAGCGCCATTCCAGCGTGCGCTTTCGCGTCGACGGGACGCTGCGCGAGGTGGTGCAGCCCAACCGCGCACTGCACGCGGCGCTCATCAGCCGCCTGAAGATCATGGCGGACCTGGACATTTCCGAAAAGCGCCTGCCGCAGGACGGCCGCATCAGCCTGCGGCTGGGCACGCGCGCCATCGACGTGCGCGTCTCCACCCTGCCCAACGCCCATGGCGAGCGCGCCGTGCTGCGCCTGTTGGACAAGAGCGAGAGCAAGCTGAGCCTGGAGGCCGTGGGCATGCAGGGCGAGACGCTGGCGCGGCTGGAGTCCCTGATTGCCCAGCCGCACGGCATCATCCTCGTGACCGGCCCCACGGGCTCGGGCAAGACCACCACGCTGTACGCCGCGCTCTCGCGCCTGGACGCGAGCCGCAGCAACATCATGACGGTGGAAGACCCGATCGAGTACGAGCTGCCCGGCGTGGGCCAGACCCAGGTCAACAGCAAGATCGAGCTCACGTTCGCCAAGGCCCTGCGCGCCATCCTGCGCCAGGACCCGGACGTGATCATGATCGGCGAGATCCGCGACTTCGAGACCGCGCAGATCGCCATCCAGGCCAGCCTGACGGGTCACCTGGTGCTGGCCACGCTGCACACCAACGACGCGGCCAGCGCCGTCACGCGCCTGACCGACATGGGGGTGGAGCCGTTCCTGCTGTCCTCATCCCTCCTGGGCGTGCTGGCCCAGCGCCTGGTGCGCCGGTACTGCGGCCACTGCCACGGCGGCAGCAACGGCACGGGCTGCGCGCATTGCGGCCACACGGGCTACGCGGGCCGCACCGGCGTGTTCGAGCTGCTCGTGGTGGACGACGCGCTGCGCGCCCTGATCCACGGCCAGGCGGCCGAGGCCGAGCTGCGCGCCCAGGCCCAGTCCGGCGGCATGAGGCTGATGCGCGAAGACGGCGAGCGCCTGGTCGCGGCCGGCATCACCAGCCGCGAGGAGCTGCTGCGCGTGACGCGCGAGGGGTGAGCGATGGATGAGCTAGCGCGCAGCCACCCGCCGGCGCGTGTGCTGCAGCCCGCGCTGCAGCTCCCTGAGCAGCAGCACCACCTGGCGTGACGCGTGCTGGCAGGCCTTGTGGGCGCGCTCTGCGGCGACGCTCTCGCCGGCCTCGGCGTGGGTGATGAGGGCCGCGGCCTGCTCGTGAAAGTAGCGGTGGCGCCGCAGCAGCATGTCGAAGGCCGGGAAATGCCCCAGGGCAATGCGGCCGCTGCCATGGAGCCACTGACCGAGCTCGGAACAGGTGTCGTCGGCCACCACTTCGGGGCGCAGGCGCTCGTCGCGCGCGCCCTGCAGCACCGTGGCCAGCCAGGGCAGCCAGCGCTCATGCGTGGCAATGGCCGCGTCGATATCGAACTGCGCCATGAGCCTGTTGGCCTCGTCGTCAAACAGCACGAGCTCGCTGGCATCGGTGTCGGGCAGACGCGTCCAGTCCGACGGCGCCTGCAGGCCGTCGGCCCGTGGCTGGAACAATCGACTGAAAAAACCCATACATCTCCCGTCCGCGACAAAGCAAAAAAGCCTCCGGTCTGATGGCGATTCAGCCCCGGAGTAGTTGCATTAGGTTACAAAATGCCAACTTTGATGTCAATTGATTCTCTGTCACCCATGCGTAGCCCGGGGCGTGCAACTGTCAACAATCCATTCCCGTGCGGGCACCGGGTTTCGGCCATGTCTCCACAATGGGCGCCATGAACGCACAGAACTCCCCCTTCCCCCGGCTTTCCATGCTCGACCTCGTCGCCGTGCGCGAGGGCGGCACGGTGGCCCAGGCGCTGGACATCGCCGTGCGCACGGCGCGCCATGCCGAGTCGCTGGGCCTTGCGCGCTACTGGCTCGCCGAGCACCACAACATGCCGGGCATCGCGAGCTCGGCCACGGCCGTGCTCGTGGGCCATGTCGCGGGGGCCACGCGCACGATCCGCGTGGGCTCGGGCGGCATCATGCTGCCCAACCACGCGCCGCTGGTGGTGGCCGAGGCCTTTGGCACGCTGGCCGAGCTCTACCCGGGCCGCATCGACCTGGGCCTGGGGCGCGCGCCCGGCACCGACGGCGCCACCATGCGCGCCCTGCGCCGCGACCGCATGGAGACCGAGGCCGACTTCCCGCGCGACGTGGCCGAGCTGCAGCGGCTGCTGGCGCCCGCCCAGCCCGGCCAGGCCATCGTCGCCATGCCGGGCGCGGGCACCGAGGTGCCCCTGTGGCTGCTCGGCTCGAGCCTGTTCTCGGCCCAGCTGGCGGCGCACATGGGCCTGCCCTACGCGTTCGCCTCGCACTTCGCGCCGCGCATGCTGCACCAGGCCATCAGCCTGTACCGCGAGCTGTTCCGCCCCTCGGCCGCGCTGCAAAAGCCCTATGTGATGATAGGCGTGCCCGTCATCGCCGCGCCCACAGACGAGGAGGCCGAGTACCTGGCGAGCAGCACCTACCAGCGCGTGCTGGGCATCATCACGGGGCGGCGCGGCCGGCTGCAGCCCCCGGTGCAGAACTACCTCGATGGCCTGAGCCTGGCCGAGCGCGGCGCCATCGCCGACTTTCTCGCCGTCGGCGTGGTCGGCGGGCCGGCGCGCGTGCGCGCGGGCCTGGCGGCGCTGGCCGAGGCCACGCGCGCCGACGAGTTCATGCTGGTCAGCGACCTGTTCGATCCCGAGCGGCGCCTCGCGTCGCTGGACATCACGGCACGCGCGATGGATCTGCCTGCGGCTACCATCGCAGCCTGACCGCCCCGATCCCACGCCCATGCCCGCCTATTCCTTCGAAGCCCTGGACAGCCAGGGCCATGTCCGCCGCGGCACGCTCGATGCCGACAGCGCCAAGGCCGCGCGCAACCTGTTGCGCGCGCAGGCGCTGGTGCCGCTGGAAGTGGAGGCACTGTCGCCCGAGGCCGCCGCGGGCGCCGCGCCCACGCTGGCGCAGCGGCTGTTCACGCGGGCGGTGTTCAACGCCACGGGCCTGGCGGTCTGGACACGCCAGCTCGCGGGCCTGGTGGGCGCGGGCCTGCCGCTCGAGCGCGCGCTCACGGCGCTGGCCGACGAGGCCGACGACGAGCGCCAGCGCCACCTGGTGGCGGCGCTGCGCGCCGAGGTCAACGCGGGCAGCACGTTTGCGCGAGCACTGGCCCAGCACCCGCGCGAGTTCTCCGACATCTACTGCGCGGTGATCGGCGCGGGCGAATCGAGTGGCGGCCTGGCCCAGGTGCTCGACAGCCTGGCCGACGACCTGGAGGCGCGCCAGCAGCTGCGCGCCAAGCTCATAGGCGCGGCGCTGTACCCGGCCATCGTGACCCTGGTGGCCATCGTCATCGTGCTCTTCCTCGTGGGCTATGTGGTGCCGCAGGTGGCCAGCGCGTTCGCGGGCAGCAAGCGCGCCCTGCCGTTTCTCACCGTGGTCATGCTGGCCCTGAGCGACCTGGTGCGCAGCTACGGCTGGGCCCTGCTTGGCGCAATAATTTTGATAGCTGCCGGCGCCCGCGTGGCGCTGGCCAGACCCCGATTTCGTGAAAAGTTCGACGCCGCCTGGCTCAGGCTGCCGCTGGTCGGCCGGCTGGCGCGCGGCTACAACGCGGCGCGCTTTGCCGGCACGCTGGCCATGCTGGCCGGCGCCGGCGTGCCCATTCTGCGCGCCCTGCAGGCCGCGGCCGAGACGCTGAACAACCGCGCGCTGCGCGCCGACGCGCTCGAGGCCCTGGTGCTGGTGCGCGAGGGCGCGCCGCTGGCCTCGGCGCTAGCGCAGAAAAAGCGCTTCCCCGGCCTGGTGTCCATGTTTGCGCGCCTGGGCGAGCAGACCGGCCAGCTGCCCACCATGCTCGCGCGCGCGGCCACCCAGCTCGGCACCGAGGTGCAGCGCCGTGCCCTGCAGCTGGCCACCATCCTCGAGCCGCTGCTCATCGTGAGCATGGGGCTGATCGTGATGCTCATCGTGCTGGCGGTGCTGCAGCCCATCATTGAGCTCAATCAGTTCGTGAGATGAAGGAACACCCCCCTGAGGCGCTGCGCGCCATCCCCCCGCTCTCGCATGGCTGCGCCATGCGGGCAGGGGGACGCAGCCGTCGCTGCGGGGCGGCCCTTGCTCGGCTGCCCGCGCTTGCGTTGCGCCAGTTTCATGCGCCGCGCCGCAGGATACCGACATGGCTGCACTGACCCTGAACGACAAGCTCGTCGTCGCCATCTCCTCGCGCGCGCTGTTCGACTTCGAGGAGGAAAACCGCGTCTTCGAGCATGGCGACGACCGCGCCTACGTGGAGCTGCAGCGCGCGCGCCTGGACATTCCGGCGCCGCCCGGCGTGGCGTTCTCGCTGGTCAGAAAGCTGCTGGCCTTCAACCATGGCGGCCACCAGCGCGTGGAGGTGGTGCTGCTGTCGCGCAACGACCCGGTGAGCGGCATGCGCGTGTTCCGCTCCTGCCAGGCCCATGGCCTGCCAAGCGTGCAGCGCGGCGTGTTCACCCAGGGGCGCGAGCCCTTCGGCTACCTGCGGCCGCTGGGCGCACACCTGTTCCTGTCGGCCAACGAGCGCGATGTCCGCGCCGCCCTGCACCTGGGTTATCCGGCGGCGCGCGTGCTCACCGAATCGGTGCAGGCGGGCGACGCCCACCCGCACGAGGTGCGCATTGCGTTTGACGGCGACGCCGTGCTGTTCTCCGACGAGGCCGAGCGCGTCTACCAGTCCGAGGGCCTGGCGGCCTTCCAGCAGCACGAGCAGGCCAAGGCCGCCCAGCCGCTGCCCGAAGGCCCTTTCAAGCCACTGCTGGCCGCCCTGCACCGGCTGCAGCAGGCCGGCGGCGCCCAGATGCGCATACGCACGGCACTGGTCACCGCACGCAGCGCCCCGGCGCACGAGCGCGCCATCCGCACGCTGATGGACTGGAACATCGCCGTGGACGAGGCCATGTTCCTCGGCGGCCTGCCCAAGGGGGAGTTCCTGCGCGAGTTCGAGCCCGACTTCTTCTTCGACGACCAGACGGGCCATGTGAAATCGGCGGCGCGCCATGTGCCCGCGGGCCATGTGCACAGCGGCATTGCCAACATGGCGCCCGAGGCCGCGCCGCAGGGCTGAGAAGCCTGGACCGGGGCCCGCGCCCCGCTTTGCCCACGCGGGACAACGGCAGCACAATGGCGTATCCCCTTCTGCGGAACGACCCATGAAGCGCCGTGATGAATCTTCCGACTGGATGTGGTCCAACGCCCTGGCGGCGCTGGACCACATGGAACGCCTGCACCGCCAGCTGTTTCAGCCGCGCCATGCGGGCGCGCCCGGGTGGGAGCCGCCCGTCGACGTGCTCGAGACCGAGCATGCGCTGCTGATCTACGTGGCCCTGCCCGGCGTGGACGCCTGCGACGTGCACGCGGTCATCGACCAGGGCGCGCTGGTCGTGAGCGGCCACCGCGTGCTGCCCCAGCCGCTGCGCACCGCCGTCATCCACCGCCTGGAGCTGCCGCAGGGCCGCTTCGAGCGCCGCATCGCACTGCCGCCCGGCCGCTACTCGGCCGCCAAGGTGGCGAGCGAGCGCGGCTGTCTGCTCATTCGCCTGGAGAAGACGCCATGAGCGACGCAGGCCACAAGGGCGAAAGCGAGGGCAGCGGCGTCATCCTGGTGGATGCCAGTGGCCAGGCCATCACCACGAACGCGGCGCAGCAGCCCGCCGCCGAGGCCACGCAGACCTTTGCGCCCGACGTGCTGCCCATCGTGCCCATGCGCGAATCGGTGCTGTTTCCGGGCACGGTCTTCCCCATCACCATAGGCCGTGAGGGCTCGGTCCTGGCGGCGCAGCAGGCGCTGCGCGAGGAACGCCCCATAGGCATCCTGATGCAGCGCCAGGCGGGCGACGAGGAGGTCACGCCGGACCAGCTGCACCGCATGGGCACGGTGGCCAACATACTGCGCTACGTGAATCTGCCGGACGGCGAACATCACCTGGTGATCCAGGGTCTGCAGCGCTTTCGCGTGCTCGAATTCGTGCAGCAAGCCCCCTTCCTCGCCGCACGCGTCGAGTTCCTGGACGAGCCGGCACAGGACGGGCCCGAGCTCGCCGCGCGCCTGCTGCTCCTGAAGCAGCAGGCCATGGAGGCGCTGCAGCTGCTGCCGCAGACGCCGCAGCCCCTGGTGCTGGCCGTGCAGTCGGCCAGCGCGGCCGGGGCGCTCGCGGACCTGATCGCCGCCTATTCGGACTTCGAGCCCGCGCAGAAGCAGGAGCTCATCGAGACCACGGATCTGCTCGCTCGCACGGACAAGGTCTCCGCCCTGCTCGCCAGGCGCATAGAGGTGCTGCGGCTGTCGCAGGAGATCGGTGAGCGCACCAAGGCCACGCTCGACGAGAACCAGCGCCGCGCCATCCTGCGCGAGCAGATGGCCTCGATCCAGAAGGCGCTGGGCGAGGACGACGGCAAGGCGCAGGAGGTGGCCGATCTGAGGAAAAGAATTGCCGCCGCCCACATGCCCGACGAGGTCGGCGAGGCCGCGCAGAAGGAGCTGCGCCGCTACGAGCGCATGCCCGACGGCGCCATGGAGGCGGGCATGGTGCGCACCTATCTGGACTGGCTGATCGAGCTGCCCTGGGCCGAGCCCGCGCCGCGCGACATCGACATCGCCGCCGCGCGCCGGGTGCTCGACGAGGACCATTTCGGCCTCGACAAGATCAAGCAGCGCATCGTCGAGTTCCTCGCGGTGCGCAAGCTCGCGCCGCACGGCAAGGCACCCATCCTGTGCTTCGTGGGCCCGCCGGGCGTGGGCAAGACCTCGCTGGGCCAGTCGATCGCGCGCGCCATGGGGCGGCCGTTCGCCCATGTGAGCCTGGGCGGCGTGCACGACGAGTCCGAGATCCGCGGCCACCGGCGCACCTATGTCGGCGCGCTGCCGGGCAACATCATTCAGGCCATCCGCAAGGCCAGGGCGCGCGACTGCGTGATGATGCTCGACGAGATCGACAAGATGGGCCGCGGCATCCAGGGCGACCCTTCGGCCGCCATGCTCGAGGTGCTGGACCCGGCGCAGAACAACGTCTTTCGCGACAACTACCTGGGCGTGCCGTTCGACCTGAGCCGCATGGTGTTCATCACCACCGCCAACACGCTGGAGACCATCCCCGGCCCGCTGCGCGACCGCATGGAGATCGTGCAGCTGTCGAGCTACACCGAGAACGAGAAGTTCCAGATTGCCCGGCGCTACCTGGTGCGCCGCGAGCTAGAGGCCAACGGCGTGAGCGCCGCGCAGGTCACGCTCGCCGACGACGCGATCCGCGCCATCATCCGCGACTACACACGCGAGGCGGGCGTGCGCAACCTGCAGCGCGAGATCGGCCGCGTGCTGCGCCACGCCGCGGTGCGGATCGCCGACGGCTCGGCCACCCAGGTGGCAATCGGCGTGGACGACCTGCACGGCATCCTCGGCCCCAGGCGCTTCGAGAACGAGGTCGCGCTGCGCACCAGCACGCCTGGCGTGGCCACCGGCATGGCCTGGACCCCCGTGGGCGGCGACATCCTGTTCATCGAGGCCACGAGCTACGCCGGCAAGGGCAGCCTCATCCTCACCGGACAGCTGGGCGACGTGATGAAGGAAAGCGCGCAGGCGGCGTTCTCGCTCATCAAGCATCGTGCGCGCGAGCTCGGCATCGACGAGAAGCGACTCGCTCGCATCGACGTGCATGTGCATGTGCCCGAGGGCGCCACGCCCAAGGACGGGCCGAGCGCCGGCGTGGCCATGTTCACGGCCCTGGTGTCCTTGCTCACGGGTCGCACCGTGCGCAGCGACACCGCCATGACGGGCGAGATCAGCCTGCGCGGCCTGGTGCTGCCGATCGGCGGCGTGAAGGAAAAGGTCATCGCGGCCGACGCCGCCGGCATCACACGCGTGATGCTGCCCGCGCGCAACCGGCGCGACTTCGACGAGATTCCCGAGGAGGTGCGCGCGCGCCTGGAGTTCATCTGGCTCGAACGCGTGGACGATGCCATCGCCGCGGCGCTGGAACCAAGATAGACATCGGGGCATGTCGCCCCCCAGGCCGCGCAGCCGGCACGCGGCCCGGTCGGTCACTGCACGCGCCCGCCGGCCTGCTGCGGCGCGAGCACCTTCGTGGGCGCGTGGCCGGTGCCCACGCGCTCATTCATCCTCCCGCACCTTGTACTGACCCGCCAGCTGCTGCTGCACCTGCGGCGGCACGGCCTCGTAATGCGACAGGGCCAGGGTGTAACTGCCCTGGCCCGCGGTGAGGGCGTTGAGGCGGTTCTGGTAGTCCACGAGCTCGGCCAGGGGCACCTGGGCGGTGATGGCCACCTGGCCGGGCCGCGGGCTGTCGGTGCCGCTGACCAGGCCACGGCGCGCCGACAGGTCGCCGGTGATGGCACCCGTGCTGCCATCGGGCGCGGTGATGGTCAGCAGCGCGACAGGCTCGAGCACGGTGGGCGCGGCCTCGCGGATGGCGGCCTGCACGGCCTTTTTGCCGGCCGTGACGAAGGCCACCTCCTTGCTGTCGACCGCATGGTGCTTGCCGTCGTGCACGATGACGCGGATGTCGTGCACGGGGTAGCCGGCGATGACGCCCTCGGCCAGCGCCTCGCGCACGCCCTTCTCGACCGCGGGCATGAACTGGCCCGGAATGGCGCCACCCTTGACCTGATCGACAAACTCGAAGCCCGCGCCGCGCGGCAGCGGCTCGACGCGCAGGTGCACCTCGCCAAACTGCCCGGCGCCACCGCTCTGCTTCTTGTGGCGGTATTGCGCCGCGGCGCCCTGCGCAATGGTTTCGCGGAAGGCGATGCGCGGCGGCCGGGTCTGGACCTCGAACTTGTAGGCACCCTGCAGGCGCTCGAGCAGCATGCGCAGGTGCAGCTCGCCCAGGCCGTAGACCACGGTCTCGTGCGTGCTGGCCAGGCGCTCCATCTTCAGGCAGGGGTCCTCGGCCACGAGCCTGGCCATGACCTCCCACAGGCGCTGCTCGTCGCCGCGCTTGCTGGTCTGCACGGCCAGGCCGTGCACCGGCACCGGCAGGGGCAGCGGGCGCAGGCGGATATGCGCGTCCTCGGCGGCGTCGTGCAGCACGGCGTCGTAGTGCAGCTCGTCGATCTTGCCTATGGTGCAGATGTCGCCCGGCCCGGCGCTGGGCACTTCCACATGGTTCTTGCCCTGCTGCAGGAACAGATGGCCGACCTTGAACGGCTTGCGTCCGTCGCCGATGAACAGCTGCGACGCCGGGGTGATGGTGCCCTGGTGCACGCGCACATAGGCCAGGCGCCCCACGTAGGGGTCTATGCTGATCTTGAACACCTGCGCCAGCACATGGGCCGCCGGGTCGGGGCGTGCGTGCATCAGGGTGGCGGCCTCGCCCTCGCCGTTGAGGAAATCGGGCGGATTGCCCTCGGTGGGGTTGGGCAGCAGGCGCGTGATGATGTCGAGCAGCTCGGCCACGCCGGCGCCGCTGCGCGCCGAGACGAAGCAGACCGGGATCAGGTGGCCCTCGCGCAGGGCCTGCTCCAGCGGGGCGTGCAGCTCGCTGGCGTCGATGTCGCCGTCGTTCAGATAGCGCTCGACGAAGTCGCCATCGACCTCGACCACCTGCTCGACCAGCGCGCGGTGGGCGTCGGCCACGGCCCCGAAGTCGCTCTCGCCCTCGCGGTTGTAGAAGCAGTCCACGACCCGCGTGGCGCCAGCGGCGGGCAGGTTGAGCGGCAGGCATTCGCTGCCGAACTCGGCCTGGATGGAGGCCAGCAGCGCGGGCAGGTCCACCCCCTCGGCGTCGATCTTGTTGACGATGATCAGGCGGTCCTGACGGCGCTCGGCGGCCCAGTCCATCATGCGCCGCGCCATGGGCTCGATGCCGGTGGCGGCGTTGATGACGACGGCGCAGGTCTCCACGGCCTCCAGCGCCGGCAGGCTCTGGCCTATGAAGTCGGGCAGGCCGGGGGTGTCGATCAGGTGCACGCGGCAGTCCTCGTGCGACAGATGCATGCACGACGCCTGCAGCGAGTGCTGGACCTTGATTTCCTGCGGGTCGTGGTCGCTCACGGTGCTGCCGCGCTCCACGCTGCCGATCGCTCCTATGGCGCCGCTGGCCTGCAACAAGGCCTCGGCCAGCGTGGTCTTGCCGGCGGCGCCGGCCCCGACCAGGGCCAGGGTGCGTATCTGTTCCACGGGATTGGGGTTCGCAGTCGTCATGGAGCGCTCCTCCGGTGATGGGCGTTGTGGTGCGCCCATCATGCCGCGCGGCCATGCGCTTGGAAAGTGCGTGCGCCAGGGGCGGCGGCGCAATGCGTGCGTGGATGCCCGCGCTCGCGGGGATGGCGTTGGCCCCTTCAGCCCATCGTCAGTGGACTACCCATGAATCACAGGCCGCCCGTGCGCTTGATCTTGGGGTCGGAGTAGGTGGGCGACTGCAGGTCATTCCTGGCCTGCTGGGCCAGGCGCTCCTGCAGGGTGGTCTTGTTGACCTCCTGGGCCAGCTCCACGGCGCTGCCGCTGGCGCGCCACATGGACTGGATGAATTCCAGCATCACCTGGTGCAGCGGCGGATCCCGGGGCGGCTCCTCGGCCTCGGCGGGCCTGGCCTTCTTGTCCAGCGGCAGCGTCCAGTCACGGTTTTGCTCGTCGGGTGCCGTGGGTTGGGTGGGCTCGCGCACGGTGGCGCCCTCCCCCAGTCGGTCCACGGATTCGACGGGGTTGGCCGCGTTCACCGGGCGCACGGCCACGGCTCCCGAGGCGCCGGTGGAATACAGATCCGCGCCCTGAGAACGCCACTGGGCAGGCAATCGGTCTACAGGCGGCAGTTGCATGGCATGGGCTCCTTGTGAATGCGCACAAGGCGGGGCATACAGCGACCGCCTCGTCGTACACCCATTTCGACAAAATGCAGGGCAAATTTAGGCTTTTTAGCCCAATTGCCATGTAACGCCCGTCCAGCAAGCGCCAAGTGCTACAAAAATCTTTCGAGCAGCTTGCGTGACGCCCGGTCCAGGGCGGTGCTGTCGGGCACGTGGAACTGCATGCCGTCGCTGGCGGCGATGAGCAGCCGGGTGCGCCCGGCCAGGCGGCGTATGTCCTCCTCGCCCTTGAGCACGAGCTGCGCGGCGCCGCGGTCGGTCTCCACCTCCCAGGTGCTGGGCGTGGAAAAGCTCGACACGCTGCGGATGCGCGTGATGGTCGGCACGAACTCGCGCGCGGCCAGCTCTTCCTCGATGAGCGCACGCTGGGCCGCGGGCAGATCCGCCAGGCGCTGCACCCAGGCGAGCTCATGGCCGTCGCTGCCGACCAGGGACAGGCCCTCGAGCGGCGCGGCGATGGGGAAGGCGCGCACGGGCGTGACGGCCTCGTGCTCGGTGCCGTCCGGCAGGCGCAGCACCAAGCGGCCATGGGGATTGCGGTGCAGGTCGAAGCGGGATGTGGTGGTGTTCATGGCGGCGTCTCTTCTCACTTGCCGGCCGGGTGGGCCGAATGTTCGCGCCCCTCGATGCGCACGCCCGCGGCCTCGGCGTCTTCCTCGGCCCGCCGCGCCTGGGCCTGGTAGAGGCGCCAGTAGGCGCCCTCCTGGGCCATGAGCTCGTCGTGCGGGCCGACCTCGACGATCTCGCCACGGTCCATGACCACCAGGCGGTCGGCCTTGCGCAGCGTGGACAGGCGGTGGGCGATGGCGATGGTGGTGCGGCCCTGCACCAGGTTGTCCAGGGCCTTCTGGATTTCCTTCTCGGTCTCGGTGTCCACGGCCGAGGTGGCCTCGTCCAGGATCAGGATGCGCGGGTCGATGAGCAGCGCGCGCGCGATGCTGATGCGCTGGCGCTCGCCGCCCGACAGGCCCTGGCCGCGCTCGCCCACCAGGCTGTCGTAGCCATGCGGCAGGCGCAGGATGAACTCGTGCGCGTGCGCGGCGCGCGCGGCGGCCACGATCTCCTCGCGCGTGGCGTCGGGCCTGCCGTAGGCGATGTTCTCGGCGATGGTGCCGAAGAACAGAAACGGCTCCTGCAGCACCAGGCCGATGTGGCGGCGGAAGTCGGAGACGGCCATGCGGCGTATGTCCACGCCGTCGACCAGGATGGCGCCGTCGCTCACGTCATAGAAGCGGCTGATCAGGTTCACCAGCGTGCTCTTGCCCGAGCCGCTGTGACCCACGAGGCCGATCATCTCGCCGGGGCGTATGGCCAGCGACAGGTTCTTGATCACCGTGCGGCTGCCGTAGCGGAAACCCACGTCGCGCATCTCGATGGCGCCGGCCACCTTGTCCACGCGCACCGGATTGGCCGGGTCGGGCACGGTGCTCACATGGTCCAGGATGTCGAAGATGCGCTTGGCGCCGGCCGCGGCCTTCTGCGTCACGCTCACGATGCGGCTCATGGAGTCGAGCCGCGTGTAGAAGCGCCCGATGTAGGCAATGAAGGCCGCAAGCACACCGACGGTGATCTGGTTTCTTGCCACGAGCCAGATGCCGAAGCCCCAGACCACGAGCAGGCCGACCTCGGTCAGCAGCGACACCGTGGGCGCGAACAGGCTCCAGGTCTTGTTGAGCCTGTCGTTGACCTCCAGGTTGTGCTGGTTGGCGGCGCGAAAGCGCTGGGCCTCGCGCGCTTCCTGCGCAAAGGCCTTGACGACGCGGATGCCGGGAATGGTGTCGGCCAGCACGTTGGTGACCTCGCTCCAGACGCGGTCAATCTTCTCGAAGCCCGTGCGCAGCCGGTCGCGCACGTTGTGGATGAGCCAGGCGATGAAGGGCAGCGGCACCAGCGTGACCAGCGCCAGCCAGGGGTTGATGGAGAACAGGATCACCGAGGTCATGACGATCATGAGCACGTCGGTGGCGAAATCGAGCGCGTTGAGCGACAGAAAGACGTTGATGCGGTCGGTTTCCGAGCCTATGCGCGCCATCAGGTCGCCCGTGCGCTTGCTGCCGAAGTAGTCGAGCGACAGGCGCAGCAGGTGCTCGTAGGTGCTGGTGCGCAGGTCCGCGCCTATGCGCTCGGACACCAGGGCCAGGATGTAGGTGCGCGCCCAGCCCAGGCCCCAGGCCAGCAGTGCCGCACCCAGCAGCCCGCCCAGGTACATGAGGACCAGCCAGGGGTCTATGGCCTTGCCGCTCTGGTAGGGGATGAGGATGTCGTCCATGAGCGGGATGGTCATGTACGGCGGCACCAGCGACGCGGCGGTGGAGGCCAGCGTGAGCGCAAAGCCCGCGGCCAGCTGCTTCTTGTACGGCCGGGCGAAGCGCCACAGGCGCAGCAGCACCCAGGTCGAGGCCTGGGGCGGCTGCAGGCGTGCGCAGGCCGGGCATTCGTCGCTGTCGGGGGGCAGCGGCGTGCCGCAGGCGGCGCAGCGCGGCACGTCCTCCTTCTGGACGATGGCCGCCTGGGGGTTTTGCAGGCGATCGACCTGCTCCTCCAGGCTCTGCTGCAGGTGCAGGGCCTGCGGGTGGCGACCGAGCGTAAAGCGCCACAGCGCCAGGCGCTCGTGCGCGTCGTGCAGCTCCAAGGTGCCCACGCCGCCATGGTCGAGCATGCGCAGCTGCATGCCGGGCGCGAGCAGCCATTGCCGGACGCCGGCGTCCGCGCCGCAGGCCAGCAGGCGCCGCTCGGTGAGCACCAGCAGGCCGGGCGCAAAGCGCAGGTCGGGCGTCAGGTCAACCTCGAAGGCGGCCTGGACGTTTTCATCGGGTGCGAGCACGGCTCGCAGTTCGGCCCCCAAGGGGCCGGGCAAGACACCCGAGGCGTCCACTGAATGGTGATGTTGCATTTTGTTCTGTCAGTCCGTCCCCGCTCGGGCGGGGCATTGGCCCATGGGCGCTGGCCCATGGCCGGCATTGTCGGCCAGCGCGCGGCGGTGGCAGGCGCGACCGCGGCATCACCCCCTAACGCATGGCGGGCCCCGGCGGCTGACACCGGCTGACAGACTGTGAGACAGTCGCCCGCCGTTCTGGGCGCACAATTCAGCCACGGCGCCGCCCCGACGGGGCGGGCATCCGAATCTTCCACCCTGCATTTCATGGCCACCTTCAAAGATATCCAACTGCTGCGCACGACCTACCTGCGCGGCCCCAGTGTCTGGACCTACTGCCCCATCCTCGAGGTCTGGCTGGACCTGGGCGAACTGGAAGACTTTCCGTCCAACAAGCTCCCCGGCTTCAACGAGCGCCTCACGCGCTGGCTGCCCGACCTCGTGGAGCACACCTGCGGCGTGGGCGAGCGCGGCGGCTTCATCCAGCGCCTGGAAGGCGGCACCTGGATGGGCCATGTGCTCGAGCATGTGATCATCGAGCTCCTGAACCTCTCGGGCATGCCGGCCGAGTTCGGCCAGACGCGCGAGATCTCCAGGCGCGGCGTGTACCGCATGGTGTTCCGCTGCCCCGAGGAGGCCGTGGCGCGCGTGGCGCTCGAGCATGGCCACCGCCTGCTGATGGCCGCCATCAACGACCAGCCGTTTGACCTCAAGGCCGCCATCCAGGCCATCAAGACGGCCATCAACGACCGCTATCTCGGCCCCTCCACCGGCTGCATCGTGGACGCCGCGAGCGAGCGCCGCATCCCGCACATCCGCCTGAACGACGGCAACCTCGTGCAGCTGGGCTACGGCGCGGCGCAGCGGCGCATCTGGACGGCCGAGAGCGACCAGACCAGCGCCATCGCCGAGGGCATCGCACAGGACAAGGACTTCACCAAGCGCCTCTTGGCCTCCTGCGGCGTGCCCGTGCCCGAGGGCCAGATCGTCAAGAGCGCCGAGGAGGCCTGGGAGGTGGCGCAGGAAATCGGCTTCCCCGTCACCGTCAAGCCGTCCGACGGCAACCACGCGCGCGGCGTGACGCTGGAGCTCTCCAAGGAGGCCGACATCAAGGCCGCGTTCGCGCTCGCCGAGCCCGAGGGCTCGGATGTCATCGTCGAAAAATTCATCGACGGCGTGGAGCACCGCCTGCTGGTCGTGGGCGGCAAGGTGGTGGCCGCGACCAAGGGCGAGACCGTGAGCGTGCACGGCAACGGCCAGGCCACGCTGCGCGAGCTCGTCGCCGTGCTCAACCAGGACCCGCGCCGCGGCCCCGAGCAGGAATACCCGCTGGACTGGATAGACGTGGAAAAGGGCGCGGTCCAGCTCGAGCTGCGGCGCCAGGGCGTCACGCCCGACAGCGTCATCGCCAAGGGCCAGAGCGTGCTGCTGCAGCGCAACGGCAACATGGCCATAGACTGCACCGACGACGTGCACCCCGACGTGGCCTACTACGCTCAGCTCGCGGCCCGGATCGTGGGCCTGGACATCGCGGGCATGGACATGATCGTCAAGGACGTCTCCAAGCCCCTGCAGGGCCAGGGCGCGATTCTGGAGGTCAACGCCGGCCCGGGCCTGCTCATGCACCTCAAGCCCACGAGCGGCGCGCCGCGCCCCGTGGGCATGGCCATTGCCGACCACCTGTTCCCGCGCGAGGACGGCCCGGGCGCGGGCCGCATCCCTCTGGTGGGCATTGCCGGCACGCGGCACAACGCCTTCATCGCGCGCCTGGTGGGCTGGCTGCTGCAGCTCTCGGGCAAGTTGACCGGCGTGGCCAGCAGCGAGGGCATGTTCCTCGCCAACCGCCAGACGCAGAAGACCAACACCGCCAACTGGGCCGGCGCCCACCGCCTGCTGACCAACCGCCTGGCCCAGGCCGCGGTGATCCAGACCACGGCGCGCTCCATCCTCGAGGAAGGCCTGGCCTACGACCGCTGCCTGGTCGGCGTGGTGACCGACATGGACGGCTACGAGAGCCTGGCCGACCACGACGTGCTCGAGCAGGCCAAGATGACGCGCGTGCTGCGCACCCAGATCGACGTGGTGCTCGACGAGGGCGCGGGCGTGCTCAATGCCGACATCGCCCAGGTGGCCGAACTCGCCCCCTTGTGCGACGGCGAGGTGCTGCTGTACTCCACCAGCGCCGACAACGCCGTCATCGCTGCCCACCGTGCCGACACCGAGAACGGCAACGAGGGCCGCGCCGTGTTCGTGCGCGGCGAGCAGGTCATCCTGGCCACGGGCGCGAGCGAGCGCGTGCTCGGCACCCTCGCCGCGCTGACGCCGGCCGGCGGCCAGCGGCCCGACACCCCGGCCCTGCTCGCGGCCATTGCCACGGCCTGGTCCATGGACATAGGGCCGGACCTGATCGCCGCCGGCATCAAGACCTTCGACTACCAGGCGTGACGCAGCACCACAAAAACAATAGCTGCTCGCGCTTGTCCCATAAGCGTTACAGCCCCATTTGACCTGATACACGGCTGAAAGAACCCACCATGCAGATCACCCGCATCCGCGCCCTGCGCGGCCCCAACCTCTGGACGCGCAGCACGGCCATCGAGGCCATCGTGCAATGCACCGAGGACGAGCACGACATCACCCACCTGCCCGGCTTCGAGGACCGGCTGCGCGCGCGCTTTCCGCAGATCGGCGCGCTGCAGCCCCAGGGGGCGGACCAGCCGCTGTCGCTGGCCGACGTGCTCGAGACCGCGGCCCTGGCGCTGCAGGCCCAGGCCGGCTGCCCCGTGACCTTCAGCCGCACGCACGAGACCGTGGAGGACGGCACCTACCAGGTGGTCGTGGAATACACCGAGGAGTCGGTGGGCCGCCTGGCCATGGAGCGGGCCGAGGCGCTGCTGCAGGCCGCCCTGCAGGATCAGCCGTTTGACGCGCCGGCCGTGATCGCCGAGCTGCGCGAGCTCGACGAGGACGACCGCATCGGCCCCTCGACGGGCTCCATCGTCGACGCCGCCGTGGCGCGCGGCATACCGTTTCGGCGCCTGACCAGCGGCTCGCTCGTGCAGCTGGGCTGGGGCAGCAAGGCGCGGCGCATCCAGGCGGCCGAGCTCGACCTGACCAGCGCCGTGGCCGAGTCCATCGCCCAGGACAAGGACTTGACCAAGCGCCTGCTGCACGCCGCGGGCGTGCCCGTGCCCATGGGCCGGCCCGTCACCGACGTGGAGGACGCCTGGGCCGTGGCCGAGGAGGTCGGCCTGCCCGTGGTCGTCAAGCCCCAGGACGGCAACCAGGGCAAGGGTGTGACGGTGAACATCACCAGCCGCGCCCAGCTCGAGGCCGCGTTTGCCACGGCGCGGTCTTTCAGCGACGAGGTCATGGTCGAGCGCTTTCTGCCCGGCAACGACTTCCGCCTGCTGGTCGTGGGCCAGCAGCTCGTGGCCGCCGCGCGGCGCGAGCCGCCCCAGGTGCTGGGCGACGGGCAGCACACGATTCGCGAGCTCGTGGACATCGTCAACCAGGACCCGCGCCGCGGCTCGGGCCATGGCACGGCGCTGACCAAGGTGCGCCTGGACGACATCGCCATCGCGCGCATCGCCGCCGAGGGCCTGACGCCCGACAGCGTGCCCGCCCAGGGCCAGCGCGTGGTGCTGCGCAACAACGCCAACCTGTCCACGGGCGGCAGCGCCACCGATGTGACCGACGACGTGCACCCCGAGATCGCCGCGCGCGCCATCGAGGCCGCCCAGACCATTGGCCTGCACATCTGCGGCGTGGACGTGATCTGCGAGACCATGCTCAAGCCCCTGGAGGAACAGGGCGGCGGCATCGTCGAGGTCAACGCCGCGCCCGGCCTGCGCATGCACCTCGCGCCCTCGTTCGGCAAGGCGCGCAACGTGGGTGCGCCCATGGTCGATCAGCTGTTCGCCCCGGGCGAGGACGGGCGCATCCCCGTGGTCGCCGTCACGGGCACCAACGGCAAGACCACCACCACGCGCCTGATCGGCCAGCTGCTGGCCGCGCATGGCCTGCGCGTGGGCATGACCAACACCGACGGCGTGTACGTGCACGGCCGCCAGATCGACAGCGGCGACTGCTCGGGCCCGAGGAGCGCGCGCAACGTGCTGTTTCACCCCGAGGTCGACGCGGCCGTGCTCGAATGCGCGCGCGGCGGCATCCTGCGCGAGGGCCTGGGCTTCGACCGCTGCGAGGTGGCCGTGGTCACCAACGTGGGCGCGGGCGACCACCTGGGCCTGAACTACATCACCACCGTGGAGGATGTGGCGGTCTTGAAGCGCGTCATCGTGCAGAACGTGGCGCAGAGCGGCTACGCCGTGCTCAATGCCGCCGACCCCCATGTGGCCGTGATGGCCGGCAACTGCCCGGGCCAGGTGATCTTCTTTGCCGCCGACCGCCACCACCCGGTCATGGCCACGCACCGCGCACAGGGCAGCCGCGTGGTCTATGTGGACGAGGGCCATATCGTGGCCGCCGAGGGCTCGTGGCGCGAGTCGATCGCGCTGCGCGACATACCGATCACGCGCGGCGGCAGCATCGCCTTCCAGGTCGAGAACGTCATGGCCGCCGTGGCCGCGGCCTGGGCCCTGGGCCTGCCCTGGCAGACCATACGCCGGGGCCTGGCGGGCTTCACGACCGACAGCGACAACGCCCCCGGCCGCTTCAACATCATGGACTACCGCGGCGCCACGCTGATCGCCGACTACGGCCACAACCCCGACGCCATGCGCGCCCTGGTGCAGGCCGTGCAGGCCATGCCGGGCCAGCGGCGCAGCGTTGTTATCAGCGGCGCAGGCGACCGGCGCGATCAGGACATCATCGAGCAGACCCAGATCCTGGGCGCGGCCTTCGACGACGTGGTGCTGTACCAGGACGCCTGCCAGCGCGGCCGCGAGGACGGCGAGGTGCTGGCCCTGCTGCGCAAGGGCCTCGAGGGCGCGCCGCGCACCCGCTACGTGACGGAGATCCACGGTGAGTTCATCGCCATAGACCACGCGCTCGAGCGCCTCTCGCCGGGCGACCTCTGCCTGGTGCTGGTCGATCAGGTCGAAGAGGCCCTGGAGCACCTGCGCCGCCGCTGCGCCGAGGCGGCGAACACCGCGCCGGCGGGGTCGGCATGAGGGCGCCGCGCGCCGCCTGCCTGGCCGCCGCGGGCCTGCTCACGGCCGGCCTGTGCATGGCCCAGTCCGAGAAGATCGGCACCGTGGACACGGCCTTCCAGTGGATAGGCCGCGACCACGACGTCATCGTCGAGGCCTATGACGACCCGCAGGTCGCCGGCGTCACCTGCTATGTCTCGCGCGCGCGCAAGGGCGGCATCAAGGGCACGCTGGGCCTGGCCGAGGACCGCGCCGAGGCCTCGATCGCCTGCCGCCAGGTCGGCCCCATCACCTTCGGCCAGCCGCTCAAGGCCCAGCAGGAGGTGTTCAGCGAGCGCATGTCCCTCCTGTTCAAGCGCCTGCGCGTGGTGCGCATGGTGGACGCCAAGCGCAACACCCTGGTCTATCTGACCTATTCCGACAAGCTCATCGACGGCTCGCCACAGAACAGCGTCACGGCCGTGCCCGTGGATCGGGCGACGCCGATTCCGCTCAGGTAAGGCGGATTACACCGGCCGCGGGGCCGCCATCCCTGCTGGGAGCCGTCCTCCCCGCGTGGTGCCGTCATCCCGCGAAGGCGGGGATCCAGGTTCATCACCACGTTCATGCAGCGCGACCGTGGATCCCCGCCTTCTCGGGGATGACGGAGGCGCCAAGGTCGCCGTTGCAACAAAAACAAGCAAATCGCCTTGCCAGACAAGCGCCAACAGCTATCGAACAGATAGCATATGCATCACTGGACAGCCATCTGCCTGAGCGCCTGCTCGAACACCTCGACCGGCTGGCCACCCTCGATCAGGTGGCGCTCATTGACGATCACGGCCGGCACCGCATGGATGCCCTGCTCCCGGTAGAAGGCCTGGCGCTCGCGCACGGCGTCGGCAAACTCGCCGGAATCGATCACGGCGCGCGCGCAGGCCTCATCGAGCCCCAGGTCACGCACCAGGCGCAGCAGCACGTCGCGGTCGGACGGGTTCTCGCCATCGGTGAAATGGCGCTTGAACAGCCCCCGCTGGAACGCGAGCTGCTGGCCGCGAGCGCCCTCCTCGCCCAGCCAGTGCAGCAGGCGGTGCGCGTCGAAGCTGTTGTAGATGCGCGTGCGCCGCTGGCTGAACGTGAAGCCCAGGGCCGCGCCACGCGCCGCGATCTGCGCGTGTGTCTGCTCGAGCTGCGCGCGGCCGGCACCGTACTTGGCCGCCAGGTGATCGAACAAATCCTCGCCCCCGGGCGCCATGCCGGGGTTGAGCTCGAAGGGCTGGAAATGCCAGTCGATCTGCACCTCGCCCGCCAGGCGGTCGGCCGCCTGCGTGAGCGCCGCCAGACCGATGGCGCACCATGGGCAGACCACGTCCGAGACAAAGTCGATCTTCAGGGTGACGGGGGCGGTGGCGGGCATGCGCTCTTTCGGTGACGGTGGCCGGCCATTGTCGCGCAGCATGTTCTTGACATGGCATGGCGTCCGTATTTTGATGATGCCCTGCGTTTCATCACCGCAGCGACTGGAGGACACCATGCGCATCGAGGAAATGATTGCCGCCGTCCAGGCCAGGCTCGGCATAGAGGTCGATGGACGTGCGGGTCATTCCAACCACCACTTCGGCATTGCGTTCGACATCGGCGTGTTCGAGTGCAACCGCCACCTGGGCGCGTCGCCCAAGTACAAGGCCGTGGGCACGCTGGGCATGGGCCTGACGAAGCGGCAGGCGCTGGCCGAGCTGCGGGCGCGCCACGCATCGGGCCAACCGGTCTTTGCCTGAACCTCCGAGGACCCATCCTCCAGGAGCCGCACATGGCCGACACCCATGCCCCGTTCTTCCCCATCATCTACGTGCGCGGCTATGCGATGACCGAGCGCGAGCGGGACGAGACCACGGCCGATCCGTTCTGCGGCTTCAACCTGGGCTCCACCGTCTACCGCGCCACGCCGGACAAGACCCGGCCGGCCCAGAAGTTCGTCTTCGAGTCCCCCGTGCTGCGGCTGATGTCGGACTTCGGCTACTGCGACGTCTACGACAACGGCCTGGACATCATGGACGGCGAATGGGAGGGCGGCATCACACCGCGCTCCATCGTCATCTACCGCTACTACGAACAGGCCTCGGCGCTGCTGGGCAGCGGCAAGACGCCGGACATCTCGCATTTCGCGCGCGGCCTGAGCGAGCTGATCCTGCGCGTGCGCGAGCTCGTCTGCACCAACCCAGCCAACGCACTGGCGCCGGAGGACTTTCGCTGCCATCTGGTGGCGCACTCCATGGGCGGCCTGGTGTGCCGCGCCTTTCTGCAGAACCCCGAGCTGGGCGAGAACCAGGCGCGCGCCTGCGTGGACAAGGTGTTCACCTACGCCACGCCGCACAACGGCATCGAAGTCGCGGGCATCAACGTGCCCCAATGGCTGAGCGCCGCGGACATGAACAACTTCAACCGCGAGTACATGGCCCGCTATCTGAAGCTCGAGACGCTCTACCAGAAGACAGGGCGCGTGGACTGGCTGCCCGAGGAGGCCTTCCCGTCCGAGCGCTTCTTTTGCATGATCGGCAGCAATCGGGCCGACTACGGCGTGGCCCTGGGCCTGTCGCGCACCTTTGCCGGACATGGCAGCGACGGCCTGGTACGCATAGAGAACGCCTCGGTCTGGGGCGTCAATGCCAAGGGCAAGCTCTCCAGCCCCTGCGCCACGGCCTACGCCTACCGCTCGCATTCGGGCTTTTTCGGCATCGTCAACAGCGAGGAGGCCTACCAGAACCTCACGCGCTTTCTGTTCGGCGACGTGCGCGTGGACATCTGGGTGGACATCGATTCCGTGCAGCTGCCGCCCGAGATCCAGGGCAAGGCCGTCAACGCGCTCTACCAGTTCGAGCTGCTGGCCTCGCCGCGCGGCAAGCGCTGGTACCTCACGCGCAGGATGGCCGAGGAGGACTCCGTGGCCTGCCGCAGCCACCAGGACCTGGTGGACCCGGCGAACAAGAACGCCAGAAGCATCTACCTGTCCACCGCCTTCCTTGCCAACCGTGCCCGCGTCAACCCCGCGCGGCCCTCGCTGGCCTACGGCCTGACGCTGGGCGTGCGCGTGCCCGACTACGAGGTGGAGCGCAAGTTCTGGGCCGACATGCACTACGAGGGCCGCTACCTGTTCCGCGACACCGTGGTCGTCGAGATGGTGCCACCCCAGGTGCCGGGCGAGGCCTGGACGGCGAGCTTCGGCTGGCAGAGCGACAGCGCGGGGCGCGCCACCGAGTCCCTGGACTACAAGACGCTCAAGAGCGGCAAGCAGGTGATGTCGATCGCCTTTGGCAGCACCACGGCCCCGGGCATTGCCGGCCGGCTGCGCTTCGTCGTGTCGGCGTGGAACGCATAGGAGGCTGAAGGACGTGGAAGTCGCCGGCTGCCAATCGACCGCAGCAGCCCATTTTTGACTACACCGCTCTTCGAGAACGCTGTCGGCGCTCCAAGTCCGAGAGCCTCCAGGCTGTCAATAGCCGAAGAATTCCTCGCTGCGCACGTCGTCCTCATCCACGCCCGCATCGACAAGCGTGTTGCGCATGGCCTCGACCAGGGCCGGCGGGCCCGCGACGTAGAAGATGGGGTCCGCAAGCCCCGCGATGGCGCGCCGCACCAGGGCGCCGTCGATATGGCCCGTGGCGCCGTCCCAGGCCTGCTGCGAATGCGCCATGTCGGTCATGGTGGCGACGAGGCGCATGTGCGGGTTGCGCGCCGCGAGCGCCTGCAGTTCGGCGAGGAAGGCCGCATCCTCGGGTCTGCGGTTGGAGTACAGCAGCACCAGGGCCTGTTCGGATCGCTGTTCGGCCGCTTGACGCAGCATGCTCATGAAGGGCGTGATGCCTATGCCGCCGGCGATCAGCACGCCCGCGCGCGCCAGCTTCTTGTGCAGCGTGAGCGAGCCGAACGGCCCGTCGATCTGCAGGTCGCTGCCCGGCTCCAGCGACGCGAGGGCACGCTTGAACCTGCTGCCCCGCATGCGGGTGGCGAACACCAGCTCGGCCTCGTGCGGCGCGCTGACGATGGAAAACGCGTGGCTGCCGTCCTCGCCCTCGGCACCGCCGGGCAGCATGACCTCGAAGGCCTGACCGGCGCGGAACTCAAAGCCCGCGGGCTTCTCCAGGTGAAAGGCCATGGTGCCCAGGGCCACGGGTTGTTTGGCAAGCAGCTTGACGGTGTAGGTAGCCATGGTGCGTCCTCTCCTTGTTGTCCGCGCGGGCGCTCATGCGCCATGGGGTGCGGTGCATGGCCACCATGTTCCCGCATTGGCCGCGAGGCTGCCACATCGCCCCCCATGCACCCAACCGCGCCGTGGTTACAACCCGCTGCGCAGCTCGGTCTTGAGCACCTTGCCATAGGCATTCTTGGGCAGGGCCGGCAGCCAGCGATAGACCTTGGGGCGCTTGAAACGCGCGATGTGATCCAGGCACAGGGCATCGAGTTCAGCATCGAGTTCTGCATCTGGCACCGGTTCGCCCTCGGCCACGACAAAGGCCACGACGACCTCGCCCCACTCGGCATCCCGCTGGCCGACCACGGCCACCTCGCGCACGCGCGGGTGCAGGAGCAGCACCTCCTCGACCTCGCGCGGGTAGATGTTGGAGCCGCCGGAGATGATCACGTCCTTGCTGCGGTCACGCAGCGTGAGAAAGCCGTCCTCGTCCAGGCTGCCCACGTCCCCGGTGTGCAGCCAGCCGCCGCGCAGGGTCTGGGCCGTGGCCTCGGGGTTGTTCCAGTAGCCGGCCATGACGGTGTCGCCGCGCACCAGCACCTCGCCGAGCTCGCCCACGGGCAGGGGCCGGTCCTCGGCGTCGGCCACGCGCAGCTCCACACAGCTATGAGCCACGCCGACCGAGGCGATGCGTCGCTCCCAGCGCGGGTGCGCCGTGTCCATCAGGTGTTCGCGCGCCAGCGCCGTGATGGTCATGGGGCATTCGCCCTGGCCATAGATCTGCACGAACTTCTGGCCCATGGTGGCGATGGCGCGGCGCAGGTCGTCCACGTACATCGGCCCACCGCCATAGACGATGGTCTTGAAGCCGCTGCCGTCGCCCCCTGTGTGCCGGATGTGCTCCACCAGCCTGTGCACCATGGTGGGCGCGGCGAACAGCGAGAGGCGCCCCACCTCATGCGCGAGCCGCACCAGCTCCGCCGGGTCGAACCCGCCCGACTCGGGCACGACATGGCGCGCGCCGCGCAGCATGTGGGCGTAGTTGTACAGGCCCGCGCCATGCGACATGGGGGCGGCGTAGACCATGGCGTCGTCGGGCTGCACCTCGTCCACGTCGGTGAAATAGGCCATGGTCATGGCCAACAGGTTGCGCTGGGTCTGCATCACGCCCTTGGGCCGGCCCGTCGTGCCCGAGGTGTAGAACAGCGAGGCCAGATCCTCTGGCGCGCGTTCCTCCATCGCCAGCGGCTGGCCCCGGGCCGCGGACTGCCAGGCGGCGTCGCCCAGCACCAGCAGGCGCGCCCCATCGGCTCCGGCCGCAAGGGCATCGGCCCTGAGCGCCGCGGACACGCAGACCACGCGCGCGCCGCTGTCGGCCAGCACATGGGCCAGCTCACGCGCATGCAGCTTGTAGTTGACGGGCACGGAGACGGCGCCGCACCAATGGATGGCGTGCAGCGCCTCCAGGTACTCGGGGCAGTTGGCCGAGAAGATGGCCACGCGCTCGCCCGGCCGCACGCCGCACTGCGCGCGCAGATGCCCGGCCAGCGCCGCCACGCGCGCCGCCAGCGTGCGGTAGTCGTACAGCGGGCGCGCGCCGGCCAGCAGGGCCGGGCGCTCGCCAAAGACCTGGGCGCTGCGCTGCAGCAGTTGGCTGATGTTCATGACTGTCTCCGCTTGTATGCTCTTATAAAAATAGCTGTTTGCGCTTGATGGACAAGCGCTGCAGGCCATTTTGATCCAAACTCTGCGGATGACCAAGCACGCCGTGGACGATTTGTTTGCCGACGACCCGCATGCGCCCGACGCCTTCGCGCTCGGCGCGCAGGCGCTGCTGCTGCGCGGCTTTGCACTGGCGCAGGCGGATGAGTTGCTGCGCGGCGTGGCGCATGTCGTGCAGGAGGCACCCTGGCGCCATATGCAGACGCCGGGCGGCCAGTCCATGTCGGTGGCCATGACGGGCTGCGGGCCACTCTCCTGGGTCAGCGACCGGCGGGGCTACCGCTATGCCGGGCTTGACCCGCTCACGGGCCGGCCCTGGCCCGCCATGCCCGCGGCGTTTGCGCGGCTCGCGCGGCAGGCGGCCGAGCGCGCGGGCTTTGTGGGCTTTGCGCCCGACGCCTGCCTGATCAACCGCTACGCGCCCGGCGCGCGCATGTCGTTGCACCAGGACCGCGACGAGTGCGACCTCACCGCCCCCATCGTCTCCGTTTCCCTGGGCCTGCCGGCGGTGTTTCTGTGGGGCGGCACCACGCGCACAGAGCGCGCGCAGCGCGTGCCGCTCGCGCATGGTGATGTGGTGGTCTGGGGCGGCGTGGATCGGCTGCGCTACCACGGCGTGCTGCCCGTGGCGCCCGGCCAGCACCCGGCCACGGGCGACTGCCGCATCAACCTCACGCTGCGCCGCGCACGGTGATGCGCGCGCCGAGGCCCGGGCCGATGCCGCAGCTGGCCGCATGGGCAATGGCGGCACGGCCTGCACGAACTCAGGGTTTTCACTAGACTACCCGCTTGCCACTTCACACGCTGTTCTGCGCAGACACATTGGGCGCAGTCTTACGGGTGGCAATGCCATGCGTCGGGTGCATCCCGGCCCGACGCCACCATACCGCCGCCCGGAGCCGCACGGCCCGTCTTGCAGGCCCATGCGCCAGCAGCGGCCTTTGCCAGCAGATGCCAGCCTTGCATACCGGCATCTGGCGAGCGACATCGCATCGCATGCGCCGCGCCACCAACAAGCGCACCAGAAGCGCGCAAAGGGCGCAGCTTTTTTCTGTGCATTGCACACAGAGCCCGGGCATCGGCCGGCCGGCGCCAGCCATGGGCCATGTCCGGCCACCACAGTCCCTGAAGAAAGGAAGAGAACCATGTCCCACAAGGAAGAACTGATCGAGATGCAAGGCAAGGTCGACGAGGTGCTGCCCGACGCGCGCTTTCGCGTCACGCTGGACAACGGCCACCGGCTCATTGCCTACTCGGGCGGCAAGATGCGCAAGCACCGCATCCGTGTGCTCGCGGGCGACACCGTGTCGCTGGAGATGTCGCCCTACGACCTGAGCAAGGGCCGCATCACCTTCCGCCACCTGCCGCCGCGCGCGGGTGGCGCGGCGCGCGCGCCGGCACACCATCGTCGCTGAACCCAATTCAGGCAAACTACCGCCCGCGTCGCAACATCGACGCCGGTGCGCTGGCAGCAACGACCAGCCGCCGCAACCAGCAGATCAATGCAGGAGGGCGGACAGTGAGCGCAGCGGACATTCCCCTGGTCGTGGACCTGGACGGCACCCTCACGCCGACGGACACGCTGCTCGAATCACTGGTGGAGCTCGGCCGGCATTCACCCACCAGTCTGCTGTTGCTGCCGCTCTGGCTGCTGAGCGGCCGTGCCGGCTTCAAGGAGGCGATCGCCGGGCGCGTCCACCTGGACGCCGACCGACTGCCCTACAACCAGCCGCTGCTCGACTACCTGCGCGAGCAGAAGGCGCAGGGCCGCACGATCGTGCTGGCCACGGCGGCGCATCACAGCATCGCCGAGCCGGTGGCGCGGCACCTGGGGCTGTTCGATCAGGTGCTCGCCACGCGGCCGGAGAACAACCTCAAGGGCAAGGCCAAGCTCCAGGCCATACAGGAACAGGTGGGCAAGGAGTTTGTGTATGCGGGCGACTGCGCGGCCGACCTGCCGATCTGGCAGCAGGCCCAGGCCGCCGTCCTGGTGGGCGCGCCCGAGCGCATCGCATCCGAGGTGCGCGAGCACACGCCGATCGAGCGCACCTTTCAGCGCCCCGCGGGCGGTCTTTCCACCTGGCTGCGCGCCCTGCGCGTGCACCAGTGGATCAAGAACGTGCTGCTGTTCGTGCCCATGCTCACGGCCTTCGAGTTCACCGACATCGGCAAGCTCATGCACATGGTGCTGGCCTTTCTCGCTTTCTCTCTCGCGGCCTCGGCCACCTACGTGGTCAACGATCTCTGGGATCTGGCGGCCGACCGCGCCCATCCGCGCAAGCGCCTGCGGCCGTTTGCCAGCGGCGCCCTGCCCATTCACCACGGGGTTCTGGTCGCCGGGGTGCTGCTGGTGCTGTCGCTCATCCTCGCGACGGCCGTGTCGCCCGGCTTTCTGGGCATGCTGCTGGCCTATCTGGCACTGACGATCTTCTACAGCTGGGTGGTCAAGGAGTATGTGCTCATGGATGTGCTCATGCTGTCGGTGCTCTTCACCATCCGCATCCTTGCCGGTGCCGTGGCCATCGGCGTCGCTACGAGCTCCTGGCTGCTGGCGTTCTCGGTCTTCACCTTCCTGAGCCTGGCGCTCGTCAAGCGCTGCGCGGAGCTCATGGTGCTCAAGGATTCGGGCAGCGCCGCCACGCGCGGGCGGGACTACCGAGTCACCGATCTCGTTGTGCTGTGGCCGCTGGGCGTGGGAGCTGCCCTGTGCGCCGTGGTCGTGTTCGGCCTGTTCATCAGCGCGCCTGAGACCCAGACGCGCTATGCCACACCACAGCTGCTGTGGCTGGTCGCCGTGGGGCTGGTGTACTGGATGGCGCGCCTGTGGATCAAGACCTCGCGCGGCGAGATGCACGACGACCCTGTGGTCTACGCCCTCAAGGACCGCGGCAGCCGTTTCGTGGTGCTGGCCATGGTCGCCGCGGTTCTGGCCGCCCATTTTCTTGCATTGGATCTGCACCCATGAACACCCTGATCACCGCCCTGCTGAGCATCATGCTGTCGGTCGCGGCGCAGTTCTCACTCAAGGCCGGCATGTCCGATCAGGGCGTGCGCGCGGCCATGGCCCAGCCCTCTTCGCTGGCCAGCCTGTTCACGGTGCTGACCAACGGATATGTGCTCGGCGGCTTCGTGCTCTACGGCCTGGGCGCCGTCATCTGGCTCGGTGTGCTGTCCAAATGGGACGTGAGCAAGGCCTACCCCATGGTGGGCCTGGGCTTTGTCTTCACGGTGCTCGTCGGCCTCATGCTCGGCGAGCAGGTCTCCGCGGTGCGCGCCGCAGGCGTGGCGCTGATCTGCGCGGGCGTGTTCGTGGTGGCACGCTCCTGAGCCCCTCACCCGCGCACCGCCGGTGCGCCTTGGCGCATCAGTGATGACGCGCCAGCAACTCCAGCACGTAGCGGCTGGGGATGGCGTAGGTGATGCCCGAGGGCTGGCTCAGGGCCGCCTCGCGCGTACCCTTGATCCACACCATGCTGATGACGCCCAGTACCGCACCGCTCTGCGGGTCGAACAGGGGCCCACCGCTGTTGCCCGGGTAGGCCGTGCCATCGAGCTGAAAAACCTGCAGCGGGCCGGCGCGCATGCTGCGGATGGCACGCGCGTTGAGCTGCTGGCTGGTCGGGCTGGGCAAGGCCATGGTGGTAATAGAGGACACGGTGGCACGGTGCGTCACGGAAGAAAACCCCAGCACACCGCCCACGGGAAAGCCCATGAACGCCAGATCCTGTCCCTCGCGCACGTGATCGGACGCGGCCACGCTCAGCGCGGGCACGGCGGCGCCCTCGATCTGCAGCAGGGCCAGGTCCTGCTCGGTGTTGGCCTCAAGCAGCCTGGCCGGGCGCATGACCCAGGCATTGGGGCCCGAGCGCACCTGCACGACCAGCGCCGCCCCTTTCTCTCCCCCGGTGGGGATGCGCTGCGCCACATGGGCATTGGTCACCACGCGCAGCCCATCACCGACCACAAAGCCCGTGCCGACATACTCAAAGCGCGGGTTGTCCGTGGCGCGGTAGGCGCCCACCAGCACCACCGAGGGCTTGACGCGCTCGACGGTATCGGGCAACTGCGCCAACGCCACCTGGCCCCATGCGCATTGCAGGACAAACAGCAGCAAGCACCGCACAATGGCGCGTTGGAGCCTCATGGTGTTTCCTTCCGGGTCAGCGGGCCTGTCGTTCACAGCGACTTGCGCAGCCGTTCCACCTCTTCCTGACCGCCAAAGGCCGTGCCAGCCGCCGCAATCTCGTCGAGCAACGGCCTGGCCGCGTCCTTCTGCCCGGCCTTGAGGTAGATCTTCGCAAGGTTCAGCTTGTAGGCAAGCGCCTTGGGCTGCAGCTGCACCACCTTCTTCTGCAACTCGATCGCACGATCATGCTGGTTGGCGGCGGACAGCAACATGGCCCAGGTGTCCATGAAGGGCGGCTGGTTCGGTGCCAGGGTATTGGCGCGCTCGGCATCGGCGAGTGCGCCATCACGCCCGAGCTGCCCCTTGATCCAGGCCACATTGTTCAGCGCAACGGCGTTGTCCGGCTGCAGCTGCAACACCTGTTCAAAGCTGCGCAGCCCCTCGGTCAGGTTGTTGGCATTCAAGGCCTGGCTGGCCAGGTAGAAGGGGAACGCGGGATCCTTGGGGTGAGCACGGCGCCAGTCGGAGGCCACACGGTCCGCATCCGCCTTCTTGCCCGCCGCCACCAGCACGCCATGCAGGCGGATGGCCAGTTCCGGACTGGCGACCTGCTTGAGGCCGGCGCGCAGGATATCTGTGGCCTTGTCCCATTCCTTGTTGGCGGCATGGATCTGGGCTTCCAACAGATAGCCTACCTGTTCCTTGGGCCTTTGCTGCTGAATGCTGCGGCCGATGGCCAGCGCCTCGTCGGGCTTCTTGGCATCCATGGCCAGGCTGGCCAGGCCTTGCTGCGCCTCGAGAGACCTCGGATCGAGCTCCAGCGCCTTGCGCAGGTGCTTGTCGGCCGCGGCACGGTCGCCGGCGATCAGGCTGGCACTTGCCATGCGCAAAGCGGGCACGGGCGATTGCGGCTGCAGCGACTGCATGCGGCCAAAGCTCGCCAATGCCTGGTTGTGTTCACCATTGGCGGACTGGGCGCGCCCCAATGCATCGAGCAGCGGCGCCTCGTCGGGCATGGCGGCGACGGCCTTCTGCGCCACGGCCAATGCCTCCTTGTTCTCGCCGCTGCGCAGCAAAAACTCGGTGAGCAGCAGCGACGGCACTGGGCTGTTGGGCGCTCCGTCGATGGCCCTGCGCAAGATGCCGATCTGCTCTGCCTTGTCGGCGCCATGTGCGGCGCGCAGCTCCAGCAGCATCTGGTAGGCACGCACGTTGGCCGGCTGACGTTTGATGGCCGCCTCCAGCCGCGCACGCGCGTCCTCGGGCTTCTTTTCGCTGTTGTCGATCGCGGCCAGCACGCCCACGGCCGGGAAGTAGTCCGGATCGAGCTTCAGCGCCTGCTCCATGGCCTTGCGCGCGCCGGCGGCGTCGCGCTTCTGCAGCAATGCCCGCCCACGCAGGAAGGCCGGCAAGGCATCGGTGGGACGCTTCTTCTCCAGGGCGGCAACGGCCTTCAGGGCGTCATCCACCTTGCCCTGACGCAGCAGGGCATTGATCAGCGCCATGTCGGCCACCACGCCGTCGTCCGTCGCCGCGATATCCCGCAGCTCGCCGAGTGCCGTGTCCCCCTGCCCCGCGGCCAGGTGGGACAGCGCCAGCGTGGTGCGCTTGACGGGGTCCTTGGGATCCAGCCTGGACGCGCGCGCAAAGAAACGCTGCGCGCGCTCCATATCACCCTGAAGCATGTACACCTGACCGGCAAGAGCGAGCATGGCGGGGTCGCGGTCGTTCTGCTCCAGATTCGGGGGCAGAAGGGCCATGGCCTTGTCGAGACGGCCCAGGCGCACGTTGGTGGTAATGAGGCCGCGTCGGGCCATGGACAGCCCCGGGTTGATCTGCAGCGCCTTGCCCAGCAACGCCTCGGCCTGCACGTTGGCCCCGAGCTGCAGCTCGATCATGCCGGCGAGCTCAAGCGCCCGATAGCTCTCGGGCGTCATATTCAAGAGCTTCTGCGAAAGCTCCTTGCCATTCTTGTAGTCCTTCTTGGCATAGGCTTGCATGGTCTGCAGGTACACGGTCATGGGACGGCCAGGAACCTCCTTGACCAGTTCCTGCAGCACCTTGTCCGCTTCGTCGAGCTTGCCCTGAACCAGCAGCAGTTCAACGATGCCGGCACGGCCTTCCTTGTAGCTGGGGTCGACCTTCACCGCCTCCTCGTAGGCGGCCATCGCACCCTTCTGATCCTGCTTGCCATAGAGCAGCAGATCCCCGCGCAGCTTGAGCGCCTCGGGCGCGGCGGCCGACTGACGCGGCACCCTGTCCAGCCCCGCCAGCGCGCCGTCCAGATCGCCGCTGGCCGCGCTGATGCGGGCCTGCTCCAGGAACGCCGGGGCATAGTCGGCCTTGGCCTTGAGTGCATCTTCGAGGCTCTCACTCGCCCTTTCCCGCTCCCCCTGTCGCAGCCATGCGATGGCCAGGCTGGTCTTGAAACTGGCCTGGGCATCGGCGCTGGCAAGCTGCTGCTTGCCCAGCTCCGTCGTGATCTTGCGGAATTCGCCACTCTGAAGCAGGGCCTGCGCCAGCAGCGGCACGACCTCGTCGGGTGGGACGCCCTGATCCTTGGCCTTGCCGAACTCGGTCGCGGCACCCGCCGCATCGCCGCTGGCCATCAGGGCCTGCCCGAGCATGAGTCGTGCCTTGGCGGAATTGGGATCCGCCTTCAGCGCATTCTTGAGCTGAATGATGGCCGCGGGCACGTCCTTGCGGTTCAGGTAATCCTGGGCCGAGGCGATCAGCGTATCGGGGCTGTCGCCACCGCAGGCCGACACCACGAGTGCGACGGCCAGGGTGGCCGCAGGACCAAAACGGCGGGAAACGGAAGCCTTCATAAATTCCTCCACGTTCACTTGTCAGGATTTCAGGCCCATGCGATGCATCAGGTCATACAGGGTCGGACGGCTGATGCCCAGCAGGTCGGCCGCCTTGGCAACAGTACCATCGGCACGGGCAATCGCCGCCAGTACGGCGCGTTTTTCTGCTTCCTCGCGCACCACGCGCAGGTCGAGGCTGCGGTCGTCCTGCGCGTTGCCGGCGTCCATCAGGCCCACATCGGCGGCCATGATCTGGTTGCCATCGGCCATGATGGTGGCGCGCTTGATGCGGTTCTCGAGTTCGCGGATGTTGCCCGGCCAGGGATGGGCCTCGATCGCTCGCAAGGCATCGTCGGCCAGGCTCAGGTTGCGGCCATGGTCCTGGCCGAACCGGCGCACAAAGGCATGGGCAAGCAATGCCGCATCGCCCACGCGTGCGCGCAGGGGCGGTATGTCGACCACGATTTCCGCCAGGCGGTAATACAGGTCCTCGCGAAAACGCCCTTCCTTGATGCATTGCGCAAGATTCTGATGCGTGGCGCAGACGATGCGCACATCGACGGGAATGACGTCGCGCCCACCGATGCGCTCGACCACGCGTTCCTGCAAAAAACGCAGCAGCTTGGCCTGCAGGGGCATGGGCATATCGCCAATTTCATCGAGCATCAACGTGCCCCCATTGGCGGACTCAATCTTGCCGGGCGTGGTCTTGGCGGCCCCTGTGAAGGCCCCTTTTTCGTAGCCGAAAAGCTCGCTTTCGAGCAGGTTCTCGGGAATGGCCGCGCAATTGATGGCCACGAACTTTCCGCCCTTGCGGTTGGACTGCTGATGCAGGCTGCGCGCCAGCACCTCCTTGCCCGTGCCACTTTCACCAAGCAGCATCACCGACGCATTCGTGTTGGCCACCTTTTCGATGGTGCGGCAGATGCGCAGCATCTGCGGGTCCCGCGTGATGAGGCCCGCACTCGCGTCCGGCACCTGCATCGCCTGCAGCCGCTTGTTCTCGGCCTGCAACTCGTACATGCGAAAGGCCCGCTCGACGCACAGATCGAGCACCTCCGGCTCGAAGGGCTTGGCCAGGAAGTCGTATGCGCCCATGGCCACGGCCTTGAGCGCGTTCGCCTGGTCGTTCTGGCCCGTCAACACAATGACCTTGGTGTCGGGCGCGGCCGCCAGAATCTGCTCCAGCAACCTGAACCCTTCCGAGACCGAATCGGCATCCGGCGGCAGCCCCAGATCCATGGTCACCACGGCAGGGGCGTGACGGCGCAGTTGCGCCATGGCGTTCTCACGGTCGGGTGCCGTGACGGATTCGAAACGATCGAGCGACCACTTGATCTGCTTTTGCAGCGCGAGGTCGTCCTCGACGATCAGCAGGGGCTGCAGCTTGTCCGCACTCATGCTGTCCCTCTCCTACAACTGCAGGTCCGAATCACGGCTGATCTCGATGAGCGGAAGCAGCAGGCTCACGACCGTTCCCTGGCCCACCTTGCTGTCCACCGACACCTTCCCCCCCAACTCCTGCACGTACTGAAAGCTCTCGTAAGTGCCAATGCCCATGCCAGACTCCTTGGTCGTCTGAAAAGGTTTGAACAAACGCGTCTGGATGAACTCCTCGGTCATGCCCTCTCCCTCGTCACCCACCTCCACGCGGGCATGACTGCCGAAACGATCGACCTTGATCCACACCCGGTCGGCGCCATCGGTGGCATCGAGTGCGTTCTGCACCAGGTGCCCTATGACGCGCTCAAGTCGATCTTCGTGACCGCGCGTAAAAACATGTGACGAATTGTACACGTGCAATGTGCGATCGCGGCGTGCGGCATTTGCCGCGAGCCGTTCGGCGATCTTGCCGAGCTCCACACCGACAGCCGCTGCCCCAGATGCCGCCCCCTCACGCAATTGCAACATCAATTGCCGCATGCGCTCCAGAGAGTTTTCCACGGTCATCAGCATGTCGGCCTGAAACTCGGGATTGTTCTGCAGACGCTTGGCGTTTTTGACCATGAGCGACAGCTGGGCAACAATGTTTTTCAGATCGTGCACCACGAAGGCCGACATGCGGCTGAAGGCCTCGAACTTGCGCGATTCGAGCAGCGCCTCGGTCGCCTGCATTTGCGCAAGAATGCTCGCGGCCTGCCGACCCGCCGTCTTCAGAAGATCGATCACCTCCCAGTTCACGTCCACGGCCGTGCGCGGGCTGGCCAGCAGCACGAAGCCCAGCAAGCCCTTGCCCTGCCACAGCGGCACCAACAGCCAGGCCTGGGGATACTGGGCCAGCCAGTCCGGTATCTGCATGTCGCGATAGCGTGATGGCGCGGCACGCCACTCATCGAGATTGACCACCCAACCCGTGGAGCGCAGAAAGTCCGGCAACGCCCCATCTCGGTCCACTGTCTGCGCTGCCAGCGGCAGGTTCCAGCGCGCCACCTGGCGAAACTGGTCGTCCTCCGGGCGCAGCAGCCACAACGCACCCGCCGGACTCTCCAACATGTCCGCAAGGCCCCGGATGACGTTGCGGCCCGCCTCCTGCGGGTGGTCGTGGCTCGACACCGTTGCGGTGAACTTCAGCCACTCCTCGCGGTAGTCGAAGCGATAGCGGAAGAAGTGCTTGCCCAGAAAGACCCGCAGGGTGGCGCGCAGCGAGGCCGACAGCACCACGGCAATGGCCAGTACCAGTGCCAGAAAAACCAGCCCCAGTTGCAGCGCCCCACCCCATGCGCCGCCGAAATAGCGCACGTAGTAGCCCACCGCGGCCATGAAGATCAGGTACAGCCCCACCAGCACCAGCGACGCCGAATGGAAGATGACCTTGTGCGACACGTGAATCTTGGCGATCCAGTTGCGGTGGCGCGTGGTCGCCAGCAGCAGCAGGGGCACCATGAAGGCGTGCACGAACGGACGGACACTCAATGCATCGGGATCCAGCCCCTGGAACAGCACGCCCTGAGAGAACAGGTACAGATCGAACAGAAAGGTGCCCGCAAGCCCCAGGCACACAGGCTTGGCGCTCCACAGGGAGTCCTCCGGCAGATTGCGCAGCAACTGCTCGAGCAGCACCAGGCCTGCAATCGACAGCAACACCATCAGGAAGGCATGCCCCGTCACGCCTGCACCGACATTCGCGATTGCCACCAGGGCCGGAGCGCCCAGGAGTCCCGCCGCCGCGAGCACCGGCCAGCGCTTGCGCCAACGCCCTTCAGGGTCGGCCAGAAACAGCGCCACAAAGCCAGCCCAGCAAAGGTAGCGCAGCACATCTGCCACCTGCGCCACGAACCACCATGACGGGTGATTCGTCAATCCCAGCAGACTGCTGCCGCTCCACAGCAGCGTCATGACGACGGCCGCAAGCATCGTCGTCGCGATGCGGCCATCCTTGGTACGCAAGTGCTGCTGGCTGAGCAGGCGCAGCAGCATCAAGCCATAGGCCCCAGCGGCCAGCACCCAGCCCCAGAAGAAGATGCTGCTTTCCGTGTCACTCATGCAATGCAATCCATCATTTGCACCCGTCCCGGCAGACCACTACACCAGCACCTCGAGGCACGCGGGGTGGCTCAGAAAGCCCTGCGGACTGGCGCTGGCGCCATAGGCCCCGGACTGCAGAACGGCCACCAGGTCGCCGGGCTCGGCGACTGCGAGATCCATGCGGTCGGCCAGCACGTCGAGCGGCGTGCACAGGGGGCCGACCACAGAGGCCGTCTCGCGCTCGGCCGACTGCAGCCGGTTGCCAATGACCACGGGATAGTTGCGCCGTATGACCTGCCCGAAGTTGCCCGATGCCGCAAGGTGCTGGTGCATGCCGCCGTCGGTCACGAGAAACACCTGGTCGCGCGACTGCTTGCGATCGAGCACCCGGGCCACGTACACGCCGGCCTCGCCCACGAGGTAGCGACCCAGCTCCACGACCAGATGCGCGCCGGGCTGGGCCTGCACGAGCCGCTCTCGCACCTGGGCCAATGCCTCGGCCACGGGAGCGAGGTCCAACCGCCTGTCTGCCGGGAAGTACGGTATGCCCCAGCCCCCGCCCAGGTTGACGCTGCGCACCGGCGCCGGCGCGTCCTGCGCCAGGCGCAGCACCAGATCGAGCGAGCGGCGCAGGCTCTCGGCAATGACTTCGCCGCGCAGGTTCTGCGAGCCCGGATAGACATGAAAACCCTCGAAGACCAGTCCCTGCCTGCCCATGGCCCGCAGCAGCGCCGGGGCCTGCTCGGCATCCACGCCGAAGGGCTTGGCGCCGCCGCCCATGTGCATGCCGGCGCCGCGCAGCTCAAAGTCCGGGTTGATGCGCAGGGCCACGCGCGCGCCTCGGCCCAGGGACTGGGCTGCGTCGGCCAGCAGGTGCAGCTCGCGCGCCGACTCCACATGCAGCAGCACGCCCGAGGCCACGGCCTGGCGCAGCTCCGCCTCGCGCTTGCCCGGGCCGGCAAAGCCTATGCCCTGCGGGTCCGCCCCGGCATCCAGCGCCAGCCGCAGTTCGGCCGCCGACGCCACGTCCATGCCGTCGACCAGCGGCCGCACGAAACCCACAAGGGCGGGCATGGGGTTGGCCTTGATCGCGTAGTGCAGGTGCACGCCCGCGGGCAGCACCTGGCGCACGGCGGCAATGCGCGCCGCAATCAGCGCGCGGTCGTAGGCATAGAACGGGGTCTGGCCGACGCGCTCGGCGAGCAGCGACAGCGCCAGCCCCCCTACCTGCAGCTCGGCGCCCGAGAGGTCAAAGCGATCCATGTTCCTGTATCCAGCGTTGGCGATCGAGCTTGCCATTCGGGCTGCGCGGCAGGGGTTGGTCCACCCAGTGCACCTGCCGTGGCAGCATGAACGCCGGCAGCTGCTGGCGGCAATGCGCCATCAGGGCGGCGTCGCGCGTGGCCGTGTCGGCGCCCGCGGGCGATGGCCACAGGGCCGCGCAGATGGCGCTGCCCAGGGCGTCGTCGGGGCGGGCATAGACCAGTGCCTCGGCCACCAGGCCGCTCGCGTAGAGCGCCTCCTCCACCTCGGTCGGGCTCACGCGGTAGCCCGAGGTCTTGATCATCTCGTCGCGCCTGCCCACGAAGTACAGAAAACCGTCCGCATCGCGGCGCACGGTGTCGCCCGAGAACACGGCGTACTCGGGCGCTGCCCGCCCCGCATCGGCCGCCTGCAGCGCCGCAGGCCAGGGTCGGAAGCGCCGTTCCGTCTCTTCGGGGCGACGCCAGTAGCCCAGGGCCACCAGAGCCCCTCGGTGCACCAGCTCGCCGGGTTCGTCGACGGCGCATTCCGTGCCGTCCTCGCGCAGCACGCGCACATCGGCATTGGGAATGGCCCGGCCGATGGAGTCGGGGCGGCGGTCCACCTCCTCGGGCGGCAGATAGGTGGAGCGAAAGGCCTCCGTGAGGCCGTACATCAGATAGGGCCGGGCCGCGGGCGCGAGCGCGCGCAGGCGCTCCAGCGTGGCGCGCGGCATGCGCCCGCCGGTGTTGGCCCAGTAGCGCAGGTGCTCGGCCGCGCCCGCGGGCCAGTCCAGCGCCGCCAGCTGCATGTACAGCGGCGGCACGGCCGTCAGGCAGGTGATGCGCTCGCGCGCCATGGTCTGCAGCACGTCGCGCGGCAGCAGGTAGTTGAGCAGCACCACGCGCGCGCCCACCAGGAACGCCGTGGTGAGCTGACTGAAGCCCGCGTCGAACGACAGCGGCAGCACGGCCAGCAGGCTGTCGTCGGCGCGGTTGCCCAGGTAGCTGGCCACGCTGACGGCGCCGGCCACGAGGTTGCGGTGCGACAGCACCACGCCCTTGGGCCGGCCCGTGCTGCCCGAGGTGTAGAAGATCACCGCCACATCGACGTCGAGCCCTCTCGGCAACGACTGCAAGGACGGCAGGGGTTGCTGCTCGAGCGCCTGCATGTCGGCCCAGGCGTGGACGGCAAGGCCGGCGGGCAGCGGCGCGAGTGCACCTGCTGCCGCCTCGTCGCACAGCAGCACATGGCGCAGCGAGGGGCAGTCCGCCAGCACCGGCGCCAGCGCCGCCAGCCGCGCGCGTGAGGTGACCAGCACCTGCGCCTCTGCGTCCTGCAGGATATGCGCCACCTGCGCGGCCTTGAGCAGCGGGTTGACGGGCACCAGCACGCCGCCCGCAGCCGGCGCCGCAAAGCTGGCCACCACGGCCTCCACGCGCTTGTCCAGGTACACGGCCACGCGCGCGCCGCGCTCGAGCCCCAGCGCCAGCAGGCCTGCGGCGCAGCGCTGCGTCTGTGCCTGCAGATCGGCATAGCTCACATGCGCGCCGTTGACCGACAGCGCGGTGTGGCCGGGCCAGCAGGCGGCAGCGCGCGCCGGCAGGTCATGCAGCAAAACAGGGGGAATCCCTCCGAGAAAATCCGGTTGATGAGGCATTGGCGCATGTTAAGGCATCGCCTCGGCGCCACAGGCAGCGCACCCACCGGGCCACTAGAATCGCGCCGCAATTGCAGTGCAAACCCCTACACATCATGAATCTCACCGAACAAGTCCTGCGCGTGCTGGACGAGGCCCTGGCCCTGCACGGCCGCGCCACCGCCTTTGACCGCGACACACCGCTGCTCGGGGCCCTGCCCGAACTCGACTCCATGGCCGTGCTCGCGCTGATCACCGGACTGGAGAACCATTTCGGCATCGCCTTCAGCGATGAAGACCTGAGCGGCGCGGTCTTTGCCACCGTGGGCAGCCTGTGCGATCTGGTGGAGCAGGCGCTGGCCAGGCAGGACACATGAGCCTGCCCCCGCAGGCCGGGCTGCCGCAGGCCTTCTTTCTCGAGGCCGCCGACGGCGGGCAGCGCTTCTGCCTGTACCACGCACCGCGCGGCGACAGGCCGCTGGGGCGTGTGCTCTACCTGCATCCCTTTGCCGAGGAACTCAACTGCACGCGCCGCGTGGTGGCCGCCCAGGCCCGCGCGCTGGCCAAGGCCGGCTACGCCGTGCTGCAGATCGACCTGCTGGGCTGCGGCGACAGCAGTGGCGACTTTGCCGACGCCACCTGGGACGCCTGGCTGGCCGATGCCCTGGCCGCGCATCGCTGGCTGGCCGCGCGGGCCGGCGGCCCGATCTGGCTGTGGGGCCTGCGCGCCGGCGCCCTGCTGGCCACACAACTGGCCAGCCGGCTGCTGCCAAGTCCCGCCGAAGGCGTGCGCGAAGGTGCAGGCGAAGGTGGGGGCGAACCCGTGCATCTGCTGCTGTGGCAACCCGTCGCCAGCGGCCAGCAGTTGCTGCAGCAGTTTCTGCGCCTGCACAGCGCCAGCCAGTGGCTGGGCGCCAGCCCCGGTGACGCCCCGGCGCCGGCCCAGGCCCTGGCCCAGGGCCAGACGGTGCACATTGCGGGCTATGCACTGAGCCCCACATTGGCCCAGGGCCTGGGCCTGGCCCGGCTGACCCCACCCGCGCCGCCAGCGGTCACTTCACGACTGGTGTGGCTCGAGCTGTCCAGCGCCCAACCACCGACACTCGGCGCTTCTGCCGACAGGGCCGTGGCCGCCTGGCGCGCCGCCGGCTGGCAGGTGCAGGCCCAGGCCGTGGCCGGCCCCGCCTTCTGGCAGACCGTGGACGGCGGCGATGCGCCGGCGCTGATCGACGCCACGCTGGCCGCACTCACCCCCGCTGCCGCTCCGATGCCATGAACATACGCGAGCAAGCCCTGGAGATCACCGGCGCAAGCCGTGGCGCGGGAGGCGATCCCGCCAGTGCCATGCTGGGCATCCTCTCCATGCCGGCGGCGGGCATGGAGGTGCAGCGCACGGCCATCGTCATCGTCGTCGGCGGCGCGCAGTACCGGGTGGGCAGCCACCGCCAGTTTGTGCAGCTGGCGCGCCGGCTGGCGGGCGCGGGCCATCCTGTGCTGCGCTTTGACCTGCCCGGCATGGGCGACAGCCCCGGCGCCAGCGTGCCTTTCGAGCAGACGGCCCCGCACATCGGCGCGGCCATCGACGCCACCGTGCGCGCCAGTGGCGCCCACCGCATCGTGCTCTGGGGCCTGTGCGACGGCGCGTCGGCCAGCCTGCTGTACCTGCAGGCCAGGCGTGACGCGCGTGTGGCGGGGCTGGTGCTGCTCAACCCCTGGGTGCGCTCCGAGGCCGGACTGGCGAGGACGCGCGTCAAGCATTACTACCGGCAGCGCCTGCTCGAGCCCGCCTTCTGGCGCAAGCTCTGGGCCGGCGGCGTGGGCCTGAAGGCGCTGCGCGATCTGGGCCGCAATCTGCGCAGCATGCGCCGCAAGAGACCACAATCACTATCATTTCAAGAGCTTATGGCGCTTGCCTGGCAAGGCTTTGAAGGCAAAACACTGCTTATTCTGAGCACGCGCGACGTGACCGCCCAGGAGTTTGCCGAATGCCTTGCGAGCGACGCCCCCTGGCGCCAGGCGGCACAGCGGCCGACCGTCACCCGCCACGATCTGCAGGGCGCCGATCACACCTGCTCGCAACCCGCCAGCCAGCAGGAGGTGGAAGCCCTGACCCTGCGCTGGCTGGCCACGCTGACCCGGTAAGCGTTTGAGCCCAGCCAGCGGCACTGGCCACGCCCATCACGCCTTGCGCAATCGCGCCCACAGGGCGCCCGCAAAATGCCTACCCGCCGCCAGCAGGCCTCGCGGGCTGCGCGGGTCGAACACCACCAGACCCACGCGCTCGCGGCGCTCGGCCATCCAGTCGCGCTTGTAGGCGTCATCGCCACTCAGATAGTCCACCTCGGCCACGCGGTCCACGTCCATCACATGCCGCATCAGGGCCGCGGTGAGCACCGACCCGACCGACAGCTTCTCATGCCCCTTGACGTAGGCGAGCTTGTAGATGTTGGCCTTGGCCCCATGCACCAACCAGACCTGGGCCGCCAGCGGCTGCTGCCCCAGCCACAGCACGCCCATGCGCAGCCACCCTTCGCGCGCGGCCATGCGCGCCAGCCCAGGCATGAAGTCGGGGCAGGGCTCGGGCGACTTCCAGCTCTGCGCGTAGACGCTCTGGTAGGCCGCCAACCCCTCCTCCAGCCCCGGTGAGCCGGGCGTATGGATGTCGATGCGCCAGTCGCCCGCGCGGTCGAGCCGCCTGCGACCCCGCTCCACACTGTGGCGCAGTGCCGATGGGCGCTGCCGCCAGTAGGCGTCAAAACCACCCATGGGCACGGGCTGAAACCAATTGCCAAAGCAAAAGAACCTGTCCGACCAGCAACCCGCCGAGCGCAAGCCCCGCTCAAGCGCCCCCAGCCATGCGCTGTCGGCATCGAGTGGCTGTAGCCGCAGCACGCCAGAGGCACGCCAGTGCGGCAGAGCGCTGACGGCCTGGCGCCACTGCGCGGGCGACAACGCCAGCACGGCCTCGGCCGCACCCTGGGGGCCATATAGACAGCTGTAGTAGTTGCCCAGCGCCAGCAAGGGACCGCCGGGCCGCTGGCGCATCAGGCAAAAGTGGGCCTGTTCAGCACCGGCCGTGGTGGGAAGCGACCAGACCCCATGCCACTCGGGAAGCCGCTCAAGACCATGCGCCAGCAGATTCGCAAACCAGGCTTCGGTGGTGAACAGGTCCCCCACCACCATGGGCCTCGGCGTGCTTGCTGGCCGTGAAGACGCAGGGCTGGTTGTAACTTTTTGCATGTATCACTTCAAAACACACTGAAAACGCCACGTAAAACTCAACCAACCAAAGAACATCCCCATCAAGGCTACCCAATAGCAGTCGTGTTGCGCCGCTCTTACGGATTGTATTGACACATTTTGTATCGAGAGTCACATTAACGAGTACCTAACTTGTCATGCATTCCGATAATTTCATCGTTCGGGTGGCGCCGGCATTCGGCAACCCTGGCAAACATTCGGCTCGCCATGCGGGGGCGCTCCCCCGCAGTCTTGGCGCAGCCAATCCCGAGACCCCGCGTGACGGCGTTCAGCCGCATCCCTGGGGACCCACCCCTCCATCAGACCTTGACCATTGTCATGAACCGTACCCCACCGCGCCCTAGCGCTGTCAAATCCGCTGTTGGCAAGAACCTGGCCACGGCACTAGTTTTTGCAACATTGTCCGCATGCGGCGGTGGCAGCGAGGCAACGGACGTCGCCATCGACAGCACGCGCCGACCGAATCCGACACCGCGCCCGCCAACAGCAGCACCAGCGCCCGCGCCCGCGCCAGCAGCCTTCACGTGCGCAAGCGATGCGGTTACCTGCGTCCAGGTCACCTCCACCAGCGCGCAAACACAAGCCAGTCTGCCCGTCACCTTTGGCCAACCCTTCAAGGCCGGCGATTGGAAACCTGCGCAACAGGGGCTGATAGCAAAGGTGGACGGCGCAACCATCCCTCTTCAAACGGATGAACTTGCTACGCACCGCGATGGCTCCGCGCGCTTTGCCGTACTCAGCGCCCAGCTCAACAACGTACAGCCCGGCCAAAGCAAGATCATCAATCTGTATCCGGGGGTCAAGACCAGCAGCACCGCCAATGTCCCCGCCAATCCCGACTGGAATCTGGAGATTGAGGCCCAGGTCATTGACGCCAATGGTGGCACATCCACCTTGATCGCTCAGCCGCAAGCCGAACTGGTCAAACAAATCGCCAGCGGCACCGGGCGCCGCCTGTCGGGCCCCGTCGCTACAGAGTACACCGTGGCCATACCCTTCAAAAACAAGGCCACAGGCACCCCCCACCCGCACCTGACGGCACGCCTACACACCCGGATGGTCGATGGCGGCCAGCGCATCCGTACCGACGTGGTGATAGAAAACACCCGCACCTGGACGGCCAACCCAGGCAACATGACCTATTCGCTTGCTATCAAGCGCAACGGCAGCACGATATTCACGCAGCCACAGTTCACCCACTACCACCACGCACGCTGGCACAAGGTGGTGTGGACGGGTTCATCCACCGAGCCACTGGCACAGGTGCGGCACAACATGCCGTATTTTGTTGCGAGCAAGGCAATCTGGAACTACGACCTGAGCCTGAATATCCCGGAGGCAGTCCTATCGAATTTCTACAATAGCTTTACAAATAAAAAGGCGTCACAGGCCAATCTGGGGCCTATGGCGAATCTGATGCTCCAACCCTATTTCCCGACAACTGGGGGGAGATTTGAGATTGGCCCCGTCCCTCAATGGACCGCGATGTATCTTGTCTCCCAGGACGATCGCATCAAAGAAGTCATGCTTGCGCACGCTGACGCAGCAGGCTCCGTCCCGGTTCACTACCGTGATGAAGCATCCAGCCAACCATTGGATCTAGACAGACATCCAAATGTGTCAACACTTCGCGGCATATCACAGCCAACATTACCGACCGTGGTCAATGGAACCACCATTTGGACTCCCGACATGGGGCACCAAGCCTCTTTTGCGTACATACCATATCTGATTACTGGAGACACCTTTTATCAGGATGAAGTTGCATTCTGGGCCGCATGGAATATCAGCGCAAGCAATCCCGCATATCGCGAGGGAGGGAAAGGTGTATTGAGAGAGAACGAGGTTAGAGCACAAGCATGGTCAATGCGCGCACTGGGTGACGCCTCGCGCTTCCTCCCCGACTCTCACGCAATGAAGGGATATTTTCAGACCCGACTTTCCAACAATCTTGAATGGTATTACCAAAACTGGATAGTTACCCCCAGGGATGACGTTTCACCGATGGGCTCACCGGTCAACCCATACGGCAAAGCACATGTTGGCCCGTGGCAAAACGACTTCTGGAGCATTGTGATGGCTCAGCAGGCCGAGGCTGGAGAACCCCGGGCCATTGAGCTCCTGCGCTGGACCAGCAAGTTCGGTGTGGAACGTTTCCTGAATGAAGATCAGGGATTCTGTATTGCCAAGGCACCCGCTTATTTCATGAGCCTCAAGAACGCAACGGGCCAATGGATCACAAGCTGGAAAGAATTTGCGGAAGTCAACCTACCGAACATCAAGTGCGACCCCTCACTGAAATTTGACGGCTATCCGGAATGGGCTGGTGGCTATGCCGCGAATGCACGAGCCATGCTAGCAACCGCATCGAGCCTAGACATTGAAAATGCAGCAACTGCATATGCGTTACTCAAATCCAAGACGCCATTGATGGACAAGGATTACACCAACAATCCCACCTGGGCCATCATCCCGAGATAGTCAACAAGCCTCGCAATTCTTAAAATGGCGATCATCCAAACTGATCGCCTTAAGCCCCCTAACAAGAGAGAGGAGAAAGTACGATACTGGCCACCCCTCAAGCACAAGAACACATCAAAAAAACTGACAGGTACGCTTATTCATCAAGAATCAAGAGTTACGGCACCGACGAAAACATCACCTTCCGCAGAGTGGAATCGAAAACACGGAACAGCTCACACCGCCTTGCATTCATACGACTTCTCTCCCCAGGCAGATCCCTCCACAACTCCAAAGCTCTCTCAATCAACTTTTCAGATCTGAATAGCCTTGCATCCAAACAGTATCGGAACCGCCCCATCAGCGAGAAGAAACCAAAGTGTTTCTCATCGTAGGCCAGCCCAACAGAAGGAACACCAGCCGCCGCGGCAATAATACAAGAATGGAGCATCCCCCCAATATGCATGTCAATTTTCGCATACTCACAAGACAACCTATCCGCCACAGCATTCACCACATCAAGCCGAACCCCATAGCTCCTTAAAATATCGGCAATCAACAATTCAGAGTCGTAGTGAACAAAATAGACAAACTCACATTTCGTCAGTTTTTGAATTTCTCTGACAGCATCAATGAATTGACGAAAATTCTTTTTCACCCACGCAGTTGACTGCGGACCATGAAATGGAATATTCAAACCAATCCTTGACGGAACACCCCCACCAAAATAATCAGCAACACTTATCGGCGAGTCGATAAACAGGGCAGGATCCCCAATCACACTTATATTCTTATCTACCAGTCCCGAAAGAAATATTTTTGTATTGTCATCCCTCACCGAAATAGTCGAGGCTCTTTCAAGCAACCTCCTTAACAAGTGGCACGACTCCACTGACAGACCGCGCGCCCCCGACCTCTCCCAAGCCAACAAGCGATTGTATCCTGCGCCAATGAAATGAAGCTCGCACCCAGCAGCCTCAATGGCACGCAAATCCGAGAACATCCGCTGAGGAAGTCGCCCTATTGCATCCGGAAAAAAATAGCCACTCCCACAAATCAAAACTTTGTCTGTACTTTCGAGCTTTGCAGACTCCAACCCGCCCCACTGGACAGCGACAATACGACCATCCGCATCAAGGGCCCCGATTCGTTGCGCCATTGACACAATAATCGAATGATCCCCCCGATTGTATGCACGCCCGTCCTGATAGTTTCGGTAATCAATCCGATCGACATACCCAAAACGGAACGCCGATTTGTCAACAAACCTCTTAATGGAATGCTTTACACCATAGGAGAAAGAGTCCGGCACATCAACCACTGCACCATAGAGTATGTAGCGACCTTCAGAATCGCGACAGTCGACACACCCTCCTTGATTCGGAGATCCGACCACATGATTTCTCGACATCAGCACTCCAGAAAATATCGCCGCTCAGCCCAATAACTTGACATACCAAGGCATGGCGGCAGATATACCCGCACGAATCTCATGACTCGGAACATACCCCAGGAGCCTCTTTGCCTTGCTTACATCCGCCTGGCTATGACGAACATCCCCCTTACGAAAATCCCTGTACACCGGCCCTCTGGTGTAGGGAACACCATTTTCATGCAGAGCCGCTGCTATTTCACGAAATAGCACATTCAACGTGGTGCGCCCAGAAACCGCAACGTTGTACACCTCATTCAGAGCACCGACATCTGTCGCAGTTGCTGCCAGAATATTCGCCTGAACCGCATTTGCCACATAACAAAAGTCGCGACTGGTCTCACCATCGCCATTCACAAAGACCTCTTGATCCTTGATCATGGCCGCAGTCCATTTTGGAATGACCGCGGCATAGGCACCGTCAGGGTCCTGTCGCGGACCAAATACATTGAAATAACGCAACCCTATGCAACGGAAACCATAGGTGCGCGCGAACACGTCGGCATACAGTTCGTTGACATATTTGGTGACCGCATAGGGCGACAGAGGTTTGCCAATCACATCCTCGACCTTGGGCAGGCCCGGGTGATCACCATAGGTACTGCTGCTGGCCGCATAGGTGAAGCTCTGAACCTCGGCATCGCGCGCAGCCACCAGCATGTTCAAGAAGCCGGTGATATTGGCACTGTTGGTGGTGATCGGGTCATCGATGCTGCGCGGCACGCTGCCAAGGGCGGCCTGATGCAGGACGTAGTTGACCGGAATGGCGCCGCCACCCTCTTCGCCACCGGGCACGGACGGGAGGAAAGCCATGGCCCGACGGCAATCGTCCAGGTTGCGGATGTCCCCCTCGATGAAACGGAAGTTGGCCCACTGCGCCGAAGTGACCAGGGATTGCACTTCGTCGAGATTGCGCTGGTGCCCTGTGGCAAAGTTGTCCAACCCCACCACGCGCTGCCCCAGCTTGAGCAAAGTCTCCAGCAGGTTGCTGCCGATGAAGCCCGCCACCCCGGTGATGAGCCAGGTCTTGGGTGAGCCGCGCAGTTGATCCTGCACCTCCTGATAGCGAGACAACATGCTTACAGCCTCCCATCCGCAGCGCCCATGGGCAGGATGCTCTTGACGTCGAACAGCACCGCGTTGGGTTCGCCCAGCGCCTTGATTCCGGCCACACCCAGTTCCACAAAATGACGATGGCCCACAGCCAGGATCACTGCGGCGTACTTGCCCGGTTCTGGCATCGCCGTCAGGCAAGTCAGTCCGTATTCGTGCTGCGCTTCGTTCGTGTCGATCCAGGGGTCGTAGATGTCGACCTCGGTGTTGTAGCCCTGCAGGGTACGTACGATGTCGACCACCTTGGTATTGCGCAGATCGGGGCAGTTTTCCTTGAAGGTCAGCCCCAGGACCAACACCTTGCTGCCCAGCACCGGAATACCCTTGCGCAGCATGAGCTTGACGGTGGCATCCGCCACATGACGGGCCATGTTGTCGTTGACGCGACGGCCGGCCAGGATGACATCGGGGTGGTAACCCACTTCCTGGGCCTTGTGCGTCAGGTAGTAGGGATCCACGCCGATGCAATGCCCGCCGACCAGGCCGGGACGGAAAGGCAGGAAGTTCCACTTGGTACCAGCGGCCTGCAGGACCTCGAGCGTGTCGATGCCAAGCCGCGCGAAGATCAGGCTGAGTTCGTTCATCAGCGCGATGTTGATGTCGCGCTGCGTGTTCTCGATGACCTTGGCCGCTTCAGCGACCTTGATGCTGCTGGCCTTGTGTGTTCCGGCGGTGATGATCTGCCCATACAGGGCATCGACGGCATCGGCCACGGCCGGGGTGCTGCCGCTGGTGACTTTCTTGATGCTCGGCAGACGGTGGTCCTTGTCGCCCGGGTTGATGCGCTCCGGGCTGTAGCCGCAGAAGAAATCCCTGTTGAACTTGAGGCCGCTGGTGCGTTCGAGTTCGGGCACGCAGACCTCTTCGGTCGCCCCGGGATACACAGTGGACTCATAGATCACGACGTCGCCCGGCTTCAACGCTGCTCCCACCGTCCGACTGGCCTTGATGAGGGGCGTCAGGTCAGGTCGATTGGCCGGATCCACGGGCGTGGGGACCGTGACGATGAACACCTGACACGCCCTCAAGTCCTCGGCTTGATGGCTGTAGCGCAAATGGCGCGCAGCCTGCAACTCCTCGATACCGCACTCCAGGGTATGGTCGCGTCCTGTCTGCAGTTCAGCCACCCGGGCCGGATTGATGTCGAAACCCAGCACAGGGCGATGTTTGCCAAACTCGACAGCGAGCGGCAAACCCACGTAACCCAAACCGATGATGGCGATTGTTGCATTTGAGAGATTCATGGACAGGAAACTGAAGAAGGACTCTACGGATAGATCATAGAGCCAGTAGCATCCAGAGTTCCGCACACTCCATCCGACGGGCTTCAAATCCCGTCACCGCAGGCCTTGCCCCCTTGGTGCGGCGAAGAACCATACCCAGCCCCAACGTGCTCTCCGTTCGTCAAAAAGTCGCGCTGCAGTTTGTCTTCAGCAATCTCGCCCTGGTTGCCAATTTCGTGCTGTCGATCGTCCTGGCGCGCCTGCTCTCACCCGAGGAGATTGGCATCTTTTCGATGAGCGCCGTGCTCATCGCCGTTGCCCATGTATTTCGTGACTTTGGCGTTACCGCATTCATCAAGCGGGAAAAAGAGCTAACGCCTGACATTTTGCGCAACGCACTGGGTGTGCTGTTGATCAGCTCTTGGAGTGTCGCACTCTTGATGTATCTGAGTGCCTCGTATTGGGCCCGTTTTTTCCAGCAGGACAGTGTGATACCCGTGGTGCAGGTGCTGGCACTGGGATTCGTATTCATTCCGTTCGGTGCCATTCCCACGGCCATCTTGTCGCGTGAGATGGCGGTGGAGAAAACCGCATACGTGACCGGGGTCGGCACCGTGGTGTACTTCGTTGCATCGGTCATTCTTGCACTCAAGGGTTTTGGTGCCATGACCATGGCGTGGGCCAACCTGATCAACATCATCGTCGCCGGTGGCATGGCGCGGTGGATGATGGAGCGTCCGCTGCCATGGTTGCCGGGCTTCCGGCAGCTGCGGGACATCGTTCACTTCGGCATGGGCAATCTGCTGACTGCGTTGCTCAAGGCGGCCGACAACGCCTTGCCCGACATCCTTCTGGGGCGCTGGATGAGTCCGGCTGCCGTGGGTCTGTTCAGCCGGGCCAACTCCACCGTGAACATGGCGGGCACGGTGTTGTTGCCGACGGTGAACTACTTTGCCCTGCCGCACATGGCCAAGGTGCATCACTCGCACGGGGCCGTGGGCGCGGAATACCTGCGCGCCAGCTCGCTCATCAATGCGCTCATGCTGCCGGCCTTTGCCACCATTGCCGTGCTCGCACATGACATTGTGGCCCTGCTCTACGGCAAGGCCTGGCTGGAAGCCGTGCCGGCCATTCCGTGGCTGTGCCTGTCATATGCCATCGCCAGCCTGTTCACACTGAGCGCCCCATCGCTGACTGGTGTGGGCAAACCCTATGCGGCCATTGGCCCCTACGCCATGCTGGTGGTGGCCAAGATCGCATGCGCCTTGTGGCTGATGGACGGAACCCTGCATACGTTTGCCCTGGCAATGGCATTGGGCCAGTTGTTCAGCGTGCCCTACTACCTCTGGGTCCACCACCGGTTTCTGAGCCTGCGCTGGACCACATGGAGCAGAACCACGCTCCCCGTTGCAGCACAAGGGCTGCTGGTGGGAGTTGTGGGTCTGGGCGTCAGACAGTTGCTGCCCTCCGGTATTGCACCCTGGGCCGCCATCGTGCTCACAGGCATCGCGGCGGGAGTTACATTCTTGGCAGGCTGCTTCGCGCTGTCACTCCCCATGGCCGATGAATTGAAGCGGATGCGACTGGCCTTCGTACAGCGACGCCAGAGCAGATGAACGCAGACCCAACAGCTACCGAACTCCCGGCCGCTCGCAAGTGAGCCAGGCAGGAACCCCAACCCTTGTTGACCTGAGGCCCACAACGCCCATGAACCCACCCCGCGTATCCGTCATCATCCCCGTCCGCAATGGCAAGGACTATCTGCAGGAAGCCCTTGACAGCGTGCTTCAGCAATCGTTCACGGATCTGGAACTGCTGCTGATCGACGACGGCTCCACGGATGACGACTACGACCGGTACACCCTTCAGGATGATCGCATTCGCGTCATTCACCTGACGGGCAGGGGCGTGTCCCACGCACGCAATACGGGCATGGCCCAGGCACGTGGCGATTTGCTGGCCTTTCTGGATGCCGATGACATTTGGTTTCCCGGCAAGCTGCAGGCACAGGTCTCCTACTTTGACGAGCACCCTGAAGTGGGGGTCGTGTTCGGCAAGTTCATTCGATGGAACGCACAGCCGGATGGGCAGTTTCCGCCCGCGTCAACACTGATCGAGGACGCAGCACAGCACACCGAAGCAGACCCCGAGCGCTCGGGCTGGCTGTATACCCGCCTGCTCGACGGACTGTTGGTAGGCATGAACACCGCAGTGGTGCGGCGATCGGTGTATGAAGCCGTGGGCGGCTTCAACGAGGCCATGCGGCAGGGCGAGGACTATGACTTCTGGCTCAAGGCCTCGAGAGTGGCGCCAATGCATTCACTGAACGGCGCCGTGGCCCTGTACCGCATCCACAATGCGAGCGCCATGCACCGGCTATCCAACGACAGCCATCTTGCAAATCTGCTGCACGCGGCGAGTCTGCGCTGGGGGTTGAGTACCCTGGACGATCAGAAGCTGACAGCCAGAGCGTTCGAGAAGCGTCTGGCCGGCGTCTACTTCGACCATGCCTACGCACATTACTGGCAAGGCAACCGGCGCATTGCACGTGCCGCATTCTGGCAGGCGCTGCGTCGCCGCCATCGCCCCCTGCGGTGCCTGGTCTATATCGCGTTGTCCTATTTGCCTGTGCGCGCACAGGCTCAAGCGGCGTCGTAGTCAGACCGCGAATCGCCAGCGCAAGCGCTGCAAAAGACCGAGTACCCGCCCCCTGGGGCCAGTCTCGATCATGCCTTTGAAGAACTGATGCTCTTCGTTGGCGAAGTCCCGCTTGGCCATGCTGTCACCTTCGCCTCGGTCGATGCAGGCAATGCCCTCACGCCCCGCTCCTGACAGGATATGCCGGTACAGGATGCGCCCAGGGGAATAGGCCGCGAACCGATTGTCGTAAACGGGAAACCAGTAGTGCAGCAGCGGCCCGCACTGCAACCCAAAATGGCCCGCGACGAATTGCCCTCCAGCGCGCAGCACGCTCAGGCGCGGACGGCAATGGGGATCGTCAGACGCCAGCAAGCGCTGCAGCAAGCGTGCGTTGGCCGGATTCAGCAACGCGCCCCCATCATGGCCCGTGCGCTTGTACTGCGCGTTCTTCATCGCCACCAGGGTTCGCAGATCCTCCTCCGGCCTGGCTGACTGCATTTCAAACTCCAGCGGACCATGCTCGGCAACGAGTTTGCGTTCGCGCCGCTCGGTGTCGCTGACCAGCTTCTTGTCCTGGGTGCGCAGCCAGGCCCAATGGGCATCACCACCATCGGCGTGGATACGCGTGCGCAAGCCCTTGCGGGGATCCCTTCCCGTCAACCCATGGGCCGCCTGGGTTTCATCGAGGTGGGAGAAGCGCAGACAAGGTATGCCAGCCGCACCCAGCAAAGCTGCCCAGTCCACCTGGACATCGGCATATGCCAGGAGGCCAAAGTAGTCACTCATCTCGCGCCCTACGGGCTCACGCAATCCGAGCCGCCCTATCCATCCAGACACACGTTGAATGGGCATCACGGCCACCAGTCGATCATTACGCCAGCACAGCAAGACATCCACCGGCCCAATGGTCGCGTTCACGGCCTCGGCATATGCGAGGGACAGAAAGGCCCAGCGTGCGCAGCCCTCCTCAAGCAACTGTTCCCAGCCACTGCGCTCGGCTGGGGTCAATTTGCCAAATGGCTTGCACTGGATGCGCAGGCGTTCGCGACTCATAGATACCTATCAAGAAAGTAATTCGTCAGTGGCACAGCAGCCTTTTCTTGCACAGCCCTCTGGGGAAACGTGCACAAGAACGCTGGATTGCGGCTTCTGCCGAAATGGCGTGGTCTCAGTTGCCCAGGTGCTGTTCAAGCCCTATCGGATATCCGATCAAATCAGGCTCCAGCACTTGCAATACAAGCGACAAACGCTATAAATAAACGAGTATTTGCAAGTGCCGCTCACGGTCGATGTAACGATCGAACCGTCCGAAGGAACAGAAAGGTGGCCAGGCGGGACGGGTCAATGCGCCCCCTGCTGCAGGTCCCGGAGTTTTCAGGGACATGAATGCGCCCCAGCGCTGGTACGGGACTCGGCCATTTCGATACGTTCGTCAAGACAGCCTCGCTCGTGAATATCCAGCCAAACCCGCAACTGCGCGCCATGTCCTCCAGCGCGCGGGAGCGGGCGCCGTGGGGAAAGGACATGCTGCGCACAGGCTGGCTCAACCCGTCCAGCATGCGCTGGCTTGCCTGTAATTCGGCTTCAGGGGCAGAAGACAAGGTCAAGGGCGCATGGGTGTGGCCATGCCCGCCGATGGCAAGACGCCCAGCCTCCGCCGACAGAGCCTTCAGTTCGGACAACGTCACCATCTGCCGCTGGGTCAGCTGCTCAAGAACACCTGGCGCATGCCGGTCCAGCCACACCCTGCGCGCCACCTCGGGCATGGCGGCCAGATGCGCCGCCAGGGCCTGAGTGATGCTTGCCTTGGGAGGTTCGGCCCAGCCCGCCGCTGCGCACAGTCGTGCAGGCGCCCCAGGCTCCTGCAATGCGGCGACCAGGGCATCCTGCCACCAGCGCGGAGCTTCGAGCTCCACCACCTCACTGGCCAGAAACAGCACAGAGGGCAGGCCGCGCCGCTCCAATTCCGGGGCCGCATGGGTCAGCGTGTCACGCCAGCCATCATCAAAGGTGATCAATACAGGGTTTGGGGGCAATGGCCGCTGTGCCAGGAAGGCTGCCTGCAGATCATCGAGGCCGACCACCGAGTAGTGGCGCTGCACGAAATCCAAGGTGCGCCGAAAGCCATCGACGGTAAAGGTGAATTCCCTCTCGGCCAAGGCGAACACAGGGTCATCGGCCGGCAGCACCCGATGGAACATGAGTACCGTGAGCGCGTGCCGATTGCGCCAACGGTGCCAGGCTCCCAGCACACCACTGCGATACAAGACAGTGCGCAGAACGTCCTTCAAGACGGCAGGCACATTCATGCAGCCACCTCGGGCACCTGCACCGGCGCCGTCATCAGATTGCGCACCAGTTGATAGGTCATGTGCCAATCGCGTTCGGCCCAGGGCGTGAAACGTGGTATCTGAAATGGGGAGGTCGCCGCGTCGGCCACGCCCCAATGCGTGGTGACGGCGTAGCGGTAGCCCGCGCGCTTCACGGCATCGACGTGCAGGCGAGAAAAATCGGCATACGGCCGGCCATTGGGATAGGCGAAACCGTTCACCTGCCCCCCAACAATGCCCTGCAGATGCTCGCGGACACCACCAATCTCGCGCTCCACCTCTTCGGGACTGCAGTAATCGAGGATGGGGTGCAAGATGGTGTGGGCACCAATGCCAAAACCCTGGCTGTGCAGATCGCGCAATTGCGCCTCGCTCATCACCGGAACATCTGCCGCCTGAACACCGGCCGCAGCCTCCAACTGCAGCAAGATTTGCTCGCGCCGATGGAGGGTGAGGTACTTCAATTCGTGCTCCAACCGCTGCACCTGGCGGCGCCGATCATCAAGGCCCGCCAGCGATTGAGCCGGCAGGAATGGAAACCCCAGGTCGAACACCGGTCCGGGCAGGCGGCGCACGGCCGCCAGAATTCGTTCGTGCCACAGAGGCACACCAGCAAACTGGCCCGAGGTGATAAAGAACGTGGCGTGCAGATTGCGCTTTCTGAGCGCTGGTGCTGCACCGATCAACCAGTCCGGGTAGCCATCATCGAAGGTAATGCACGCTGCACACGGTGGAAGACGATCGGTGTGCAGGCAATCCACGGCATCCTCGAGCGGAAGCACCTCAAACTGCGAGCACATGTGATCAAGCAGATGCTCAAACCGCATCAGGTCAACATCTGCCGGAACCAACGGATCACATTGTCGAGGCACCTTGTGAAACAGAAATACCGATAGCTTGCCTCTCGACAACGACCGAACCATGAGCGTCGAGATCATGAAGAGCACTCCCTCGCCAGTTTCACGGCTTGATGGCCCTGGCCTGCAAGAGCCCGGGTTGCATACACACGCAGCAGTTCCATGAGCATCACGATCATGTAGATCACCTCATAGTACCCTAGGCTGACAGTCGCACCGCCAACCAGATATGCAAGCACCGATAGCATGAGCATGTCGGCCATATCACCGGCCCATTGATACGGCGCACCTAGCTTGGCAACGGCCCGTTTTATGGTGCGCCTACTCGAGAACGGCCTCAGGACAATGCACAAAAATATTCCCAAACCCACAAAACCCAGATCACCCATCACCTCAAAATAAATGCTGTGCGCCGCCTTCGCGCGGAACGTGGGAACGGGCAAGTCCAAGAACCCCAGCAAGCCTGACGATTCCTTGAAACTGTCCCAGATCGACTGAACCTGCACAGCATGGAAACCTCCGCCAAAGACTGGATTGGATAACGCGATAGCCGAACTTACCCGCCACGCGAACACTCGCCCCATGAAAGAACTGTCATCATCCGCCTCCTTGATGGTAGACATCCGTTCCAGAATACTCTCTGGCGCCAAGGCCCAAAAGCCAACGACCGCCGCAGCGACCAGGACCAGCGCCAACCCCTTGCGCCTGGTCGTAAGAATCAGCCACACCCCTACCACGGACACGGCAACAAATCCCCCACGCGAACCACCGGCAAGAATGGCCAGCACTATCACACAGAAGGCACCAAGGTAGCCCAAGCGCAGTACACGATTGGCAGCATAGGTGTGGAGGTATAGAAGCAGCGGTAACACCAAGGCCAATGCTGTCGAAAGATGGTTGCGGTCGTCCAGCATCGTTCCCGTGGGCCCCTCCATAAGGTGCCCGCCCGCCGAAGCAATGCTTTTGAGTCCATTGAGCACACCATGAATACCTAACCCCAGAGCAATGACGATGAACATCGCATGAAAATGCACTCGCTCCCGCACGAAGTAGGGCATGACCACGGCAAACAAAAGCCCTTTCACCAGAAACTCATAGTACTGTGCGTCGTGGGGATTGCCAGCATAGCCAAACCAAAATGCCAAGGTTGCATGGAACGCAAACAACACATAGAGCCAGGTCACTGGATTGCCCTGGTAAGCGCGCCACTGCACGCGCCCCAACAGAAGCAGCACCAAGGTGAGAATTGCAAACAGGAAATTAACCCGAGCGCCCACCATAAAACCGTAAAAATAAGTGGTCGGCGCCAGCATTGCAGTCCAACCCCACATGAGGTAGGCATTGAGCGGGCGCACAAAAGCCAGTGGCAATACGGCAAGGACCATTAGGGCAAAGGCCAGATCACGCATGATGTTTCTTAATACTTGGCAACAACACCCCAATCAAGATGCTTTGTCACTGCTCTTGTATCCAAGAACTCCTAGATCAACCTCTCGCCCTTCCCGCCCACGAGACAAGCGCCAACACAGATACCACATAAATCCCATATCAAACAGCAGAATGAGCGCCTCCATCCCCGATGACTCCTTGTTCGCCTTCAGTCAACAGATATCCGTCGATTGATGATTTTCAGCTCAATATCCGAACCCCTTGACCGCTCGGATACCATCCCATTGTTGCGATATATCACCAGTTGCGACTCGTGCGCCGGAAAGTTGGCCGGGGTCGCAATGCGCCCCACTTCTTCAAACTGGGCGCTGCCGATCACGCGTTCAAAACGCCGCATGGCCTCCAGATCGGTCCAGAAGCCCGGTTGCATCACAACGTAGTGCACACCGCTGGCGTTGAGGGCCTCGGAAATCTCGCCTTCGGACAAGCCTTTCTGCTCGACGCCCAGTTCACGCCGCACGGACACGCCCAGCAGCAGCTTGTCCGCACGCAGTACATGAAGATCGCGCCGGTCCTCTCGCGCGCGCATGTTGAACACGAAGGAGCCGTCGCGGTAGCCAGAAAACATGACCGCGCTGTCCTTCGGCGCCAGGCGAGCCACCTCTGCGACCGCCTGGGCGTAGCCTTGCACGTAGAAGACGGGACGCGTCCACACGGTCAGCCCCACGGTGGTCAGCACCAGCAGCAGCAGCGCCCCGTTCGCCATGCGCCGCGGCAGCAGTTCCAGCAACAGATAGACAGCAAAGAACACCACCGACGGCAGCAGGAAGACGCTGTGGCGCGCTTCCTTGAGGTCAATGGCAGAAAAGAACAGGTAGCCCGCCACGAAGCTCCAAACCCACAGGCCCAGCCGGGGTGCCCGCCGCCGCGCGGCCAGCATGGCCCCCGCAGCACCCGTCAGCGCCAGGGGCCACCCCACCTGCGAGGGAATCTGTCGCAGGTACCAAACCCAACCCTGCCAGCTCGCGCGCGATGCCACGGCGTCTGCAATCCCCGTGGCGGACTGCACATTGGCCTGACCAAACTTGACGGTGATGATGGCCAGGGGCACCAGCCCAGCAACGGCCAGAACCGCCACCCACCAATGGTGGCGGTTGCGCAAGATGGCCCAACCCTGTTGCCGCACCAGCAGGGCCGCATAGACCAGGCCCATGTAGCCCACGCTGATCTTGGTATACATGGCCAGCACGAGCAGCGCGGCGCCCAGATACAGCCATTTCACATGACCGCCGCGCAGATAGGCCATCACGGCCACGGCGCTCCACACCAGGAAGGCGAACGCCGGCACCTCCAGCATGACCTGCCGCCCCCAGAAGGCCACTTCCGGCAACCACATCACCAACACGGCAAAGGCCATGGATGGCACAGCAGGCAGCCAGAACCGCGCCAGGCGCCAGCATCCCAGGCCGAGCGCCAGGTAGTGCAGCGCCACCACCAGCAATGCCGTCTCCTGCGACACGCCAAACACCGCATAGAACGGCGCACTGATGGCATAGAACAGCGGCGGATAGAACAGGATGGTGAGCGCCGGATACTGTGCGTAGTAGCGATAGGCGTATCCCGCAGGATCATCCAGCGGCATGGCCTTGATCAGGTCCATGACAAACACACCGTTGAGCGCGTGACGCGGCGAGTCACTCCAGTAGAAATCTCCACCGTGCGGCGCCTGGAGGAACAGCAATGCCACGCAGGCAAACGTCAACAACCAGACAAGCAGGCGCTCGCGTGCATCAATGTCTTGCGTCTCAGGTTCGAGCATCAACCACCCTCCGGAACAGCCGCAGCTGGCCCTGTGTCGTCGCTTCCCAGGAGAAGGCCTCTGCATGAGATCGGGTGGCATCGCGGCTCGGCTGCGATGCCTGCAAATGCAGCCAAGCAGCCACCAGCGCAGCGGCGTCACGACGCTCCATCAGCAGCCCCGCAGCGGGCGCGGTCACGATGTCTGGCGTGCCCGAGACATTGGTACTGACCACGGGCGTGCCACAGGCCATGGCCTCCAGCAGCACGTTGGGCCAGCCTTCGCGGCTGCTGCACAAGGCCATGACATCGGCGGCGCTGTACCACCACTTGAGTTCGCTCTGCGGCACCACCCCTGCCCAATGCACGCGATCGGTCACACCAAGCTGCTGCGCCAATGCCTTCAGGCCTGCCTGTTCGGCACCTGCGCCGACAACGAGCAGGGTCACATCGGGCAACTGCGCAAGGGCTTCGATGGCGATGCGATGGCCCTTGAGCTCAACCAGGTTGCCCACCATGAGCAGGTAGCGCCCATCGGGCGCCAAGCCCAGTCGGCATCGCGCCTCACGGCGATCCACAGGCACAAAGCGCTCCAGGTCCACGCCGTTGCGCAGAACGTTGAGCTTGGCCTGGTTTCCCCCGAGCTCAGCCAACTTGGTCATGAGTGCTTGGCAGACGCCGATTGAAGCGGCGGCATGGTCGGCCGCCTGCAGTATCAGCCTGCGCGGTATCGCGTACTGGGAAATGAGGTTCAGGTCGGAGCCACGCGCGGTCACGACAAAGGGCTTGCCCAGCCACTTGGACAGCAGGGACGCCGCCACGCCATCGGGGTAGTAGTAGTGGGCGTCGATCAGATCGAAGTCAAAACCCTCGTGCTGCAGCCTGCGTATCGTCGACAGTGCGCCCAATGCCATCGCATATGGCGCCATGGTCATGCCTATCTTGGGCAGCAGAAGATAGCGCGGGTGATGTACCTCGACCCCGTTGCGCTGCTCCATGCGCGGTGTCGCCGCAAACTTGGCATAGCTGCCAAAACGGCTGGCTGTCGAGGGAAACCATGGCACCGGAGCCACGACCTTGGCCTGCACCTCACCCGTCTTGAGCAGCTCGCGCAGGCGCGTCTCCACAAAAATGCCGTGGATGGGCCGCACCGAACTGGGGTACAGGGTCGAGAAGAGCAGAATCCTCACGGTCACTCCCGAATCAGGCTTGCCCGGACGTCATTGCCAGGACGCCGCTCACCGCAGCACGCCCTTGGTGTCTATGACCACCTTGTCCTTGATGACCTGGGGGTCGATGTCCTTGAACTCGTCGTGGTCGACCAGCAGCACGAGAATGTCCGCCTCCTTGATCACGCTCTTCAAGTCGTACAAGGGAAAGGGCGACTTCTCCTTGTGCACGTTCGGGTCGCAGGCCATGATTTTTCCGATGCCCGACGCGTGCAACTGTTCGACGATGTCCATGGACGGAGATTCGCGCATGTCATCGATGTTGGCCTTGAAGGTCAGGCCCAGGCAGCCAATCACCGGCTCATGAAAGCGCGCCGCCTTGGCCCTGACCTTGGCGATCACCCAATCGGGCTTGGCGTCATTGACCTCCCGCGCGGTGCGGATCAGGCGCGATTCGGCAGGCGCACTGGCCACGATGAACCACGGATCCACGGCGATGCAGTGCCCGCCAACGCCGGGGCCCGGCTGGAGGATGTTGACACGCGGGTGGCGGTTGGCCAGGGCGATGGTTTCCCAGACATTGATGCCCAGCCGATCGCACACCACCGACAGCTCGTTGGCAAAAGCGATATTGACGTCGCGAAACGAGTTCTCGACCAGCTTGGACATCTCTGCCGTTCGGCTGTCCGTCTCCAGAATGGAGCCATTGCAGAAGGTCTTGTACAAGGCCTTGGCCTTGGCGGCCGCGGTCTTGGTCGTGCCACCGATGATGCGGTCGTTGTCCACGAGCTCGCGCAGGATCTGCCCGGGCAATACCCGCTCGGGGCAATGTGCGGTGTGCACCCTGCCGGCCAATTCGGGCCGCATGGCGTCGATGATCTCCTGCACCCGTTCGGTCGTACCCACGGGCGAGGTGGACTCGAGGATGACCAGGTTGTCCTCGCGCAGGTAGGGCGCAATGGCGCGCGTGGCTGCTTCCACATAGGCCAGATCGGGAGCCTTGGGGTTGCCATCGACTTCCTTGAAGGGCGTGGGCACGGCCAGGATGAAAGTGTCACCCTCCTCCGGCGTCATGGACGCCTTGAGGTTGCCGCTGTTGACCGCAGACTTCACCAGGATGTCGAGGTCTGGTTCGACGATATGGATGCGGCCGGAGTTGATGGTGTCAACGGCCCGGGCGTTGACGTCCACCCCCAGAACCTGATGGCCCTTGGTGGCCAGCATGGATGCCGTGGGCAGGCCGATATAGCCCAGGCCCATCACGATGATTTTTTGCAGTTCACGCGCCATGACGGCCCTCTTTTTACATGTCTAACAAAGTGGTAACGATGCGCTGCACGGCCTTGCCATCGCCATAGGGGTTGTGCGCCTGTGCCATGGCGGCATAGGCCTGTGCGTCGGTCAGAAGGTGGTGTGTTTCATGGACCAGCTTGTCCCTGTCCGTGCCCACCAGGCGCACGGTGCCGGCCTCGACGGCCTCGGGTCGCTCGGTGGTGTTGCGCATGACGAGCACCGGCTTGCCCAGGGATGGCGCCTCTTCCTGCACGCCACCCGAGTCGGTGATGATGAGGTGCGACCTGTCCATCAGGTAGACAAAGGGCAGATAGTCCACGGGGTCGATCAGATGCACGTTGTCCAACCGGCGCGCGGCCAGGATGTCACGCACCGGTTGGCGCACGTTGGGATTGAGGTGCACGGGGTAGAGCACGTCCACATCGGGGTGGCCCGAGGCGATGTCGGCCAACGCATGACAGATGTTCTGGAAGCCTTCGCCAAAGTTTTCCCGTCTGTGGCCCGTCACCAGCACCAGGCGGCGGCGAGGGTTGAGAAAGGAAAACTGCTCATCCAGGCGCCTGCGTGACTCGCCGTCCTCGCGCAGCTTGCCCACCACGTCCAGCAGCGCATCGATCACGGTGTTGCCGGTGACATGGATATCACCCTCGCTCACGCCCTCGCGCAGCAGATTGACCCTGGCAGCCGCTGTGGGCGCAAAGTGGATGTCGGCCACGGCGCCCGTGATGCGGCGGTTCATCTCCTCAGGGAAGGGCGCCCACTTGTCGCCGGTGCGCAGACCAGCCTCCACATGCCCGACCTTGGCGCGCATGTAGTAGGCGGCCAGGCTGGCCGCCAGCGTGGTGGAGGTGTCGCCATGAACCAGCACCAGATCGGGCCGCTCTGCCGCCAGCACGGGTTTGAGGCCGGTGATGATGTTGGCGGTGATGTCGAACAGGTCCTGCCCCGGCTGCATGATGTTCAGGTCATGCTCGGGCTGGATGTCGAAGAGCCGCAGCACCTGGTCCAGCATTTCGCGATGCTGGGCAGTCACGCACACCACGGTCTGAATGGCCGGGGCTGCACGCTGCAGGGCCTTGACCAGGGGGGCCATCTTGATGGCCTCGGGCCGCGTGCCAAATACCACCATCACCTTCATGCACGCACCTCCGACCGGGTGATCCGTTCATAGACGGGTTTGTAGTTGGCCACGCTGTTGCGCCAATTGCGCACGGACTCGACAAACGCCCGCCCGTTGGCCTTGAGCTGCGGCCAGATCTGCGGGCGCGCGAGCAGGTCCAGCACCGCCTGCGTCAGCGCCTGCCTGTCGTCGGCCTTGAAAAGCACGCCGGTCTTCATGTGCTCGACCAGCTCGCGGTGACCGCCCACGGAAGACGCCACAAATAGCTTGTGCTGGGCCATGGCCTCGAGCGGCTTGAGCGGCGTGACCAGTTCGGTCAGCCGCATGGAGTGGCGCGGGTAGGCCAGCACATCGATGAGGTCGTAGTAGCGGCTGACATCCTTGTGCGGCACACGGCCGGAGAACACCACATGGGCTTGCAGCCCCTGGCGCGCGACCTGCTCACGCAGGCGGGCCTCCTCCGGCCCACCGCCCACAAGCAGCAGCGCAACGTTCGGGTTGGCCTGCAGGATTGCGGGAAGGGCATCCACGAGCAGGTCGAGCCCCTCGTAGGCGTAGAACGACCCGACGAATCCCAAAACCACCTTGCCATCGAGCGCCAGCGAATGCTTGAGCGCCGGGTCGGGTGCCTGCGATGCCTGAAAGCTCTGCGTGTCCACGGCATTGGGGATGACCGTCACCTTGGCCGCATCGATACCGCGGCCGGCGATGTCGGAACGCAAGCCCTCGCAGATCGTGAACACATGGTCGGCGCTGCGGATGGCGCGGGTTTCGAGCGCGCGCGTCAAGCGGTAGCGCAGGCTGCCTTCGCTCGTCGTGCCATGATCGACCGCAGCGTCTTCCCAGAACGCACGGATCTCATACACCACGGGAATACCCAGCTCACGCCCCACGCGTATGGCGGGCAACGCATTGAGCACGGGCGAATGGGCGTGGATGATGTCCGGCCGTACCTCCTTGGCCACCTCGCGCAGCCGGCGCGCCAGTTGCCCCATGAGCTGCCATTGCCCGACAACGGGCAGGCCGGCGAGCGCACCCTGAGCAACCGGCGTGCGATAGAAGCTGAGGTCGTCCACCGTCTGCAGCGCCGCATCGGTCGGCCCCTGCTTGGGCGAAGTGAGGTGAAAGGTCTCCCAGCCCAGGGCCCGCTGCTCGCGCAGCAGGGCGGCGGTGCGAAACGTGTAACCGCTGTGCAGCGGTATGGAATGATCAAGAACGTGAAGGATTCGCATACATCGACATGATTCAGGCAGTGGCCATGCCAGTGGCCGATCGCCCCGCCCAAAGTGCCTGCCATTGCGCCAACATGGCCGGCTTCGCATACAGGCTGCTGACGACGGCATGCCCTCTGGCACGCCAGTCTGCCCAGTCGGCGCGGGCCTGCACCACACGCAGCATCAGCCGGGCAAAGGCCTCGTCATCGGGCGGACAGGTGTTGTTCGGGGACACGTCGGCCAGGATCTGCGGTACATCGCCCACGGCCGTCGCCACCACGGGCATGCCAACGGCCATGGCCTCCAGCAGCGCCATGGGCAATTGCTCGGTGTCCGAGGACAAGGCAAAGATGTCGAACTCGGGCAACCTGCGCCCAGGGTCGCTCAGGTAGCCGGTGAACTCTACGTCGTCCTGAACGCCCAGTGCCTGGGCCAGTTGCTGCAATTCCGCCATCAGGGGCCCACCACCGACGATGACCAGACGTGCCGGCTGCACCGCCCGCAACCGCGCGAACGCCTTGATCAGGCGCGGGATGTTCTTTTCCGCGCGCAGGCCCGCGACCGTGCCTATGCAGACGACATCGCCCGCCAACGGCCTTGCACGCGGCATGGGCTGCGCCGGCACGCTCACGCCATTGGCGACGAAATGGACGCCGCGGCGCGGCAGCCGCCATTCCTCAAGAGCTATGCGCTCGAGCTGGCGCGAGATGACCACCACCGGCAGCCCTGTCCAGCCCAGGAAAACGCGTCTCATCCACACGCGCCGGGGCAACTGCCGCTCGACCTCCTCCGGCCCGAACCCATCCTCCACATGAATCTGAGGACAGAGTCGAGGAACGTTGGCGGCCGCCCATTCGATGGCGCCCCAGTTGTAGCTCATGAGCAGATCGGGCTTCAGGCTGCGAAGCACCTGCCGAAAGCCGCTGCGGTTGGCCAGCGCCCCACCCTTGACGACCTTCAAGGGCATCGGGCTCCAGTTCACGGATGCATTCAGGCGCTCACCCGCATCGAAGCGGTTGTCCATCGCCACCACGGTGTGGCGAAAGTGGGGCCCAAAGGCATTGGCCAGCTCGACAAAGCGTGCCTGCGGCCCACCCAGCTGAAAGGTGGAAAACGCATGCAGCAAGTGGCGAGGCCGCAGGTCGTCGGTCACGCAGTGTGCTCCTCGGCATGGATCTGTACGGCCATCCTCCGGAAGGTGTGCACGTCCGACACAGGAGCCCAATTGAGATCACGCTTGGCCGCACTGCAATCGAAGTTGGCGGCAATGCCCCGCGAACGGATGTCGCGCAGATAGGGTCTGGGCACGCGCCGGCCCGTGACACGCTTGACAAGCCACTTGCCCATCTCGGCAAGCCACAGCCCGACCGGAGACGAAGGCACGAACTTCAATGGCCTGCCGGTGGCCTGTGCCACATCCGCCAGATATTCGCGCGCCGACGGTCGCACATCGCCGACGAGGTTGTAGGCACGCCCCACGGCCTGCTGTGACTTCAGCGCCCCGACAATGGCGTCCGCACAATCCGTCACCAACACCCAGGGCAAGGCATTGCGTCCGTCGTTCCAGCCCACGCAGTATTGATCGTTGTTGAAAAAGCCCAGTCCCCCATGGAAGGGAGAGGTGCCGGCTCCCATCACGAGACCGGGACGCAGCAACACCACGGGCAGGCCCAGCCTGCGATGCACATCGAGCACGGCGGCATCGGCCAGGGCCTTGGCGTGGGCGTAGTCGTTGCGGGTCTGCGGCATCGGATCGGGCGGCGTGTCATCACGCACCGTCTCGCTCGCGTTGCCCAGAAAGAGGCCGGCGATCGAACCCACATGCACGAGACGGCGCGCACCCGCCGCATGGGCGACTTCGGCCACCTGGACCGCCGTGTCCACCATGGCTGCGCGAATGGCCTCGAAGTCAGCCCCGCCGCCGCCATGCGCGAGGTTGACCACATAGTCGGCTCCCGCCATGGCGCGCTCCAGATCCTCGCGCCGCTTGACGTCGCCCCTGACCACCTCGACTGCAGGGTCGCTGAACACGGCCTGAAGATTGCGTGCCCCACGCGCCATGACCCTCACCCTGTACCCGGCATTGAGCAATGCCTGCGTGGTGTAGGAGCCGATGAACCCCGTGCCACCCAACAGCGCGACCAGCTCGCCTTCGCCCCTTGGCGCAGGCGTCGCGGCGGGCGCCACCGCAGGTAAGGGCTTGAATCCACGCGCAATCTGCTCACAGACATTCACCAGCGATGCGCCGAATTCCAGGTCGATGCGCGGGCGGCCACCGCCAGCCAGATCGCGGTAGAAGGCATGAATGCTGTGCTTCATGCCCACGTAAAAGGCATCCGAGCGTGGCTTGAGCTTGGCCATCGCCAGCACATAGTCACGCAGCACCGAAAAGCCCTGATGACCGATCTGGCGCGCCGTCGCACGCGCCGAAAGCCATGCGTCGACGGGCTCCATATAGGCCGTGCGCCCCAGAGTGTGGAACTGATTGGCGAACATGTCGGCCACGGCAACACCGTCGTCGCACACCACCGTCAGGCGGCACACCGTGAACTGCGAGCCCACATGAAAGCGCAGATGCGCCGGCATGCGTTCGCACATCAGGCTCGCCTGGCAGGCCGTGTGGAGCGCGACGCCCGGCGAGATCTCGAGCGGCGTTTCGCTCAGCACGGATATTTCACGCACGGAGCCCGCAAAGTCCACCACCTGCGAGAGCGGGTGAACCGCCTGCTCGAGCAGGATGTTCAGTGGTTCGCGGAACATCCAATGGCTGAACTGGCGCGCGGACAACTGGCGCAACGGCACCTCGTACACATAGCTCAGATAGCGCGGACGCCCCAGCTTGCCCGAGGCGATGGTCTGTTTGAGTTGCTGGTAGGCGGGATTGAACACGAAGTTCTGGTTCACACCCACGATCGCCCCCGAGGCGGCCGCAGCCTCGCGCAGCGCATCACACTCGGAGCTGCTGACGCCGAGGGGCTTCTCCAGCAGCACGGTCTTGCCGGCCTTGACAAAGGGCATGGCCGTGCTCAGATGCAGGTCCGGCGGTGTCAGCACATGCACAGCGTCGGCCTCGCTGGCGGCCGCCTGCTCCAGCGAGTCAAAGACATGGGGAATGCGGAAATCCCGCGCCAGTGCCCTCGCAGTTTCAGGATTGGCATCCACCACGCCATACAACGCAACACCGGGCGTCTCCTGTAGCGCGGCGGCATGGGTTCTCGCAATATTGCCGGCACCAACCAGCAGTACTTTCTTAAGGCTCACTCGATCTTTCCTCGTAATACAAATGGTTTGTGCTCAATGCCCCGCGGCGCCGTCATTGAGCCGCAGGAACGCCTCGAACATGAGCAGCATCCACAGCGCCGTGGCGTGGTCGCGCAGGCCGCTGTTGTGTTCGTCGATCAGGCGGCGCACGGTCGATGGGTTGAAAAATCCGCAGCCGTGCATGCGCTCGCCGAGCAAGGCCTGCTGCACACGTCCCTTGAGCGGACCGCGCAGCCAACTGGCCAGCGGCACCGAAAATCCCATCTTGGGCCGGTACAGCAAGTCATGGGGCAACAGGGGTTCACAGGCCTGCTTGAAAACGGCCTTGCCCTGGCCGCCGCGGATCTTGAAATCGCTGGGCAATGTGGCCAGCCACTCGACGAGCTTGTGATCGAGCAGCGGCGAACGCACCTCCAGCGAATGCGCCATGCTGGCTCGGTCGACCTTGGTGTTGATGTCTCCGACCAGCCAGGTCTTGTAGTCCAGGTATTGAATCAGTGCCAGAGGGTCATCGGTCTGCGCCCTGGCGGCGTGCTGGCGGAACACGTCGAGCACACCGTATCCGCCGAGGCTGCGCTGGAACGCCTGCGAGAACAATGCCCGGCGCGCATCGCCGCGCAACTGCGACATGCTGTGGCAATAGGCCTGGACGCTGTCCATGGCCAGTGCCTGGAAGGTGGTCTTGGCACGCAGGGGGCGCGGCGCCCAGTCGGCCTTGGGATACAGGCGCCCCAAGGGGCCGAACATGGCCCGGCGCAGGGCCAGCGGCATGCGCCCGCGTACCGCCTCCTCCCCCAGATGCATGCGATAGCGCCGGTAGCCACCCAGGCTCTCGTCACCACCGTCGCCAGACAGCGCCACGGTGACATGCTTGCGCGCCATCTGGCAGACACGGTAGGTGGGGATGGCCGAGCTGTCGGCAAAGGGCTCGTCGTACAGCCAGGCCAGGGTGTCTATGAGATCGAAATCCTCGCTGCTCACCGTCTCCAGTCGGTGGTCGGTGCGATAGCGCTCGGCCACCTGCAGCGCATAGGTGGACTCGTCGAACCGCGGGTCGTCAAAGCCGATGGAGCAGGTGTGCACCGGCGTGCTGGACAGGCCGGCCATGGTGGCGACCACGGCACTCGAATCCACGCCGCCGGACAGAAAGGCTCCCAGCGGCACGTCCGCCACCATGCGCAGCCGCACAGCCTCACGCAGGCGATCGCGCAGCTCGGCCTGTGCGTCCTGCAGCGTGATGGTACTATCATTAGTGAAGCTTACATCCCAGTACTGGCGTGCGGTAGGCCGGTTTTTTTCACCACGTCGCAGCGTCAGAGTATGGGCCGGGGGCAGCTTGTGGGCATTGCGGTAGATGCAGCGCGGGTCGACTACGTAGCCCAGGGTGAAGTACTCCTCCACCGCGAGCGGGTCGAGCTCGCGCACGAAGTCGGGGTGGCTGGTCAGCACCTTGAGCTCGGAGCCAAAGACGAAGCTGCCGTCGGGCAACCAGGCGTAGTGCATGGGCTTCACCCCCATGCGGTCGCGCGCCAGAAACAGTGTTTGCTCGCGACGGTCCCACAGTGCGAAGGCAAACATGCCGCGCAGCCTGTGCACGCAGGACTCGCCCCAGGCCGACCAGGCATGGACGATGACTTCGGTATCGCTGCGCGTCCTGAACCGATAGCCCAGAGCCTGCAGCTCGGCCGTCAGGTCGCGGTAGTTGTAGATCTCGCCGTTGAAGACGATGCCGACCGTGCCTTCCGCGTTGAACAAGGGCTGCTGGCCCGCGGCCAGATCGATCACCGACAGGCGCCTGTGACCCAGGGCCAGGCCGGGCTCCAGATGCACATCATGCTCGTCGGGGCCACGGTGGGCCTGCGAGTCATTGATGCGCGCGATGAGGGCACGTGCAATGTCTCGCGTGCCCTGGGTGTCAAAGATGCCGGAAATACCGCACATGGTCAGTCGCGCCCTCGCGTTTGCCGCAGCGCGGCGACCAGGGCATTGCCCTGGCTGTCCAGATAGGACTGCAGGCGTACGGCGGCCAGTTGTTCGGAATCCTGGCCATCCGGCAAGGTGGTGTAGATCACGATATTTGCCCCATCGTCGCCCCAACCGGTGATGCGCCCCAGCGCCCCCTGGAGCTTGCCCGCATAGTCGCTGGACGTGAACGCGCCATGCACCCAGTAGAAGCGCCATGCCAGCAGGCGTGCGCCCTCGCCGGACATGCCGGGCACAAGCTGGCGCAGTACGGCCGTCTCGACCTGCAGCGGCTGACCCTGCAGCCGGGCACTGCCGGCACCACGCGTCACACGCGCCCAGGCCTCGTCGTCGCTGCGCACCAGCGCGTTTGCCGAACTGACCAGCTTGCGCTCGTAGTCCTGCTGGCGGTAGTAACTGATGTGCAGGCCCACGGGTTCATTGCCCCCATCGGTCAGGCCCATGTCGAGGCTGGCGGATGCGTTCTGGAACGCAGGCACCCATGTGCTGGGCGCTTGCGCCGTAGCACGCCAAGGCGCCGATGGCTGGGGGCTGACCAGGTGAACCGGCGCAGACTGTGTGCCCAGACTCATCATGGCCTGCACACCATGGGGCACCAGAACCGCCACCAGTGCAAGCACCCAACCGGACCACAGCGAGGAAGAAGCCACCCGCGCCACCCGGGGTGCGACCACATGGGCCGGCACCTGGGGAGTCTGCGGCGCCGGGTCGGTCCAGCGCGCGCCGATGAGGAACATGACACCGATCACCAGACCAAAGAATGCCCAGCCGTAGATCAGGTGATCCACGCCGGTGGCAATGGCGTTGTCCGACAAATGCCCCAGCATCACGATCAGATAGGCACGTACCCAATTGGCCACCAGCGGCACCACAATCGCGATGCCCACGAACACCAGCCGCTTGCGCATGCTGTGATAGCTGATATAGGCAAACAGGCTACCCACGGTGACGGAGGCGATAAGGTATCGGATGCCGCTGCACGCCTCCACCACCGACCACCGGCCCGAGGGAATGACGAACTGCAGCCCCTCGCGGTACACGGGGATGCCGCTGGCACGCACGGCCATGACGGTGAAATCAGCCGTCCACTCCATCAGGCGCGGCAGCATGAAGTCCCCAATGGGTACGGCGAAGAACAGAAAACCCAGCGGAAAGGCCAGGGCCCTGGTCACCTGCCAGCCGAGCACGGCCGGCACGGCCAAGACGATCAAACTCACCAGCGCCAGCTGTGTCGCCGCGTTCACGGCAACCAGGTCACCAGCCAGCCACAATAGCGCAGCCCCCACCATGAGGAGCCATGCAAGGCTCCCGGGACGCGGCACCAACGGTGCCAGGTTGGCGCGTTGGCGCCATACCAGCCAGAGCGAGATCAGCGGCACGACGAAGCCATGGGCATAGGTCTCGGAACGCGCCCAGGTGGCGGCCATCGTCCATGCCGAATGCCAGTACGTCACCAGAATGACGGTCTGCAGCAACACACATGCGGCCAAGGGGCGGCGCCAGTGCGCCGGGATGACGGGCAAGCCGCTCATGAATTCCGACCTTTCACGTTGTCACCCCTTGGCCAGCCAGGTTGCGCGCCATCGCCAAACCGCCATCGATCTTCTGCAAATGCGCATGCCAGCTGAACGCCCCCTCCACGTAGACGCGTGCCTGTCGACCCAGCGCCGCCGTCTCGGCAGGCGCGTCGAGCAGGGACTGCAGGGCCTGGACAAAGTCTGCGGGCGAATCAGCGCGCAGCAGGCCCTGCTCCCGGGTGGCGCCAATGGCATCGGCGCAACTGGTCACGGTGACCACGGGCTGCTGCATGGCCATGGCTTCGAGAATCTTGTTCTGAATGCCCCGCGCCACACGCAGCGGCGCCACCACGGCGCTTGCATGCTGCAGATAGGGGCGCACGTCAGGCACCGTACCGGTGACAACGACCCGCGCGCCGGCCAGGGCGCGCACCTGCGGCGTCGGGCTGCGCCCCACGATGTAGAAGCGCAGCCGGGGATGGCGGGCCGTCAGTCGCGGCAACATGTCCTGGACAAACCAGGAGACACCATCCACATTGGGCCAGTAGTCCATGGCCCCGGTGAACACAATGGCCCGCTCATCGGCCGCAAAGGGGCTGGGCAGCCGCACCGACGGATCGAAGAACTCCGAATCCACGCCATTGGGCATGGATTCGACACGCCCCTCGCATTCCGGCGCCTGTGACACAAACAATGCCGTTTCGTTGGGCGTGACAAAGTAGGACCGGTGCGCGAGCATGGTCATGGCTCGCTCATAGGCGAGCAGCTCGCGCCCCTCGCGCCGGTAGAGCATGGACAGTGGCCAGCGGTGTGCCGGCGCATATTGCGTCCACTTGGCGGAGTCGACATCGACGAAGTCCACCAGCATGGGCACCTGCGGCAGCATCTGTGCATATTGCGCCATGGCGGACGAGAACACCACGCAGGCCTGCAAGCGGTGGGCCGCTGCGATCTGCCGCACCCAGGCCTGCATGCCTGCATGACGGTAGTACGCCAGGGTCAACGGTTCGCCGCGCAGCACCCCCGTCAGGCTCTTGAACTTGGCCTGGCGTGGATGGATGCGCTCCACATGGAGATCCGGGCACATGGAACGCAGCGTGGCCAGATGCTGTTCATCGTCCGGATCGTCGATGAAGGTGCCAAGAAACACACGGTGGTTTCTCTGCAGGTGGCGCAGCAGGTGATACGAACGCACCTTGTCACCCTTGTTGGGCGGGTACGGCAGTCTGTGCACCAGATAAAGGATGTTGCTCACGGCAGCCATGGGGTCGACAGCCTTCATCCCAGGTTTCGCACGATCTTGGGGCCCAGCCAATTGGCGAGCTGAATCGGCATGCGCCGCCAGGTGGCGATCAGCAGGCGGTACTTGGCGTTGGCCGGGTTGTTCTGCGGCACGGCATCGGTCTTGTAGAGCCGGTATTCATAGTGCAGGGGCGTGGGCTCGAACCCCCAATTCTTCTTGAACGAATATGACCCGGTGTTCTGCTTGCTGCGGCCATAGTCAAACACCTTCAGGCCACGTGCGCAGGCCCGGCGCATCAGCTCCCAATACTTGAAGTCGTTGGCCGCCAGGTCGCGCGCAGCCTCGGCATCGCCGGCGTAGTACGGCAGCACCTCATCGCGGAAATAAAAGCTCAGCACGCTGCTGACCGGCTGGCCATCGGCCGCGCACACCGTGAGCACCTCGCAGTCCGGCCCGAAAACCCGGCACAGCGCCTTGAAGTAGGCCTTGGGCATTGCGGGCGTGCCATGACGGTGAACGTTGTCGGCATAGAGCGCAAAGAACCGTTCGACCGTTTCATCGATGTGGGACGTCAGGCCATTCTTGATGCCCTTGCGGACCATGGCGCGCTGTTTGCGCGGAATGGCCTGCATGTTTTCTTCCTCTGTGGGCGCAATGGACTTGCGGAAGGTCACATACAGATCCTGCAAGGGCCAGTCAGCATGACGCCTCTGCACGTTGCGCAGCTCCAGATGCGCCACGCCCAGGCGCTGCGCAAGGTCCTGCGCGTGCTGCTCCAGGGCGCTGGCGGCATCCTCATCCATGGCGGCCACGCCTCCATAGACCGCAAACGGCAAACCCGTCAACGCGTTGCCAAACAGCAGGCTGTTGACATGCCCGAGCGGCAACACGCCGCGAATCTGCCCCTGCTCCTCCGCGTAGAGGTAATACGTGTCGTGTCGGAAGACGTCTTCGATGATTTCCTGCCAGCCCGCACGATGGAAAAACGTGGCATGTGGGCACGACTGGACAAAGGCCTCCCAGCGCGCCACGTCGCCGGCCTTGTGGCGGTCGAGCTGACGGATTACGAGTGCATTCATGCGTTTACTTAATGGAAACCTTTTGCGTCTGCTGCGGCAGGAAAATCTGGTCCATGCGCCCCCAGCTGAAATCCCGCAACAGGTACTGAAGGCGCTGCTCCATGCGTCCGATATTCACGTAGTGCCGAAATCGTGCCTTGAGACCCACGCCTGGAACACGTGGCTGGTCGACATCAATTTCCCAGGGGTGAAAATAAAACACCGCAGGCGACCTATCCCGCATGTGAACCTGGCGCAACATCCAGCGCGACAGCGAATACGGAAACAGACGGAAATACCCACCACCACTCGATGGTAGATTGCGATTGAACAACCTCAATGTGGTGGGCGGAACCTCCACCAGGCCTTCACGGATTTGATGCGCAAACCGAGGGGCATTCGGCATGCCATAGTGGTCATGCTGTATCGGGTAGATGCTTGAACTGTAACGATAGCCCGCACGCTGAAGGCTGTCCAACGCCCACAGGTTACCGGACCCTATCGAGAAACTCGGTGCCCTATACCCCTGCACCCTCGCACCTCCGATGTCCTCGAGCAAATTCTTGGCTCGAGAAATATCGTCGAAGAACTCCGACTCGGACAGGTCGGTGACTCGTTCATGGCCATAACCATGGCTGGCCAACTCATGGCCACCATCGACTATGCGACGCACCAGCGCCGGATACCGCTGCGCCACCCATCCAAGGGTGAAAAACGTCGCATGCACCCCGTTGTCATCCAACATGGCGAGTATGCGATCGACATTCCTCTCCACCCTGCATTCACTCGCATCCCACTTGTCGCGCTCGATGTAAGGAGCGAACGCCGATACCTGGAAATAATCTTCCACATCGATGGTCAGCGCATTCCTGATGACGGGAGTGATCGACATATTCATGGATTCCCTCACCCCGCCGTCTCGTCCGTCTGCGTTTTCCGACTGCCAGCCACGAGTTTCTGAAGATTCATGAGAATTTCGAGACTGACACGCTCCTGGCGCAGCACGCTGCGCTCAATACGCAGTAGATGCGCCGCCAACTGCTCGGCCGTCATGCTCATGATGTGGTTCGATATGTTGTCCGCCAGATCGGCGTCCAACTCCAGCACACCAGCCTCTCCCTCATTGTGCACAACATCGGCCGGGCAAGACGCAGCCGACTCCTCCAGTGCAGACTCCCAGGAGAGCATTTTTGGAGGCGGACGCATTTCGGCCTGGACCTCCTGAATGATCTCACCAACCAATGCAGCATCGATATGCGTCTTCTCGGCAAGAAACCCCTGCAAAAGAACGCGATCCATCAAGGTATTGATTCGCCGGGGAATGCCAGCAGTAAACCGATAAATGCTGTCAAAAACCTCTGAATCGAACGTCGGATGGCCCTCCGATCCGGTACATTTCAATCTGTGAAAAATATATTCACGGGTCTCATCGGCGTCCAGGGGACCCAGATGACATGTCGCAATGACACGCTGGCGCAATTGCAACATGCTCGGGCTCTGCAAAATCTCACGAAACTCAGGCTGCCCCACGAGAAACGTCTGCAGCAATGCGTCCTGACCATTCTGAAAGTTGGACAACATGCGCAGCTCCTCAACCGCTTGGGGTTGAAGATTCTGAGCCTCGTCCACGATCAAGAGACAGCGTTTGCCCTGTAGCGTCTGGGTTACAAAAAACGCCTCCAGGGCCATCAGCAGGTCACCCTTGGGAATCCCCTGAACATGCACGCCAAACGCAGCACCGACCAGGCGCAACGTATCTTCCGCGCCCAGCTGGGTGCTGACGAGGTTCGCGGCCACCACGGTGTCTGGATCCAGACTGTCCAACAGGCCACGCACGATCGTGGTTTTACCGGCTCCCACCTCGCCAGTAATTACGATAAAACCTTCACGGCACATGACCCCATACTCGAGGTATGCACGGGCGCGCTGGTGCTGCTTGCTGCTGAAATAAAAACTGGGGTCTGGATTGAGTTGAAAGGGCTTTCCAGTCAATCCATAAAAGGCTTCATACATGAATCAGAACCGATGTGTGATGAAGGCCATGACTGCCGACTCATCATAATTACTGACATTTCCGTCGGACAACACGCGGCGCAGTTGCAACCCCAGGCTTGTCCGCGGAGCAACCAATGTATTCATCCCAAGTTGAAACATGCGCGTCTTCATCTCCCAGCCAAGGGTGCTGCCTATGCTTCGCGTTCCGCTTACCATGGCATTCACAGTTGTATTGGGCGTGAGGCGATGGCCGATGATTGCACTCCAACCTCGCTGGCGAATTCTCTGATTGTTCTGAAAATCATCACCAAGGCTCAATGAGCCATCCATCTGCCTTGTATCAGAGCGCAGAGCCGCCAATGTCAAGGTACTGCGACGCCCCAACAAGGCAAGCGACAAATTCTGCGATCGCTGCAATCGACTGGAAGAGGACAGAAAGTCCTGGAATATTTTGGTATCGGGAGGCAAGCCCAGCCTCGCCAGTTCTGCCTGAATAATTCGCATGCGCAGAATCGGATTAGGCTCCAGACCCGCGTAAAAACCATCAAGCAAATCAAAGAGTGAACCCATTGATGCGGACTGGACGCCCAACCCACTCATGACGTCCTTCTGATCGGTGTAGCGCCAAACGGTGCGCGCAGTTCTGTACTCCAAGCTCGCATTGTGAGACTCACCGAAGTACCTGCTTTGCCGCTCGACAAACAGTCGACTCCGCTCAGACGGCCGCCAATCGATGGCAAAACCAGTGATCCTGTGTGATTTTTTTTCTGGAGATAGTTGATTGGTAGATTCCACGCCCACTATACCCGTAACGCTCAACGTGGCGACGGGGAGATAGGTCAGACGACCACGCAGGGCTGTAGTATCTATGTTTCGACCATTCGAGTAGTCTGCATCCTCCTGAGTGGCATCCAACCCCCAACCAAACAACTGGCCGCGGGGTACCTTTCCCAAATGAAGCCGCCAATCGTTGATTGTGACATTGGAATTGCTCGCCGTATCGGATCGAAATTCCTGCAGGCCGTATCGAACCTCATAGTCGACACCATTGACAAATTCGCCCCTGATGTATGGCGACACACGAAAACTGGACGTTTTCGCCATATTCGAATTTGCCAACGAGGTGCCAGTCGGACCGAACGCTGATACTGGCTGCAGACCCAGCATGCCATCGATGTCGATATACAGGTGATTGTCAATCGCCTCAACCGTCCCCCTGGCATTGAGGTTGTGCCACACCTTGTCGGAGCTTGTTCCGCGTGCATAGTGGGTACCATGAAGCGTGTAATCAGCAAAACCTTTGACACGAGCGGAGTCACGGATCACGCTGAACCCGGGCATCACCTCCGTCACCTGGTCACTGCCGCCGCCGCTGGTAAGCGGCCCATTGCTGGTGACGGTGTGTTGGATGGTAATGCGAGGTTCAAACCATCGCCCCTTGTGCTCAGGCGCGCCAGTGGGTGCCCCCCCTTGAGCGGGGCTCGATCCAGCTGCACCGGTGGACGTCCCCTGAGGCGACGCACCATCAGCATGGCCCGCCGACTGAGCACCGCCCATCTCGGGTACCTGCGCGAACACAGACGCCGAAAACAGCGTGGGCATCGCCATCAGCACGCATGCTGTGCAACCAGCTAAAGATATGTTCGCCATCCAGTGGTGGTGCAAATGCATATGGGCGCTTTCTCCCTTGTTTCACGCCATCGCAGAAGCAGCGCCACGCTCTCCCGCGTTTCGCTCGTGGCCATACCCGTAGCCATACCCGTATCCATACCCATAGCCTCCCAAGCCGTGACTACGAACCTGGTTGAGAACCATGAGTTTGATGGGACAGGACTCGATCGTGGACAGCGCGTGCTCCACATCGGACTGAAGGGTTTGCCCTGCCTGCACGACGATTACGACCTGTCCCATGTGACTGGCCAGGACACGGGCCTCCGTCGTGAGCAGCAAGGGCGGCGAATCAAAAATGATGATTCGATCGCTGTAGCGCTTGCTCATCTCCTGAAGCAGGCTGGTCATGGCGTCGCTGGCCAGCAACTCCGTGGCGCGCTCATGAGCCAAACCCGCCGGCAGCAGCGTCAGTTTGTCGATGTTGGTGCGCAAAAGCACATCTGCCAGTTCCGTCTTGTCCCCACGGAGCACGTCCAGCAAGCCCGCCGCCTGTGGAAGGCCGAGCTTCGTCATGACCGTGGGCCGCGTGACATCCGCGTCCACCAGCATCACGGTGTGGTCGAGCTCCATCGCCAGACTCATGGCCAGATTGATGGCGGTAAAGCTCTTGCCCTCGCCTGGCAGAGCACTGGTAACCATGATCAGATTGCCATTGGCTACCAGACTCGCGCCCTTGCCGGTTGCGTTGTCCAGCAATGGGCGCTTGATGACACGATATTGGTCTGTCGTCGCAGAGCGCGGGGCATTGGGCGTGACAAAGCCATTGGCAGTCAACGCCGTCAGATCCAATTGCACCGATTTCGAGCGACCATGCTCGGCCAAGGCGGTGTGCGAATCCACCCCGGCGTGGGGCGCAGGGGTCCCCCGCGAAAGCACGGGTGCCTCAGACGCGGCAACGCCGGTAGACGCGACCTTGTCGCCGGGCAGCACGGCACCAGCCTTGCGCAGTTGTTCCAGCCTCTGGGCTGCCTTTTCAATGGAACTTGTCATAGTTGTTTGTCACCGCAGAAGGCCTGTGCGAATGGACAGCGCCGCCATGCCACCCGCGTAGAGCAACAAGAAAGCCACGCTGGCCACGATGAATCGTTTCATGCTGCGCGATTCATGTCGCCGCCGTTCTTCGTTGGGGATCAATCCGACGACGCCCAGCAACGGCAATTGCGTCACCTGCCGCAAGGTCGCTGCATCGAAGAACACCGGACGGAGCTGACTCAGCAAGAACGCCACGCCCAAGCCCGCCGCGATGGCGGCAAGCAATGCCACCGGCAGCAACAACAAGCGGTTGGGAGCCACGGGCTTCGGCTCCACGCGCGGAGGGTCAATCACGCGGAACTCGGCCACGTTCGACGTGTTCTCCAACTTGCCCGACATCAGAGCCGATTCGCGACGAGCCACCAGGTCGTGGTAGTTCTTCTGGTGCACCTCATAGTCCCGATTGAGCTGAGCCAGTTCAGCCTCGAGCTGAGGTGCCAGCTTGAGTTGCTCATGCATGCGCCGCGCACGGTCCTCGAACTCGACCACGCGCGCCCGCAGCGATGCCACCTGCACTTCCGCGGCCGCATAGGCACGCGTCATTTCCTGCACCGCCGGATTGTTCTGTGTCGCAGGCATGACCCCGCCTTGCTCCACCTTGCGCCGCAGTTCCTCGATTTCCTTGCGCTTTTGTGCCTCCAGCTCGGCAATCAAGGCTCTGGCCCTGACCACATCGGGATGCCCATCCGTGTAACGCTGCAGCAAGGTGTCCAGGTTCTGCTTTTGCGCGCTGATCCGGGCATCAAGCTCGGGGGTCTGCACCTCGGACGCTGGGCCACCCAACGATTTCGCCACCTGCGTCCGCAGAGAATCGAGCTGACGTGCGATGGCCGCACGAGAGCTTTCCGCCTCACGCAGTTCCAGCCTGGCCTGACTCAGCGTTCTGTCGATTTCTGCGGCGCGCCCAGCAGTATCCAGCCCCCCTTCGGACTGCATCTCGATGTTGCGCAGCTTGAAGGCCTTGAGGCGACCCTCTGCATCGGACAGCTTGGTCTCGTATGCCTTGATCTGCTCATCAAGAAAACGGCGTGCGCTCTCCGAGTCCTGGCGCGAGGCTCCGAGGCTGGACTCGACGAAGATCGTCAACAGCGCCTGCACCGTCCGCTGGGCCTTGTCGGGACTTGTGTCCCGGTAGGACAGAGTGTAGAGGTTGTCGCGCCCCGTGGATTTGATGCTGATGGCCTTGGTGACAGCATCCACCACGGCATCGGTCGACGCCTTGGAATGCGCGCCAAGGTCCAGATCCGCCATACGAACCAACCGCTCCACCGTAGGGCGGTTGATCAGCGTACGGCTGAGCATGGACACCTGCTGCTCAATGTTGGGCTGCACGGCAATACCCGTCATGAGCGGACGCAAAATGGTTTGCGTGTCCACGTACACACGTGCCGATGCCTGATAGTGATCGGGCATGGAAAGCACGACCATCGCGCCAATCGCGCCGACCAGCCAGACCACAACCATTGCGATCCGGCGGTAGATCCACATACCGCGCGCAACGGTAGTGATTTGACCCAGAAGCTCGTTCATCCTCTTCCCTAAATGGCGCCAGGGCGCCTAGCAAATCTCAAACTCGGTCAGAACCAGCCCTGGGGGATGATCAGAATGTCGCCCGGCAACACTTCCACGTTGGCACCGATGTCGCCGCGCTTGACGAGGTCATTCAGGCGGACGGTGTAGCGCTTGTTGTTCTCTCTTGCGCGCACCAGGGTGGCGTTGTTCCCATCGGCAAAGTCCGTGAGGCCCCCGACGGCAATCATCACATCGAGCACGGTCATCTTCTGCGTGTAGGGCAGGAACTGCGGCTTGGCCGCCTCACCGACCACGCGAATCTGCTCGCTGTAGGGACCGACAAACGAGGTCACGATGACGGTCACCACAGGATCGCGCACGTATTTCGAAAGCTCCTTCTCCACGTCGCGTGCGATCTGCGCCGAGGTCTTGCCCTGCGCCACCAGGCCATCGATCAGGGGGGTCGACACCTGACCGTCCGGACGCACGGGCACCGACATCGACAGATCGGGATTTCGCCAGACGATGATGTTGAGCATGTCGCCGGGCCCCACGATGTAGTTGTAATCCGGCGTGGCCGCATTGGTCGGCGCCGGCGGATAGCTGCCAGTACTGGCACAGCCGACGGCACCTGCAGCAACGACGAGCACGGCCGCCGCACGAACCAGAGAACCCATTAGTCCGGAAACAAATCGATGCATGGAACCACTCCGATACAAAATTTATAGTGACACTAACAAAATGTCACAACAGGATATCTGAACACCTGCTGTGCGTAAACACTCGCAATATGCGGGCAAGCGATACCGTTGCATGCTCGTGAAAACGAGACTCTGCGTGAATCAGCGCCCGTACACGTCGCCCAGGCGCACGATGTCATCCTCTCCAAGGTAGGAGCCAGACTGCACCTCGACCATCTCCAGATCGAGGCGGCCGGGATTCTCCAGGCGATGCGTCACACCCACGGGTATGTAGGTTGACTGATTCTCCGTCAGCAAAAACACCTCCTCCCCCTTGGTGACACGCGCCGTACCGCGTACCACGATCCAGTGCTCGGCCCGATGGTGGTGCATCTGCAGCGACAGCGTGCCGCCGGGCTTGACCATGATGCGCTTGACCTGAAAGCGCTCGCCGGCATCGACGCCGTCGTACCAACCCCAGGGACGGTAGACCTTGCGGTGCAGCAGGCCTTCGGCGCTACCCTCGCGCCTGAGGCGCTCCACGATCTGCTTGACATCCTGGGTGTGACGCTGATCGGCCACCAGCACCGCATCGGGCGTCTCCACCACCACAAGCCCCTTGACGCCGACGCATGCGAGAAGCCGGCCCGAAGACATGGCGAGCGTATCCGTACACCCTTGCAGCATCACCCTTCCGCGTGCCACGTTGCCGTCCTCGTCCTTGGGAAGGATCTGCCACAGCGCATCCCATGCCCCCACGTCGGACCACCCAGCGGACAGCGGCAGCACCACCCCCTGTGGCATTCCCGCCACCGCCTGCCCGCCAGCCAGTCGCTCCATCACGGCATAGTCGATGGAATCGCTCGGACATGCGGCAAACGCCTCGGCATCCACGCGCTGAAACGACATGTCGGCAGCGCCGCCTGCCCACGCGGCCTCGCATGCCTGCAGGATGTCCGGCCGGCACAGGCGCAAGGCATTCAGCCACACCGATGCGCGCAGCACGAACAAGCCACTGTTCCAGAAGTAGTTGCCCTCCTGCAGGTAGCGCTCCGCCGTGGCGCGGTCGGGCTTTTCGACAAATCGCGCGATGCTTCGAGAGCCCTCGGCATCCACTGCGGCGCCGGCCTGTATGTAGCCGTACCCCGTCTCCGGCCGATCCGGCGTGATGCCGAAGGTGACGATGCACCCGTCCTGCGCCAGACGGGCCGCATGTTGCACGCCCGCCTGAAACGCCGCCACATCGGTCACCACATGGTCCGCAGGCATGACCAGCAGCACGGGGTCGTCACCCTGCGACTGCGCCGCCAATGCCGCCAGCGTCAAGGCAGGCGCGGTGTTGCGACCAACGGGCTCGAGCACGATGCGCCCCTGCCTGCCGATCAGCCGCAACTGCTCGGCCACCACAAAGCGGTACTCGTCGTTGCACACCACCAGATCGGGCGCCATGCGCAGACCGCTCAAACCCTCCAGACGACGCAATGTCGCCTGCAACAGGGAATCCTCCCCCAGGAAGGTGAGCAACTGCTTGGGATATTTCTCGCGCGACAGCGGCCACAGGCGCGTGCCCGAACCACCCGACAAGACTACTGGCTGTATCAACATGAGCTGCAGGCAATCCTTCAATCGGGAAAGAAAAAGGCCATCCGGGACGAGCCCCGGACGCCCACGGCGCTCATCCCCGGATGAGCACGCGCACGAGACGATTCGAGTTCTTGATGCGGCGCAGCATAACCGATGACCTCACCGGCCAAAACAAAGCAAATGTCATCCATGCGTTAAAGCCGAAAAAGTTACATCCAGACCCTCATCCTGACGGCAGGCCGCCCCTGAATCACCAATGCCCGCCTGGACACAGCCCCAGGACTCAGGGCCGTCACTCGACAGTCACGCTCTTGGCAAGGTTTCTGGGCTTGTCCACGTCCGTACCGCGTGCGCAGGCCGTGTGGTAGGCGAGCAGCTGCAGGGGGACGACATGGAGCAGCGGCGACAGGGCGCCATAGTGCTCGGGCATGCGGATCACGTGCATGCCCTCGCTGCTCTCGATGTTGGTGTTGGCGTCGGCCAGCACGTACAACACACCGCCGCGCGCGCGCACCTCTTGCATGTTGCTCTTGAGCTTCTCCAGCAGCTCGTCGTTGGGCGCCACCGTGACCACGGGCATGCTGCTCGTGACCAGGGCCAGCGGGCCATGCTTGAGCTCGCCCGCGGGATAGGCCTCGGCATGGATGTAGCTGATCTCCTTGAGCTTGAGCGCGCCCTCCAGCGCCACCGGGTAATGCACGCCGCGGCCCAGGAACAGCGCGTTCTCCTGCTTCGCGAAGTCCTCGGCCCAACTGATGATCTGCGGCTCCAGCGCCAGCACGGCCTGCAGCGCGGCGGGCAGATGGCGCATGGCCTTGAGGTATTGCTCCTCTCGCTCCTCGCTCAGCCGCCCCTTGGACTGCGCCAGCGCCAACGTCAGCAGGAACAGGCCCGCGAGCTGCGTGGTGAAGGCCTTGGTCGACGCCACCCCGATCTCGACGCCGGCGCGCGTCACATAGGTCAGCGCACACTCGCGCACCATGGCGCTCGTGGCCACGTTGCAGATGGTCAGCGTGTGCTTCATGCCCAGGCCTTGCGCGTGGCGCAGCGCGGCCAGCGTGTCCGCCGTCTCGCCGGACTGGCTGATGGTCACCACCAGCGTGCGCGGGTTGGGCACGCTGGTGCGGTAGCGGTATTCGCTCGCCACCTCGACCTGCGTGGGGATGCCGGCAATCGCCTCCAGCCAATACTTGGCCGTGCAGCCGCTGTAGTAGCTCGTGCCGCAGGCCAGGATGAGCACCGAGTCCACCTCCTGAAACACGCGCCAGGCCGCCGTGCCCGGCTGGCCATGCTGACCCGCGCCGTCGAACAGCTCGGGCACGATGCCCTGCATGCCCTCCAGCGTGTCGGCAATGGCGCGCGGCTGCTCGAAGATCTCCTTCTGCATGTAGTGGCGATAAGGCCCGAGCTCGGCCGCGCCGCTGTGGGCGTGCACCGTGCGCACCGGGCGGCTGCCCTCGGGCAGCGGCTGGCCACCCGGCCCGGTGATCCAGTAGCGGCCGAGCTGCAGGTCCACCAGGTCGCCCTCCTCCAGGTAGACGATCTGGTCGGTCACACCAGCCAGCGCCATGGCGTCGCTGGCGAGGAAGTTCTCGCCCTCGCCCACACCCAGCACCAGGGGCGATCCCGCACGCGCGCCCACCACGCGATGCGGCTCGTCCTTGTGGATCACGGCAATGGCAAACGCGCCATGCAGCTGCGCCGTGGCGGCGCGCACGGCCTGGAACAGATCGCCGTCGTACAGGCTGTCCACCAGATGGGCGATGACCTCGGTATCCGTCTGGCTGGAAAACACATAGCCGCGCGCCTGCAGCTGCGCGCGCAGCTCCTCGTGGTTCTCGATGATGCCGTTGTGCACCAGCGCCACGCGGCCGGCGCGCGCCGTATCGGCAGGCGCCGCGCCCGCGCCATGGCTGAAATGCGGGTGGGCGTTGTGCACCGCGGGCGCGCCATGCGTGGCCCAGCGCGTGTGGGCGATGCCGGTGGCGCCCTGCAGATCATCCTGCGTCACCTGCGCCAGCAGCTCGGCCACGCGTGCCGTGCTGCGCGCGCGGCGCAGGCCGCCGCCCGGCTGCTGACCCAGGCTGGCCTCGTGCACGGCCACCCCGCACGAGTCGTAGCCACGGTACTCCAGCCGCTGCAGGCCCTGCACCAGGATGGGAACGATGTTGCGCGTGGATACCGCGCCGACGATGCCGCACATAAGAAAACACTCCTGCGAAAACAGCCTTAGCTGTGAATCGGCCGATACTATGCAATATGTAAGGAAATTTTTATTCTATTTTTAAGTATCAGTGACTCATTATTTCATTGACAATTGTTGTAGAAATATTTGGTCATTTATATTGCACGCATGGAATCTGATTTCGAAGTCGACGCCATTGACCTGCAGCTGCTCGACCTGCTGCAGACCGACGCCTCCCTCACCAACCAGGCGCTGGCCGAGCGCGTGCATGTCTCGCCCCCCACCTGCCTGCGCCGCGTGCGCAGGCTGCAGGCCGCCGGCCTGATCGAGCGCCAGGTCGCGCTGCTGCAGCCCGACCGGCTCGCCGCGCTGCAGGGCCACGGCCTGACGGCCATCGTCGAGGTCACCCTCGACCGTCAGGGCGTGGAGCACCTCGACGCCTTCCAGGCCCGCGCCGTGCAGGAAGCAGCCGTGCAGCAATGCTGGCGCGTATCGCCGGGGCCGGACTTCGTGCTCGTCGTGCACATGCGCGACATGCCGGGCTACCTGGCGCTGACGCAACGCCTGTTCTCGCAGGACGCCAACGTGCGCAACGTCAAGGCCTTCTTTGCCACACAGCGCGCAAAGTTTGAGCCAAAACTAGCCATAGCCCTTACCTGACAGGCGTCAGAAGCTATCAAAACAAGAGTGCACCAAAAGACGGCTGCCGTCCTGCCCACGCCCGCCCCTTGACCAAAGCCCCCATCGCCCCCACCCTCGCAGCCTGAAGCCCGGCATGGAGGACACATGGAGTTCAAGGACTACTACGCCATCCTCGGCGTGGCACGCGACGCCAGCGCGGATGACATCAAGCGCGCCTACCGCAAGCTCGCGCGCAAGTACCACCCGGACGTGAGCAAGGAACCCGACGCCGCCGCGCGCATGGCCGAGGTCAACGAGGCCAACACCGTCCTGTCCGACCCCGAAAAACGCGCCGCCTACGACGCCCTGGGCCGCGAGGTACCCCACCGCCCGGGCCAGGACTTCCGCCCGCCACCCCACTGGGACGCCGGCTTCGAATTCACCGGCGCGCCGGGCGCCGAGGGTATGGACGGCGCCGAGTTCAGCGACTTCTTCGAGCAGCTCTTCGGCCGCGCCGCCCGCGCCCGGCATGCCCAGCGCGGCGACGGCGCCGGCCAGCCACGCCAGCGCGGGCGCGACCACCACGCCAGCATCGAGCTCGACCTGCAGGACGCCTACCACGGCGCCCAGCGCGTGCTCACCCTGCACGGCGCCCACCTGGACGCGGACGGCCGCCTCGTCGGCCAGGAGCGGCAGCTGCAGGTCACCATCCCCAAGGGCGTGCGCGCGGGCCAGCTCATACGCCTCTCGGGCCAGGGCGGCCCGGGCCTGGCCGGTGCGCCCGCCGGCGACCTGTTCCTGGAGGTGCAGTTCAAACCCGACGCCCGCTGGCGCGCCGAGGATCGCGACGTCTACCAGAGCGTCGCCCTCGCACCGTGGGAGGCCGAGCTTGGCGGCGCCATCGAGGTCCAGACACCCGGCGGCAACACCGTGGAAGTCACAGTGCCGCCGCGCTGGAAGAGCGGCCGCAAGCTGCGCCTCAAAGAGCGCGGCATCCCCGCCGCCACGCCCGGCGACCTGTACCTGGAGCTGCACGTCGCCCTGCCCGCCGCCACCACGCCGGCCCAGCAGCAGGCGTACCGCGCCTTCGCCCAGGCCTTCCCGCAATTCAAGCCCCGCGCCACACAGGGCGTGCATGGCACCCAAGGAGCCTGACATGCCCCACTTTCTTGACAATGCCCTGGCCGAGCTGCTGGACGACCCCACCCGCCTGACCCTGGACGACCTCGCGCGCAGCTGCTGCATGCCGCCCGACTGGGTCATGGCACGACTCGACGCCGGCCTGCTGCAGGCCGAGCAGACCGGCGGCCACTGGCTGTTTGCCAGCACCACCGTGCTGCGCGCGCGGCGCCTGGCGCGGCTGGAAGAGAGCTTCGGCGCCGACCCCGAGCTCGCCGCCCTCACCACCGATCTGATCGAGGAAGTGGCAGCGCTGCGCCAGAGGCTGCGGCAACTCGAAAGCAGACTGGGCCAGAGGTGAGCGGATAGTCAGGAGCGCTGGTGGCGCGGCAGCACCGGTCCATTCTGAAATTGGAATCCGACCCCAATACTCCTCCGGCCCAAATCCTCCGCCACGATGCGATCGCATCATGATGATTTAGAATCATGGCGCAACGCTACAGCGGAAGAAGGAGACACTTCATGCGCACCACGATTGATCTGGAATACGACACCCTGGTCGCCGCCAAGGAAATTGCCCGCAGTGAGAACACCAGCCTGGGCAAGGTCATCTCGCGCCTGGTGCGCCAGGCGCTTACGGGTCATGGGGCACCTCAAGCCGCCGACGCGGCCACGGCCACGGGCTTTGTACCCTTTGAGCCACGCGGGGTCGTGGTCAGCAACGAGCTGATCGACCGCCTGCGCGATGCCGACGGTGTTTAGACCATGCGCGCGCTGCTGGATATCAACGTCCTGATCGCCCTGCTCGATGCGGCACACATGCACCACGCGCGTGCCACGCAATGGCTGCAGCAAGAGATTTCCCACGGCTGGGCCTCCTGCCCCCTGACGCAAAACGGCTGCCTGCGCATCATGAGCCAGCCCGCCTACCCCCAAGCCCTGCCACTGGCCGCAGTCGCCAGCCGTCTGGCGCAGGCCGCGGCCCACCCGGCACACGCCTTTGTCGCCGACGACTACAGCCTGCTGGACGCCGGCCAGTTGCACTGGCAGCACCTGCTGGGTCACCGGCAGATTACCGACAGCTACCTGCTGGGCCTGGCGGTTCGCCATCAATGCCGCTTTGTCAGCTTTGACGCCCGGTTGAGCCTGAACGCCGTTCCCGGCGCAGGGCCGGAACATTTGGTGACCCTGTCAACGGGCGGTCTCAACTCCGAAGTGCAACACCACTGGTTGATATTCAATGAATGGTAGCTGCGTTTTTCTCGTTGATGGCGGCCATGAATTTCTGGAACGCCTGATAGGGCGAGTCCCAGCCCAGCGTCTGCCTGGGCCGGTTGTTCATCAAGTCGGCCATGGAGTCCAGCGCATCCTGGTCATGCACGCTCAAGTCTGTGCCCTTGGGCAGCATCTGGCGCAGCAAGCCATTGGTGTTTTCGCAGCTGCCCTTCTGCCAAGGGCTGTGCGGATCGCAGAAGTACACGCGCATGCCCGTGGCCGCCGCGAGCTCCTTGTGCCGCGCCATCTCCTTGCCTTGGTCGTAGGTGAGCGTCTGGCGCATGGGCTCGGCGATCTGGCGCAGCTTGTTGGTAAACGCGGCAAGCGCACTCTCGGCCGAAGCGTCGGGCATCTTGCACAGCAGTACCAGGCGGGTCGAACGCTCCACCAACACGCCCACAGCAGACTTGTTACCCGCTCCCTTGATCAGGTCGCCCTCCCAGTGGCCCGGCATCACGCGGTCATTGACCTCGGGCGGGCGCACATGGATAGAGACCATGTCGGGAATCTGCCCGCGCCTGTCCTGGCCCGCCGACCGGGGGCGGCGCGTACTCTTGCCCTGGCGCAAGAGCGAGATGAGCTGGCGACGCAACTCCCCTCGCGGGTAGGCATAGATGGCGGTGTAGATGCTCTCGTGGCTGGCGTGCATGGCCGAATCGTTGGGGTACATGCGCTTGAGTGTGCGGGCAATTTGCTGAGGCGACCACAACCAGCTGAGCATGGTGCTCACCAGGTACCACAGACAACCATCGCCATGCAGTTTGGGCAAGGGGCGGGAGTCAATGCGTCGCTGCGTGCACAGGCGTTGGGCCACTGCGCTGGCGTAGCTGCCTTCGCAGGCATTGCGCCGCAGCTCGCGGCTGATGGTGCTGGGGCTGCGCCCTTGCAGCTTGCCAATGGCCCTGAGGCTCCAGCCCTGCTGGTGCAGCGAGGCCAGCGTCATTCTCTCTTCAGGCTGCAAGTGCGTGTATGTCGATCCCATTTGCGTACATTACCCCGGGTGCGGGTGTTGCACTTCGGAGTTGAGACCGCCACGCAATAAGTTGTAATCCGACCCCAATTATTCCAAAGGGGGCAATTGGAATACGGGCCCAGCCAAGTCAATCCAAAAAGCCGTCCACCGGCGCATAACCCACAATGTGCAGTTGCTCATCCAACAGAGCCACCCAGTCTTTGGTCTTGCTGCTGGTCAGGGGCAGGTAGCGCAGTTGTGCGGGCGCAAGGCCGGTTTTGTCGATGGCGGCCTGCAGGGTGGCGGCGTCCTGCGGGCGGCGCGCCAGCAGTTCGGTGATGGGTTTGGCGCGCTGGTTCATCGCGGCTTGTGCGGCTGGCCAGGGCTGCCACCAATCTGGGCGCATGGCCGGGCTGATGCCTTGCAGGCCCAGCTCCACGCTGCGCATGAACTCGTCGCTGCCTGCCGCCTTGCGCGTGCCCACCTGCTGCACGCCCCACCAGGGCAGGCGCTGCAACCCCGCAGGGGCTTGGGGCAGATGGTCGGTTTGCACCTCGGGCGCGGTGACGATGACCAGGCGATCGGTCTCAAACGCCAGCACCACCGGGCGCGCCAGCCACAGGCTGTGCAGGCCGTAGAGCAGCGCGGCCAACTGCACCAGGCCGACGAGCGAAAAATCCAGCCAGCGCTCGCGCAGCGATTTGCGCGGGCTGGCCAGGATCAGGGTCAGAAGCGGCCCACACACCACATCCACCCCGAGCAGCAAGACAAAAATGCTCCCTACGCCCAACATAGTCTGCCAAGGCTGCGGGTACAGCAGGCCATAGACCAAGGCGGCAGAGGCCAAGGCCACCACCAGGGAAATCAATAAGTGGCGCAGCGCATAGCGAACGGCAAAACGCAGGCGGGAATCCGAAGCGGGCATGAAGGCAAACAGGCAGGCAGACAGGCAGGCCAACAATCAACGGCATTCCGCCGGCGCGTACTTGGCGGGCAGGGTTCCAGTGCCGCTCACCAGCCCCCGGTTGGTGGCCGTGGCGCGGGTGCTGGAGGCGCAGGCCCAGTCCAGCGCGCCGGTCACACCCGGAGCAATCAGGGCGCCCCGCACATTGGGCGTGAAGATCAGCGTGCGGCCCTGGGCGTCGCCCGGCAGGCCCGAGGCTGCGCCAGCGGTGGTCACCGTCACAATGCCTTGGGTGGTGTGCATCTGGATGTTGGCCACGAACTTGGAGCGTTTTTGCGCCACCGGGCGGGCGTTGTATTCATTGGCCAGGCCGGTCACGGCGCCCACGCCGCCGGTCTGGAAGGCCTCGGTCACCGCCGCCTTGGCCGAGGTGCCGGCCACCATGACCTCGGTGATCTTGGCGCGCGTGGTGTAGTCCTGATAGGCCGGCAGGGCAATGGCGGCCAGAATGCCGATGATGGCCACCACAATCATCAGCTCGATCAGGGTGAAGCCGCTGTGTGGGTGGGCGTGGGGGCGGGGGTGCTGGTGCATGGCCATGCTCCTGCGGGTCAAGGGCGTGAAAGGGAATGGCCGCGCCTGGGGCAGCCGCCGTGCCGTGCGTGCCACGGCCTGCGGCGCGGCCATGAAAAACCCCGCCGCAGCGGGGTGGTTCGTTGAGCCAACGCCATGCGCAAGGGCATGGCGGCTGGCCATTAACGGCACTCGGACGGTGCGTACTTGGCGGGCAGGGGGGTCGCAGGCGCGACAGCGTTGTTGCCCAAGCCGCGCGCGGTCGACGTGGTGTTGGTAGACGAGGTGCAGGCCCAGTCGATGGCACCCGTGGCACCAGCGGCCAACGCAACGTTGTTCACATTCGGCCGAAACACCACGTTCGTGCCAGCGGCGTCGGTCGGCAGGCCGGAGGTGGCCGCAGCAGCCGTGGTCACGGTGATATCGCCGGTTGCGGTATCGATCGTGATGCCACCAACGAACTTGCTGGTCTTCTCGGCGGCAGGGCGGGCGTTGTATTCCGTCGCCGCAGCGGTCACGCCGGCCAGGCTGTCGCTTTGGAAGGCTTCGCTGATCAGGCTCTTGGGCGAGGATGCAGCAATGAGCACCTCCGAGACCTTGGAGCGCACGGTGTAGTCTTGATACGCCGGCAAGGCCACGGCAGCCAAAATGCCGATGATCGCCACCACGATCATCAGTTCGATCAGGGTAAAGCCCTTTTGCAGTTGCGTTTTCATTGCAAACTCCTCTTTGAAAAACGGGCACGGGGCCCGGACGCAGACTGCAACGCAAGCGCCGTGCCAGCCTGCGGCGCCGTGCCTGCGGGCCAGATGTATCCATTTGTCGTCAACACAAAAGGACACATCACGTTACGTCGCTGCCATGTTGCGACAAACGGTTGCGACATGTCGCAAATTTTGCGCGACACCAACATCTGGCGGGTGCGCCCCATAGAATCGCCCCATGTCCATTGCGCCCACCGCCCCCTGCATCAGCCTGCACACCGCCGCCGTGCTCACGGGGCGCAGCCTGCGCACCTGGCAGCGGCGCATCGAGGAAGGGGCCGTGCCGCGCCTGGGCGATGAGCGCGGGCGGGCGCTGGTGGCGGTCGATGCGGTGCTGCCGGCGCTGGCGCTGCCGCTGGGCGAGGCGGAGGTCGCGCTGCTGGTGCGCGCCGACCACGGCGAGGCGGCTGCCCAGGCCGAGCTGGGCGCGCTGTTTGCGCTGGCCGCCCTGCGCGGCCCCGAGGACGCGACCGCCCACCTGGGGCCTGCCCTGCATTTTTTGACCCGCGCCGCCGACCAGGGCGAGGCCGACGCCATGCACTGGCTGGGCCTGCTGCACGCGGCCGGGCTGTGCGATGCGGCCGAGCGCGACGCCCAGGCCCTGATGTGGGTGGCCAGGGCCGCGGCGCATGGCCATGCGATTGCGGCGCGGCAGGTGGCGGCGCTGCTGCCTGCGGGTGGCGGCAGTCAGGCTGCGCAGCAATAAAGATAGCTGCCGACGCTTGCCGGGCAAGGGCTGGAGCCCATTTTTGCCTGATTTTTGAGATGCCTCAGAGGGCACCTAGGAATACCACGCCATTCCGGCGAAAGCCGGAATGACGGTGATCTGAGGTATGTGCCTGATCAGATCCCTCTACGCTTTGGTGTAGAGGGAGAAGCGGCCGCCAGCCCCGTCAGCATGGTGAAGCCTTCCATGGAAAACCTGTGTAGATACCTGTGCCCTCTGCGGTGGTGCCGGGCCTGCGGTGTCGATGCTTGGGTGCCGGCAGAATGCCGGCGCTCCCGGGGCGCTCCCGGGGGCGTTCAGGCCGCAGGCCAGTCGAGCGTGATGCGGCAGCCGGCGCCGGGCCGGGCCGTGGCGCCTATGGTGGCGCCGTGGCGCTGGGCTATGGCGCGGCACAGCGCAAGGCCGGCGCCCACGCCGGCAAAGTCGGCCTCGCGGTGCAGGCGCTGGAAGACGCCGAACAGCTGCCCGGCGCGCGCATCGTCAAAGCCCACGCCGTTGTCCTGCACGGTGATGTGCACGCGCCCCGGCGCCGCCGCCTGGGCATGGATGGTGACCTGCGCCTCGGCCACGCCGCACGTGAACTTGAGGGCGTTGGCCAGCAGCTCCGTCAGCAGCTGGGCGAGTTGCTCGGCATCGGCCTGCACGGCGGGCATGGCGGGGGCGATGTGCCATTGCAGGCCCTCGACCGCGCTGCCCAGGGCGGCGCGCGCCTGATCGACGGCGGCGCCCAGGTCCACGCCCTGCAGCCGCAGCGGCGCGCGCTGGGCGCGCGATATCGCCTGCAGGCCGTCGATCATCAGGGCCATGCGGCGCGCGGACTGCTCCATGGTGGCGAGGAAGTCCAGCGCCTCGTCCACCTGGGGGTGCTGGCCTGCGGGGAGCTCCTGCAGCAGCTCGCGCACGAGGGCGCCGTAGGAGGTGACATGACGCAGCGGCGCGCGCAGGTCGTGCGAGACGCCGCGCAGATAGTCCTCCTGCGCGGCGCTCATGCGGGCGATCTGTTCGTGCGCGGCGGCCAGCTCGGCCTGCAGGGTGGCGAGGGTGGGTGGGGGGGCGTCGTCCGTCATGGGGTGGCGGGGAATGGGGGCTGTCGCTCCCTCTCCCGCGGGCGGGAGAGGGCTGGGGTGAGGGTGTTTTTCATGAGCGTGGCGCTCAAACTACCCCCTCACCCCTGCCCTCTCCCCCAGGGGGGAGAGGGAGTTTGGGAGTCAGGGAAGGCCGGCGTCACCTGGCCTGCTTGGCCGGGCGCTGCCAGCCCGCGATGCTGACCTGCTTGCCGCGCGCCACGCTCAGGGCGCCGGGGGGCGTGTCCTTGGTGATGGTGGAGCCGCCGCCCACGGTGCCGCCCGCGCCCAGGGTGACGGGCGCGACCAGCACGCAGTTGCTGCCCACGTGCACGTCGGCCTCTATCACGGTGCGGTGCTTGTTCGCGCCGTCGTAGTTGGCGGTGATGCTGCCCGCGCCGTAGTTGACACGCTCGCCCACGGTGGCGTCGCCCAGGTAGGCCAGGTGGTTGGCCTTGGCGCCGGCGGCCAGGCTGGAGTTCTTGACCTCGACGAAGTTGCCGATGTGCACCTCGCGCCCCAGGTCGGCGCCCGGGCGCAGGCGCGCGAACGGGCCGACGAGCGCGCCCTCGCCCACCTGGGCGCCGGCCTTTTCGCCGTCGATATGGGTGTAGGGGTGGATGACGGCGCCCGCGGCGATGCGCGCGTTGCTGATGTGGCAGTGCGCGCCGATCTGCACGCCCTCGCCCAGCTCCACGCGGCCCGTGAAGATGCAGCCGACGTCGATCTCCACGTCCTGCGCGCAGAGGAGCTCGGCGCGGCGGCCGCGCGCGTCGTCGCGCAGGTCAAAGCGCGCCGGGTCCATCAGGCGCACGCCCTGCTCCATGAGGGCGGTGGCCTGGCGCAGCTGGTGCGCGCGCTCCAGTTCTGCCAGCTGCACGGGGCTGTTCACGCCGGCGACCTGCAGCGCGTCCGTGATGCGGTGCGCCACCACGGGCACGCCATCCTGCACGGCCATGGCGACGATGTCGGTCAGGTAGTACTCGCCCTGGGCGTTGTCATTCGTCAGGCGCGCAAGCCAGCCGGCCAGCAGGCGCGCGGGCACGGCCATGATGCCGCTGTAGATCTCTTGAATAGCGCGCTCTTCGGCGCTGGCGTCCTTGTGCTCGACGATGCGCTGCACGGTGCCCTGCGCGCCGCGCACGATGCGGCCGTAGCCCGTGGGGTCGGGCAGGGTGACGGTGAGCAGCGCCAGGCGCTCGCCGCCCGCGGCATCGACCAAGGCAGCGAGCGTGGCTGCCTGGGTCAGCGGCACGTCGCCCGAGAGCACGACGACCATGCCGTCGCCGGCCAGCCGTGGCACGGCCTGCTGCACGGCGTGGCCGGTGCCGAGCTGCGGCTCCTGGCGCACAAAACACAGGTCAAATTGGCCTCCAGCGCCCGTCCCACCTGTGCAGGCAGCTTGTACTTCTGTAGCGCCATGGCCCGTGACCACCACCACGCGCCGCGCCTGCAGGCTGGCCGCCTGGTCCAGCACATGGTGCAGCAGCGGCCGGCCGGCCAGGCGCTGCAATACCTTGGGGGTGCGGCTTTTCATGCGCGTGCCCTTGCCCGCGGCCATGATGATGATGTCCAGTGCTGTCATGTGTGGTGAATGTGGTGGCAAATCGGCTCTGGCCGGCGGGCCCCATGCCCGCCGACAAACCTCGCATTATCCGGCGCCACCCGGGCCGCACAGCGTCAACAAGCTTCAGGCGGGGCAGGTCGCGGGCTCGATGCCGGCCACCTGGCGACCCGCAGACCGGGCCACGGCCGGGCGGAGCCATTGGTATTGCAGCGCCTCGTGGCCCAGGGGCTCGATCACGACATGGCGGCCCGGCGCCAGGGCGAGGCTCTGGCCGGGCCGCAGCAGCAGGTCGCCCGAGCCCTCATGCCAGCCATGCGGGCCGTCGTCCAGCGTCACCCACGCGCGACCGGCGAGCACGTGCAGCTGCATGGCGTGCCGGAGGAGCAGGCTGCGCGTCGTGCCGACGGCGAGAAGGCAGCGGCCGTGGCCCTGGGATTGTTGCGAATTGAGAACATGTACCGCGCTCATGATGGTCTCCTGAAAGCGTTTGCGTGGCGCCAGTTTGCGCCCGGCATGGGCCATGCGTCCAATGAAAGCGCGGCGCCTCATAGATTCCATTCCCGCATCAATTGCGGCATCATCGACGGCCATGAAAGCGCCCCCTGTCTCCACCACCCATCTGCGCACGCGGCCCGTGGCCGTCGGTCATTGGCGCGCGTTTCTGGCCGTGGCCCGGCACCTGAACTTTCGCGCCGCGGCCGAGGAGCTGGCGCTGACCCAGTCGGCCGTGAGCCGCCAGATCCAGGCGCTGGAGGACGAGGTGGGCGTGCCGCTGTTCCTGCGCCACACGCGCGCCGTGGAGCTGACGGGCGCGGGCGGCCAGCTGCTGCGCGCCGTGGCGCCGGCGCTCGAGCGCATGGACGCGGCCGTGCGCCTGGTGCGCCAGCAGGCGGGGCGCAAGAGCGTGGCGATCGCCACCTGGGCGAGCTTTGCCTCGATGTGGCTGATTCCGCGCATGGAGGAGTTCCAGCGCGAGCACCCGGACATCGACATCCGCATCGACGCGAGCGACGCCATGGTCGATCTGGAGACGGCCGACGTGGATCTGGCGCTGCGCTCGAACGTGCCCGGCAGCCAGCCGGCGGGGGCGACGCGGCTGTTCGGCGAGCAACTCGCGGTGGTGGCCAGCCCCTGGCTGCTCAAGAGCATGACGCCGATACGCGAGGCCGCGGATGTGGCGCAGTTCACGCTGATCGAGGCCGGCGACGCGCACCGCCTGCCCTATTTCGAGCTGATCACCTGGCGCCGCTGGTTCGAGGTGCACGGCCTTGCCCAGCTGCAGCCGCGGCGCTGGCTGTACTTCAACTACGCGCAGCAGATCGCCCAGGCGGCCCTGGCCGGCCAGGGCCTGGCGCTGGCGCGCACCCCGCTGGTGGCGCACAGCCTGGCCACGGGCGACCTGCTGGAGGTGCTGCCCGGCCACCGGCTGGCATCGCCCCTGGCCTATTGGCTGGTGCCGGGGCCCAGAAGCAGCGAGCGGCCCGAGGTGCAGGCCTTCTGCGCCTGGCTGCTGCTGCAGGCCGAGGCCACGCGCCGCGCGATCGGGGAGGCGGGCGAGGTCAGCGGCGGCGGCTGAGGTCAGCCGAGCGTCACGCGCGCGAACTTGCGCTTGCCCACCTGCACCACGTAGCTGCCCGCGGCCAGCTTCAGGCCCTTGTCGCTGACCACCGATCCATCGACGCGCACGCCGCCGCCGTCGATCAGGCGGTTGGCCTCGCTGGTCGAGGGCGCGAGGTTGGATTGCTTCAGAACAGCGCCAATGCCCAGCGGTGCGCCGGCGAGCTGCACCTCGGGGATGTCGTCGGGGATGCCGCCCTTGGCTCGGTTGATGAAGTCCTGCTCGGCCGCATCGGCCGCGGCCGCGCTGTGAAAGCGCGCCGTGATCTCCTTGGCGAGCAGCACCTTGGCGTCCTTGGGGTTGCGCCCACCCGCGACTTCGGCCTTGAGCGCGGCGATCTCGGCCAGGCTCTTGAAGGACAGCAGGGTGTACCAGTCCCACATCAGCTCGTCCGAGATGCTCAGCACCTTGGCGAACATGGTGTTGGCGTCCTCGGTGATGCCGATGTAGTTGTTCTTGGACTTGGACATCTTGTCCACGCCATCCAGGCCCACGAGCAGCGGCATGGTGAGCACGCACTGCGGCTCCTGGCCGTATTCCTGCTGCAGATGGCGACCCATGAGCAGGTTGAACTTCTGGTCCGTGCCGCCGAGTTCAAGGTCGCTCTTCAAGGCCACCGAGTCATAGCCCTGCAAGAGCGGGTAGAGGAACTCATGCAGGCTGATGGAGTTGCCCTCGGTGAAGCGCTGGTGAAAGTCGTTGCGCTCCATCATGCGCGCCACGGTGTAGCGCGCCGCAAGCTGGATCAGGCCGCGCGTGCCCAGCGCGTCGTTCCATTCGCTGTTGTAGCGGATCTCGGTGCGCGCGGGGTCGAGCACCTTGGCGGCCTGGGTGTAGTAGGTCTCGGCGTTGACCTTGATCTGCTCGGCCGTGAGCGGCGGGCGCGTGCTGTTGCGCCCGGAAGGGTCGCCGATCAGCGTGGTGAAGTCGCCGATCAGAAAGATCACCTGGTGGCCCAGGTCCTGCAGCTGGCGCATCTTGTTGAGCACCACGGTGTGGCCGATGTGGATGTCGGGCGCCGTCGGGTCCAGGCCCAGCTTGATGCGCAGCGGCTGGCCCGTGGCCTCGGAACGCGCCAGCTTCTGCACCCAGTCCTCGCGCGGCAGCAGCTCATCGACGCCACGCAGTGAGACTTCGAGCGCCCGCCCTACGCCATCGGTGACCGGGTATTTCGTAACAGTGGATTGATTCATAAGGGTTTTTAGGGTGTTACCTAGACCCCAAGGGCTATACTCTCGGGCGTTTCCAAGCTGCGGATTCTAGTAGCCCCGTCCGTTCGGACAGCCTGGGGGCCGTTTCCACGGCATCACCACATTCCTTGTGCCTGCGCGCCCGTGTGCCCCCGGTCTACGGCCCGCAAGCACATCTGCCTGGGGTAAGACTCTTGACCAACGGCCTGACCACCGCCGGACTGCTATTGCTCAGCCAGCTCAAGCAGACGATCCAACAACACCCGAAGCGCATCACCGCGGCCGTCGCCACCCTGCTGCTCACCGCAGGCGGCGGCGCCTTCGCCGTGGCATCCCTGGCACCCGATCCGGCCGAGCTGCCCGTGAACATCGTGTCGCAGGTCGTGCCGTCGCTGGCCGGCGAGGCGCAGCTCTCGGCCCTGGTGGACATGCCGCCGTTCGCGCTCTACCGCTCCGACACTTCGCGCAGCTCGGACACAGCCGAGAGCCTGCTGCAGCGCATGGGCATCGCCGACCCGGCCGCGGCCGCGTTTCTGCGCGGCAACGCCCTGGTGCGCGACCAGCTGCTGGGCCGGGCGGGCCGCGCCCTCTCGGCCGAGACCACGGACGACCATCGCCTCACGCGCCTGACGGCGCGCTGGGCTCCGGCCGAGGGCGACGAGTTCCAGCGCCTGGTGGTCGAGCGCACGAAGGACGGCGGCTTTGCCTCGCGCATCGAGACCGCCAAGCTGACCGTGGGCACGCGGCTCGCGGGCGGCGTCATCCGCAGCTCGCTGTTTGCCGCCACCGACGAGGCCCGCATCCCCGACGCCGTGGCCGTGCAGCTGGCCGATGTGTTCTCGGGCTCCATCGATTTCAGCCGCGCGCTGCGCAAGAACGACCGCTTCTCCGTGGTCTACGAAACCCTGGAGGCCGATGGCGAGCCGCTGCGCAGCGGCCGCTTGCTGAGCGCCGAATTCCAGAACGGCGACAAGTCCTACGACGCCATCTGGTTCCAGCCACCCGGCGCGGCCAAGGGCTCGTACTACACGCTGGACGGGCGGAGCATGCGCCGCGCCTACCTGACCTCGCCGGTCGAGTTCTCGCGCGTCTCCAGCGGCTTCGCGATGCGCATGCACCCCATCCACAAGACCTGGCGCGCCCATCTGGGCACGGACTTCGCCGCGCCCACGGGCACGGCCGTGCGCACCGTGGGCGACGGCGTGGTGGACTTTGCCGGCGTGCAGAACGGCTATGGCAACGTGGTCTATGTCAAGCATGCGAACGAGCATGTCACCGTCTACGCCCACCTGAGCCGCATCGACGTGCGCAAGGGCGAGACGCTGGAACAGGGCCAGAAGATCGGCGCCGTGGGCGCCACGGGCTGGGCCACGGGCCCGCACCTGCACTTCGAATTCCGCGTGGCGGGCGAGCACCGCGACCCCATGACCATCGCCCAGCAGAGCGAGGCCGCCCAACCCGTACCGGCGGCCGCGCGCCAGGCCTTCAACCGCCTGGCGGCCGGCATGCGCGTGCAGTTGTCGTCTGCCGCGCAGATCATGCAGGCCAGCGCCGAATAAGCGGCCCAGCGTGACGCAGCCGCCGCGGTGGTACATCGGGCTGATGTCGGGCACCTCGCTCGACGGCATCGACGGTGTGCTCGCAAGTTTTTCAGATGAAAAATGCCGTGTAGCGCTTCATGCATCGGCGCCATTAGCTCCTGAATTAAGAGCAGAACTGCTCGCCCTGAACGCCAGCGGTGCGGACGAGCTGCACCGGGCCGCCCTGGCCGGCAACGCACTGGCGCGCGCCTACGCGGCCGTCGTGCAGGAGCTGCTGGAGCGGGCAAACCTCGCGCCAGGCGCCATCCACGCCATCGGCGCCCATGGCCAGACGGTGCGCCACCGGCCCCAGGCCTTCGACGGCACAGGCTACACGCTGCAGCTCAACAACCCCGCCCTGCTGGCCGAGCTCACGGGCATCACCGTGGTGGCCGACCTGCGCAGCCGCGATGTGGCCGCCGGCGGCCAGGGCGCGCCGCTGGTGCCGGCCTTTCACCAGGGTGTGTTTGGCCAGGGCGGGCGCACGGTGGCCGTGCTCAACCTGGGCGGCATCTCCAACCTCAGCCTTCTGCGCGGCGATGGCGGTGTGCTGGGCTTTGACTGCGGCCCGGCCAACGCCCTCATGGACCATTGGTGCGAGCGCCACACGGGCCGGCCCTATGACGAGGACGGCGCCTGGGCGCGCGGCGGCCAGAGCCTCCCCGCGCTGCTCGCGTCCCTGCTGACCGAGCCCTTTCTGGCCCTGCCCCCGCCCAAGAGCACGGGGCGCGACCTGTTCAACCCCGACTGGCTCGCGGCCCATCTGGCGCGCGCGGCCGGTGGCGCGCGGCCGCAGGACGTACAGGCCACGCTGGCCGAATACACGGCGGCGAGCTGCGCCCGGGAGCTGCTGCGCCACGCGCCCGACTGCGGCCTGCTCATAGTCTGCGGCGGCGGCGCGCTCAACGGCCATCTGATGGCGCGCCTGCAGGCCCTGCTGCCCGGCGTGCGCGTGGAGGATTCCGCCCGCCACGGTCTGCCTCCGCTGCAGGTGGAGGCCGCGGCCTTTGCCTGGCTGGCGCGCCAGTGCATGGCGGGCCAACCGGCCAACCTGCCGGCCGTCACCGGCGCGCGCGGCGCGCGCATCCTCGGCGCCATCTACCCCGCATGAAAAAGCCGCCCGGGGGCGGCTGGTTCAGAAAGAAGCGCGAAAGGCTTACTGGTCCTGCACCGAGAAGCTCGAGCCGCAGCCGCAAGTGGTCTCGGCATTCGGGTTCTTGATGACGAACTGCGCGCCCTGCAGGTCTTCCTTGTAGTCGATCTCGGCGCCCACGAGGTATTGGTAGCTCATGGCGTCGATGAGCAGGGACACGCCGTTCTTGGTCATGACGGTGTCGTCCTCGTTGGTGATCTCGTCGAACGTGAAGCCGTACTGGAAGCCCGAGCAGCCGCCGCCCTGCACGAACACGCGCAGCTTGAGGTCGGGATTGCCCTCTTCGGCAATGAGCTCGGCCACCTTGGTGGCGGCGCTGTCGGTGAAGAGGATGGGATCCGGCATCGCGGTTTCGGCTGTCTGTGCTGCGCTCATGGATTGCTCCAATGTTCAAAACGGTTGGGGATGCTACTGCAAACGGCGCGATTGCAGCGCTGACACTGGCTTTGCCGCCAGAGGCCCTGGGGCCATTGCAGCCTCCCAGGAACGCACAAAGCCACCCGAGGGTGGCTTTGTGCAGCAGGGCAGAACCCGAACAGCGGATTAACGCTTGGAGAACTGCTTGGCGCGGCGTGCGGAGTGCAGACCGACCTTCTTGCGCTCGACCTCGCGGGCGTCGCGCGTGACGAAGCCGGCGGCGCTCAGCTGGGGCTTGAGCGCTGCGTCATAGTCGATCAGGGCGCGCGTGATGCCGTGGCGGGCGGCGCCGGCCTGGCCGGACTCGCCACCACCGTGCACGTTGATCTGGATGTCGAAGGTCTCGACGTTACCCGTCAGCACCAGGGGCTGCTTGGCAATCATGATCGAGGTCTCGCGGCCGAAGTACTGCTGAATGTCCTTGCCATTCACAGTGATCTTGCCGGAACCCTTCTTCAGAAACACGCGGGCGACGCTGGACTTGCGACGGCCGGTGCCATTGTTCCATTCACCAATCATCTCGGCTCCTTAGATTGCCAGGGGCTTGGGCTGCTGGGCGCTGTGCGGATGCTCCGCGCCACCGTAGACCTTCAGCTTCTTGATCATGGCGTAGCCCAGGGGGCCCTTGGGCAGCATGCCCTTGACGGCCTTCTCCAGCGCGCGGCCGGGGTGCTTGGCCTGCAGGTCGCGGAAGTTGGTGGCCGTGATGCCGCCCGGATAGCCCGAGTGACGGTAGTACATCTTGTCCAGGTTCTTGGTGCCGGTGACCTTGAGCTTGGAGGCGTTGACGACGACGATGAAGTCACCGGTGTCGACGTGAGGCGTGTAAATGGCCTTGTGCTTGCCGCGCAGACGGAGAGCAACTTCGCTGGCTACTCGTCCGAGGACCTTGTCGGTCGCGTCAATCACAAACCACTCGTGCACGACCTCAGCGGGCTTTGCGCTGAAAGTAGTCATGAGTTTCTCTTGAAAGAGGGGTTTGGCGGTCCTTTTCCACGGTCGGTGCTCCTCTGAAGGGAGCCTCTTAGGTGGCTTGCATGCTTCGCCGCGGGACCCATGAATCGCTGCGAAGCCCGCCATTATACAAAAATGCGTCGCACTGGCCAGCGGCCCGGCCTCATTGGGTATAGAGCTGGCGCCGCAGGGCCTCGGCCTCCCGGGCCTGCTGGTGGCTGCGCAGGTCCACGCAGACGGGATGGGCGGCCATCTCCGCCCTCTGGCATTCGCGCTGCAGGCAGATGGGACGCGCAAAGAAACCGGCCGAGGCGCACGGCTCCTGCGGCGCCGAGGGCTGCCCCGGCATCGCGGGACGCTGCGGCGCGGCCGCTGCGACGGCCGCGGCATCGCGTATGGCGCGCACCGTCGCCGAGTCGGGCAGTTGCGCCGCCGGATCGACCGCGCGGTACGCGGGCTGGGGCCGGGCCACCGGGGCGTCGGACGCGGGCAGGATGATGGGGGCGCCCTTCGCTGCGACCGGGGCCGGCCAGTCCACCGCCCGCGCCGGGCCCTCGTGCGGCGCCAGGGGCTGAGCCGTCAACATGGGCGGGTCGGCCACCTCGGTGATGATCTCGCTCTCGGGCGTCTGATACGGCTGCGACTCGTCCGCCCCCCACCAGAGGCTGCCCGCGGTGATGACCACGGCGGCCGCGGACGCCGCGGCGGCGCCCATCACGAGCCCGGGCGAGCGCGTGGCAATGCGCTGCGGCACCTGCACGGATGGCACGTGCGGCAGGGGGGGCATCGCCAGGATGGCGGACACCCGCCGCGAGACGACCGTGCGCAGGGCATGCGCCGACGCATGGATGGACGCCTGGGCCGACACCGGGGGCGCGGCCATGTCCTGCGCGCCCGCGCCCTGCGGCGCGGCCGCGCCGTCACCCAGGGCGGCGCGAAAGTCGAACTCGTCATGCCCCTGGGGCGCGGTCACCATGTCCATGGCCTGCATCAACGCGGCGACGGACTGCGGCCTGTCCCGGGGATCGAGCGCGAGGCATTGCGCCATGGCGGCGACGAAGGGCGGCGAATATTCCAGCCCGAAGCGTTTGTGCACGCTGCGCGCCAAGCGCGCAAACGACGGCATGCGGTCGTGCTCGGCACGCGCCGTGGCCGGCTGCGGCGTGACGCCGCTCAGGCAGCCATGCACCACGGCGCCCAGGGCATACAGGTCGGTCCAGGGCCCCTGCTCGAGCGCGCCGGCCGCGCCGTACTGCTCCAGCGGCGCATAGTTGACCTTGAGCACGGCGGCATGTCTGTCGCTGCCCGCGCCCACGGTGTGACGCGCGGCCCCGAGGTCGAGCAGCACCGGCGGGCCATGGTCCTGCAGAAAGATGTTGTCCGGCGAGAGGTCGCGGTGCAGTGCCTGCCCCTCGTGCAGCACGCGCAGCGCGCCCATGAGGGACCACAGCAGCTGACGCAGCCAGTCCTCGGACGGCGGCGTGCGCATGCGGGCGCGCGCCTGCTTGAGCGTCATGCCGCGGTACAGGGGCATGACCATGTAGGCCGTGTGATTGGCCTCCCAGAAGCGGAACACCTTGACCAGGCTGGGATGGTCGAAGCGCGCGAGCAGGCGCGCCTCGTCCACGAACGATGCCAGGCCCGCCTGGTACGACTGCGCGTCGGACGAGGAGCGCACCCACAGCGACTGCCCATCGGCACGCCCGGCGAGCCTGGCCGGCATGTACTCCTTGATGGCCACGCTGCGCTGCAGGCTGTGGTCGAAGGCCTGATACACCATGCCGAAGCCGCCCACACCCAGCAGCGCCTGGATCTCGAACTCCTTGAGCCGCGTGCCGGGCGGCAGGGCCTCGGCATGACGCACGGCATCGGCCGGCGCCATCTGGCCCGCGGTGGTCGAGAGGGGGGAATCGGAGGGTTGCGTGGACAAGGTCGGAGGGCTGCGGCGGCGTCACGTGCGCGCCCGCAGGCTTATGCGCCGGCAGGCCGGCCAGAGGCGCCATGATGGCCCAGGGCCGCGCCGGGCCTCGCAACAAAGCGCATCCTGTGGGGCAAAAACATCAACCGCGCCGCGGCACGGCCCGCGTGCCTGTCGCTACCATTGGCCCCCATGTTCAGTTATCGCCACGCCTTCCATGCAGGCAACCATGCCGATGTGCTCAAGCACTCGGTATTGATTGCCACTTTGCAACACCTACTACAGAAAGACGCGGCCTTAACCGTATTGGATACACATGCGGGCGCGGGCCTGTACCGCCTGGACGGCGACTATGCGGCCACCAGCGGCGAGGCCGCCGACGGCATTCAGCGCCTGGTCTCACCGGCCGCGCCGACCACGCTGGCACCGGCGCTGCAGGACTATGTGGACATGGTGCGCGCCTTCAACCAGGGGCCGACCACGCGCGTCTACCCCGGCTCGCCCTTCATCGCCCAGCGCCTGCTGCGCGCGCAGGACCGGCTCAAGCTGTTCGAGCTGCACCCCACGGATGCGCGCGCGCTGGCGGGCAACATCGCCCAGCTTGAGGCAGGCCGCCAGGTGGCGGTGCTCACCGAGGACGGGTTCGAGGGCATCAGAAAGTTTTTGCCTCCACCGGCCCGCAGGGCGCTTGTACTGTGCGACCCAAGCTATGAAATCAAGAGCGACTATGGCCGCGTGCAGGACATGCTGCAGGACGGCCTGAAGCGCTTTGCCACGGGCGTGTGCGCCGTCTGGTACCCCCTCATCGCGCGCCCCGAGGCGCATGACCTGCCACGCCGGCTCAAGACCCTGGCGCAGAAGGCCGGCAAGCCCTGGCTGCATGCCACGCTCACCGTCAAGGGCGGCAAGGCCGCGCCGGCGGCCGGTGCCGACCGGCAGCGCCGCCCCGGGCTGCCCGCCAGCGGCATGTTCCTCGTCAACCCGCCCTACACGCTCGAGCCCGCGCTGCGCGAGGCGCTGCCGCAGATGGCCGAGCTGCTCGCGCAGGACCGGCATGCGGCCTGGAGCCTGGAGGGCGGCGGGTCATAAGGCCCACGCCCGCCTCAATTCAGCGCCGGGTCAGCGACGTTTGCGCGTGGCCCGGCGCTTGGCCGCCGCCTTGGGCGCCGGCCTGCCGCCCTGCCCGGCCGCGGGCTCCTGCAGCGCACGCGCAGCGGCGCCCGCGTCCAGGCCCAGGCCCGAGCCTTCCGCCGGCTGCGCGAGCGACTCGGGGCAGCTGTCGTCATCGCTGCCAAGCCGCCACAGCTCGACCGACTTGACGCCCAGGCCGACCATGCCCAGCTCTTCGGCGGCGGCGCGACTCAGGTCGATGATGCGCCCGGGCGTGAACGGCCCGCGGTCGTTGACGCGCACCATGACCGTGCGGCCATTGACCAGGCTGCGCACGCACAGCCGCGCGCCAAAGGGCAGGCTGCGGTGCGCAGCCGTGAATTCCTCGCGGTCGTAGCGCTCGCCATTGGCCGTGCGCCGGCCATGCAGGCTGTCGGCATACCAGGAGGCCACGCCGCTGGCGAGCAGCACGGGCTCGTCGGGCTGGGGCGCGCGCAGCGCCGGCGGGCCCGAGCGCTCGCCCGGGCTGCGCCCTGGCAGCAGGCGCAGGGCGGGCTCGGCATGGTGCTGCGGCACCAGCTGCACCGGGGCCGTGGGAGCAGCGCCCGCGGGCCCATCCGGGGCGACCGGCACTACCGGTGCTGCCGGCACTGCCTGCGCTGACGGCGCGGCCTCGGGCCCGTCCGGCCCCGCGGGTGCGGCGCACCCCGCCAGCCACAGTGCCAACGCGGCCGCGCCGCATGCCGCGGCCAGCCTGGGGAGACGCCTCGCGCCGCTCACCACCCCAGATGCCGGCACAGCGCCAGCGTGGCCGTGCTCTGGTTCATGGTGTAGAAGTGCAGGCCCGGCGCGCCGGCCGCGACAAGCTGCTCGCACAGGCGTCCGACCATCTCCAGGCCGAAGGCGCGGATGCTCGCCACATCGTCGCCATAGCCCGCCAGGCGCAGGCGCACCCAGCGCGGGATCTCGGCGCCGCAGGCGTCGGAAAAGCGCATGAGCTGCGTGGAGCCGGTGATCGGCATGATGCCGGGCACGATGGGCAGGTCCACGCCCAGGCGGCGCGCCTCGTCGACGAAGCGGCAGTAGGCGTCGGCATTGAAGAAATACTGCGTGATGGCCGAATCGGCCCCGGCGCGCACCTTGGTGGCAAAGGCCTGCAGGTCGGCCTCGGGCGAGCGCGCCTGGGGGTGCATCTCGGGGTAGGCAGCGACCTCGATGTGAAAGTCGCGCCCGGTCTCGGCGCGGATGAAGGCCACGAGGTCGCTCGCGTAGTGAAACTCGCCGCCCAGGCCGTAGCCGCTGGGCAGGTCACCGCGCAGCGCCACCAGGCGCCTGACGCCCATGGCCTTCAATTCGGCGAGCTGCGCACGCACGCTGGCCTTGGTCGCGCCTATGCAGGAGAAATGCGATGCCGCCTGCTGGCCCTCGGCAATGATGTCGCGCACCGTGGCAAAGGTGCCCTCCTGCGTGGAGCCGCCCGCGCCGTAGGTGACCGAGCAGAACTGCGGCTTCTGCGCGTAGAGCTGCTCGCGCACGACGCGCAGCTTCTCGGCGCCCTCGGGCGTCTTGGGCGGGAAGAACTCGAAACTGATAGGCAGGCTCATGCGGCCCTCCTTGCGTGTATGAAAAATTCGCGGTTGCCGTCGCCGCCGGGGATAGCGCTGTCGTACCAGCCCGCCACCTGAAGGCCGGCAGCGGCGCAGGCCTGGCGGATGCGCTCCTCGACCTGCGGGTAGAGGCTCGCGTCGCGCACGATGCCGCCCTTGCCCACCTGGCCGGGCTGCAGCTCGAACTGCGGCTTGACCAGCATGAGCAGGTCGCCGCCCGGGGCCAGGAGCGGCGCGAGCGCGGGCAGCACCAGCGTCAGCGAGATGAAGGACAGGTCACCGGTGATGAAGGGGAAAACGGGCGTCAGGTCGTCGCCCTCGCGCCCGGCCAGGCGCCGGCGCTCGGTGGCGATGTCGCCCGCTGCACGGGCCTGGGCCTTGGCAGCGCGCTCGGCCTTGAAGGCCTCGATCTCGTGCTCCTTGGCGTCATCGCTGTCGTCGTAGTCGTCGTCCACCATGCCGCCGTTGCGCATCCAGGCGTAGGGCGCCTTGGGCTGGGTCTCGTTGTCCTCGACCTCGGTCTCTATGCGCTCGCTGATCGCCTCCTCGCAGGCCTCGACCAGCGCGTCGGGCGTGAGGTGGCGCGCGTTCACGCCCTCGCAGCCGATCACGCGCGGGTCTGCGCGCAGGAGCTCATGCAGCTGGCCCTGGCCCACGTCCACGCCAATCACCTGGGCCGCGCCGGCCTGCAGCAGGCAGTCGGTAAAACCGCCCGTGCTCTGGCCCACGTCCAGGCAGCGCAGGCCGGCGACCGAAAGGCCCGTGGCGGAGAGCGCGCCCTCGAGCTTGAGGCCGCCGCGCGAGAGGTATTTGGCCTCTGCCGCGTCGAGCAGCTGCAACTCGGCACCCACGGGAATGTCGTCGCCGTTCTTGGCCACCTTGTTCCAGGGCAGGGTGCTGGCCAGGCGCCATTGCACACCGGCGGCGATCAGGCGCTGGGCCTGGGAGCGGGTGGCTGCGTGGCCGCCCTCGACGAGAAATACATCGGCGCGCATGGCGCGGGTCCTTTATGTATCAAATCGGGCTGCAGCGCTTTTCTGACAAGCGCTGGCAGCTATCAAAATACTCTATCCACAGGGCGCAGCAAGCCAGCGGACGCCGTGGAGCGGGCTTCGCCCGGCCACTGGCGGCGTCCCCCCTCCCAGGGGAGAGGGGGGAAGGCGCGCAGCGTCACAGAGGGGTGTCAGTACCTATAGGTATCGGGCTTGTACGGCCCGCTCTTGCTCACGCCGATGTAGGCGGCCTGGGCGTCGGTCAGTTCGGTGAGCTGGGCGCCCACCTTCTTCAGGTGCAGGCGCGCCACCTTCTCGTCGAGGATCTTGGGCAGCACGTAGACCTTGCCCACCTCGTAGGCCTCGGGACGGGTGTAGAGCTCGATCTGCGCCAGGGTCTGGTTGGCAAACGAGTTGCTCATCACAAAGCTCGGGTGGCCGGTGGCGCAGCCCAGGTTCACCAGCCGCCCCTTGGCCAGCAGGATGATGCGCTTGCCGTCCTTGAAGATCACGTGATCGACCTGGGGCTTGATCTCTTCCCACTGGCAATGTTCTTCGAGCTTGGCGACCTGGATCTCGTTGTCGAAGTGGCCGATGTTGCACACGATGGCCTCGTTCTTCATGGCCTGCATGTGCTCGAAGGTGATGACGTCGCGGTTGCCCGTGGTGGTCACGAAGATGTCGCACTTGTCGGCGGCGTAGTCCATGGTCACCACGCGGTAGCCCTCCATCGCGGCCTGCAGGGCGTTGATGGGGTCGATCTCGGTCACCCAGACCTGGGCCGAGAGGGCGCGCAGCGCCTGGGCCGATCCCTTGCCCACGTCGCCATAGCCGGCCACGCAGGCGACCTTGCCGGCGATCATCACGTCGGTGGCGCGCTTGATGCCATCCACCAGCGACTCGCGGCAGCCGTAGAGGTTGTCGAACTTGGACTTGGTGACCGAGTCGTTGACGTTGATGGCGCGGAACTTGAGCTGGCCCTTGGCCGACATCTCGTTGAGGCGATGCACGCCCGTGGTGGTCTCCTCGGTCACGCCCATGATGTGGGCGCTCTTCCTGCTGTACCAGGTGGGGTCCTGGGCGAGCTTGGCCTTGATGGCGGCAAAGACGATTTTTTCTTCCTCGCTGCCGGGGTTGGCCAGCACGGAGATGTCCTTCTCGGCGCGCATGCCCAGGTGCATGAGCATAGTGGCGTCGCCGCCGTCGTCCAGGATCATGTTGGGGCCTTCGTCCTTGGTGCCGGCAGGGCCGAATTCGAAGATGGCGTGGGTGTAGTCCCAGTAGTCCTTGAGCGACTCGCCCTTGATGGCGAACACCGGCGTGCCCGTGGCGGCAATCGCGGCGGCGGCGTGATCCTGCGTGGAGAAGATGTTGCACGAGGCCCAGCGCACGTCGGCGCCCAAGGCTTTGAGCGTCTCGATCAGCACGGCCGTCTGGATGGTCATGTGCAGGCTGCCGGTGATGCGCGCGCCCTTGAGCGGCTGGCTGGCGGCAAATTCCTCGCGCACCGCCATCAGGCCGGGCATCTCGGTCTCGGCGATCTTGATTTCCTTGCGGCCCCAGTCGGCCAGGGTGATGTCGGCGATGGCCGAGTCATGGGCTTTGAATGCTGCGCTCATGGCGTATTCCTTCATGGTCTATGGCAAACCACGCGCCGGTGCAGGAGGGAGAAAAAACCGCTCACCGCACAGGACTGGCGTGGGTGAGCGTCGTTGCAAGAATGGGTTCCGAGCCTCACGCCCCGCTGCCATCGGTGGATGCTGGGGGCGCTGCAACGCTCCTCGGAAAGGTGGACGATTATACCGGCGCGGTTTTTGGCAAGCCTTGCCAAGGCTCGTAAAATCCCCCCATGAGCACGGTCACCATGAATATTTCGCTCACCGACGAGCTGAAGGCGTTTGTTGACGCCCGCGTGCAGGCGCGCGGCTACAGCAGCACCAGCGAGTACATGCGCGACCTGGTGCGCCGCGACGAGGAACGCGCGGCCGAGGAGCGCTTTGTGGCGCTGATTCAGGAGGGGCTCGACTCCCCCGCCGGCCGCCCCTGGGAGGAGCATCGCGCCGAGTTGCGTGCACGCATTGCAGCCGCCCGCGCCGCCGAGAGCAAGCCTGCGTGAAGCCCGTCATACCGCGCGTTGCTGCGGAAACAGACGTCAACGACATCTTCGCGTACTACCGGGAGCAAGGAGGCTCCAGCCTGGCAGAACGGTTTGTGGACGATTACGACAGCGCCCTGCTGCACATCGCCCGACATCCCGACACCGGTTCAGCGCGCTATGCCGGCCATGTACCCGGCCTGCGCTTCTGGACGCTGCGCCACTTCCCACTGGCCGTCTTCTACGTGGAGCAAGCCGACTTCATCGACATCGTGCGCGTGCTGCACCAGGCCCGTGACCTGCCCATCCATCTCTCCTAACCTTTCGAGTATTTTCGTGTCCTACGCCTCCGAAACGCGCCGCCGCCGCACCTTCGCCATCATTTCCCACCCCGACGCGGGCAAGACCACGCTGACGGAAAAGCTGCTGCTGTTCTCGGGCGCGATCCAGATCGCCGGCGCCGTCAAGGGCCGCAAGGCCAGCCGCCATGCCACGTCCGACTGGATGGAGATCGAGAAGCAGCGCGGCATCTCGGTGGCCAGCTCGGTCATGCAGATGAGCTACCGCGACCATGTCATCAACCTGCTCGACACGCCCGGTCACAAGGACTTCAGTGAGGATACCTATCGCGTGCTCACCGCCGTCGATTCGGCACTGATGGTGATCGACGCGGCCAACGGCGTGGAGGCGCAGACGAGGCGCCTGATCGAGGTCTGCCGCCAGCGCGATACGCCCATCATCAGCTTCGTCAACAAGATGGACCGCGAGGTGCGCGACCCGCTGGACATCCTCGACGAGGTCGAGCGCGAGCTCGGCATGCCCTGCTGCCCCATGACCTGGCCCGTGGGCCAGGGCAAGACCTTTGGCGGCATCATCGACCTGCGCACGCAGAGCATGACGGTGTTCCAGGCCGGCAGCGAAAAGCGCCCGGAGGACTTCGAGGTCATCCCGCTCACCGAGGTGGACAGGCTGCGCGCGCGCTTCGGCAAGGCCTACGACGACGCCATCGAAAGCATGGAGCTGGCCGTGGGCGCGTCGATTGCCTGGGATCACCAGGAGTTTCTGGCCGCGCGCCTGACACCGGTGTTCTTCGGCTCAGGCGTGAACAACTTCGGTGTGCAGGAGGTGCTCAACGCCGTGGTCGACATGTCGCCCCCGCCCGGCCCGCGCATGGCCTGGCGCGAAGTGGGCCGCGAGCGCGAGCAGGTTACGGTACGCCCCGAGGACAAGGGCTTTGCCGGCGTGGTCTTCAAGGTGCAGGCCAACATGGACGCCAACCACCGCGACCGCATCGCCTTCGTGCGCGTGGCCAGTGGCAAATACACGCCAGGCATGAAGATGAAGGTGCAGCGCACGGGCAAGGAACTGCGCCCAACCAGCGTCGTCACCTTCATGAGCCAGCGGCGCGAGGCGGTCGACGAGGCCTACGCCGGCGACATCATCGGCTTCACCATCCACGGCGGCGTGCAGCTGGGCGACTCCATCACCGACGGCCCACCACTGCAGTTCACCGGCCTGCCCTTCTTCGCGCCCGAGCTGTTCATGACCGTGGTGCTCAAGAACCCGCTGCGCTCCAAGCAGCTGCAGCAGGGCCTGATGGAGCTGGGCGAGGAAGGCGCCATCCAGGTCTTCAAGCCCGACGCCGGCGGCAACATGCTGCTGGGCGCCGTGGGCCAGCTGCAGTTCGAGGTGGTGCAGCATCGCCTCAAGACCGAGTACGACTGCGACGTGCGCCTGGAAGGCTGCCAATACACGGGCGCGCGCTGGATCACGGCCGACACGCCGGCCGAGCTGCGCGAGTTCGAGAACGCCTACCCGCTGCGCATGGCGCACGATGCGGCCAACACACTGACCTATCTGTGCACCAGTCCGTATGACGTGCGGCTGGCGCAGGAGCGGTTTCCGAAGATTCACTTTCACCCGCTGAGGGAGCATGCGGGGTTGGCGCTGAGCAGCAGCCACTGACCATGCAGCCGCTTTCCCAATGGCAGCCGCCCACTGACCTCGTGGGCGTGCTCACCGACATCGACGACACCCTGACCACCGACGGCGCCATCACGCCCGACGCGCTGGCCGCGCTTGGTGATCTGAAGGCCGCCGGCCTGCATGTCATCCCCATCACCGGGCGGCCCGTGGGCTGGAGCGCGCCCTTTGCCGCCACCTGGCCCGTGGACGCCATCGTGGCCGAAAACGGTGCCTGCGCCCTGCTGCCACAGGATTCAAGCCATATTGGCATCGAAGGCGCTCCAGGCAAGCGCGGACAGCTATTGAAAATATATCAACAGGACGATGCCACGCGTGCCGCCAACTACCGCGCCATGCAGCAGGTGCTGGCCGACATCGAGGCGCGCGTGCCGGGGGCGCGGCGCGCCCAGGACTCGGCCGGGCGCGAGTGCGACATTGCCATCGACCACAGCGAGTTCACCCACCTGCCCCAGGCCGCCATCGACGCCTGCGTGCAGATCATGCGCGCGGCCGGCATGAACGCCACGGTCAGCAGCATCCACATCAACGGCTGGTATGGCGCGCACGACAAGCTCGTGGGCGCGCGCTGGATCGTGCGCGAGCTGCTGGGGCGAGAGCTTGACGCCGAGCTCCATCGCTGGGTGTACGTGGGCGACTCGACCAACGACCAGCGCATGTTCGAGCATTTCCCGCACAGCGTGGGCGTGGCCAACATCGCGCGCTTCGTGCCGCAGCTCGTGCATCTGCCGCGCTATGTCACGCAGGGCGAGCGCGGCGCGGGCTTTGCCGAACTGGCACGCGCCCTGCTGACTCGCTGACGCGCCGCGGGCGTTGCCCTGGCGCGCCAAGGCGCACACAATGGCGCGCAGCCCCCTTGCACAAAGCCGCGCCGCCATGACCCGCCTCATAGACCTGCCCACGCTGGCCGCCCTGGTGCACGACATGGGTGCGGCCCATTTCCTGTGCGAGCTGGCCGACGAGATCCATGCCGACTTTCTGCGCTGGAATGCCTTTGACAAGACCGCGCGCCTGGCCAGTCACAGCCCGCAAGGGGTGATAGAGCTCATGCCCGTCTCCGACCGGCGGCTCTACAGCTTCAAGTACGTCAACGGTCACCCGGGCAACCCGGCCCATGGCCTGCCCACGGTGATGGCCTTCGGCGTGCTGGCCGAGGTCGCCACGGGCCTGCCGCTGCTGCTGTCGGAGATGACGCTGGCCACCGCGCTGCGCACGGCCGCCACATCGGCCCTGGCCGCGCAGGCGCTGGCGCGCACGGGCAGCCGCAGCATGGCGCTGATCGGCAATGGCGCGCAGGCCGAATTCCAGGCACTGGCCTTTCATGCGCTGCTGGGCATCACGGAGCTGCGCGTGTTCGACGTCGCGCCGACCGCCACCGACAAGCTCGTGCGCAACCTGGCACGCACGCCGGCGCTCAGGCTGGTGCGGGCGGCCTCGGTCGCCGATGCCGTGCGCGGCGCGGACATCGTGACCACCATCACGGCGGCCAAGTGCCACGCCCGCATCGTGACACCCGACATGCTGGAGCCGGGCATGCACCTGAATGCCGTGGGCGGCGACTGCCCCGGCAAGACCGAAATCGACCCAGAGGTGCTTCGGCGCGCGCGCATCGTCGTCGAGTACGCACCGCAAAGCCGTATCGAGGGCGAGGTCCAGCAGCTCGCGGAGAATCACCCCGTCACCGAGCTGTGGCAGATCCTCACGGGCAAGGTCAAGGGGCGGGAGGATGCGCTCCAGATCACCTGTTTCGATTCCGTCGGCTTTGCACTGGAGGATCACGCCGTGCTGCGCCTGATCCACCGGCTGGCCCAGGCCAGGGGCCTTGGCACGGACCTCGCGCTCGTGCCCACGGACAGCGACCCCAGGGATTTGTTCGGCCGCACGCGCAGCCGGCTGCGCCGGGTGGTGTGAATACTGGCAAAAATCGACTCCAGCGCCCGTGCATGAAGCGCGGGCAGCTATGAAAAAAGCAAAAGGTGCCATGGGCACCTTTTGGCATGACAGGCCGCAAGCCGGCTCAGTGCTGCAGAATTTTGTTGAGGAAATCCTTGGTGCGCGGCTGGCGTGCCTCGAGGTTGCCGAAGAACTCCTCCTTGCTGCAGTCCTCGAGGATCTTGCCGCCCACGTCCATGAAGATCACGCGGTCGCTGACCTTCTTGGCGAAGCCCATTTCGTGCGTCACGCACATCATGGTCATGCCCTCATGGGCCAGGCCCATCATCACGTCCAGCACCTCGCCCACCATCTCGGGGTCGAGCGCGCTCGTGGGCTCGTCGAACAGCATCACGATGGGGTCCATGGACAGCGCACGCGCAATCGCCACGCGCTGCTGCTGACCGCCCGAGAGCTGGCCCGGGAACTTGTCCTTGTGCGCCATCAGGCCCACGCGGTCGAGCATCTTCAGGCCACGCGTCTTGGCATCCTCGGGGTTGCGCCCCAGCACCTTGATCTGGGCGATGGTGAGGTTCTCGGTCACCGACAGATGGGGAAAGAGCTCGAAATGCTGGAACACCATGCCCACGCGCGAGCGCAGCTTGGGCAGGTCGGTCCTGGGGTCGTGCACGGCCGTGCCATCGACCCAGATCTCGCCCTTCTGTATGGGCTCGAGCGCGTTGATGGTCTTGATGAGCGTGGACTTGCCCGAGCCCGAGGGGCCGCAGACCACGACCACCTCGCCCTTCTTGATGCTGGTGGAGCAGTCGTTGAGCACCTGGAAGCTGCCGTACCACTTGGAGACGTTCTTGAGTTCGATCATGTGGAAATTCCTTGCAATAACACGCCTCAGCGGATGATGGCAATCTTCCTGTGCAGGCGCTTGACGGCCCAGGACAGCGAGTAGCAGATCACGAAATAGGCCACCGCGGCGACCAGATAGGCCTCCACGGGGCGGCCGAAGTTCTTGCCCGCGACGTCGAAGCCCTTGAGCATGTCGTAGGCGCCGATGGCGTAGACCAGCGAGGTGTCCTGGAACAGGATGATGGTCTGCGTGAGCAGCACCGGCAGCATGTTGCGAAACGCCTGCGGCAGCACCACGAGCTTCATGTTCTGGCCGTAGGTCATGCCCAGGGCCTGGCCCGCGAAGATCTGGCCACGCGGGATGGACTGAATGCCCGCGCGCATGATCTCGCTGAAGTAGGCCGCCTCGAACGCGACGAAGGTGATGATGGCCGAGGCCTCCGCGCCGATGGGCCGGCCGATGATCAGCGGCACCAGCAGGAAGAACCACAGGATCACCATCACCAGCGGAATGCTGCGCATGCCGTTGACATAGATGGTGGCCGGGAGCATGAGCCACTGCCGGCCCGACAGCCGCATGAGCGCGAGCAGCGTGCCCAGGAAGATGCCGCCCAGCGTGGCGATCACCGTGAGGACGACGCTGAAGTAGAAGCCCTTGAGGACGAAGTTGGAGAGCAGGTTCCAACTGATGAAGGACCAATCGATGTGCAGACCCATCTCAGTGCCCTCCCCCGCCCGCGGCGATCATGCCCGGCACGCGCACGCGCTTCTCGATGAAGGCCATGACGCGGTTGACGGCCAGCGCGGACACGATGTACAGCCCCGTCACCGCCAGGTACACCTCGATGCCGCGTGAGGTCTCCTCCTGCACCTGCATGGCGTACATGGTGAGCTCGGACACCGACACTGCGAACGCCACCGACGAGTTCTTGAAGATGTTCATGGTCTCGCTCGTCAGCGGCGGGATGATGATGCGGTACGCCATGGGCAGCAGCACGTAGCGGTAGTACTGGAACGTGGTGAAGCCCATGGCCATGCCCGCGTAACGCTGCCCGCGCGGCAGCGCCAGAATGCCCGAGCGCAACTGCTCGGCGATACGCGCCGAGGTGAAGAAGCCGAGCGCAAACACCACCAGCACAAAGCCGGGCAGCGACTTCATGGCCGGGAAGATCGCCGGTATCACGTGGTACCACAGAAAGATGTGGACCAGCAGCGGTATGTTGCGGAAGAACTCGACCCAGGCATTGCCCAGGCGCACGATCCAGGGGCTGTCAGGCAGCGTGCGCAGCGTGCCGATCAGCGAGCCGACGATGAGCGCAATCACCAGCGCCAGCAGCGACACCGACACCGTCCAGCCCCAGGCCGACAGCAGCCAGTCCAGATAGGTGATGTCCCCGCCCTTGCCAAAGCAGCTTGCGCCCACCTCCTGGGTAATGGTGTCCTGGCAGAACACCTGCCAATCCCAATTCATAGGAGCACCTCTTTCATTGAATGCCAACCATGCCGGGCGGCTGCGCCGGCAATGAAAAAGGCCCCTTCAAACCCCGGGTCTGAAGGGGCCCAGCGCATCACGGATTACTTTTGATAGTCTTCCATGGGCTTGTCGTTCGGGTGCTCCCAGGCATTCTTGGTCGCAGCCGACAGCGGCAGGCCCACCTTGGTGTTGTTCGGCGGGATCGGCTGCATGAACCACTTGTCGTAGGACTTGGCCAGGGTGCCGTCCTTGATCTGGCGCACGATGGAGTCGTCCACCGCCTTCTTGAAGGCCGGGTCGTTCTTGCGCAGCATGCAGGCGATGGGTTCGACCGACAGGGCCTCGCCCACGATCTTGAAGTCGTTGGGGTTCTTGGCCTTGGAGATGTTGCCCGCGAGAATGGAGCCATCCATGATGAAGGCGTCGGCGCGGCCGGTCTCCAGCATCAGGAAGCTGTCGGCATGGTCCTTGCCCATGACCTCCTTGATGTTCAGGCCGTCGGCGCGCTTGTTCTTGCGCAGCGTCTGCACCGAGGTCGTGCCCGTGGTGGTGACGATGGTCTTGCCGTTGAGGTCCTTGATGTCGTCGATGCCCGAATTGGCGCGAACGGCGATGCGCACCTCTTCCACATAGGTGGTGTACGCGAAGGCGACATCCTTCTGGCGTGCCAGATTGTTCGTGGTGGAGCCGCACTCGAGGTCCACCGTGCCGTTGACGACCAGCGGAATGCGGTTCTGCGAGGTCACGGGCTGGTACTTGATCTCCATCTTGGTCAGGCCCAGCTGCTTCTGGATGTCATGGGCAATGCGCTCGGCCATCTCGGTGTGAAAGCCCACATACTTGCCATCGCCCAGCGTGTAGGCCAGCGCGCCGGAGGACTCGCGCACGCCCAGGGTGATGGCGCCAGACGACTTGATCTTGGCCAGGGTGTCATTGGCCTGCGCCATGGCGCTTCCAGCAGCCAGGACGGTGATCGCGGCGGCCAGCAAATGTTTCTTCATGTGATCTCTCCTTATGGGTGAAATGAACTCTGCGGTACGGTCAATGGGCTGCGCGCCGATGGACAGGTCCGGTGGGGCGCGTTCATGCGAGCAGCCCGCCCCGGTGAGGGACAGGCTTTGTATTGTGCGTGCTGTGGGAACGCCGGCAACGGCGGATTTATAGGGTGTTTCCAGAAGAACAGCGCCATGGGCGGCAGTTTCGCGCGCCCGGTCAAATCGGATTCTGGCCGCTCTGGGCCTGCAGATAGGCCCACAGCGCCTGTGCCACCCTCTTGGCCGACTCCTTGCGCGAGGGCTTTTCGCGATAGGCGCGCACCTCCATGACCATCTGCAGGTCGGTCACGCCCGCGGGCGCGGCGCTGACCAGCTTGCCCGTGCGCAGCTCCTTCTTGACGGCGCTGAAGGGCAGAAACGCCACGCCATGGCCTTCGAGCGCCATGGCCTTCAGGCCCTCGGCCATGTCGGTCTCGTACACGCGCTCGAGGTGGATGGCCGTGCCCGACTGCTTGAGGATGAGCTCGGTGATCCGCCCGAGATACGCGCCCGGCGCATAGCCCAGATAGGGCAGCGGCTCGCCCGCGCGCCCGGGCAGACTGAACACCGGCTGACCGTCGGCCCCGGCCTTGGCGTAGGGGGCGAGCGACTCCTGGCCCAGGGTCACCATCTCATAGCGCTCGGCATCGAGCTGCAGCGGCTGCGAGGGATGGTGGTAGGAGATCAACAGGTCGCAGCCGCCCTCGACCAGGCGCATCACGGCGTCATGCACGTTGAGCGCGATCAGGCGCGTCTTGAGCGGCCCGAAGTCGGCGCGCACCGCCGACAGCCAGGCCGGAAAGAAGGTGAACGCCAGCGTGTGCGGCACGGCGAACTCGATCATGTCCGAGCTGCTGCTCGAATGCCCGCGCAGCATGGCGCGGGTGTTCTGCAGCGCCTGCAGCACCTCCAGCGCCTGGTCGTACAGCGTGGTGCCCGCTGCCGTGAGCCTGGTGGGGTAGGAGCTGCGGTCCACCAGGTCCGTGCCCGCCCAGGCCTCCAGCGCCTGAATGCGGCGCGAGAACGCGGGCTGCGTCACATGGCGCAGCTGGGCCGAACGGCTGAAGCTGCGCGTTTCTGCCAGGCTGACGAAGTCTTCAAGCCATTTGGTTTCCATGGCGCGGCATTATCCGCTCGCGCAAACCCTTGCTGCGCAAAAGACATAGTTTCCATAGCAACGCGCATAATCGGCCCGCCCGCTCCTGGCCGCTGTCCATGCCGGCCCGTTCCGTTTCAGCCTCCGCACCTCTGCCCATGGATCCCACGCCCGCCGACGCGCCCACGCCACCCGCACCACCCGCCAAGGAGCCGCGCTCGCTGCGCATCGAGGACTGGCTCACCGTGCTCGCCATGGCGCTGCTGGCCCTGATCACCTTTGCCAACGTCATCGTGCGCTACTTCACCGATTCTTCCTTTGCCTGGACGGAGGAGCTCTCGGTCTTCCTGATGATTGTGCTGGCCCTGGTGGGCGGCTCCTCGGCCGTGGCGCGCGACCAGCACATCCGCATCGAATTCTTCTGCCGGGCGGGCTCGGCCGCGCGCAGGCGGCGCCTGGCGCAGCTGGGCGCGGCCTGCACGGCGCTGCTGTTTGCCTGCATCGCCTTTCTGAGCGTGCGCGTGGTCTGGGACGAGTACCGTTTCGAGGAGACCTCGCCCGGCATCGGCGTGCCGCAGTGGTGGTACTCGATCTGGCTGCCCGTCTGCGCCACCTTGATCACGCTGCGTGCCATAGGCCTGTGGCGCCGGCGCACGCGCCAGGGCGATGCCGAGTACCTCGCAGACGATGAGCCGCCCCAGGAGGGCCGGCCATGATAGCCACGCTGCTCTTCGTCGCCTTCCTCACACTGATGCTGCTGGGCGTGCCCATAGGCGCTGCCCTGGGCCTGGCCGGCGCGGCGGCGATCGCGCTGGCCAATGCAGAGACCCAGTGGTTTGGCCTGCTGGCCGTGCCGCAGAACTTCTACGCCGGGCTGGGCAAGTACCCGCTCTTGGCCATCCCCATGTTCGTGCTCGTGGGCTCGATCTTCGACCGCTCGGGCGTGGCGCAGCGCCTGGTGAACTTTGCCGTCGCCATCGTCGGGCGCGGGCCCGGCATGCTGCCACTGGTGGCGATTTCCGTGGCCATGTTCATGGGCGGCATCTCGGGCTCGGGCCCGGCCACGGCGGCGGCCGTGGGCGCGGTGATGATCGCCGCCATGGCGCGCGCGGGCTATCCCGGGCCGTTCTCGGCCAGCGTGGTGGCGGCCGCGGCGGCCACCGACATATTGATCCCGCCCTCGGTGGCCTTCATCGTCTACTCGGTGCTGGTGCCGGGCGCCTCGGTGCCGGCGCTGTTTGCCGCGGGCATGTTCCCGGGCGTGCTCGCGGGGCTGGCGCTCATCATCCCGTCAGTGTGGCTCGCGCGGCGCCACCACATGGGCCGGCTCGAGGCCGAGCTGCCACGCCCGCCGTTCTGGCACAGCCTCAAGGAGGCCGCCTGGGGCCTGGCCGCGCCCGTGGTCATCCTCGGCGGCATGCGCATGGGCTGGTTCACGCCCACCGAGGCCGCCGTGGTCGCCGTGTTCTACGGCCTGTTCGTGGGCATGGTCATCCACCGCACCATAGGCCTGCGCGACCTGTTCCCCATACTGCGCGAGGCGGGCGAGCTCTCGGCCGTGATCCTCGTCGTGGTGTCGCTCGCGGGCATCTTCGCGTTCTCGCTCTCGACGCTCGGCGTGATCGACCCGGTCACGCGCGCCATCATCGAATCGGGCATGGGCGAGCGCGGCGTGATGGCCGCGCTCATCGTGCTGCTGCTCGTCATGGGCATGTTCCTCGACGGCATTTCCATCATGCTCATCTTCGTGCCGCTGGTGCTGCCGCTGGTGCAGCATTTCCAGTGGGACGTGGTGTGGTTCGGCACCGTGCTGGTGCTGACCATCGCCATCGGCCAGTTCACGCCGCCCATGGCCGTGAACCTGATGGTGGCCGCAAAGATCGCCCAGGTGCGCATGGAGGCCACCACGCGCTGGGTGCTGTGGCTGGTGCTGGCCATGTGCCTGGCCATGCTGGCCGTCGTGACCTGGCCGCAGATTGCGCTGTGGCTGCCTGCCAAACTGGGGTATTGATTTTTCTAAACTCAAGTAGCGATATCTATTGACGCCGTCATCCCCGCGAAGGCGGGGATCCAGGCGCCACACAAGCAGTCGATTCGTCACTGCTGTGGATCCCCGCTTTCGCGGGGATGACAGTGGATCTTGCAAGCATCGCGTGCAATCAACAGGCATCGCTACTTGAGCCCTTTTTCTACTAAGGAGACTTTGATGATGAAACTGCGTACCTTTCTGACCACCGCCGTCGCCGCCGCCGCGGCCCTGGCCTTCTCGACGGCGGCGCTGGCGCAAAACTACAAGAGCGAATACCGCATGTCCCTGGTGCTGGGCACGGCCTTCCCCTGGGGCAAGGGCGGCGAGCTCTGGGCGCAGAAGGTCAAGGAAAAGACCCAGGGCCGCATCAACATCAAGCTCTACCCCGGCGTTTCGCTGATCCAGGGCGACCAGACGCGTGAGTTCTCCGCGCTGCGCCAGGGTGTGATCGACATGGCGATCGGCTCGACCATCAACTGGTCGCCCCAGGTCAAGCAACTGAACCTGTTCTCGCTGCCCTTCCTGTTCCCCGACTACGCCGCCGTGGACGCCGTCACGCAGGGCGCCGTGGGCCAGAGCATCTTCAAGACGCTGGAGAAGGCCGGCGTGGTGCCGCTGGCCTGGGGCGAGAACGGCTACCGCGAGATCAGCAACTCCAAGCACGCCATCAAGAGCCCGGCCGACTTGAAGGGCCTGAAGATTCGCGTCGTCGGCTCGCCACTGTTCCTCGACACCTTCACGGCCCTGGGCGCCAACCCCACGCAGATGAGCTGGGCCGACGCCCAGCCTGCGTTTGCCAGCGGCGCCGTCGACGGCCAGGAAAATCCGCTGTCCATCTTCACCGCGGCCAAGCTGCAGAACGTGGCACAGAAGCACATCACCATGTGGGGCTACATGAACGACCCGCTGGTGTTCGTGGTCAACAAGGACGTGTGGAACAGCTGGACGCCTGCAGACCGCGAGGCCGTGCGCCAGGCCGCCATCGAGGCGGGCAAGGAAGAAATCGCCATCGCGCGCAAGGGCGTGGTCGAGGCCGACAAGCCGCTGCTCAAGCAGATAGCGGGCCTGGGCGTGACCGTGACGCAGCTGTCACCCGCCGAACGCGAGGCCTTCGTCAAGGCCACGCGCCCGGTGTACGACAAGTGGAAGGGCCAGATCGGCGCCGACCTGGTGACCGCCGCCGAGAAGGCGATTGCGGCGCGCAAGCAGTGACGCTATTTGTTTAATAGCTGTTTGCGCTTGATGTACGGGCGCTTCCAGCTGTTTGTATTGCGAATGGCTGCGCTGGCGCGGCGCCCCCTCTCCCCCGGCCCCTCCCCCGCGAGGGGGGAGGGGTGTGGGGTCATGGTGGCCGCTGCGCTTCTGTCCAGCGCGCGCAGAGGGTCTGGGGGGTCAGGGTGGCCGCTGGGTTCCTGCTCCCTCTCCCCTTGCGGGAGAGGGCTGGGGAGAGGGGGCGCAGATCATCGCACCAGCCCCTCGTCGGGTGGTATCACCTTCTTTGGCGGATGCTTGGCGGCATTCTTGGCGAGCTTGGCAATCACCGCCTGCTCCACATCCACGCCCGTATGGTCGGCCAGCTGCAGCAGGTAGAGCAGCACATCGGCGATCTCGTCACTCAGGCGCTCCTTGTTGCCGGCGTCGTCGGCAAAACGGTGCGACTCCTCGGGCGTGAGCCACTGGAACAGCTCCAGCAGCTCGGCCGCCTCGACCATCAGCGCCATGGCCAGGTTCTTGGGCGCGTGGTAGGGCTGCCAGTCGCGCGCGGCGGCGAAGTCGCGCAGCTCGCGCTGCAGGGCTTTCACGTCCATGATGTGTTGGCTTTCTTTTTGATAGCTGCCTGCGCTTTATACATGGGCTCTAGAGGTCAATTTCGCTTGAACTTTGCTGCAGCGCCCACATGCCCGCATAGCGCCCGCCCGCGGCCAGCAGCTCGGCGTGGGTGCCGCGCTCGACGATACGGCCGGCGTCCATGACCAGGATCTCGTGCGCATCGACCACGGTGGACAGGCGGTGGGCGATCACCAGCGTGGTCTTGCCCCGGGCCACGGCGCGCAGCTCGGCCTGGATGGCGCGCTCGTTGTGTGAGTCGAGCGCGCTCGTGGCCTCGTCGAAGATCAGGATGGGCGGGTTCTTGAGCAGCGTGCGCGCGATCGCCACGCGCTGCTTCTCGCCGCCGCTGAGCTTGAGGCCGCGCTCGCCCACCATGGTCTCGTAGCCCCTGGGCTGGGCGGTGATGAAGTCGTGGATATGCGCGGCGCGCGCGGCGCTCTCCACCTCGGCGGCGCTGGCGTCGGGCCGGCCGTAGGCGATGTTGTAGGCCACTGTGTCGTTGAACAGCACCGTGTCCTGCGGCACGATGCCGATGGCGCGGCGCAGGGACTGCTGGGTGACGCTACGGATGTCCTGCCCGGCGATGCTGATGCGGCCACCGCCGACGCCGGGCCGCCCCAAGTCGGCGGCGGCCCCCTCGGGGGGCAGCGAGCCACACGCAGTGGGCGAGCGTGGGGGCTCGATTCCCACGTCATAGAAGCGGTACAAGAGGCGTGAGAGCGTGCTCTTGCCCGCACCCGAGGGGCCAACCACGGCCACGGTCTTGCCCGCCGGGATCTCAAAGCTCACGCCCTGCAGAATGGGCCGCGCCGGGTCGTAGGCGAAGTGCACGTCCTCAAAACGCACCGTGGGCGCGTCGAGTCCCGCGAGCGCCGTAGCGCCGGGCGCGTCGGCCACCTCCTGCTCCTTGTCCATGAGGGTGAACATCTTGTCCAGGTCGGTCAGGTTCTGCTTGATCTCGCGGTAGATCACCCCCAGGAAGTTGAGCGGGATGTAGATCTGGATCATGAAGGCGTTGACCATGACCAGGTCGCCAATCGTCATGCGGCCCGCGGCCACGCCCTCGGTGGCGCGCCAGAGCATGGCCACCAGCCCCACGGCGATAATGAGCTGCTGGCCCGCGTTCAGCAGGCCCAGCGTGCTGCGCGCCTTGAGTTGCGCGCGGCGCAGCTGCTCCAGGCTTTCGTCGTAGCGGCGCGCCTCGAACTGCTCGTTGTTGAAGTATTTGACGGTCTCGTAGTTCAAGAGCGAATCGATGGCCTTGCTGTGCGCGGCCGAGTCGAACTGATTCGCCTGGCGCCGAAACTGGATGCGCCACTGCGTGATGGCCACGGTGAACGCGATGTAGAGCACCAGCGCCGTGAGCGTGATCACGGCAAACCAGATGTCGAACTGGCGCGCGAGGATGAACAGCACCAGCAGCACTTCGATCAGCGTGGCCGCGAGGTTGAACAGCGCAAACGACACCAGCGACTCGATGCCGCGCACGCCGCGCTCGATGTCGCGCGTCATGCCGCCGGTCTGGCGCTCGAGGTGAAAGCGCAGCGACAGGCCATGCAGATGCTCGAAGGTGCGCAATGCAATGGCGCGCGCCGCGCCATGCGTGGCCTTGGCAAACACCAGCTCGCGCAGCTCGTTGAACACCGAGTTCGTCAGGCGCAACGCACCATAGGCCAGCAGCAGGCCCACGGGCACGACCAGCAGCGCGGCGCTGCCGCCCGCGGGCAGCGTCATGGCATCGACCAGGCGCTTGAGCAGCACGGGCACGCCCACATTGGCCAGCTTGGCGCCGACCATGAAGGCGATGGCCGCGAGCACGCGGCCCTTGTACTGCCACAGATAGGGCAGCAGGCGCTGGAGCGTGGCCGCGTCGGAGCGTGTGCGCGGGCTATCGGGGACTATGGCTTCGCCGTAGCGGCGCATGGGAGACAATCCGTGGAGTCAACAAAACCAGAGATTGTGCCCATGTCCCAGGATCTGCCCTGCACCTACGCCGAACTGCCCACTGACAAGGATCTGGTGCTGCGCGTCATCCCCATGCCCGCCGACACCAACAGCAATGGCGACATCTTCGGCGGCTGGGTCATGGCACAGGTGGACCTGGCCGGCGCGGTGCTGCCCGCACGGCGCATCCGCGGGCGCATGGCCACGGTGGCGGTCAACGAATTCATCTTCAAGCAGCCCGTGCGCGTGGGCGACCTGCTGTCCTTCTTTGCCGAGGTCACGCGCGTGGGCACGACCTCCATGACCATCCGCGTGGAAGTCTTTGCCGAGAGCGCGCGCACCCAGGGCCGCTACGCCAAGGTGACCGAGGCGACGCTGACCTATGTGGCCATAGACGAAAACGGCCGCCCCTGCCCGATTCCGCCGCCACCCGCTGCGGCATAAAAAAACGGGAGTGCCCTGCGGCCTCCCGTTGTGCGCGGGGCGCAGCCCCCTCAGACCAGAGTCAGGCCGCGGCCAGCGCGGGAGATGCCGTGGTCGACGAGGCCGATGCCTGGGCGGGCGCGGCCGCCTGCTGTGCGCGGCTGCTGCCGACGCCGACAGAGATCTCGCCCGAGAGCTGACCGCCCTCCTCGATCACCACCTTGCCGTAACGGATCGTGCCGCTGACCTTGCCCGTGCTGTAGATCACGAGCTTCTCGCGCACCGTGAGAGAGCCGTCGAAGCGGCCGTGGATCTCGGCGATGTCGATCTCGGCCGTGCCGTGGAAGGCACCCTGTTCGGCGATCTGGATCACGCGCGAATCCATCGTGGCCTCCACCGTGCCCTCCACCACCAGGGTGTCGCAGTCGGTGATCTCCACGCCCTTGAGCTTGATGTTGGGGCCCACGGTGAGTTTGCTGCCGCCGCTCTCGGTGGTACCGGTGCTCGCAGGCTTGCTGACCGCAGCCGTGCTTGCAGCTGGGCTGGCGCTGGCCGAACCCGTCACGGTGCTGCCGCCGAGCACGGACGATGGTTGACGGGTCTGGAACGAGTCGTTGTCGCGTTTGCCAAAGAAGGGGTTCTGCACGGCCATGGGTTCGGATCTCCTGAAAAACAAGGGGAAATCCTAGGGGCTGCACTGAAACACAGCCCTCGCGATTGCGCAAGAACGGTAACCAAACCGCTCATTCGTAGCATGCACTTGCAGGGTTTGCAGCACCACACAGGATCAAGCTCGGGAAGGTCTGTCCCCCTTCCTGCACCACGGCGGAGCCCCAAGCCACACAGGTGGATCCCCGCCTGCGCGGGGATGACGCGGACAGGAGACAGACGCCGAAGTCCGTGCACCGTCATTCCCGCGAAGGCGGGAATCGAGCTCCGGCGCCACAGGCCACGCCCGTGGATCCCCGCCTGCGCGGGGATGACGCAGACAGGGGGCCGGCACCGAACACCACGCACCGTCATTCCCGCGAAAGCGGGAATCCAGCCCCCGCGCCACAGGCCACGCCTGTGGATCCCCGCCTTCGCGGGGATGACGCAGACAGGAGGCAGGCGCCGGAGTCCGTACCCCGTCATTCCCGCGAAGGCGGGAATCCACTGCGCTGGTGGTTCAGCAGTTACTGAAGTCGGGGCGGCGCTTTTTGGCGAAAGCGCGCCGCCCGCTGCGCGGTCCCACCCCTGCGGGGCCCCGCCTTCAGCAGTGGCTGAAGTCGGGGCGGCGCTTTTGGCGAAAGCGCGCCGCCCGCTGCGCGGTCCCACCCCTGCGGGGCCCCGCCTTCAGCAGTGGCTGAAGTCGGGGCGGCGCTTTTGGCGAAAGCGCGCCGCCCGCTGCGCGGTCCCACCCCTGCGGGGCCCCGCCTTCAGCAGTGGCTGAAGTCGGGGCGGCGCTTTTCCATGAAGGCGGTGAAGGCTTCGCGGGCGGCGGGGCCGGTCATGAGGCGGGCAAAGCTCGCGCCCTCCTCCTGCATGCGTGCCTGCACCTGGGGCGCCTGGCCGGCCTTCATGAGGCGCTTGGTCTCCATGAGCGCAGCCAGGGGCTTGGCGGCGAGCTTCCTGGCCTGCGCCTGGGCCAGCGCATTGCATTCGGCCGGCGGCACCACGCGATTGACCAGGCCGACCTCGAGCGCGGCCTCTGCCATGAAGGGCTCGCCCAGCAGCAGGGCCTCGGCGGCGCGGTGGTGGCCCAGCATCTGCGGCAGCAGCAGGCTGGATGCCGCCTCGGGGCACAGGCCCAGATTCACGAAGGGCAGGGAGAACGCCGCGTTGTCGCCTGCGTAGACCAGGTCGCAATGCAGCAGCAGCGTGGTGCCTATGCCCACGGCCGGGCCGCACACCGCCGCCACGATGGGCTTGGGAAACGCCGCGATGGTGCGCAGAAAGCGCCACACCGGACGCTCGCCGCTGGCCGGGCTGCCGGCCTGGACCTGCTCCAGGAAGTCGGCAATGTCGTTGCCCGCGCTGAAGATCGCCATGTCGCCCTGAAACACCACGCAGCGCACGGCCGCGTCCTGCTCGGCCGCGGCCAGCGCGTCGGCCATGGCGGCGTACATGGCCTCGGTGATGGAGTTCTTCTTGTCGGCGCGGTTGAAGGTGATGGTGGCTACGCCGGCCTCGGTGTGCACGAGGATGTCGCTGGACTCTGTCATGTTCATTCCTTGTAGTAGACGATTTGGTGGCTGGTGGCGAGCATCTGGCCGGCTTCGTTCCACAGCTGTGCGGACTGGTCGAAGAAGCCGTTGCGCAGCTCCTGCGCGCGCGCCTGCGCCAGCAGGTAGCCGGTGCCGGTGGCGGCCAGATCCGACTCACCCGCATGAAAGTACACGGTAATCGACACCGTGCCCGCAGGCACCTGGCGCGCACGGCGCAGCCACACGCGCGGATAGAACACATCGGCGAGTGCGGCCAGCGCACAGAAGTCCAGCGCCCGCTCGGGCGCATCGCGCACCCACAGCTGCGTCAGGCTGGTGTGGCCGCTGTCGTCCCACTGCGTGGGCAGCGCGCCCGACACGAGACGCATCTCGTAGCGACGGAGCCACTCGGAGCGAAATGCCGTCTCGACGCGCGCGCATTGGGCGGGCGCGGGCACGGCGGGCATGGGCAGGTCGGTGGCGCTCCAGGTCTCGCGGCGCAGGGCCGTGACCACGGTGGCCGTGGTCGTCACCTGCTCCTGGCCGTCGGCATCGCGCTGCAGCGCCGTCACGACCCAGTGCTGGGTGGACCGGTTGGTGCGCACCGGCTCGGCGCGCACGGTGAAGTCGCCCTCGCCGATCGCGGCCGCATAGTTGACGGTGAGCGACAGCGGCGCACCGAGCAGCCGCGGATGACTGAGCACGGCCCGCAGCAGCGTCGCGGCGGTGATGCCGCCAAACGGGCCGACCATGTTCCAGTAATCGGGCGTGGTGCGCCCCTGGTAGTGGCCGGGAGTGGCCGTGGACTGCAGTTGCAGCGCCGTATCAAGTGGGTGTGTTGCGGTGGTCATGGTCGTGCGAGTGTGCCGTGAAAGCGCGGCTCATGCCGTCGTGGTGGCGACTGGCGCGGCGCCGCCCTGCCAGCTTGCGGCCCATTGGGCCAGCACGCCCTGCGCGCGCGGCCACAGCGTGGATTCGAACTGCGGCCGGAAGAACCCCATGTGGCCTATGCGCCGCCCGCCCGCATCCTGAGGACCCAGGCGCTCGATGTGCCGTGGCGCGCCGCTGTACAGCGCCAGCAGTGCCTCGGTGCCGGCCAGGGTCATCATCTCGTCGTCCGTCATCGACAGCGCCGTGATGGGATAGCGCACCTGGGCGTAGCCGCGCTCCGCGCGCTCGCCCTCGGCGCCGGCGCTGTAGCGCGGGTGCAGGCACCAGCGGCGCCATTGCCAGGCCACACCCGCGGGCAGGTCGCCGATGGTGCGCAGGCGCCGGCCCGGGAAGTAGCCGCAGGCCAGCGTGGACAGCGGCAGCACCCCGTACCACAGCAACGGCGCCATGCGCCTGACCCGCGGCGCGATGTGGCGCAGGTAGCCGCTGCCCGCGGCCACGGCGAGCAGGCCGTCCACCTGCCCCGGCCGCGCAAACAGGCCAGGCAGCTGCGCTCCCAGGCTATGACCCATCAGGTACAGGGGCCTGCCCGGCAACTGCGCGCGCGCGTGCGCCACCACGGCCTCGTAGTCACTCGCCCAGTCGAACAGGTTGGCACGCGCGTGCGCGGGGCGGCCCTTGAGCGAGGCGCCATGGCCGCGGTAGTCGAAGGTGGTCACGCGCCAGCCCTGGCGCGCCAGCCAGGCGGCAAAGTCCTGGTAGAACTGCTGCGGCACGCCGATGGCCGGGCCCATCACCACGCTGGCGCGCGCCAGGCCGATGCCCTCGTGCACGCACAGCGCCAGCGGGGCGCCGCCGGGTGGCTCAAGGGTGTAGGTCTGCATGCTTGCGTCTCCTTGTGGGCCGGTCTGCGCCGGCTCGAAGTCATGCCAATAGGAACGGCCCGCGCACCAGGCTCGCGGGCCGCTCGCTCACGCCCTGCGTGCTTAAACGCTTTCGAAGATACCCGCCGCGCCCTGGCCGGTGCCGATGCACATGGTCACCATGCCGTACTTGAGCTTGTGGCGGCGCAGCGCGTGGATGGTGGTGGCCGCACGGATCGCGCCCGTGGCGCCCAGCGGGTGACCCAGGGCGATGGCGCCGCCCATGGGGTTGACCGTGGCGGGGTTCAGGCCCAGGGTGTTGATCACGGCCAGCGACTGCGCGGCGAAGGCCTCGTTGAGCTCATACCAGCCAATGTCCTCGTGCTTGAGGCCGGCATAGCGCAGCGCGGCGGGGATGGCCTCGATCGGGCCTATGCCCATGATCTCGGGCGGCACGCCGCGTGCGGCAAAGCTGACAAAACGCGCCAGCGGCGTCAGGCCAAACTGCTTGACGGCCTTCTCGCTCGCGAGGATCAGCGCGCCGGCGCCGTCGCTGGTCTGGCTGCTGTTGCCCGCCGTGACCGAGCCGCGTGCGGCGAACACGGGCTTCAACTTGGCCAGGCCCTCGAGCGAGGTGTCGGGGCGCGGGCCCTCGTCGAGGTTCACGGTACGCGTCTTGATGCCGACCTCGCCCGTGGCGAGGTTCGGGCTGCGCTCTATGACCTCCACGGGGGTGATCTCGTCGGTGAATTCGCCCGCCTGCTGCGCCTTGATGGCGCGCTGGTGCGACTCGAGCGCAAACGCATCCTGCGCCTCGCGCGAGACCTTCCACTGCTGCGCCACCTTCTCGGCCGTCAGGCCCATGCCGTAGGCGATGCCGACGTTCTCGTCGCGCGTGAAGATTTCGGGGTTGAACGAGGGCTTGTTGCCGCCCATGGGCACCATGCTCATGGACTCGGCGCCGCCGGCGATCAGCACATCGGCCTCGCCCACGCGGATGCGGTCGGCCGCCATCTGGATGGCGGTGATGCCCGAGGCGCAGAAACGGTTGACGGTGACGCCGCCCACGGGGTGGTCAAAGGCCAGGCCCATGACGATGCGCGCCATGTTCATGCCCTGCTCGCCCTCGGGGAAGGAGCAGCCGATAATGCTGTCCTCGATGGCCTTGGGGTCGAGCGTGGGCACCTGCGCCATGGCGCCGCGCACGGCGGCCAGCAGCAGATCGTCCGGGCGGGTGTTCTTGAAGTAGCCGCGGCCCGAGCGCCCGATGGGCGTGCGCGTGGCGGCGACGATGTAGGCGTCTTGTACTTGCTTCATGTTGTATCTCTCCTTGGCGCTCAGTTACGCACGGGCTTGCCGGTGTTGAGCATCCCCAAGATGCGCTCATGCGTCTTGGGCTGGCCGATCAGGTGGCAGAACACCTTGCGCTCCAGGGCCATCAGGTATTCCTCGCTCACCAGGGTGCCCGCGTCCACGTCGCCGCCGCAGACCACCTCGGCGATCATGCTGGCGATCTTGTAGTCGTAGGCGCTGATGAAGCCGCCGTCGCGCATGTTCACGAGCTGCATCCTGATCGTGGCCATGGCACTGCGGCCGGCCACGGGGAACAGGCGCTTGAGCGGCGCACGCCAGCCACTCGCGGCCATGGCCTTGGCCTCGTTGATGGCGACGAACAGGAGCTCGTCCCTGTGCGGCACGATGATGTCGGAGTCGAGCAGGTAGCCGAGCTTGCGCGACTCGATGGCGCTCATGCCCACCTTGGCCATGGCCGCGGCAGTGAAGCCCTCGCTCAGGAAGGGCAAGATGTCCTTGCCCGTGCTCGCGGCGGCCTTCTCGGCCGCACGGCGTGCGACGTAGGTCAGGCCGCCCGCGCCGGGCACCAGCCCCACGCCGACTTCCACCAGGCCCAGATAGCCCTCCATGTGCACCACGCGGCGCGCGCTGTACACGGCCAGCTCGCAGCCGCCGCCCAGGGCCATGCCATGGATGGCGGAGATGACCGGCACCTGCGCATAGCGTATGCGCAGCATCAGGTTCTGCAGCTCGGACTCGATGCTGTCGATGGCGTCGGCGCCGCCGACCACAAAGGCAGGCATGGTCGCTTCCAGATCGGCGCCGACCGAGAACGGCGCGTCGCCCGACCAGATCACCATGGCCTGGTATTCCTGCTCGGCCAGCTCCACGGCCTCGAGCAAGCCTTCCATGACCTCGGGGCTGATGGCGTGCATCTTGTTCTTGATGCTGGCGATCAAGACCTGGCCGTCGAGCGTCCAGGTGCGCAGCGCCTTGGATTCGGCAATCGTCGTGCCCGCCGTCTGCCAGTCGGGCAGGCTGTCCTCGCCGAGCAGTTTTTCAGGGAAAAGCTGTCTTTCGTAGACGGGGAGCACGCGACGTGCTATGAATTTTTGCTGCGATGGGCTCCACGAGCCGGCCGCCGTGTGCACGCCACCGGCCTCGGCCACGGGGCCCTCGAACACCCATTTGGGCAGCGGCGCGCTGCACAGCGCACGGCCCGCGTCGATGTCCTCCTGCACCATCTTGGCAACCTCGAGCCAGCCGGCCTCCTGCCAGAGCTCGAACGGGCCCTGCTTCATGCCAAAGCCCCAGCGCATGGCCTGGTCCACGTCGCGCGCGCAGTCGGCAATGCTCTCCAGGTGGATGGCGGCGTAGTGAAAACTGTTGCGCAGGATGGCCCAGAGGAACTGGCCCGGCGCACCCTCGGCATTGCGCAGCAGCTTGAGGCGCTCGGCCGCAGGCTTTTTCAGCATGCGCGCGTACACCTCGTCGGCCTTCTGGCCGCCGGGCACGTAGTCTTCGCTCTCGAGCTCGAAGCGCAGGATGTCGCGCCCCGCCTTCTTGTAGAAGCCGGCCTTGGTCTTCTGGCCCAGGTTGCCGAGCTCGATGAGCTTGGCGAGCACGGGCGGCGTGCCGAAGCTCGCGTAGAACGGGTCGGTCTCCAGCGAGAGGTTGTCCTGCAGCGTCTTGATGACATGGGCCATGGTGTCCAGGCCCACCACGTCGGCGGTGCGAAACGTCCCGCTCGATGCGCGGCCGAGCTTCTTGCCCGTGAGGTCATCGACCACGTCATAGGTGAGGCCGAAGTTTTCCACCTCCTTCATCGTGGACAGCATGCCGGCGATGCCGATGCGGTTGGCGATGAAGTTGGGCGTGTCCTTGGCGCGCACCACGCCCTTGCCCAGGCCGCTGGTGACGAAGGCCTCGAGCTGGTCGATCACGCGCGCCTCGGTGGCGGGCGTGGCGATCAGCTCCACCAGCGGCATGTAGCGCGGCGGGTTGAAGAAGTGGATGCCGCAGAAGCGGTGGCGCAGCGCCTCGGGCAGGGCCTCGGAGAGCTTGGTGATCGACAGGCCCGAGGTGTTGGAGGCCAGCAGCGTGTGCTTGGCGACATGGGGGGCTATTTTTGTGTAGAGGTCCAGCTTCCAGTCCATGCGCTCGGCGATCGCCTCGATCACCAGGTCGCAGTCCTTGAGCAGGCCCATGTGCTCCTCGTAGTTGGCGGGCTCTATCAGATCCGCATCCTCGGCCACGCCGATCGGCGAGGGCTTGAGCTTCTTGAGGTTGGCGATGGCCTTGAGCGCGATGGCGCTCTTCGGGCCTTCCTTGGCGGGCAGGTCGAACAGCACCACCGGCACCTTCACGTTGACGAGGTGGGCCGCAATCTGCGCGCCCATCACGCCCGCGCCGAGCACGGCGACTTTCTTGACATTGAATCGGGTCATGGTTTCTTCAATTCTTCGATGGTTATTCCACGCGCTGCCAGGTCTGGGTGCGCCAGAACGGGCCGAGGTAGCCGCGCACCTCCAGCTTCTTGCCGCCGTCGACGGGCGTGAGGCTGGCGCGGTATTCCTTGCCGTTTTCGGGATCGAGGATCTTGCCGCCCTCCCAGACCTCCTTGCCCTCGGCCTGCTTGCCGCCGCGGATGATCTCCAGGCCCACGATGGGCTGGCCCTTGCGGTCGTCCTGGCATTCGGTGCAGGTGGGCTTGGCGTCCTTGCGCAGGGTCTTCTCGATGCGGCCGCTCAAGGCGCCGGCCTGCTCGACGATGCGGATCTCGGCCTTGGGCTCGCCGCTCTTGTCGTCAATGCTGCGCCACAGACCCAGCGGGCTCATCTGGGCCAGTGCGGGGCCGGCGATTGCCATCAAAACGATAGCTGCTAACGCTTGTCTCATAAGGGCTCCTTGGCAAAAACTCTACGAATACTCGGTCACCTGTCACTCCCTCTCCCGCCCGCGGGAGAGGGAGTCAGCGGGCTCAGGCCAGCGCGGCGTCCGTGTCCATCAGCACCTTGCTGCCGGCACGTGCCGTGCGCATCAGCGTCTGCACCTCGGGGAACAGCTTCCCGAAATAGAAACGCGCCGTCTGCAGCTTGGCGGTGTAGAACGGGTCGGTGCTGCCCGCGGCAATCGCGCGCAGCGACACCTGGGCCATGCGCGCAAACAGGTAGCCGAACACCAGATGGCCGGCCACGCGCAGATAGTCCACGGCGGCGGCGCCCACCTCGTCGGGGTTTTGCATGCCGCGGAAGCCGATCTCGGTGGTGAACTTCGTCATCTGGTCGCCCAGCATGGCAATCGGGTTGATGAACTCGGCCATCTTCTCGTTCACGCCTTCTTCCATCACCAGCTGGCCCACGAGCTTGCCGAACTTCTTGAGCGTCGCGCCCTGGTTGCCCAGCACCTTGCGGCCCAGCAGATCGAGCGACTGCACGGTGTTCGTGCCCTCGTAGATCATGTTGATGCGGTTGTCGCGCACAAACTGCTCCATGCCCCATTCCTTGATGAAGCCATGGCCGCCGAACACCTGCATGCAGGCGTTGGTGGCAATGTGGCCGTTGTCGGTGACAAAGGCCTTGACGATGGGGGTCAGCAGCGCGACCAGCTCATCGCTGTCCTTGCGCACCTTCTCGTCGGGGTGGCTGTGGCTCTTGTCCAGCAGCAGCGTGCAGAAGATCTGCAGCGCACGCGCGCCCTCGGCATAGGCCTTGGCGGTGAGCAGCATCTTGCGCACGTCGGGGTGGACGATGATGGGGTCGGCGTCCTTGTCCTTGGCCTTGGTGCCGGACAGGCTGCGCATCTGGATGCGGTCCTTGGCGTAGGCCAGCGCGTTCTGGAAGGCCACCTCGGTCAGGCCCAGCGACTGGTTGCCCACGCCCAGACGGGCGGCGTTCATCATCACGAACATGGCGGCCAGGCCCTTGTTGGGCTCGCCCACCAGGGTGCCCGTGGCGCCGTCGATGCTGATCTGCGCCGTGGCATTGCCGTGTATGCCCATCTTGTGCTCCAGGCCCGTGCAGAAGATGGGGTTGCGGCCACCCAGCGATCCATCGGCATTCACATGGAACTTCGGGACCACGAACAGGCTGATGCCCTTGCTGCCCCTTGGCGCGTCGGGCAGGCGGGCCAGCACCAGGTGCACGATGTTCTCGGCCACGTCATGCTCGCCGGCGCTGATGAAGATCTTGTTGCCGGTGATCCTGTAGGTGCCGTCGGCCTGGGGCTCGGCCTTGGTGCGCAGCAGGCCCAGGTCGGTGCCGCAATGCGGCTCGGTCAGGCACATGGTGCCGGTCCACTGGCCGCTGACCAGCTTGGGCAGGTAGGTCTTCTTCTGCTCGTCCGTGCCATGGGCCAACAGGGCCTCGTAGGCGCCATGCGACAGGCCGGGGTACATGGTCCAGGCCTGGTTGGCGCTGTTGAGCATCTCGTACAGGCACTGGTTGACGGTGTGCGGCAGGCCCTGGCCGCCAAACGCGGGGTCGCAGGACAGGGCCGGCCAGCCGCCCTCGATGTAGGTGGCATAGGCCTCCTTGAAGCCCTTGGGCGTGGTGACGCTGTAGTCCTGCTTGTTGTGCGTGCAGCCCTCGGCATCGCCGCTGATGTTCAGCGGAAAGGCCACCTCGGCGGCGAACTTGCCGGCCTCCTCGAGCACGGCGTTGATGGTGTCGGCGTCGGTCTCGGCATGCGCGGGCATGGCCTTGAACTCGTCGGCGACGTGGAAGACTTCATGCAGCACGAATTGCATGTCGCGCAGCGGCGGCGTGTAGGTAGGCATGTGAACTCTCCTCTCGAGGTGGGGTGGCTGATGTGATAGGGGTGAAAGAAAAACCGGCGCCGCCCTATGCGGCGTAGCGCGCCAGAATGTTGTCGAAGGCGGTATTGGCCCGCGCGATCGAGCCGGGCGTGCGCAGAAAGCGCGCCTCGTAGTGCAGCGCGAGGATCAGGCCGTGGATCTCGAACAGCAGCTGCTCCTCCCGCACGTCGGCGCGCAGCTGGCCGCATTCCTTGCACTGCGTGATGGCGCGCTTCATCGCCGTCTGCCAGGTCTGCACCGACTGGGCCAGCGCGTCGCGCACGGGCCCCTCGCGGTCATCGAACTCGACCGCGCCGCTGATGTAGATGCAGCCCGAGTCGATCTCTATCGAGGTGCGCTTCATCCAGTTGCCGAACATGGCGCGCAGGCGCGCAATGCCGCGCGGCTCGCTCATGGCGGGGTAGAACACCTCCTGCTCGAAGCGCTGGTGGTATTCGCGGATCACGGAAATCTGCAGCTCCTCGCGCGAGCCAAAATGCGCGAACACGCCCGACTTGCTCATGCCCGTGACATCGGCCAGCGCGCCGATGGACAGGCCCTCGAGCCCGATGTGCGCGGCCAGGCCCAATGCCGCATCCACGATCACGGCCTTGGTCTGCTGCCCCTTTTGCAGGGCGCGACCTTCGCGACGCGGCGCGCGGGCAGTCTTGGCGGAGGGAGGCGAGGTGGGCATGGCACAAAATAAAACGAACGATCGTTCTATTCTGCATGAAATGCCGGTGCGGCACCAGTCTTTGCAGCCGCGCAGAGCGCACCCAAGGGTAAACACCTAGTTGCTCACCGACCGCACAAGCGCAGCCACGGTGAGCGGGAGGCGAGAGAGCCGGAACAATGTGCCGGCGAGGCGGTCCGGCTCCGGGCCGGTGCCCCCCCCCGCTAGAACATCAACGCCAGCGTCGCATCCATGTGCTCGGTGGGCAAGCGGCGAAAACCCGTGCGGGCATAGCGCTGCAGGCGCCCGCGCAGCAGGTCGCACAGGGCGGCGGCGCGCACCTGGGCCTGAGCCGTGGGAGCGGCGACACCCTCGGCATCGGCGGCAGGCCGCAGGCACTGGCGCAGCGTGGATTCCAGCTTGTCGAAGAACAGGTTCATCCGCTGCTGCAGGCGCTCGTTCTCGAATACCAGCGCATCACCCACCATGACGCGCACCATGCCCGGATTGCGCTCTGCAAACTGCAGCACCATGGTGACGATATGCGCCGCGCGCTGGGCACCATCCGCGTCGCCGGGGTGGTCCACCACCTGACGCACCAGCGTGAACACGCTGCGCTCCACGAAATCGATCAGGCCCTCGAACATCTGCGCCTTGCTCGCGAAATGGCGGTAGAGCGCCGCCTCGCTCACCGACAGCTGGCGCGCCAGCGCCGCCGTGGTGATGCGCTCGGCGCCCGGCTGCTCCAACATGGTGGCCAGCGCCTGCAGGATCTGCTCGCGCCGCTCGCCAGGCCGCGGCCGGCGACGCGGTGCGGCTGCACCATTGGATGGAGAGAGTTCGGGGGTGGCAGAGGAGGAATCGGGCATATTGCAACAAATGTATGCAATTGATTCTCGCACAGCACATGCCGATCCTGTGTCAGTGCTATCCACAACCGTCGCAGGCAAGCAACCCCGTTCGTGAGCGGGGTCGTGGCCGGTGGTCCGCCAAACATGGGCCGAGCATCGACATCGATGCAGCCCCCTGTACGTCCCAGGGGCCTGCCCTATCACGCAAGCGAGCCGTCGGAAGCGAGTGGAGAGCCCCGCCATCCGCGGCGAGCCCCTCACTCGCTGCGAATCATGGTGCCGTAGGCCTGATCCGTCAGAATCTCCAGCAGCATGGAATGCGGCACCCGGCCATCGACCACATGCACAGCATTCACCCCCGCCTTGGCGGCATCGATGGCGCCGGCGAGCTTGGGCAGCATGCCGCCGGAGATGGTGCCGTCGGCGATCAACGCGTCGATCTGCACCGGCGTGAGCTCGGGCAACAGCTGACCCTGCTTGTCCAGCACGCCCGGGATGTTGGTCAGCATCACGAGCTTCTCGGCCTGCAGCACCGTCGCCAGGCGGCTGGCCACGACGTCGGCGTTGATGTTGTAGCTCTCGTTGTTCTCACCAAAGCCAATGGGGCTGACGACGGGAATGAAGGCGTCGTCCTGCAGCGCCTTGACCACGCTCGGGTCGATCTCCACGATGTCGCCCACCTGACCCACGTCGTACTCGATGCTCGGATCCTTGTGGTCCACCATCTTGAGCTTGCGAGCGCGAATCATGCCGCCGTCGCGCCCCGTCAGGCCCACGGCCTTGCCGCCCGCGTGGTGGATCAGGCCCACGATGTCCTGCTGCACCTCACCGGCCAGCACCCACTCGACCACCTCCATGGTCTCGGCATCGGTCACGCGCATGCCCTGGATGAACTCGCCCTTCTTGCCCAGGCGATGGAGCGCCGCCTCAATCTGCGGGCCGCCGCCATGCACGACCACGGGGTTGATGCCCACGAGCTTGAGCAGCACCACATCCTCGGCAAAGTCCTGCTGCAGCTCCGGGTCGGTCATGGCATTGCCGCCGTACTTGATGACCATGGTCTTGCCATGGAACTTGCGGATGTAGGGCAGCGCCTGGGCCAGGATTTCGGCCTTGTCGCGGGGGGCTATGGTGGAGAGATCGGTCATCGTGCAGCCTGTGGACAAGCAAGAGCAAAAGAAGCGAAATTGTGCAGCATCAAAAGCGCATCCAGCCAGGCACCTTGAACCGCACGATGGCGATGTAGGCCGCCAAATAGGTCGCGCAGAACAAGGCGCAGAACGCCATCAGGACCGGTGTGTTTCGCCAGAACAGCACGGCCGGCACCACGGTGAGCATGGTGAACCCCCATAGGTAGGGTGACGTTCGGTTATTGCGTATCAACATGTCGCGCGCCTCGTCGTCGCCGTCGAACACACCGCGCACGATCCGCCGGTACACCAGTTGGTGGAAATGAAGCGCATCGGCCATGCCAGGCGAATCACCTCGCACCAACTTGCGATAAATGGAGAACACCGTTTCCCACACAGGGTAGATCAGCAACAACATCGGGAACCACGCTGACACCTCTGCATGGCGCTGCACCAAGGCAATACTGGCAAATGCGATCACCACCCCCCAAAGATAAGCACCACCATCGCCGGCAAACAACCAACCGCGCGGATAGTTCCAGATCAGAAAGCCAGTCGTCGACGCCGCAGTCACCGCCAAAATGCTCGCAAGCGCACGATCATTCACCTGCAACGCAACATGGGCAAGCGCCAAGCAAACCACTATGGCCACCATGGCTGCTAACCCGTTATACCCGTCAATAATATTGAACGCGTGCGGCAACCCCGTAATTGCGATTAAGGCCAACACCACGCCCAACCACGGCATGGCATGCATCCAGCCATCGACCACACCAACGCCCAATCGCGGCACCGCGAGGCCACACCAAGTCACGGCCAGCACGCCGGTGATCAGCGTCAACCCCAGGCGGTAGAGCACCGAGAGCCGTTGCGTCAAGTCCTCCCACACGCCGCCCAGGACAGCCGGCAGCAACGCCACGGCCCAAGAAGCCACCCACACGCCCATGCCCAATCGCGTGGGATCCCCAAAATGGCGCGACAGCACCAACCCAAGAAGCCAGCCGCCCCACACGCTCACCAGCATGCCCACGCCGCCAAGCCTGGGCGTCTCACCCACATGAAATCTTTGTGGTGCTGCCGGATCGTAAGAAAAACGGCGACGGCGCGCCCAACGCAGCACGAGCAGCGAGACAAGGGCGGACAGCACGAAAGCAAAAACGGCAAGCAAGAGCATGAAGGGATTTTCAGGCGGAAACGCGCCGCGCTGCTTTGTACTGCCGATACACAGGCGATGCCCATAAACGCAACATGCTGGCCATATGCCAGCGCAGGTGATCGAGTTTGCGACTGCTGGCCCTAGCGCCCTCGTGCACCACGACACAATCGGCCCTTTGCAGGCGGAAACCCGCCAACTGGATGCGCAGGCAGAGGTCTACGTCCTCGCAGTACATGTGATATGACTCATCAAAGCCACCCACAGTCTCCCATACCGCACGCGGCAACACCATGCAGGCCGCATTGACCCAATCGACGTCATGCTCTGCACGGCGCAGGAGTCGGCGCCGCCACAACGTCCAGGGAGTCGGGAGAGCGCGCACGCTATCCTGCACTTCGCCCCGCTCGTCCACCTGCAACGGGTAAGCACACCCGACGCCAGGCAGTGACGCCGCCCGCACCAGTTCCCCCAAAGCTGCGCTGTCACACAATCCAATATCGGGATTGAGCACGCAGACGAAGGGCTCGGTCACACCGCGAAGCGCCCGATTATGGTTGGTGCCAAAGCCAAGTGGGCTGGCGTTTGCGCGCACATTGAGCACGAAGGGCCATCCCCGCCTTGGTGCCTGCGGCTCGCTCTCTGGCAAATTCAGCGTCAACACGACGCGATCAACAGTGCCCGCACCGAGATCTGCCAGGGAACGCAGCAATTCATGAACCAGATCTGCATGACCATGACTTACAACAGAGATCACTAACAAAATAGACTCAGTCCAGAAAGAAATTTTGACTCATCGGAGTGTCGCCGGTTATGACCAACAAACCGACTCTTCTGCCCGTGCAAGCGGTTGATTCATATGGCCTGGTCAGGACGCATGGGGCTGCAATAGTGATCCAGGTGTCGAACTCGGGAGGCCTCCTGCAGTTCACGCAGTTGCTTCTCGTACTGCTCTTTGACTTCCAACGGCTTGGTGCGCAGGGCATTTTCCATGCCGCGCTTGCCGTCATCGACCCACTGCTCGACTTCGGAGGGGCTGAGATCGAAGGCCCGGCTGGCCTCTGAGATCGTGGTCTTGCCCTGGATGATGTCCAGAACCAGGGCGGTTTTGCGCTTGGCTGTCCAGCGCTTGATGTCGTCTTCCATCAGGGTGCTCATCGTCGTTTCCTTCAACGTTAACACCTGTGCAGGAATTCACTGGGTCAATACAAAGGTGCGCTACCGTGGGCTGGCCAAGAACACCGCAACGCTGACGATGCTGGCGGCACTGGGCAATCTGTGGATGGTGCGCCGAACATTACTGGACTGCAGACATAAGTGCGTCTGCATGGCGCCAGAAAGGCGCAGCGACCGCGACGAGCGCCGAGATTCGCGTCAATTCACTCTGGAATTGCCGTTCCGACTCACATCACGGAGTCCGAGTCGCATTACTCATCTCCTCAACCTCGGCGGGTGGGGTTTTGCAGACCTTCCTTAGGTTGGAAACCCACTAGCGCATCCATCGTCTAAGCCGGCGTAGTGTGCGATAAGCCAGCCGATAAAGCAAGCGAGAAATATTAAGCTGCGAATCGATGAGGGCCGCCCACTCATCATGGCGCGGAGAGAACTCGCGTGCGAGAGGTGGAGGCGCGAGTGTTGATGACTCCGATTTTTGCAAGTAAGCGACCAGCACCTCAGGCGTGTGGAACTTCTCATACTGCGCGCGAGAGAGCTGTTTTTCTCCCACAAGCTGCTCTGCGCGAAGACCCTCGAGATGCGCCAAAAGATCTTCTGGATCAGACCAGTGAAACGCTTCTGGGTATGCCAGCTCGAGGCCGCTCAATATACGCGAGTACATGTGCTGATGCATAATAACGGGCACACTGGCACCCATGGCCTCAATTAGGGTTAGGCCTGCTCCGTATGGAAATGATGCAATGTATGCATCAACGCAGTGTTCCTGCAGAGCCCTCCAAACACTAGGAACCCACTCAATATATAGAAAGCAATCTTTCGGCAGTCCTTCTTTGCGAATTCCTTTGCGTATCCGGCGCAAGGCCCAGGGGGTTAGCCTTCCAATGTGGATATGCTTTCCACGAGTTGCTTTGATTATGTGCGGAATGAGATCTATGTAGCTTAAGTAATATGGGATCTCGATCTTATTTGATCGCGCCGCCGTGGCAGTAATTAGGCCGCCCCCGACATTTGCACAAGTTGCAGCAAGAGTGCCACCTTTATCCTCAAAAGTAAGTGGAAGATAGCAATTCTCAATAGCTAACTCATTGCGACAGTGATGGTACCCCATTGGATGCAGATCAACATGAGCAACATGACTCATATACACCCCAAGACAAAGATGGTGGTCGCCGTGATGGTAAAAACTTACGTCTAAATCAAGTTCCGGTACTAGAGCAGCTATTGCAACACTATCTTGATGATGATTAAACAAGTGGACGCGCTCCGGCTTGTGTCGCAGCAATATTGACTGAAGCCACAATAGTCGATGCCGAAAGTCTCCGCGCGGAGCCTGTTTGAATTGTACATTTCCAATCCCTGATAGACACTGCAGGATGTAATCACCATCCGAGGATCCGGAAATCTCCGTCGACAGGATTAAGTGATTTTTTTCTGGCTGTGCGCGTATGAAATCCAAAACAAGCCGCGAGTGACCACCAGAACTCTGCAGGCGACTTACAATATAGACAGTGATATTTGCATCAACGTCCGCAACATCTTCATAAAACCGAGATTCGATCGCATCGTGCAAATTGGAGCGACCAATTTTAATACACAAGCCATCAAGCTCCCTAGAGGCGAAAACTTGCGCGGTGCAGAGAGGCTCAGTTATTATCCGCTCAACAAAATCATGAATAAGATTCAGACCCGCGTTAAGCCGCCCCTGGGCGATCGCCAGTTCTACTTTTTCTGCAAGTGACCGCACTGAGTGGAAATTAGTATTCACTCGTGATTTTATGTGATAAATGGTCTACCTAAGCTATTTACCGGCCAAATCGCGCGAAAGCGCAAAGATCCATGCCCACCAATAGCTGGTAAATCACAGATATTGGAACTTGATCAATTCCACCGCCACTGAAAGGCAACCAACGCCACTCTGGATCGCGACAAGGCAAACTATTTTCGGAAGCTTTTCACCGAATTGATAACAGCATCAATTTCAGCGTCAGATAGATCTGGCGACATTGGTAGACTCAAGACTTGCCGGGCCAAACATTCTGCAATAGCAAGCGTCTTGTAGCCGCTCCCCGCGTAGCAGCCCTGTCGATGTGGCGGGATTGGATAGTGAATAACGGTAGAAATCCCTAGCGCATCGAGATGCGCCTTGAACTCATCGCGATAGTCACTGCGAATTACATATAGATGCCATACTGGATCCGCATAATCCGGAACACAAGGAATGGAACCATCAAATCCTCCTAGACACTGAGAATATATGGCCGCAATCGCTTTTCGCCTATTATTCCATTCATCCAAGAATTTTAACTTAATCCTTAAGAAGGCGGCCTGCATTTCATCAAGCCGGCTATTATAACCAGCAACATCATGCTGGTATTTGATTGTAGATCCATAGTTGCGAAGGAGGCGAACTTTATCGGCAATCACATCATCATTCGTAAGCACCGCACCACCATCACCCAGCGCCCCAAGGTTTTTTCCTGGATAAAAGCTAGTTCCTGCGGCATGACCCAATGATCCCACCTTTCGACCTTTGTATCGAGCACCTTGGGCTTGGGCGGCATCCTCAATCACAATCAAGCCATTTCGGGAAGCAATCTCATTTATAGGATCCATATCTGCCGGTTGCCCATATAAATGAACCGGGATAATGGCGCGAGTACGTGGGGTAATTGCAGCCTCCACCAAAGCAGGATCAATGTTATGAGTTTCCATGAGAGGCTCCACCGGCACTGGAGTAGCCCCGCATTGGCTCACAGCAAGCCACGTAGCAATGAACGTATTGGAGGGAACAATAACTTCATCTCCCGGACCAATTTGGTAAGCTCGAAGCAATAAATGAAGTGCCTCCAATCCGTTACCGACGCCAATGCAGTTCCTTACTTCGCTATACGCCGCAAATTCAGATTCAAATGCTGATAATTCAGGCCCCATAACAAACCACCCAGACTGCATTACCCTTTGATAGGCCTCGTCGAGTTGTTTACGAATGGGCTGATGAAGACGAGCCAGATTCAAAAATTGAACTTTCATAAATTTATAACCGTTTAGCATCATCTAGAAAAATGCCATAGTCACGATAATAATCCTCTTCATCGTAAAAATCTGACGCAATAACCATACAAACCGCTCCCGATGAAAAATTATCAATTTCCCGCCAAATCATCGGGCAAACATACAAGCCATTATAGCTACGATTGAGGTGAATTGTCTTCTTGCGACCACCATCATCCAGGTGAATATCAAACGAGCCAGATATTGCAACAATCAATTGATGCAGCGCCTTGTGCGCATGTCCACCACGCTCAGCACCGCCCGGGACGTCGTAAAGATAGTAAACCCGGCGGATGTCGAATGGTATGTGTCGATATGCCTCTATATAAGTAAGGTTACCACGACTGTCCGTAATCTTGGGGAGATCGATAATATGACATTTATCTAAGTTCGCCATTACTTTTCCTTGAGGGCAGGGCTACTTGTTCAGATCGCCTCGCTGCCTTGCTGGCATACCAACCACTACTGAATTTGGATTTACATCCCTTGTTACGACTGCACCAGATCCTATAGTTGATCCTTCGCCTAGTCTAACTCCCGGCAAGATGCTCGCGCTCGCACCCACAACCACATTATCCTCGATAGTTGGCCCTATCACATGCCCCCCATATCCTGCACGAACGGAATTATCATTCGTGGTGGCAACCAGAAGACTAATAAATACATCCGAACCAATATTGCAATTTCCTGTAATATGCGTGAGATCCATAATTTTTGTTCTGTCACCAATTGACGTATTATAATTTATAGTTACATAGCGACTTATTATGCACCGCTGACCTATCCGGCATTGCTCTCTAATCGACGCACCATCACCTATCAGCGTATTGTTTCCTATTTCAACATCAAAATAGATAACAGAATTCGGCCCAATGGAGCATTGACTTCCAATGCGCACGTATTTCTTGAAGCTCGGTAGCCTAGCAAGCGATCCCGCACCTTTTGGCTCCTTCCCAACCAAAGCGCCCGGGAAAACCTCGACTTCTTCGCCAAGTTCTACGCCATCGGCAATGATTGCGTGTGAATGAACTACCGAACCATTGCCGATAGATGCATTTCCAATGACCGCATACGGTCCTATATCCACATTTTCGCCAACTAGTGCCTTTGGATGAATTATAGCCGTCTTGTGAATCCTGCGAGTGTTCATGCTAAGTACCCTTGTTTGCTTGCCGTATTATCTTTAGCCTCTAAGGCTGCTTCAATTTTTTTCGGATCAACATAATAATCCGAATGGGGGCCTACATTTTTATCGCTAGCGCCACTTCCAAGAATATAACAGATACTCTTCCCCGAAGCCTGAGCAATATTTTGCCAATACCAGTAAATTGTACCCGGCAGCTGATTAATTAGAATAACAATCGCGGCCTCATTCCTGGAAAATATTATATTAGACATCGCCGCACCAGTGGGCCCAATAACTATATCCGCGTTATAAAAAAGTGCAATTTGTTGAGCAAATGAGAGTTTCTCTGGCTCTACGACAGAAAACCCTTGAGCAACGAGCAATCTCTCTATTTCGGCGTTGTTTGTGACTTTTCTTACGCCAGAATTTCTTCTTATGTATATTTTTTTTGGATATGCCTGAATGCCAAGCGCCACTACTGCTGGCGCAAGCACGTTTTTAAGATAGTTAAGCGCTGGTGGGCTAAAATAGCCATGCACGGGGGCATCGCCTCTTTTTTTTCGCGGCTCAAATGGCACATAACCAGCAACTGATGTAATGTACAGTCTTGCCACTCGTATCGCCCGCCCAATTGGGATGGTTATTATCTCGCGTCCGGGCTCCACCACCGCGGCCAGGGATGACATAATATTTTTATGCAGACCTTCATCGACTATTACAGGGACATCTTTGAATTGCTTCACAGAGCAAAATGCCGCAACACGCGGCAGGACCTCTGTGAGCCAGTGCGCGTAATTCGAAGCACAGGCATCAACAAATGCCGCTGCTACCTGAATGTCCTCTGGCGCTGTATCTTCGTGTGTGACACATATTTGTTTTTTGTTTACATCGATAACGTGTCGCCCGTGTAATTCTTCACTTGTGTAGTCTTGCTCGAAGTTATAAAGATCGTGGCATATTACATCTTCATCGGTGAAGGTAAGGTTTGTTCCGCCGCAAACCCGCGCATTTTCTACTTGGATAATGCATATTGGCGGAAACTCATATTGATCGTGTGGTTTTTCAAGATGCACCTGATCATCATTTGGGAATGTACAAGGTGTTGCGGTGTTAATGATTGCATTACTAAACACTTTGGTTATTGGACTATTGGCTTTTTTTGCATAGTCTCTGAAAGTGATTAAGGGATACCAAGTGCTTTTCGCTTTCCTCTTAAGGCGTCTTGCCACGTGCTTTTCATAAACTGGATAAAAGTTTATCCATAGCCACATAGCTGTCCGCCGAAAAAGTGGGCGCGCCTTAAGATGGGCCACATAGAACCGCCCCACCCAAGTTTTTTTCGCGCCATTTAGCGCACCAACCGCATCAGATGATGGATCAATTTTACGAATCATTTGCCTCGATGGCAAAGATATATCGTCACAACGCTCAGGCGGAGTCCATGCATGTTGAATTAATATTTCATCTGGGACTTGACCACCATTCTGCACCTCGTTATTTTGCATCCTTAACATAATTTGTTCAAGAATATTTTCTTGATGAGCCAGGTTGCTACGGATAATGCGAAGTGACTCACGCAGATCAGATATGAGAGATTCTATGTTTGATGATGTAGTCATTTTTCGGCCATTTCGTATTGATCAGAATAGTTTAAATATATTTTGACCACCATGTCCGTTCTGCATTAAATTACACTAGTAACTCACCCTCATCGACCCGTGTCGCAAGGATTTTTTGCGCAAATCACTTTTTGTCAACTATAATTTGAACTTAAGGAACCCCTGCATAAATCAAAGGTACTCTACCTGAGCCATTCATCACGACACGTTAACGCAGCCATGCGCGTGTGAGTTATTAATACTGCATTGACTTCAATAATGAATAACTCCTGCCAGAAGTAGCTATCACAGCGGGAGTCCATTTATGAAGAAATTCCTTAGTCGCTTCACTCTCACTCTCTGTTCGGACAAAAATCTCTCAGAGGAACCCCAAGGAATGTGTCAAAACTCAAAAATCGATCTTTAACCTCTTAGAGAAACACCATATTACAAGTACGAGTGGGTCAATAAATAGAGTTTTGAACGCCGTTCCTAAGCATATTTAACGGACTGCAGGTTAGCGAATAGCACTGACGATACAGCCATGCTCCAAGTGAACAATCTTGTTGCATTCCCTTGCTAGCAAATCCGGCGAGTGCGAGGCAAGAACAAGAATGCCAGACCGCGAAACGACGTCACGCATACGCTGCTCAGCCTTATTTGTGAATTCAGCATCGCCAACAGATAGCCATTCGTCCATTAACAAAATATCGGCCTGTACGCTGGTAGAAATGGAAAACGCCAGACGCATGGCCATCCCGGTGGAGTATGTACGGACCGGCATGTCTAGGTAATCACCTAGCCCGCTGAACTCTGCAATCTCCGGGGTTAGTGTCGATATTTGATTTTTACTTAACCCCATTACCAGCCCCCGAAGAACAATGTTTTCGTAGCCGGTCGCATCGGGCTCGATACCAAGGGATGGGTCTATTAGACTTGCGACGCTGCCTTCGCGGACCAGGGTACCTGCGGATGGCTCATAGATACCAGCAATGGTGCGCAGAAGAGTGGATTTTCCAGCCCCATTATGGCCAACAAGGCCCAAGCGGTCACCACTTCTCAGTTCAATCGATATGTCGTTTAGTGCTTGTACAACAGTAACGCCAGTTTCCTTACCGATGCGTCCTCCAGTGACCGACGCAACCAGGGTTTTTTTTAAAGAGCTGGCGCCAGCACCATAAATTGGGAATCGGACCGATACCCCTTCCATATAAATGCATGCCATTAGATATTACAACCAGTAGATGACGCGGCGACGATATTTTCTAAACAGCCAACCGGCGGCAATGATATTGAATGTTGTCCAGCCCGCTATAACGAGCCAGACTTCGAGTCCAGGCGCGCCGCCCAACAGCGGAGCACGCAACAAATTAAGCAATTGCGCAAGGGGATTCCATAAGACATACTTCGCTCGCTCCGGCAAACTGGTATCCATCCAGAAAACTGGCGTTAAAAACATAAGAACCTGCATTACGCTGCTTATAATTTGTGCGACATCGCGATACCGGGTGCAGAGCAGGCCAAGCATTAGTCCAATCGCATGTGCATTAATCAATGCAAGCAGAAGAGCTGGTACTACCAGCCAAGCGTTCGATGTTAGGGGAACATTCACCCAATAGGCAATAGGCAGGAAGAGGATGATTTGGTGCGCAAAAACGATAAGGTTACGCGCGATGCTACGCCATACAAAAAGACTTATCGGAAAATATGCCTGCTTTAGATGGCTGGACGAATTGATAAATACCGAGCATGAGTCCGTTACAATATTAGAGAATAATGACCAATAAATAATCCCCAACGCCAAGTAGGGGAAGAAAGTCGTGAGATTAATATTGAATAGACTGCTGTACAGTGGCCCCATTCCTGCGATCAATGCACCCATGCTGAGCGTCAACCAAAACGGGCCGAGCATAGACCGGCGATACCGTAGAACGATATCGAACCACGCCAAGGTCCACCAGATGTCGACACGTTTTGTTCCATCCCACCACTCGACCCAGGCGTTGCGCTTGGAACTGGCGGGAGGAGGTAGATAGGGGTGCGATTTGGCCAAGCGCTTTGTGGCAGCGACACTCACGTTGGAAGTCCTCATCAAAGTGTTAGATTTTACTAGAGAAGGTCTCACATGGACGTCTCCAGAAAAGCAAGATCCAACGACGTGAAGAGCTGAAGCGTTTACAGTCTAGGGTCAGGTTCCACCACAGCTACAGGCAGTAGAAGCGTTGATTGCAATTCAGGAGAGGGAGGTTATTTAGGCACTCCGTACGCTTACTCGAACACCTCTGCAGCGGCTAGCAACACCCCCTGCACATCCTTCGCAGACAGTAGCGGTGCGCCCCGATAATGCCAATCGATAGCCAGTTGGGGATCGCTCCAGAGAATGCACCGCTCAAATTGAGGCGCATAAAATTCTGTAGTTTTGTAGAGGACGTCGGCCACACCGTCCAAAGTCACAAATCCATGTGCAAAACCCGGTGGTATCCACATCTGTTGCTTGTTCTCGTCGGACAGCTCTGCTCCAACCCATTGTCCAAATGTTGGCGAGCTTTTGCGGAGATCCACTGCCACATCCCACACGCAGCCGCCCACCACGCGCACTAGCTTGCCCTGCGGGTGCTGGATCTGGTAGTGTAAGCCGCGCAACACGCCATGACCACTTCTGCTGTGATTGTCCTGTACGAACTGGTGGTCGAAACCTATCGCTTCGTTAAAGGCCTTTTGGTTATAGCTCTCGAAGAAATGGCCACGTGCATCACTGAAAACATCTGGTTCGAATAGCACAACGTCCGGAATGGAAAGGCGAGTAGCTTTCATTGGAACACCTTGTCCTTCAGAAGGCGCTGGAGGTACTGACCGTAGCCGTTCTTGGCCAGGGGCTGGGCCAGGCGTTCGAGCTGGGCGGCGTCTATCCAGCGGCTGCGCCAGGCGATCTCTTCGGGGCAGGCGACTTTCAGGCCCTGGCGGTTTTCCAGCGTGGCGATGAACTGGCTGGCCTCGAGCAGGCTGTCGTGCGTGCCGGTATCAAGCCAGGCGTAGCCCCGGCCCATGGTCTTGACGGTGAGCTGGCCCTGCTCCAGGTAGGCCTGGTTGACGCTCGTGATCTCGAGCTCGCCGCGGGCGCTTGGGCGGACGGCCTTGGCGATATCCACCACCTGGCTGTCGTAGAAGTACAGGCCGGTGACGGCGTAGTTGCTCTGCGGTGCCTTGGGCTTTTCCTGGATGCTCACTGCCTTGCCCGCTGCATCGAAGGCGACGACGCCATAGCGCTCGGGGTCATGCACGTGGTAGGCAAAGACCGTGGCGCCGCTTTGGCGCGCATCGGCCTTTTTCAACAACTGCTGAAAATCGTGGCCGTAGAAGATGTTGTCGCCCAGCACCAAGGCGCTGGGAGCGCCGGCCAAGAACTGCTCGCCAATCAGAAAGGCCTGGGCCAGGCCATCGGGGCTGGGCTGCACGGCATATTGCAGGTTCACGCCCCACTGGCTGCCATCGCCCAGGAGCTGCTCAAAGCGCGGCGTGTCCTGCGGCGTGCTGATGACGAGGATGTCGCGTATGCCCGCCAGCATCAGGGTGCTGAGTGGGTAATAGATCATGGGTTTGTCGTACACCGGCAGCAGCTGCTTGCTGATGGCGAGCGTGGCCGGGTGCAGGCGCGTGCCGGAGCCGCCGGCGAGGATGATGCCTTTGCGTTGCTGTGTCATGGGGTGAGTCAGAGTATTTCAGTCAGCATGCGCGAGACGCCCTGCTGCCAATGCGGCAGCGTGAGGCCGAACGTGGCCTGCAGGCGGCTGCAATCGAGGCGCGAGTTGTGCGGGCGCACGGCCGGCGTGGGGTAGGCGCTGGTGGGGATGGGGGTGACTTCGGTCGCTTTTATTTTTATAGCTGGTTGCGCTTGCCTGGCGTGCTCCAGCACGTATTTTGCATACATATGCCAGTTGGTCTCGCCGGCGGCGGCGCAGTGGTACAGGCCACCGTCCTGGGGATGACGCTGCAGGTGGCGGATGGCATGGGCCGTCACGTCGGCGAGCAGATCGGCGCCGGTGGGCGCGCCCCATTGGTCATCGATGACCGTCAGGCGCTCGCGCTCTTGCGCAAGGCGCAGCATGGTCTTGGCAAAGTTGCCGCCGCGCGCGGCGTAGACCCAGCTGGTGCGGAGGATCAGATGGCGGCAGCCCGATTGTTGAATGGACTGCTCGCCCTCGAGCTTGGTACGGCCATAGACCGAGAGCGGCGCCGGTGCGTCGGCCTCGCTCCAGGGGCGGCTGCCGCTGCCGTCAAACACGTAGTCGGTGCCGTAGTGGATGAGCCAGGCGCCCAGGCGCGCGGCCTCCTGCGCCAGCAGGCCGGGGGTGGTGGCGTTGATGCGGCGGGCGCGCTCGGGCTCGCTCTCGGCCTTGTCCACGGCGGTGTGGGCGGCGGCGTTGACGATGACGTCGGGGCGCAGGCTGCGCACATGGGCGAGCACCTGATCGGGCTCGGTGAAGTCGGCCTCATCATGCCCCAGGGCCGTGACGCGGCCGAGCACGGCCAGGCTGCGCTGCAGCTCCCAGCCGACTTGGCCGTTCTTGCCCAGCAGCAGGATGTTCATGCCTGTGCGCCCTCTTTTTCGCCCTCGTACTGCCGTGCCACCCATTCGCGATAGGCACCGGACTGCACGTTGGCCACCCAGTCCGGGTTATCCAGATACCACTGCACGGTTTTGCGTATGCCGGACTCGAAGGTTTCGGCCGGGCGCCAACCCAGTTCGCGCTCGATCTTGCGCGCGTCGATGGCGTAGCGGCGGTCATGGCCGGGGCGGTCCTTGACGTGGGTGATTTGCTCGGCGTACTTCTTTCCGTCGGCGCGCGGGCGCAATTCGTCGAGCAGCGTGCAGATGGTGTGGACGATCTCGATGTTGGGCTTTTCGTTCCAGCCGCCCACGTTGTAGGTCTGGCCGACCACACCCGCCTCGAGCACGCGGCGGATGGCGCTGCAATGGTCCCTCACGTAGAGCCAGTCACGCACCTGCATGCCGTCGCCATACACGGGCAGGCTTTTGCCGGCCAGAGCGTTGACGATCATCAGCGGGATGAGCTTTTCGGGGAAGTGCAGCGAGCCGTAGTTGTTGCTGCAATTCGTCGTCAACACCGGCAGGCCGTAGGTATGGTGCCAGGCGCGCACCAGGTGGTCGCTGGCGGCCTTGCTGGCCGAATACGGGCTATTGGGCTCGACCTTGTTGTCTTCGGTAAACGCCGGGTCAAAAGGCGCGAGCGTGCCGTAGACCTCGTCGGTGCTCACGTGCAGAAAGCGAAACGCTTCTTTTTTTGCAGCTGGCAGCGCGTTCCAGTAGTGCCTTGCGGCCTCCAGAAGCCTGAAGGTACCGACGACGTTGGTCTGGATGAAGTCCTCGGGGCCGTGAATCGACCGGTCCACATGGCTTTCGGCGGCGAAGTTGACAATGGCGCGCGGCTGGTGCTCGGCCAGCAGGCGGTCGAGCAGCGCGCGGTCGCCGATGTCGCCCTGCACGAACACATGGCGCGCGTCGTCCTTGAGGCTGTCGAGGTTGTGCAGATTGCCCGCGTAGGTGAGCTTGTCGAGGTTGAGCACGGGCTCGTCGCCGTGCGCCAGCCAGTCGAGCACAAAGTTGGCGCCAATGAAGCCGGCGCCGCCGGTGACCAGAATCATGGGGGGGTCCGTTAAGGGTGTCGCGTGAGCAAAACCGATGATTATCCCACTGCCCCCAAAACGGTTGTAACCGTTCGTCCGCGCAAGTGGACGAAGGTTTAGGGCGTGTTAACACTAATTGTTTTTGCGCCCGCCATGGCACAGACTGGCAGCCATGGAGATAACGCCAGAACAATTCGCCAAGATCGAGCACTGCCTTCCCACGCAGCGAGGAAACGTCAGCCTGAGCAACTTGCAGGTCGTCAACGCCATCCTCTACGTAGCCGAGCATGGCTGCAAGTGGCGTGGACTGCCCAAGCGCTTCGGTAACTGGCACACGATCTACACGCGCATGAACCGCTGGACCAAGGCTGGGGTCCTCGACAGAATGTTCGAGGAACTGCAGAAGGCTCAGGTTGTGCGCATCAAGATCGAGGCGGTGTCACTGGACTCCACAAGCATCAAGGTGCACCCAGACGGCACGGGCGCGCTAAAAAAAACGGCCCCCAATCCATCGGCAAGTCTCGAGGTGGATGGACAACCAAGATTCATATGGTTGCCGCGGATGCTCGAACGGCCATAACGTTCTCACTGTCGCCGGGCCAGGCCGGCGATGCCCCACAAGGGCGCGAACTGCTCGCCAGCCTGGGCGCCCCGAACCGGCCGCTGCACCTGCTCATGGACAAGGCCTACGAGGGCAACGAGACGCGCCAGTTGGCGCTCGATTTGGGCTACATCCCCGTCGTGCCACCGCTGCGTACCCGCGTCGAGCCTTGGGAGTACGACCGCGAGATGTACAAGCGCCGCAACGAGGTTGAGCGTCTATTCCGCCGCCTCAAGGGCTTCCGGCGCATCTTCACGCGGTTCGAGAAACTCGACATCATGTTCCTCGGCTTCATCAGCTTTGTACTCGTCGCTGATGGGCTTCGGATGTGTTAACAGGCCCTAGGGGCGTCAGCCTATGGTCAGGCGAGAGGCAATGCACACAATGTGCCTACGGATTGAGCAAGGAGCACCCATGGAGCAGCCACCCGACGACGAGCACAAGACCCCGCATCCCGGCCACGACCTGCCGCGCATGGCGCGGGAGTCGGCGCAGCAGATCTGGCTCGCGGGTCTGGGGGCGTTCGCCAAGGCGCAGGAGGAAGGCGGCAAGGTCTTCGAGGCCCTGGTGCGTGAAGGTCTGGCGCTGCAGCGCAGGACGCAGAGCGCCGCCGAGGAGCACCTGAGCGAGGCCAGCCAGCGCATGAGCCATCTGGCGACCGGGCTCGGCGAGCGCGCCGCGGGTCAGTGGGATCGGCTCGAAGGCATCTTCGAGCAGCGCGTGGCCAAGGCCCTCCAGCGTCTGGGTGTGCCAACCAAGGACGAGCTTGCGGTCCTGCGCGCACAGGTCGATGCGCTGACCCGGGAGCTGCAGCAGCTGCGCGCGCAACGTGGGGATGATGACGAGGGCCCATCGGCGCCCCTTGATCGGGGTCGTTGACCGGGGTCGGATTCCCGTCAACCGGCGGCGTCGGCCGCAAATTCAGGCAGCCCGCGCAGGCACGCATAGAGCGGCTCGAAGTCCTGGGCGGTCAGGTCGAAGAGCTGCTGGAAGCTGTCGATGACAAAGTAGGTCTGCTGGTAGCTGTCGATCTTGTAGCGCGTGCGCATGGTGCGCTCGAGTTGCAGCGGCAGGCGCCGCGGCTCGGGGCTTTGCACGCTGTAGGGCAGTTCGCCGTGCGAGCTCAGGATGCCCGCGCCGTAGGCGCGCAGGCCCGCGCGCTCGCGGATCAGGCCAAATTCGATGGTGTACCAGTACAGGCGCGCGAGCATCTCGCAGGCACCCAGGCGCGCGGCCTTGAGGCCGCCCTCGCCATAGCGCTGCATGTAGTCGGCCAGCACCGGGTTGAACAAGAGCGGCACATGGCCGAAGAGGTCGTGGAACACGTCGGGCTCGACGATGTACTCGAACTCCTCGGGGGTACGGATCCAGTCCGTCACCGGGAACTTGCGCGCGGCCAGCAGGCTGAAGAACGGCACCTCTGGGATCAGCCCGGGCACTGCCACGAGCTGCCAGCGCGTGGCGCGGTACAGGCGCTCGTTGATGTCGTCAAAGCGCGGTATGCGCTCCTTGGCGCCGAGCAGCGGCAGCGCGGCGATGAAGGCCTCGCTGGCCAGGCCGGGCAGCTGCTCGGATTGGCGCAGGTAGAGGCGGTGGTAGGTGTCGTGGTCGGCCTCGGTGTAGGCAGCCCAGTTCTGGGCGCAGGTGTAGTCGTCCGCGGCGCGCGTGTAGTCGCCGCGCGGCGGACGCTCGCTGGCGCCGTAGACGGCCGGCTGGACGGCCATGTCAGGCCCCCTTGGCGCCGGTGTCGATCACGCCGCGGTTGATCTGGTCACGCTCCATGGACTCGAACAGCGCCTTGAAGTTGCCCTCGCCAAAGCCGTCGCGGAAGTCCCCCTTGCGCTCGATGAATTCGAAGAACACCGGGCCCAGCATGGGCGTGGAGAAGATCTGCAGCAGCAGGCGCGGCGTGCCGTCGGCCGTGCTGCCGTCGAGCAGGATGCCGCGCGCCTGCAGCTCGGGCACGGGCTCGCCATGGCCGGGCAGGCGGCTCTCGAGCATCTCGTAATAGATGTCGTTGGGCGCCGTGGCCAGCGGCACGCCGGCCAGGCCCAGGCGGTCGACCACGGCGGGCAGGTCGTCGCAGATCAGGGCGATGTGCTGTATGCCCTCGCCGTTGTACTGCAGCAGGAATTCCTCGATCTGCCCCCCGCCCTGCTTGGCCTCCTCGTTGAGCGGGATGCGGATCTTGCCGTCGGGCGCGGTCATGGCCTTGCTGGTCAGGCCCGTGTACTCGCCCTGGATGTCGAAGTAGCGGATCTCGCGGAAGTTGAACAGCTTTTCGTAGAACCCCGCCCAGAAGCCCATGCGGCCGCGGTAGACGTTGTGCGTGAGGTGGTCGATCTCGTTGAGGCCGTGGCCCACGGGTCGCTGGTCCACGCCGGGCAGCCATTCGAAGTCGATGTCGTAGATGGACTTGCCGTCCTCGAAGCGGTCGATCAGGTACAGCGGCGCGCCGCCTATGCCCTTGATGGCGGGCAGGCGCAGCTCCATGGGGCCGGTGGGAATCTCTATGGGCTGGGCGCCGAGCTCCAGCGCCCTCTTGTAGGCGTGGTGCGCGTCCTTGACGCGGAACGCCAGGCCGCAGGCGCTCGGCCCATGCTCGGCGGCGAAGTAGGCCGCCTGGCTCTTGGGCTCGCGGTTGAGGATGAAGTTGATCTGGTTCTGGCGGTACAGCAGCACGTCCTTGCTGCGGTGCCTGGCCACGAGGGTGAAGCCGAGCTGCTCGAACACCTTCTCGAGCACGCCGGGCGTCGGCGAGGCGAATTCGACGAACTCGAAGCCCATGAGGCCCATGGGGTTCTCCCAGGCGCTGGTGTCACGGACGGTCTGGCTGGGCAGGGCTGCGGTCATGGGGCATGGTCTCCAGTGTTGTATTGCCCTTCACTGTAGAAGGGACGAGGCTCATGTTTCTGGCGTATGCATCGCGCATTGCCCGCGATTGCGCAGGAATATTGCGCAACATCAATGCAGAGCGCAGTGATTTGGCGTTGGCTGATTAGAATTTGCCCCATGAACGATCGCCCCGCAACCCTGGACAAGCTCGACCGCGCCATCCTGCGCCGCCTGCAGGACAACGGCCGCGAGACCTACGACGTGATCGGCGAGCAGGTGGGCCTGTCGCCCAGCGCCGTGCTGCGCCGCGCCAGGCGGCTGGAGGAGGACGGCGTGATCGACCGCTATGTGGCCCTGGTGCGGCCCGAGCGCGTGGGCCTGGGGCTGACGGCCTACCTGAACGTGCGCCTGGAAAAGCACACCGAGAGCCACAAGCGCAACCCCATGGACCTGTTTCGCGCCAGCGTGCAGACCTGGCCCGAGGTGGTGGAATGCGCGGCGCTGACCGGCGAGATGGACTACCTGCTGCGCGTGGTGGTGGCCGACATGGCGCATTACAGCCGCTTCATCATGGACACGCTGCTCAAGCACCCCAGCGTGCAGGACTGCAAGACCAGCTTCGTGCTCGACCGCGTCAAGGCCACGACGGCGCTGCCCGTGTGACAAGCGAACTTCAATAACGATAGCTGTCAGCGCGCCACCAGCAAGCGCTGGACGGCATTTTGACTTGTAAGCGCAATTCCCCCACAATTTTGTTGCATTGCAACAATAGCGCGGCGCAACCCTAGGGAAAACCCTAGAATCCACCGCATCATGTTTCCAACCAAATACTGGACGCGTGCCCGTCTCGGCGCGCATCTGAAGATCCTGCATCCGGCCGCACGCGGCCCACACCGAGGTACTGCCATGCACACAGGGATAGTGCCCATCCGCTCACTGGGCCCGCAACACCGCGAGCGCGTGGCCAAGCATCTGCTCTCCCTGACCGAACGCGACCGCTACCTGCGCTTTGGCTACACGGCCAGCGACGAGCAGGTGTGCCGCTACGTCGAGATGCTGGACTTCGAGCGGGACGAGGTGTTCGGCATCTTCAACCGCCGGCTCGAGCTCATCGCCATGGCCCATGTGGCGTTTGCGCCCACCGAGGAGACGCAGAGCTGCGCCGAGTTCGGCGTCTCGGTGTTGGCCAGCGCGCGCGGGCGCGGCTACGGCGGCCAGCTGTTCGACCGCGCCGTGACGCTGGCGCGCAACCGCGGCGTGCGCATGATGTTCATCCACGCGCTGACCGAGAACACGGCCATGCTGAAGATCGCGCGCCACGCGGGCGCCACCGTGAAGCACGAGGGATCGGAATCCGAGGCCTATCTGCAGTTGCCGCCCGGCGGCCTGGACACACGCGTGTCCGAGCTCGTGGGCGAGCAGTTCGCCGAGGTGGACTACCAGCTCAAGAAGCAGGCGCGCCAGTTCTGGAGCCTGCTGGCCGACGTGCAGGAGATCCGCCAGGGCGTGCGCGACGGGCGCCACCAGGCGGCCGAGTAAAGGCGTCCGAGCGATCCAGGCGGATTGCCACCGGGGCAATCCGCTATCCTTGGGGGCCTGTTTCCACCACCGCAGTCCTGCCCCCGCCCCGTGTCCGACCCCTACCCTGCGCGCCCGCCTGCCAGACAAGACAAACGCACGCTGCTGCAGCGCCTCGTCGAATTCATCAACCCGGGGCCGGACTCCACCGACGAGCTCATCGCCACCCTGGCCGATGCCGAGGACAACCAGGTCATCAACAACGATGCGCGCGTGATGCTCGAGCGCGTGCTGCGCATGGCCGAGATGACCGCCGCCGACGTGCTCGTGCCCGCGCCGCGCATGGACATGCTGGACATCGACGCGCCGCTCGATGCGCTCATGCACCAGGTGCTGCGCACGGCGCATTCGCGCTTTCCGGTCTATCAGGGCGAGCGCGAGCACATCGTCGGTATCCTGCTGGCCAAGGACCTGCTCAAGCTCTGGCGCTCGCCCGAGCTGAGCATTCGGACCCTGGTGCGCCCCGTGCTGTTCGTGCCCGAGAACAAGGGGCTGCACGCGCTCGAGCGCGAGTTCCGCAGCACAAGAAACCACATGGCCATCGTTGTCGACGAGTTCGGCCGCATTGCGGGCCTGGTGACCTTCGAGGACGTGATCGAGCAGATCGTGGGCGAGATCGAGGACGAGTTCGACATCCACGAGGACGAGGGCGACATCTTCGGCCTGCCCGACCACAGCTACCGCGTGAGCGGCGGCGCGTCCGTGGAGCGCGTGGCCGAGGCCTTCGGCGTACCGCTGCAGGCCAGCGACCCGGACGCGCATTTCGACACCATAGGCGGCCTGCTCACCCATGAGCTCGGCCGCATGCCGCGCAAGGGCGAGACCGTGACGCTGTGCGGCCTGAGCTTTGCGGTGCTGCACACCAAGGGCGGCATGGTGCGCTGGTTCAAGGTCACGCCGGCGGCAACGGACGCAGCGGACGCGACGGACAAGCCAGCGGCCGACGCCTGATGCCCACGCCCATGCTTGCACAGGCCCCGGCATCCGGCCGCGGGCCCTGGCCCTGGTGGCTGGCGCTGGCCGCGGGCCTGGCGCAGGCCGCGTCGCTCGCCTGGCCCTGGGGCGGTGCCGCACTGTGGTGGCTGCAGATCCTGTCGCTGGCGCTCTTTGCCCATGTGCTGCGCGGCGCGGGCGGCGCGCGCCGCGCCGCGGGCCTGGGCTGGCTGTTTGCCACGGCCTGGCTGGCCGGCACCTTCTGGTGGCTGTTCATCTCCATGCACACCTATGGCGGCCTGGCCGCGCCGCTGGCGCTGCTGGCGGTGCTGGCGCTGGCCGCCTTCCTGGGCAGCTACTACGCCGCGGCATCTGCATTGTTTTGGCTTGTAGCGCCCGCCAACAAAGCGCCGACAGCTATTGTTTTTGCTGCGCTGTGGCTGCTCGCCGAGCTCGCCCGCGGGCAATGGTGGACGGGCTTTCCCTGGGGCGCGGGCGGCTACGCCCATGTGGACGGGCCGCTCGCCGTGCTCGCGCGCGGCGTGGGCGTGTACGGCATGGGCGCCGTGGCCGCGGCCCTGGCCATGGGCCTCGCGCAGTGGCGCATGGACGACCTGCGCCGCCGGCGCTGGTGGGCGGCGCTGGCGCTGCTCGCGGCCGCCTGGGCCGGCCTGGCCGTGCAGCGCCACTGCGCCGTGAACGGCTGCGGCGCACCGGCGCCCCTGCATGCACCGCTGTCGCTCGCACTGCTGCAGGGCAATATCCCTCAGGACGAGAAGTTCCAGCCCGGCAGCGGCGTGCCCATGGCGCTGCAGTGGTACCACGATCAGCTGCGCTCGGCCGACGCCGCGCTGGTGGTCGCGCCCGAGACCGCCATCCCGCTGCTGCCGCGCCAGCTGCCGCCCGGCTATCTCGACGCGATTGCCGAGCGCTACACCCAGGACCACGGACAGCAGGCGCTGCTGCTCGGCATCCCCCTGGGCAGCCTGGAGCAGGGCTATACCAATTCGGTGCTGGGCTTTGCGGCCGGGCAGCAGCGCCCCTATCGCTACGACAAGCATCATCTGGTGCCGTTTGGCGAGTTCATCCCGCCGTTCTTCCGCTGGTTCACCGACATGATGAACATCCCGCTGGGCGATTTCGACCGCGGCGCGCTCGACCAGCCCTCGCTCGCTTGGGCGGGCGAGCGCCTCGCGCCCAACATCTGCTACGAGGACTTGTTCGGCGAGGAGCTCGCGGCGCGCTTTGCCGACCCGGCCACGGCCCCGACCATCATGGTCAACCTGAGCAACATCGGCTGGTTTGGCGACACCGTAGCCGTGGACCAGCATCTGGCCATCAGCCGGCTGCGCGCGCTGGAGTTCGAGCGCCCCATGCTGCGCGCCACCAACACCGGTGCCACGGCCGTGATAGACCACCGCGGCCAGGTCACCCACCGCCTGCCGGCCTACGAGCGCGGCCTGCTGCATGCGCGCGTGCAGGGGCGCGCCGGCGCCGTCACGCCCTATGCCTGGTGGGTGGCGCGCTGGGGCCTGGCGCCGCTGTGGGCCCTGGGCCTGGCCGTAGTCGCCGCCGCCTGGCTGCTGCGCCGCAGGCGGCAAAGTCCAAGGCATTGACCCTGCTTCTGCGGCACGCCGTGCAGGACACGGGATAATGAGCGCTTTGACGCAGGCGGCGCAGCCCGCCCGATTGACCACAAGAACCCCCGAACAATGGCTGATTCCTTCTCCTACGAACAACTGATTGCTTCCGGCGAGGGCCGGTTGTTCACCCCCGACAGCGGGCGCCTGCCCCTGCCCCCGATGCTGATGTTCGACCGCATCACACATATCGACGCCGATGGCGGCGCGCATGGCCTGGGCAGGATCGTGGCCGAGCTGGACGTCAAGCCCGACCTGTGGTTCTTTGCCTGCCACTTCCAGGGCGACCCGGTCATGCCCGGCTGCCTGGGGCTCGACGCCATGTGGCAGCTCATAGGCTTTTATCTGACCTGGCTGCGCCTGCCCGGGCGCGGACGCGCCCTGGGCGCGGGCGAGGTCAAGTTCACCGGTGAGGTCGGCCCCGACGTGAAGCTGGTCACCTACGAGATCGACATCAAGCGCGTGATCAAGCGCAAACTCAACATGGCCATCGGCGACGCGCGCCTGCTGGCCGACGGCAAGGAAATCTACGTGGCCAACGACCTGCGCGTGGGGCTGTTCCTGCGTGAGGGTGACTGAAGCGGGAGTCGCAGCATGAGCAAGAGACGGGTGGTGATCACGGGCGCGGGCATCGTCTCGTGCATTGGCAACGATCTGCAAACCGTAGAGGCCGCGCTGCGCGCGGGCAAGAGCGGCATCCGCGCCGTGCCCGAGATGACCGAAAAGGGCCTGCGCAGCCAGGTCGCGGGCTGGCCCGACATCGACATCGAGGCGCGCATTGACAGGAAACAGCTGCGCTTCATGGGCGACGCCGCGGCCTACGCGCAGATTGCGCTCGAGGACGCCATCAGGCAGTCGGGCCTCACGCCCGAACAGGTCAGCCACCCGCGCACCGGCCTCATCATGGGCTCGGGCGGCGGCTCGCCGGCCAACCAGATCGAGGCCGCCGACACGCTGCGCGAGAAGGGCATTCGCCGCGTCGGGCCGTATCAGGTCACGCGCTGCATGAGCTCCACCGTGTCCGCCTGCCTTGCCACCAACTTCAAGGTCAAGGGCATCAACTACTCCATCACCTCGGCCTGCTCGACCTCTGCGCACTGCATTGGCGCCGCGGCCCAACAGATCGCCTGGGGCATGCAGGATGTGATGTTCGCGGGCGGCGGCGAGGAGCTGTCCTGGGGCATGTCGCTGCTGTTCGACGGCATGGGCGCCATGTCGTCCAAGTACAACGCCACGCCCGAGCGCGCCGCGCGCGCCTATGACGCGAACCGCGACGGCTTCGTGATCGCCGGCGGCGGCGGCGCCGTGGTGCTCGAGAGCCTGGAGCATGCCCAGGCCCGCGGCGCCACCATCCTCGCCGAGGTCGTGGGCTTTGGCGCCACGAGTGACGGCGAGGACATGGTCGCGCCCTCGGGCGACGGCGCCATCGCCTGCATGCGCCAGGCGATCGAAGGCCTGACCGGCCCCATCGACTACATCAACACCCACGGCACCTCCACGCCCGTGGGCGACATGCAGGAAGTGCGCGCCATGCGCGAGGTGTTTGGCGACTGCGTGCCGCCGTTTTCCAGCACCAAGTCGCTCACCGGCCATTCGCTGGGCGCCACGGGCGTGCAGGAGGCGATCTACTGCCTGATCATGCTGCAAAAGGGCTTCATCGCAGGTTCGGTCAACGTCGAGACGCCCGACCCGGCGCTTGGCGACATGCCGCTGGTCACGCAGACCCGCGACGCCGAGCTGACCCAGGTGCTCTCCAACAGCTTTGGCTTCGGCGGCACCAACGCCAGCCTGGTGCTGCGCCGCTGGGGCTGATCCACACCCCGGCCACCATTTCCTCCTAGGGTAAACGCGGGGAAACACGGGGCCTGTCCTGGCCCCGGCCGACCTAGAATCCACGCCGGCGCTTATGGCGCTTCAGGGACAGGGCGCCATGATCTGGCGCCCTGTCCTGTTCCCAACACTGCGCTCGACACAATCGCGCGCAAGGAGACCGTGGATGACACCGCACACAGCCCTCAGGCTGCATGTGCCCGAGCCCACTGGGCGGCCGGGCTGCAGCACCGACTTCTCGTACCTCAGCATCTCCCCCGCTGGCAGCGTACGCAAACCCCCAACCGACACAGCGCCCGGCGACACCGCCGACCTTGCCACGAGCCTGGTGCGCGTGCTCGATGACGATGGCAAGGCCTGCGGCCCCTGGGCGCCGGCCATCCACCCCGAGCGCCTGCGCCGCGGCCTGCGCGCGATGATGAAGACGCGCATCTTCGATGGCCGCATGCTGCTCGCGCAGCGGCAGAAGAAGCTCTCGTTCTACATGCAATGCCTGGGCGAGGAGGCCATTGCCGTCGCCCATTCGATGGCGCTGGAGGAGGGCGACATGTGCTTTCCGACCTACCGCCAGCAGGGCCTGCTGCTCGCGCGCGACGACATCTCCATGGTGGAGATGATGTGCCAGCTCATGAGCAATGTGCGCGACCCGAACAAGGGCCGCCAGCTGCCCGTGATGTACTCGTACAAGCGCGCGGGCTTCTTCTCGATCTCGGGCAACCTGGCCACGCAGGTGCCGCAGGCCGTGGGCTGGGCCATGGCGTCGGCCATCAAGGGCGACACAAAGATCGCCTCCGCCTGGATAGGCGACGGCTCCACGGCCGAGAGCGACTTTCACACCTCGCTCACCTTCGCCCATGTGTACCGCGCGCCGGTGATCATCAACGTGGTCAACAACCAGTGGGCCATCTCCACCTTCCAGTCGATTGCCGGGGGCGAGGGCACGACCTTCGCCCAGCGCGGCGTGGGTGTGGGCATCGCCTCGCTGCGCGTGGACGGCAACGACTTCCTGGCCGTGTACGCGGCCTCGCAATGGGCGGCCGAGCGTGCGCGCAGCAACAACGGCCCCACGCTCATCGAGTGGGAAACCTACCGCGCCGGCCCCCATTCCACGTCGGACGACCCGAGCAAGTACCGCCCCGCCGACGACTGGCAGCGCTTTCCGCTCGGCGACCCGATCGCGCGCCTGAAGAAACACCTGATCGCCATCGGCGAGTGGAGCGAGGCACAGCACGAGGCCGCGCAGAAGGCGCTGGAGGCAGAGGTGATCGCCGCGCAGAAGGAGGCCGAGACCTACGGCAGCCTGCTCGATGGCCGCGTGCCCAGCGCCGCGACCATGTTCGACGACGTGTACAAGGACATGCCGGAGCATCTGCGCCGGCAGCGTCAGCAACTGGGGGTGTAGGCCATGGCAGAACAGAACCAGCCCCAGGGCGGCACCCCCATGACCATGATCGCCGCGCTGCGCTCGGCGCTGGACGTGATGATGGGGCGCGACGACAACATCGTCGTCTACGGCGAGGACGTGGGCTACTTCGGCGGCGTGTTCCGCGTCACCGAGGGCCTGCAGGCCAAGTACGGCAAGACGCGCTGCTTCGACGCGCCGATCAGCGAAAGCGGCATCGTCGGCACGGCCATAGGCATGGCGGCCTATGGCCTCAAGCCCGTGGTGGAGATCCAGTTCGCCGACTACTTCTACCCGGCGACCGATCAGATCGTCTCCGAGGCCGCGCGCCTGCGCCACCGCTCGGCCGGGGACTTCACCGCGCCCATGGTGATACGCATGCCCTGCGGCGGCGGCATCTACGGCGGGCAGACGCACAGCCAGAGCCCCGAGGCCTTCTTCACCCATGTCTGCGGCCTGCGCACCGTGATGCCCAGCAACCCGTATGACGCCAAGGGCCTGCTCATCTCGGCCATCGAGTGCGAGGACCCGGTCATCTTCCTCGAGCCCAAGCGCCTGTACAACGGCCCGTTCGACGGCCACCACGACAAGCCGGTCGTGCCCTGGTCCAAGCACGACATGGGCCTGGTGCCCGAGAGCTACTACAACGTGCCCTTGACGAAGGCCGCGGTATTCCGACCCGGCAAGGCCGTCACGGTGCTGACCTACGGCACCATGGTCTGGGTCAGCGAGGCGGCCGCGCGCGAGACCGGCATAGACGCCGAGATCATCGACCTGCGCAGCCTCTGGCCGCTGGACCTGGAGACCATCGTGGAGTCGGTCAGGAAGACCGGCCGCTGCGTCGTGGTGCACGAGGCCACGCGCACCAGCGGCTTTGGCGCCGAGCTCACGGCGCTGGTGCAGGAGCATTGCTTCTACCAGCTGGAAGCCCCCATAGAGCGCGTGACGGGCTGGGACACGCCCTACCCCCACGCCCAGGAATGGGCCTACTTCCCCGGCCCGGCGCGCGTCGCCGCGGCCCTGAAACGCACCGTGGAGGCATGACATGGGTATCTACATCATCCGCGTGCCCGACATCGGAGAGGGCATTGCCGAAGTGGAGCTGGTGAGCTGGCATGTGCAGATCGGCCAGAACATCACCGAGGATCAGCATCTGGCCGACGTGATGACCGACAAGGCCACCGTCGAAGTCCCCTCCCCCATGCACGGCAAGGTGCTGGCCCTCGGCGGCCAGCCCGGCCAAGTGCTGGCCGTGGGGGCAGAGCTCGTGCGCCTGGAGGTCGAGGGCGCGGGAAACCTGAAGGAAAATCAGGCTTCAGCCCCCGCCAGTCAAGCGCAAGCAGCTATTGTTTCAGAAGCACCCGCCGCACCCGTGGCAGGCACTGAAACGCCCGCACCCGCCGCACCGGTGAGCGCCCCCGGCGCAGCGCCCGCGCCCCTGCGCGCCAGCGCCCCGCCCCCGCGCACCCCGGCCGCGCCGCGCAAGGAGGGCGAGCGCCCGCTGGCCTCGCCCGCGGTGCGCCGCCGCGCCCAGGACATGGGCATCGACCTGCGCTACGTGCCCGGCAGCGGCCCGGCCGGCCGCATCGGCCACGCGGATCTGGACGCCTACGCCGCCGGTGGCGGCCAGCCCCAGGCCGGTGGCGGCACGCAGTATGTGCAGCGCCATGGCGAGGAGCAGATCCCCGTCATCGGCCTGCGCCGCAAGATCGCGCAGAAGATGCAGGAGGCCAAGCGCCGCATCCCGCACTTCAGCTATGTGGAAGAGGTGGACGTGACCGAGCTCGAAAGCCTGCGCCAGCGCCTTAACCAGATCCACGGCGCGACGCGCGGCAGGCTCACGCTGCTGCCGTTTCTGGCGCGCGCCATGGTGCTCGCCCTGCGCGACTTCCCGCAGATCAACGCGCGCTATGACGACGAGGCCGGCCATGTCACGCGCTACGAGGGCGTGCATCTGGGCGTTGCCGCGCAGACCGACGCCGGCCTCATGGTGCCCGTGCTGCGCCACGCCGAGAGCCTGGACCTGTGGCAATGCGCGGCCGGCATCGCGCGCCTGGCCGAGGGCGCCAAGGCCGGCAGGCTGGCGCGCGAGGAGCTCTCGGGCTCGACCATCACGCTCACCAGCCTGGGGGCGCTCGGCGGCATCGCCTCCACCCCGGTGATCAACCACCCCGAGGTGGCCATCGTCGGCGTCAACCGCATGGTCGAGCGCCCCATGCTGCGTGGCGGCCAGGTCGTGGCACGCCAGCTCATGAACCTGTCCTCGTCCTTCGACCACCGCGTGGTCGACGGCATGGACGCGGCGCGGTTCATCCAGGCCATGCGCGCCCTGCTCGAAACCCCGGCCCTGCTGTTCGTGGAGTGATTGCGATGAAGGAACTTACAACCAAGCTGCTCGTCATCGGCGGCGGCCCGGGTGGCTATGTGGCGGCGATACGCGCGGGCCAGCTCGGCATTCCCACGGTGCTGGTCGAGGGCGCGAGCCTGGGCGGCACATGCCTGAACATCGGCTGCATCCCGTCCAAGGCGCTGATCCATGCGGCCGAGAGCTTCGAGGTCGCGCGCCACCAGGCCGCGGGCTCGCAACTGGGCATCCGCGTGGCCGACCCGCAGATCGACATCGCGCAGACCGTGCGCTGGAAGGACGGCATCGTGCAGCGCCTGACGGGCGGCGTCGGGGCGCTCCTGCGCAAGGCCGGCGTGCAGGTCATCAAGGGCTGGGCGCAGATCGAGGACGGCAAGACCGTCACCGTCAAACCCCAGGACGGCGAGCCGCTGCGGCTGCGCTGCGAGCATCTGCTGCTGGCCACCGGCTCCACGCCCGTGGAACTGCCCAGCATGCCGTTCGGCGGCGCCATCTGGTCGTCCACCGACGCGCTCTCGCCCGACGCCATGCCCAAGCGCCTGGTGGTGGTGGGCGCGGGCTACATCGGCCTGGAGCTCGGCATCGCCTACCGCAAGCTGGGCGCGGAGGTCACCGTGGTCGAGGCCGCGCAGCGCGTGCTGCCCAGCTACGACGAGGAGCTGACCCAGCCCGTGCTCGACGCGCTGAAGAAAAGCGGCATCGTGCTGCACCTGGCCTGCAGTGTGCAGGGCTGGGATGCCCAGCATGGCGTGCATGTGCGCAATGCGCGCGCCGAGGAGTTCGCCCTGCCGGCCGACCGCGTGCTCGTGGCCGTGGGCCGCAGGCCGCACACCACGGGCTTCGGCCTCGAGGGTCTGCAGCTCGACATGGCCGGGCGCTATGTGGCCATCGACGCGCATTGCCGCACCTCGATGCGAGGCGTCTGGGCGATTGGCGACGTGACGGGCGAGCCCATGCTCGCGCACCGTGCCATGGCCCAGGGCGAGTGCGTGGCCGAGCAGATCGCGGGCCAGAACCGGCGCTTCGAGCCCATGCAGATTCCGGCCGTGTGCTTCACCGACCCCGAGGTCGTCGTCGTCGGCAAGACCCCGGGCGAGGCGCGCGCGGCCGGCATCGACTGCATCGACGCCGCCTTCCCGTTCGCCGCCAACGGCCGCGCCATGACGCTCGAGTCCACGGGCGGCTTCGTGCGCGTGGTGGCCCGGCGCGACAACCACCTCATCCTCGGCTGGCAGGCCGTGGGGCGGGGCGTGTCGGAGCTGGCCGCGGCCTTCGGCCAGTCCATCGAGATGGGCGCGCGCCTGGAGGACGTGGGCCACACCATCCACGCCCACCCCACGCTGGGCGAGGCCGTGCAGGAGGCCGCGCTGCGCGCGCTGGGCCACGCCCTGCATATCTAGTCCAAGCCAAAATCGGGCGTAGGCCCGTATCCATAAAGCGTCAGCAGCTATTAAACCTATAGCTTCTGGCGCTTTTCCATGGGCGGGCGGCGGCGGCACACAGCCGCGCCCTAAAATGCCCGGTTCGCGTGCGCCCCGCGGGCGCCGCCCATCGGACATCCCCGCCATGCTCACTTTCCAACAAATCATCCTCAAACTGCAGTCCTACTGGGCAGACCAGGGCTGCGCCCTTTTGCAGCCCTACGACATGGAAGTCGGCGCAGGCACATCGCATACAGCTACATTCCTGAGAGCATTGGGCCCCGAACCCTGGAAGGCGGCCTATGTGCAGCCGAGCCGCCGCCCCAAGGACGGGCGCTATGGCGACAACCCCAACCGCCTGCAGCATTACTACCAGTACCAGGTGGTCCTGAAGCCCGCACCGGCCAACATCCTGGAGCTCTACCTCGGTTCGCTCGAGGCCCTGGGCTTTGACCTGAAGAAGAACGACATCCGCTTTGTCGAGGACGACTGGGAGAACCCCACGCTCGGCGCCTGGGGCCTGGGCTGGGAGGTGTGGCTCAACGGCATGGAGGTCACGCAGTTCACCTACTTCCAGCAGGTGGGCGGCATAGACTGCAAGCCCGCCACGGGCGAGATCACCTATGGCCTGGAGCGCTTGGCCATGTACCTGCAGGGCGTGGACAACGTCTACAACCTGACCTGGACGGACGGCCTCACCTATGGCGACGTCTACCACCAGAACGAGGTTGAGCAGTCCACCTACAACTTCGAGCATTCGGACGCGGACTTCCTGTTCACGGCCTTTGGCGCCCACGAGAAGCAGGCCCAGCACCTGATGGCCGAGCAGCTCGCCCTGCCCGCCTACGAGCAGGTCCTGAAGGCCGCCCACACCTTCAACCTGCTGGACGCGCGCGGCGCGATTTCCGTGACCGAGCGCGCCGCCTACATCGGCCGCATCCGCAACCTGGCGCGCGCCGTCGCCAAGAGCTATCTGGACAGCCGCGCGCGCCTGGGCTTCCCCATGGCGCCGCGTGCCCATGCCGACGAGGTGCTGGCCGAGCTCGCCAAGGCCGCGCAGCAACAGAACAAGAAAGCCGCCTGAGCAGGAGAGAGAACACACCATGACCGCTACCGCCAACCTGCTCGTTGAACTCTTCGTCGAGGAACTGCCCCCTAAGGCGCTGCAGAAACTCGGCGACGCCTTTGCCGGCGTGCTGCGCGAGCAGCTCGTCGCCCAGGGCCTGGCCGCGGCCGACGCGCCGCTCACCGCCTACGCCTCGCCGCGCCGCCTGGCCGCGCATGTCGTCGATGTGCTGGACCAGGCGCCGGACAAGGCCGTATCGCAAAAGCTCATGCCCGTGACCGTGGGCCTCGGCGCCGACGGCCAGCCCACGCCGGCGCTCCTGAAGAAGCTCACCGCGCTGGGCGCCGACGCCAGCGTCGTGCCGAAATTGAAGCGCGTGCACGACGGCAAGGCCGAGGTGCTGCACTACGAGAGCCAGGCGCGCGGCGTGAGCCTGGCCCAGGGCCTGCAGAAGGCGCTGGACGAGGCCATCGCCAAGTTGCCCATCCCCAAGGTCATGCGCTACCAACTGCAGGATGGCTGGACCAGCGTGAACTTCGTGCGCCCGGCCCATGGCCTGGTGGCGCTGCATGGCAGCAGCGTGGTGCCGGTGACGGCGCTGGGTTTGAGCGCGGGCAACAGCACGCAGGGCCACCGCTTCGAGGCCGCCGTGCAGCCCGTGGTCATCCGGGACGCCGACAGCTACGCCGCGCAGATGCGCGAAGAGGGCGCTGTGATCGCCGGCTTTGCCGAGCGCCGCGCCGAGATCGTGCGCCAGCTGCAGGCCGCGGCAGCGCAGGTCGGCGGCGGCGTGCGCCCCATCGAGGATGCAGCCCTGCTCGACGAGGTCACGGCCCTGGTCGAGCGCCCCAACGTGCTGGTCTGCCAGTTCGAGCAGGAATTCCTCGCCGTGCCGCAGGAATGCCTGATCCTGACCATGAAGGCCAACCAGAAGTACTTCCCGCTGCTCGACGCCGAGGGCCGGCTCACGCACCGCTTCCTCATCGTGAGCAACATCGCGCCCGAGGACGCGAGCGCCGTCATTGGCGGCAACGAGCGCGTGGTGCGCCCGCGCCTGGCCGACGCCAAGTTCTTCTTCGACCAGGACCGCAAGAAGACGCTGGCGAGCCGCGTGCCGCAACTGGCCAAGGTGGTCTATCACAACCAGCTCGGCACCCAGGGCGAGCGCGTCGAGCGCGTGCGTGCCATTGCCAAGGCCATCGGCCAGCAGCTGTTTGCGGCCCTGGCCGAGCGCCACCAGATTGAAGGCACGCAGGACGGCGAGATCGCCCAGGACTGGCTGCTGACCTGCGTGGACAACGCCGCCCTGCTGGCCAAGACCGACCTGGTGACCGACATGGTGGGCGAGTTCCCCGAGCTGCAGGGCATCATGGGCGCGTACTACGCCGTCAACGACGGCCTGCCCAACGAGGTGGCCCACGCCATCGAGGACCATTACAAGCCGCGCTTTGCCGGCGACAGCCTGCCGCGCGAGAACGTCGGCCTGGTGGTGGCGCTGGCCGACAAGCTGGAGACGCTCGTCGGCATGTTCGGCATAGGCAACCTGCCCACGGGCGACCGCGACCCGTTCGCGCTGCGCCGCCACGCGCTGGGCGTGATCCGCATGCTGGTCGAGCGCGACCTGCCGCTGGACCTGCACGCCCTGGTGGCCAGCGCCATCCCGGCCTTTGGCGACCTCATCAAGGACCCGGCCGCCGCGCTGCTGGACTTCTTCTACGAGCGCCTGGCCGGCTCCCTGCGCGAGCAGGGCTACCACACGCAGGAGGTGGACGCCGTGCTCGCCCTGCGCCCGCGTCAGCTCGCCCTGGTGCCGCGCCAGCTCGAGGCCGTGCGCGCCTTCGCCCAGCTGCCCGAGGCCCCGGCCCTGGCCGCGGCGAACAAGCGCATCACCAACATCCTCAAGAAGGCCGATGCGGTGGACGCCCATGTCAACCCCGAGCTGCTGCGCGAGCAGGCCGAGCAGGACCTGTACGCCGCGATGCAGCGCTTCGTGCCCGAGGCCAACGCGCAGTTCGACGCGGGCGACTACCGCCTCAGCCTGCAGACCCTGGCCGCGCTGCGCGCGCCGGTCGATGCCTTCTTCGACGACGTCATGGTCAACGCCGAGGAGCTCGCGCTGCGCCTGAACCGCCACGGCCTGCTCAAGAGCCTGCACGACGCCATGAACCGCGTGGCCGACCTGTCGCGCCTGGCCGTCTGAGCCCATCCGCTCGCGTGGCCGGCATGAGCACGCCCACCGCCCCCCAGCCGCAGCGCGCGGCCTGGCTGGGCTTTGCGCCCGTGGCCGCCTGGGTGGGCCTGCGCTGGGTGCTGGCCTGGCAGGACGAGCGCCACCCCACGCCCGATGCCTGGGCGCTCGTGCCCTTTGTGGGCACGCAGGACCCCTGGGGCTGGCTGCGGCCCGCGGGCGCCGTGGTCCTGGGGCTCGTCGCGCTGGTGCTGCTGGCGCGCTGGCTGCGCCGCCGCCATGGCCCGGCCTTGCTGCCCCGCCTGCTCGCAACCTGCTGGGTGCTGCTCTGGGCAGCGGCCTGCGCCGCCCAGTTCATGGCCTGGCAGAACCGGCGCGAGCTCGCGCCCGAGCCGGCGCTCGCCGCCGAGATCGTGGGCCAGCACCACAAGCCCCCGTCGCTGCGCTCGCTCGGCGGCACGCTGTGGGTGCTGCGCGTGGACGGCCAGGCCGAGCTGCTGCAGGTGCTGGTGCCCGACGACGCGGGGTCCGCTCGGCCACAGCTGCACCAGCGGCTGCGCCTGCACCCGGCGCGCGGGCATTGGTGGGGCCGCTATGTCACGGGCTGGGATGTCACGGGCTGAGATATGCTGCCATCCACACCGTGAGCACATCATGAAACTCGCCATCCTCGACCGCGACGGAACCCTCAACGCCCTGGGCGACGGCTTCATCGCCAGCCCCGCGGACTGGACGCCCCTGCCCGGCGCGCTCGAGGCCGTGGCGCGGCTGAACCACGCGGGCTGGCATGTGGTGCTGGCCACCAACCAGCCCGGCCTGGGCCGCGGCCTGTTCGACGCCCAGACGCTGATCGCCATCCACGCCAGGATGCACCGCCAGCTCGCCGCCGTGGGCGGGCGCATCGACGCGGTGTTCTACTGCCCGCATGCCGAGGGCGAGGGCTGCCACTGCCGCAAGCCCGCGCCGGGGCTCATGGAGCAGATCTGCGAGCGCTACGGCGTGGAAGGCGACGAGATCCTGGTCGTGGGCAGCTGCCTGGCCCATCTGCAGGCCGCGGCCGACCTGGGCGCGCAGTTGCACATGGTGTGCACGGGCCGATCGGAGCACCTGGACCCGACCCAGCCGCTGCCGCCGGGCTGGCCCGAAGGCACGCGTGCCCATGCGAGCCTGGGGGCGCTGGCCGACTTCATCGCACCACCGGACGATGCCGGACTGCCGGTCGTGGCCCAGGGATAGAACTACTGAATTCATAGCTATCAGCGCTTGCCTGGCAAGCGCTGGAGGCCAAAAACACCATAAAACATCCATGGCATTGATCCGCTCCATCGTCCACCTGCTGGTGATGATCGTCACCGTCATCCCCTACACCAGCGTCATCCTGATCGTGCGCCTGCTCGGCGGCAGCAGCGCGGCGCGCTACCGCGTGGCGCGCGCCTGGCTCGCGCTGTGCGTGGACTCCGCACGCTGGATTCTGGGCATACGCACGCGCATCACGGGCATGGAGCAGCTGCCGCAGGACCCGGCCCAGGGCGTGGTGCTGCTGGTCAAGCACCAGTCGGCCTACGAGACCTTTCTGATGCCGGCCATCATGCCCCACCCCCTGGCCTATGTGTTCAAGAAGGAGCTGCTGCGCATCCCCTTCTTCGGCTGGTCGATTGGCAGCCTGGACATGATCCACATCGACCGCGCCCAGCGCACGCGCGCCTTCGTGCATGTCATCAAGCGCGGGCGCCAGCTGCTCGCCCAGGGCACCTGGGTCATCATGTTCCCCGAGGGCACGCGCATGGCGCGCGGCGAGCGCGGCAGCTACCAGGCCAGCGGCGCGCGCCTGGCCATCGACGCCGGCGTGCCCGTCGTGCCCGTGGCCGTGACCTCGGCGCGCTGCTGGCCGCGCAAGGCCTTCGTCAAGACGCCCGGCGTGGTCGATGTCTCCATCGGCCGGCCCATTCCCACCGAGGGGCGCAAGTCTGACGAGCTCATGCGCGAGGTCGAGGAATGGATAGAGGCGGAGATGCGCCGCCTCGACCCCGAGGCCTATCGCTGAAGGCGCACGCATGGCCGCATGGATGCAGCAGGTGCTCGACTGGCTGGAGCCGGCCCGGCCCGACGCGGCAGCACCCCCCATCGCCGCGCCCACCGTACCGCGCAGCCGTCCGCTGCGGCCCGCGGGCGGCCCGGCGGCGCAGGCCGGCGTCTTCAGCCACCCCGAGGCCAGCCGCGAGGTGCTGCTGGCCGGCGTGCGCGTGGCCTACCGTCTGCAGCGCGCCCGGCGGCGCAGCATAGGCTTTACCGTGGGCCCCGAGGGCCTGGCGGTGCGCGCGCCCGGCTGGGTCACGCTGGCGGCGGTGGACGCGGCCCTGCAGGACAAGGCCGACTGGATTCTGCGCAAGCTCGGCGAGGCCCAGGCGCGCCGGCGCCAGCAGGAGGACGCGCGCATCGTCTGGAGCGAGGGCGCCCTGCTGCCCTACCTGGGCGGCCGGCTGCGGCTGTGCCTGGACCCGTCGCAGCGGCGCGCCGGCCTGCAGCCCGCGGGCGACCCGGGCCCGGCGGCGCTGTACCTGGGCCTGCCCCGGGACGCACAGCCGGCGCAGATACGCGACGCCGCCCAGGCCTGGTTCATGCGCCAGGCGCGCGCGCATTTCACGGCGCGGCTCGACCACTTCGCCCCGCGCCTGGGCGTGCAGTACCGCAGCCTGCGCCTGTCCAGCGCCGCCACGCGCTGGGGCAGCGCGCGCAGCGACGGCTCCATCCGCCTGAACTGGCGCCTGCTGCACTACCGCGAGCCCATCATCGACTACGTGGTGGCGCACGAGCTGGCGCACCTGCGCGTCATGGACCACAGCCCACGCTTCTGGGACGTGGTGCACAGCGTGGTGCCCGACTACGCCGCCTTGCGCCAGCAACTGCGGGGCCAGCCGGCCCCGCCTTGGGAATAAGCCTTGGGAATGACCATGCACCAGCCCCCCACATCCCCCAGCCCCGACCAGCCCCGCCCCGCCGAGGGCTACGCCGGCGACCTGAGCCCGCAGCTCGCCTGGCAATGGGTGCAGGCCGGCCGGGCCACGCTCGTGGACGTGCGCAGCGACGCCGAGCGCGACTGGGTCGGCTACGTGCCGGGCGCCCTGGCCGTGGCCTGGAAGCAATGGCCCGGCATGCGGCTGAACATCGACTTCGACACCCAGCTGCGCGCCGCCGTGCCCGCGGGCGCCACGGTGGTGATGCTGTGCCGCAGCGGCGTGCGCTCCATCGCCGCCGCGCGCCGCGCCACCGAGCTGGGCCTGACGGCCTACAACATCCTCGAGGGCTTCGAGGGCGACCCCGACGACAACGGCCAGCGCAACCGCAAGGGTGGCTGGCGTTTTCACGGCCTGCCGTGGCGGCAGGGATAGCGAGTCAGGCGCTCAGGATTACAGCGCCGGAATGCGCAGCTTCTGGCCCGGGTAGATCTTGTCCGGGTGGCTCAGCATGGGGCGGTTGGCCTCGAAGATCAAGGGGTACTTGTTGGCGTCGCCATAGAACTTCTTGGCAATCGCGCTCAGCGTGTCGCCGCGCACCACGTCGTGGTACTGGGCCTCGGGCTCGGGGTTGGCGACCGACATCTGGTTGTCCACGCTGGTCACGCTGGCCACGTTGCCGCAGCACAGGGTCACCTTCTCCTTGGCGGCCTGGGTGGGCGCCGTGCCAGTCACCGTAACCTTGCCCTCTGGGCCTTCAAAGCGCACCTGCAGGTCGCTCACCCCGAGGTTCTGGGTGGCTACATAGGCCGCGATGGCCTGGCCGGCCTTGTCGTTGAGTTCGGCCTGCGTGGGCGCCGCAGCCCCCGCGGCCTGGGCGCTGCTGCCGCCAAACAGCTTCTCACCGGCTTCCTTGATGAACGAGAACAGACCCATGACATCTTCCTTTGTGGTTGCTGAAAAAGATCGACCCAGGCGAAATGTAATGGGCCACAAGGGGACGGCGCACCCCCATTGACAATTCTTCGCAGTTGTCCTGGTGCAAGGTGTGGCCGGCAAAACTCGGGATAATCCGCCCCATGACTTTTCTGGCCATTGACGTGGGCAACTCGCGCCTGAAATGGGCGCTCTACGACGCCGCCCGCCCGGGCGCCGCCGTGCGCGCCCATGGAGTCGAGTTTCTGGACCACATCGACCGCCTGGCCGAAGGCGCCTGGGCCCAGCTGCCGGCACCCACCCACATGCTGGGCTGCGTGGTCGCTGGCGACGCGATCAAGCGCCGCGTGGCCGAACAGATGGAGCTTTGGGACGTGCCCGCGCAATGGGTGGTCTCCACGCAGGAGGAGGCCGGCGTCGTCAACGGCTACGACCACCCCACGCGCCTGGGCGCGGACCGCTGGGTGGCCATGATAGGCGCGCGCCACCGCCTGCTGGCGCAAGGCCCGGCACGCCCGCTGATTCTTGCCATGGTCGGCACGGCCGTGACCGTGGAGGCGCTCGACGTCCAGGGGCGCTTTCTGGGCGGCCTGATCCTGCCGGGTCACGGCATCATGCTGCGCGCGCTCGAAAGCGGCACCGCGGGCCTGCATGTGCCCACGGGCGATGTGCGCCTTTTCCCTACCAACACCAGCGACGCGCTCACCAGCGGCGGCACCTATGCGATTGCCGGCGCCGTGGAGCGCATGTACCAGCATCTGCTCGCGCACTGCGGCCAGGAGCCCGTCTGCATGATGACCGGCGGCGCGGGCTGGAAGATGGCGCCCAGCATGACGCGCCCCTTCGAGCTGGTGGAGAACCTGATCTTCGACGGCCTGCTGGAAATCGCCGCGCGGCGCTTTGCGCCTGCGCAGTGAGGCCCGCGCTCAGCCCGCGGCGCTCACGGTCTCTTCGACGCCATAGGCCTGCACCAGGCGCGCCAGATGCGCGCGCTGCACGGGCTCGAGATAGGGCGTCAGCAAGTCCAGCACATGGTGCGCGCCATTGAGCAAAGCCGTCTGCGCCCCCTCGGGCTCGAGCGCACGGCGTGGATCGCGCGCGTATTCAAAGCTCAGCCAGCAGGTCAGCAGCACGACCATGCAGCAGGCCGTGGACTGCGCCGCATCGCCATGGCCCATGGCCAACGCCCCCCTGTCACGCAGGGCGCGCAGAAGATGCTGCATGGCGACCTCCTTGGCCTGCAGCAGCTGAGGAAACCGCCCCTCCAGCAGCCGGTTGCGCGACAGCAGGCTGCTTAGGTCGCGGTAGAGAAATCGGTACTGCCAGACCAGCTCGAACAGCCGGTGCATGAAGAACCAGGCATCCTCGACATCCGCCACGTCGCCGCCGGCCTGCAGCAGCTCACCCAGTGCCTGCTCGTACTGCGTGAACAGCGCATTGACGATGTCGTCCTTGGCGCGGAAGTGGTAGTACAGATTGCCCGAGCTGATGCCCAGCTGGCCCGCGATCGCGGCCGTGGAGACATGGGGTTCGCCAAAGCGGTTGAACAGCTCCAGACTGGTCTCGAGGATGCGCTCAGCGGTGCGGCGGGGAGCCTTGCGTGCCATGGGATGCCTCCTCCCGATGGTGTGACGAGCGAGGTGTCGTGCGCGCTCCACTCTACTCCAGACCCGCGTCGCGTGCACAGGCCCCCTGCGCGGTGCGCCTATGGCACGTTGAGCAGCTCCAGGCAGTCACCCAGCACGCGCGGGTCAAAGGCCAGCTCCACATGGGCCAGGCCCGGCAGCAGGCGGTTATCCGCCCCCTCCAGCATGGCCGTGGCATGGGGATAGACGACGTTGTCGCCATCCGTATACCAACAGCGGAACAGCGCGCGCCGGGCCGGCGTCTCCGCCGCGGCGAGCGCGCGCAGCCAGGGCCCATGCAGGCGCATCTGCTGCCCGGCCGTGCTGCGCGCATGGGCCGCGGGCCAGGTGCCCGCATGCGGCGAGCCAATGGTGATCACGCCCTGCACGCGCGCGTCGGCGCCGGGGGTGGCGCGCAGCCAGGCGCGTATGGCCACGCCGCCCATGCTGTGGCCCACGATGAGCGGCGCACGGCCCGTGGCCTCGGCCACGCGGCGCACGGCCGCATCGATGGTGGCCGCATGGTCGTCGATGGAGCCGAACGCCGGCTCCAGCGTCACGGCCACGAACGCATGGCCGCGCGCGCGCAGCGGGGCAAACCAGGGCGTCCAGAACGCGCGGTTGCACAAGAATCCATGCACCAGCACCACGCCGCGCGGCGCCACGCCGTCGGCCGCGCGCACCGGCAGCGCATCGGGCACGGCATGCTGACGAAACGGCTGCCACCAGCCGAACACCAGGGCCGCCCAGCGCGATTCGGCCCACCAGCCGCGCAGCAGCCGCAGCGGCGCGGTGCGGCCTTCGTGGCGGCAGACCCAGGCCATGAGAACGAACTGCGGCAGCATGCACAGGCGCGACAGCAGCGGCACCGCCACCAGTCCAGCGAGCGCCAGCGCCGGCGAGCGCGGCCACAACCCCAGCACCCAGGCCGCCAGCCCCAGCCCATGCAGCGCCACGAGCCAGCGCTGCCAGCGCGCGTTCGTCATGTTCGTCATGCGCAGCCCCTCATGTCGCCTGCGCGACCGCGGCGGCGCGCGGCCCGGGGACAACCCGGGTGCGGCCGGCGCGGGGCGGCTTTCACAATTCGTGCGATCTTCACGAGGGCTTCTCCATGGACAGAATCTGGCTCAAGAACTACCCGCCCGGCGTGCCCCATGACGTGGATGCCGACGCCTATGCGTCGGTGGCGCAGATGCTGGAGGAGTCCTTCCGCCGCCATGCCGGCAAGCCGTTTTCCGTGTGCATGGACCGCTGGATGGGCTATGACGCATTGGAGCGCCTGTCCGCCCAGCTGGGCGCGTGGCTGCAGGGGCAAAACCTGCCCGCGGGTGCGCGCGTGGCCATCATGCTACCGAATGTGCCGCAGTTCGCCGTGACCATGGCGGGCGTGCTGCGCGCGGGCTATACCTGCGTCAACGTGAACCCGCTGTACACGGCGCGCGAGCTCGCGCACCAGCTCAAGGACTCGGGCGCCACGGCCATCGTGATCCTGGAGAACTTCGCCCACACACTGGCCGAGATCATCGAGGACACGGCCGTGCGGCATGTGGTGATTGCCTCCATGGGCGACCTGCTCGGGCCCTGGTACGGGCGCTGGATCACGTTTGCCGTGCGCCACCTCGCGAAGATGGTCCCGGCCTACGAACTGCCGCTCGCCGGCGGGCGCCAGGTGCTGTCATTCAAGCGCGCGCTGGCGCTGGGCGCGCGCCGGCGCCTGAACCCGCCCCAGGTCACGCCCGACACCCCTGCCTTTCTGCAGTACACGGGCGGCACCACGGGCCTGTCCAAGGGCGCGGTGCTCACCCAGCGCAACATCATCGCCGCCATGCTGCAGGCGGAAAGCTGGTTTGCGCCGGCGCTCGCGCGCGTGGGCGACCCACAGCGCATCAACAACATTGCGGCCCTGCCGCTCTACCATATCTTCGCGCTCACGCTGTGCCTGCTGGCGCTGCGCCAGGGCTCGCACCTGACGCTGATCCCCAACCCGCGCGACATCCCGAAGTTCGTCGCCGTGCTGAAGAAGCGCCCCTTCCACCTGCTGCCTGCGGTCAACACGCTGTTCAACGCCCTGCTGCAGAACGCGCAGTTCCGCCAGCTCGACTTCTCGCAGCTGTGCGTGTCCCAGGCCGGCGGCATGGCCGCCACCGAGGCCACGGCAACGCAGTGGCACAGGCTCACGGGCAACACCATGATCGAGGGCTGGGGCATGAGCGAGACCTGCGCCATAGGCACGAACAACCCGGTCAACGCCACCCACTTCAGCGGCAGCATAGGCCTGCCGCTGCCGGGCATAGACATCGCCATCAAGGACGACGCAGGCCAGAGCCTGGCGCCGGGCGAGGCGGGCGAGATCTGCATCCGCGGCCCCAACGTCATGCCCGGCTACTGGAACCAGCCCGAGGAAAACGCGCGCACCTTCACGCAGGACGGCTTCATGCGCACGGGCGACATCGGCATCATGGACGCCGAAGGCTTCACACGCATCGTGGACCGCAAGAAGGACATGATTCTGGTGAGCGGCTTCAACGTCTACCCCAACGAGCTCGAGCAGGTCGTGGCCCTGTGCCCGGGCGTGCTCGAATGCGCGGCCGTGGGCGTGCCCGACGCACACCAGGGCGAGGCCATCAAGATCTTCGTGGTGCGCAACGACCCGGCCCTGACCGAGGACGACCTCGCGCACTACTGCCAGCAACAGCTCACGGGCTACAAGCGGCCCAGGTACATCGAGTTCCGCGACGAGCTGCCCAAGACCAATGTGGGCAAGATACTGCGCCGAGAATTGAGAAGCACCGCCTGAGAGGCTGCGCGCCTTCCCCCCTGCAGGGGGACGACGCTGGTGGCCCCGCAAGGCCGGCTCCACGGCTTCTGCGCGCATGGCCTGCTCCGCTGCCATCTGACCTGCGCGCGCACCCACTTCATCGATACTGCCACCCACATGAACGCATCCCCCCCGCCACTGCCGCCCGAGATCTCCGTGTTCGAACGCGGCTGGCTCTCGGCCAACAACGTGCTGTTCATCGGGCGCGAGGCCACGGCGCTGGTCGACAGCGGCTACTGCAGCAACGCCGAGCAGACCGTGGACCTGGTCGCCTCGGCACTGAAGGGCCGACCGCTCGACCTGCTGCTCAACACCCATCTGCACAGCGACCACTGCGGCGGCAACGCCGCGCTGCAGGCGCGCTGGCCGCAGCTTGTCACGCAGATCCCGCCGGGACAATGGGCCCATGTGCAGCAATGGGACCCCATGGCGCTGAGCTACACGCCCACGGGCCAGAGCTGCCCGCGCTTTCGCGCCGACGCACGCCTCATGCCCGGCAGCCTGGTGCGCCTGGGCGAGCGCGACTGGCAGGTGCACGCCGCGCCCGGGCACGACAGCCACGCCGTGCTCATGTTCGAGCCCGCATCGCGCGTGCTGATCTCGGGCGACGCGCTGTGGGAGAACGGCTTTGGCGTCGTCTTCCCCGAGCTCGACGGCGAACACGCCTTTGCCGACGTGGCCGCCACGCTGGACCTGATCGAGCGCCTGTCCCCGCGCACCGTCATCCCCGGCCATGGCAGCGTGTTTGCCGATGTGCCCGAGGCCCTGACCCGCGCGCGCCGGCGCCTCGCCAGCTTCGAGGCCGACCCGCTGCGGCACGCGCACCACGCGGCCAAGGTGCTGCTCAAGTACAAGCTGCTCGAATGGCAGCAGGCGCCCGTCCCCCAGGTGCAGGCCTGGCTGGCCGCCACGCCCTACTACACCCAGCTTCACCAGCGCTTCTTTGCCGACCGCAGCGCCAGCCAGTGGGCCCAGGAGCTGATGCGCGACCTCGTGACCAGCGGCGCGGCGCGCCTGACAGACGACATCCTCTATAACGCCTGAAGAGAGCTAAATGGGGTCAGATTCTGAGGTTTCCCCTCAAATTTCGCTTGTAAAACAATAGCATGCGGGATAGATTGGCTATCCAAAACAGCATGTCGGTGCATGCATGGTCGGTTGAGTCCCCCAATGGTGTTTCCACACAAGCCATCAGGAGACACCACCATGCACGCGATAGAGATTTTGCGCGATACGCTGGCACGCAGTTGCCCAGGCCTGCACAAGCGCAGGCTGCAAACACTGATGAGTGCCATCGAGGCCGCATTGCATGCGCGCAGCCACACCCTGTCCAACTTGGCTCGCGCTCTGAGCCGGGACACCAGCGTGCGCCAGCGCGTCAAATGCATGGATCGCTTGCTTGGCAACGCTGCGTTGCAGCGTCAACAAGGCGATATCTACGCTGGCATGGCCAGGCAAATACTCGCCGGCTGTAGCCAGCCGGTGATTTTGGTGGACTGGACAGATCTGAAGGCCGATCGCAGTGTCCAGATGATTCGCGCCAGCTTGGCCTTGCACGGGCGTAGCTTGAGCTTGCTCGAGCAGGTGTACCCATGCAAACAGGCGAGCACCCCGGGGGCGAATCAGCGTTTTCTACGGCAACTCAAGGTCATCGTGGGTGATCGGGTGCGCCCGATCATCGTCACCGATGCAGGCTTTCGCACCCCCTGGTTTGTCGCCGTGGAGAGATGGGGATGGCATTGGCTGGGACGCATTCGTGGGCGTGATCTGCTGCGCCCAGCAGGCGAGCCAAAGGCACGCTGGATCAGCTGCCGCAGCGTGTGGGCTGACGCCAGTGGCCAGGCGACAGACTTGGGCGCCTATGAATGCGTACGCTCTCGCAGGCATATATCCCGCCTGGTACTCGTCAAACGTGCCCCCAAGGGGCGGCACAAGTGCACGGTGCATGGCATGCACGCGCGCAGCCGGCATTCGCGCAAGAACGCCAGCGCGCACACCGAGCCCTGGTTGTTGGCCACCTCGGTTCCACCAGAGCAGCTCAGTGCCGATGCCATCGTGGCGCTGTATGCCCAGCGCATGCAGATCGAGCAGTCATTTCGCGACACCAAGAATGCACGCTGGGGTCTGGGTCTGGAGCACAGCGGCACGCGTGCGCCCGAACGCCTGGCGGTGCTGGCGCTCATTGCCACGTTGGCGCAGTGGGTGCTGTACCTGCTGGGGCAGTGGGCTTACGACTGCCAGCAGGAACGCAATTGGCAACTGACCAATCGCCGCAACCGCCGGGAGCTGTCGGTGCACCGACTGGGCTGGCTGATCGCCTCCGTCTTTGATCCGCCGACAGGGCAACTGCTGCAAATCATCAGCCGCTGGAGCAAGCCCAATGCGGTTCTGGAAATTTGAGGGGAAACCTCAGAATCTGACCCCATTTAACGTTGCGCCGCGGCAACGAACGTTCACCAAAAACCACGCTTTCAGACGCAAATAAGAAACATTCATATGCATCCATGCAAATGAGATTGATTTGCAACAATAATCTCGCCCGAAATTCAACTATGCCTTGGAGCATCATGTCCGTCACCTCATCCATCAAGAAGCCCAAGAGTCTGCGCCTCGCAGACGGCGTGGCCGTGGCGCTGCTGCCGCTGTCCGCCATGGCGCAGCAGGCCGCAACGCCCGCGCCCGCACAAACCCTGCCGACCGTGACCGTGCAGGAGCAGGCCATCGACCCCAATCCGAACGCCGAAGTGGGTGCGCCCTACAAGGCCAAGACCTCGGGTGACTCGCGCCACACCCGGCCCCTGGCAGAGACGCCGCAAACCATCCAGGTCATCACCGGCACGGCCATCCTGGACTCCGGTGCGACCGACTTGAAGCAGATCCTGTCCGCGCAGCCCGGCATCACCCTGGGCACGGGCGAGAACGGCAATGCCTTCGGCGACCGCTACATCATCCGCGGCCAGGAGGCACGCTCGGACGTCTTCGTCGACGGCCTGCGCGACCCCGGCATGACCACGCGCGAGAGCTTTGCCATCGAGCAGCTCGAAGTCACCAAGGGCCCCAACTCCACGTTCGCGGGCCGCGGCTCGGCCGGCGGCGCCATCAACGCCATCACCAAGCAGGCCACGACCGACTACACCTTCACGCGCGTGGGCGCCGGCATCGGCACCGACAAGCACCACCGCCTGACGCTGGACATGAACAAGCGCTTCTCGGACCAGTTCGCGCTGCGTGCCAATGCGCTCACCTCGGGCGAGGACGTGCCCGACCGCGGCCCCTCCAAGCGCCGCCGCGATGGTCTGGCGCTGTCGGGCCTGTGGCAGGCGAGCGATGACCTGTCGGTCACCGTGGACTACTACGGCCTGCGCGCCAAGGACAAGCGGCCCGATCTGGGCTACTACCTGGTGGGCAACCCGCCCGACCGCCGCCCGGCACAGAACGTGCCCATGTACGCGCAGAACAACGACTTTGCCGAGTCCGATGTGGACACGCTGACCGCGCGCGTGAACTACCGCATCGCACCCGAGCTGCGGCTCACCAGCCTGACGCGCTACGGCACATCGGACAACGGCTACGCCAACCATGGCGCGTCGTTCAACGCCTATGCCAACGCCGCCGCTATCGACGGTGGCCACCGCGGCTGGCAGAAGGTCAAGTACTTTGCCCACCAGGACAACCTGCGCTGGGACACGACGCTCGCCGGCCTCAAGCATGAGTTCATCTTCAGCTTCGAGTACACCGACCACCGCGTGAAATCGGGCAGCTACTCGGTCACCACCACCGGCACGCCGAACTGCACCGTTTCCGGCCGCGGCGGCTCCCTGCAACCGGGCTTTTGCATCACCGACGCTGCAGGCAACCCGGTGCCCAACCTGGGCAGCCTGACGGGCCGCGTCTATGCCAAGACAGGCATGACGCGTGACTGGCATGTCAAGACCACAGCCCTGTCGGTCATGGACACGGTCGATCTGAACGACCGCTGGACGGTGTTCGGCGGCCTGCGCGCCGACCACACGCGCCTGAGCCTGGACACCTTCAACGCCAACACCGGCGCCCAGACCAATGCCTATGGCTACAGCGACACGCTGTTCAACGGCCACCTGGGACTGAGCTACAAGATCAACCCCTTCGGCATGGTCTACGCCAGCTACGGCAGCTCTCAGGACATCAACGGCGGCGAGTCCGACACCGGCACCAGCGCCGGCTACGGCGGCCTGGTCGTGGACAACAACGGCTACTCCAACGCCAAGCCCGAGAAGTCGCAGAACTTCGAGCTGGGCACGAAGTGGAACCTGTTCGACGACAAGCTGTTGTTCACGGCCGCGATCTTCCGCACCGTCAAGAAGGACGTGATGGAAGGAGATCCCACGGGTACGGGCTATGAGTCGGCCGGCATGTTCAACACCGGCAAGAACCGCGTGCAGGGCATCGAGTTCGGCCTGGCCGGCAACCTGACGCCGCAACTGGAGGTGCAGGGCGGCGTGGCCTTCATGAAGTCCAAGGTGCTGCATTCCGTCAGCGCAGCCAACATCGGCCGTCCGCTGTCGAACTTTGCCGACCGCTCGGCCATGCTGCAGGGCAAGTACCAGTTCACGCGTGACTTCGGTCTGGGCGCCGTGGCCCGTTACGAGAGCGGCAAGTGCGGCGGCCAGCCCGACACCGGTGCCGGCTTCAATGCTCAGGGCTACTGCTCGCAGCCCATCCCCAGCTTCACCGTGTACGACCTGTTTGCCACCTACCGCATCAACAAGAGCGCCGACCTGCGCCTGAACGTGCTGAACGTGACCAACAAGGACTACTTCACCGCCGTGTACCGCTCGGGCGCCTTCCTCTACAAGGGTGATGCGCGCGCCGTGCGCCTGACGCTGAACCTGGACTTCTGACCCCGTGCGCCATGGAGCGTGTGAGCGCTCCATCCACGCCATGCAGGCCACCCGCCCCACCCCGGAGCGCGTGGCCTGCGCCGTTTCATGCGAGGATGCGGAGGACTGATGTTCATCAATGAAAATAGGCCCCAACCCAATACCATGGAGCGCAAGCAGCTATCAAAACCATGAGCAACCCTGAGCGCATTCCCGCCGGCATCCACAACGCCATCGACTACGAGCGCATCGCGCCGCAGGTGATGGAAGCCGGGCGCCACGCCTATGTGGCCGGTGGCTGCGGCTGGGATGCGACGGTGGCGGCCAACCGCGCGGCGTTTGCGCGCCACGCCGTGCTGCCGCGCCTGCTGCGCGACCTGCGCGGCGGCCAGTCGCGCCTGGCACTGGGCGACTGGCTGCTGCCCCACCCCTTCCTGCTGGCGCCCGTGGCGCACCAGCGCCTGGCCCATGCCGATGCCGAACTGGCCAGTGCACGCGCGGCCGCCGCCACCGGCAGCTGCCTGGTGGCGAGCACGCTGTCATCCTGCACGCTCGAGGCCATTGCCGCCGCGGCCGGGCCGGCGCGCTGGTTCCAGCTCTATCTGCAGCCCGAGCGCGCCCACAGCCTCGACCTGCTGCGCCGCGCGGAAGGCGCCGGCTACGCGGCCATCGTGCTCACGCTGGACGCGAGCATCCAGCTCGCCAGCCGCAGCGCACTGGCGGCGGGATTTGTGATGCCGCCCGACTGCACGCCCGCCAATCTCGCCGGCCACGCGCCCGCTGCCGCGCCGGCGCTGGCCGAGGGCGAGAGCCGCATCTTCCAGGGCGCCATGCGCCACGCACCGCGCTGGGACGACCTGCACTGGCTGCTGGAGCAGTCGCGCCTGCCGGTATGGGTCAAGGGCGTGCTGCACCCCGAGGACGCGCTGGCGCTCAAGGCCGCGGGCTGCGCCGGCCTCATCGTCTCCAACCATGGCGGGCGCAGCCTGGACGGCGCGCCCGCCAGTCTGGACATGCTGCCCGCCATCCGCGCGGCCGTGGGCGCGGGCTACCCGCTGCTGATGGATGGCGGCATACGCAGCGGCGCCGACGCCTTCAAGGCCCTGGCCCTGGGCGCGAATGCCGTGCTCGTGGGCCGGCTGCAGGTTTACGCCCTGGCCGCCGCCGGGGCGCTCGGCGTGGCCCACATGCTGCAGCTGCTCGTCGAGGAGCTGCATGCCACCATGGCCCAGGCCGGCTGCGCGCAGCTGGCCGACATCACCCCCGACTGTCTCCGGAGCAACCCGACATGCTGATCTCCATCGACCAAGTCCTGAGCAAGCAGGAAGTGGCGCAGTTTCGCGCCGAGCTCGACGCCGCCGTCTGGGACGACGGCGCCGCCACCGCGGGCACGCTGGCCAAGGCCGTCAAGCGCAACCAGCAGATTGCCGACGGCAGCGAGCTGGCCACGCGCCTGGGCCAGCACATCCTGCGGCGCCTGGCGCAGACCCCGCTGTTCATCAGCGCCGCGCTGCCGCGCACCATCTATCCCCCGAAGTTCAACCGCTACGCGGGCGGCGGCACCTATGGCGCGCATGTGGACAGCGCGCTGATGTACCTGCCGGGCAGCCACCAGCAGATGCGCACCGACCTGTCGGCCACGCTGTTCCTGGCCGAGCCCGAGGAATACGAGGGCGGCGAGCTCGAGGTCGAGGGCCCGTTCGGCGTGCAGGCCGTCAAGCTCGCCGCGGGCGACATGGTGCTCTACCCCTCGACCAGCCTGCACCGGGTCACGCCCGTCACGCAAGGCGCACGCGTGGCCTCGTTCTTCTGGATCGAGAGCCTGGTGCAGGACGAGGGCGAGCGCACGCTGCTGTTCGATCTGGACCAGTCCATCCAGCAGCTCACGCCGCTGGTTGCGCCCGACGACATGCGCTTGGTGCAGCTCACGGGCGTCTATCACAACCTGCTGCGCCGCTGGGCCCGGCCCTGAGGGGCTGCGGCCCCGTCATCCCCGCACCAGCCCGCAACACCCGGGCCCGTCATCCCCCGCACTGGGCCATCCCCCGCCCCCGGTCATCCCCGCGAACGCGGGGATCCACAGTTGCACCGCATGCGCCTGGTGGGGAAACCTGGATCCCCGCGTTCGCGGGGATGACGGAGTGGCGCCATGAGTGCGTCCGCCAAGGCCGTCTGGATCCCCGCGTCCGCGGGGATGACAGCTCCAGGTGGGGATGACGGCGCCACGCGGGGATGACAGCGCCCGGTGGTGAGGAAAGCTCCGGGAGGCTGTGAGTGACGGCTCTCTCTGCGGCTACGGCAGATCCTTGTTCGGCTCTGGCTCGCTGGCCGAGCGCGGTCCCACCTGGCCCAGGCGGCTCTTAAGCGACTGCGGCAGTCCCGTGAGGATGGCGGCGTAGTTCACGGTGTTGGCCAGCACCTTCTTGACGTAGTCGCGCGTCTCGGTGAACGGCACGTTCTCGGCCCAGATGGCGGCGTCCAGCACCGGGCCGTTTCTCCAGTTGCGCGGGCGGCCCGGGCCGGCGTTGTAGGCGGCCGCGGCCAGGGCCATGGAGCCGTCGAAGTCGTCGAGCGCGAGCTTGAGATACGCCGTGCCTATGGTGATGTTGGTGTCGCGGTCGTTGATCTGGCTCGGCGTGAAGCCCGTGAGGCCGATCTTCTTGGCCGTCCAGCGTGCCGTGGCCGGCATGACCTGCATCAGGCCCGAGGCGCCGACGCCCGAGCGCGCGTCCATGATGAAGCGGCTCTCCTGGCGGATCAGGCCATAGACATAGGCGGGATCGAGGCCAATGCCCTGGGCGCGCTGCACCACGGCATCGCGAAACGGCATGGGAAAGCGCTGGGCCGCATCGATCACGCCCTTGGTGCGCTCGCTGGTGTTGATGCAGCGGTCCCACACCTGGTGCGCGCACGCCAGGTCGGCCGCGGCGAGCAGTTCGCGCTCGCCCATGCCGCCGCTCTGGTGCAGGTTGGTGGTGTAGTTCCATTCGCGCACGCCCTCGCTGCGCAGGCCCATGCCGATGGCATAGAGCGCGCGATTCAGGCCCGGGTTGGCGCGCGCGGCGGCCTTCTCGGCATCGCTCAGCGGCTCGGGCGCGGGCGCGGGCGTGACATGGCCGCCGAGCTCCTCGAGCGCCAGCTGCTCGTAGAAGCCCGTGCTGCCGGCGATGCGCTCGTAGAGAGCGCGCGCGGCGGCGCGGTCTTCCTCGCTGGCGCGCCCGGCCGTGAGGGAGCGCGCCTTCCAGTAGACCCAGGTGCTGTCCTGGCGCGCGCCGGCGCTCATGGCGTCGATGGCGCGGCCGGCCTGCTTCCACTGGCCGGCGCGCAGCGCGGCGCGCACCTTCCAGGCCAGCATGTCGTCGGTCAGGTCGGCGTCGCGCCCGACGTTGCCGAAATAACCCAGCGCGTCGGGCGAGAGCGACAGCGCCGCCTGCTTGCCGATCAGGCCCCAGAGCCAGTTGCGCTCCTCGGCCGACAGATGCACGCCCCATTTCGCGTCGAGCAGACGGGCGGCGGCGGGGGCATCGCTCATGGCCATGCGCACCAGGGCCAGCACCACCAGCTCCTGGCGCTCGCGGCCGCGCGCCGTGGCGCGGCCCGTGAGGTATTTGGAGGGCGCATCGAGCGCATCGCGCAGCTGGGGCAGCGCCTCGGGGGCGACGATCTCCACGGCCTGGCGCGCCACACGCAGGCGGCCGGTCTCGGCCGCCAGGCGCGCCTTGCGCCACACGTCCAGGGGCTTGATTCTCTTGTCCGCGAGCATCTCGCCCGCGGCATGGGCGCAGCCATCGTCCCCATTGCGCTGGGCGTACCAGTGGCGCAGCACCTCGGCGCCGGCACCCTCGGCCGCCTGGCCCCGGATCAGGTCGATGGTGAGCGCATAGCAGCGCACCTCGCGGTCGTCGCCCATGCGGTAATGCGGGTGCAGCGCGGCGAACCGGTCCCACTCGCGGCGCTGCCCCAGGAGCAGCAGCCAGTCGTTGCGCAGGCGGTCCTCCTGGTAGGTGCCGGCGTAGCGCTGCAAAAAGGCGTCCACCTCCTCGGGCTGGGCCTCGTCCAGGCGCGCGCGCAGCTCCCAGTAGGCGGCCCAGGGCTCGAGCACATGGCCGCGGGCGGCGGGCAGCAGCGCCGTCAGGCGCGCCTTGTCGCCCTTGCGGAAGGCCTGTTGCATCTGCAGCAGGGTATCGTCTCCGCCATTCTGTGCCGCGGCCCAGGGAGAGGCGACGGTCAGTGCAACGCCGGCAACCAGCGGTGTCAAAATCTTCTTCAACCAATGCATTGAGGGATTATCCAATGGACAAAGCAGCCCTTCGCCGCGAGCTGGTCGCACAACGCCTCGCCATGCCCGACCGGCTGCAGCGCTCGGCCATGCTGCAGCGCGTGATGCGCATCTGGCTCGTGGACCGGCCGGACACCGTCATCGGCGCCTACTGGCCCATCAAGGGCGAGTTCGACCCCCTGCCCGCACTGCACCGCTGGAAGGAGGACGGCGAGCTGCTCGACGAGCCCCAGCTGCGCCGCATCGGCCTGCCCGTGATCGACAAGGTGCACAAGACGCTCAGCTTCCACGCCTGGTACCCCGGCTGCCCCATGGAGGAGGACGCCTACGGCATCCCCAAGCCCAAGGACACGGAGCTCATCATTCCCACGCTGCTGTTCGTGCCTTGCGTGGGCTACGGCCCCGGCGGCTACCGGCTGGGCTATGGTGGCGGCTTCTATGACCGCACGCTCGCCACGCTGCAACCGCGCCCCACGACCGTGGGCCTGGGCTACACCCAGGGCTATCTGGACGACTTCGAGCCCGAGGCGCATGACCTGCCGCTCGATGCCATCCTCAACGACAACGGCATTGTCTGGCCGGTGTGAGGCACACCCCCTGAGGCGCTTCGCGGCGTCTGCTGACGCGGCCTGCTCCGCGGCCTTCTGATGGGTGGCGGCGCGCCAGCTTCTGAAAGGACATCCCATGCTCCAGCTCTACATAGGCAACAAGAACTATTCCTCCTGGTCCATGCGAGCCTGGGTGCTGATGCGCCAGGCCGGCATCGCCTTCGACGAGCTGCCCGTGCGCTTCGACGGCTTTGACGCGGGCTCGCAGTTCAAGCGCCGGCTCCAGGCCGTGAGCCCCGCGGGCAAGGTGCCGGTGCTGGTCGATGGCGACCTCGCCATCTGGGACAGCCTGGCGATTGCCGAATACCTGGCCGAGCAGTTCCCCGACAAGCGGCTCTGGCCCGAGGACCGCGCCGCCCGTGCCCGCGCGCGCAGCATAACGGCCGAGATGCACAGCGGCTTCACGGCGCTGCGCAGCCACTGCGGCATGAACATCGAGGCGCGCCTGCCCGAGGTCGGCGCCATCCTCTGGCGCGACCAGGCCGGCGTGCGCGCCGACGTCGAGCGTCTGGTGGACATGTGGGGCGAGCTGCTGGCCCAGCATGGCGGCCCCATGCTGTTCGGCGAATTCACGATTGCCGACGCCTTCTACGCCCCCGTGTGCATGCGCCTGGCGACCTACGCCCTGCCCCTGCCCGCACACATTGCCGACTATGTAGCGCGCGTGCAGCAGCTTCCCGGCGTCAAGGCCTGGGTGGACGGCGCGCTGGCCGAGGCCGACTTCCTCGCCTTCGAGGAGCCCTACCGCGCGCGCCGCGCGTGAGCGGCCGCCATCGCCATGAGGCTGCACATCCTGTCCGACCTGCACCTGGGCGTGCGGGGCATGGAGCACCCGCAGACCGATGCCGACATCGTCATCCTGGCCGGCGACATCGCCCGCCCCGAGCCGGCCATCGCCTGGGCCAGGGGCTTCGGCAAGCCCGTGCTCTACGTGCCCGGCAACCACGAGTTCTACGGCAGCAGCCTGGCGCAGACCCGGCGCACGCTGCAGGCCCTGTGCGCGGGCAGCGCGGGCAGCGCCGACAGCCAGGTGCAGCTGCTGGACAACCGCAGCCTGGTGCTGCAGGGCGTGCGCTTCATCGGCAGCACGCTGTGGAGCGACTTTCGCATCGTGGGCGACGGCCAGGCGCGCCTTGACGCCATGGCGCAGGCCCAGCGCTTCGCCTACGACTTCACGCGCGTGCGCGTCGGCGATGCGCCCGACGCCCCGCTGTTCACGCCCGAGGATTCGGCCGCGCTGTTCGACGCCAATGTGCGCTGGCTCGGCGAGGCGCTGGCGCAGCCCTTTGCCGGGCCCACGGTGGTCGTCACGCACCACGCGCCCACGGCGCAGAGCATCCACCCGCGCTTTGCGGGCTCGCCGCTCAACGGCATCTTCGTCTCTGACGCGCAGGCGCTGGTAAAGGCGAGCGGCGCGCGGCTCTGGATACACGGCCACACGCATGACAGCTTCGACTACCGCGTAGGCGACACACGCGTGCTGTGCAACCCGCGCGGCTATGCCAAGGATGGCGTGGCCGAGAACGCAGCGTTCGATGCACGACTGGTGGTCGATGTGGCCTGAGCACCGTGCACGCGCGCAGCACGGCCGGCCAGGAGTCCGACCGGCTGCTCAGGCTTGCCGCACCCTGCAGTGAGCCGCACCGCACAGGCCACGGTACGCGGCAGAACGTCCGCTGAGCGGCATCATGCTGCGGGCCCGGGCCGTCGCAGGCCCCTGGCGATCGCGGTGCAAGGCGCAGGCGCGTCCTGCATGCGGCCACATCGACAACGCGCTACGTCACTGCGGTGCACTCCCTGTGCGCATGAGGGTGGGCTGCTGTGTCACGATTGTCCCGACAGAGCCCGATTCCCTTCACCGGCGGAAACGCACATGCAAAAGCGCATCACCCCCTCCATCGCAGCGTTGCAATGCTTCGAGGCTGCGGCACGCCACATGAGCTTCACGCTGGCGGCACAGGATCTGTGTCTGACCCAGGGCGCCATCAGCAAGCAGATCGCGCAGTTGGAGGCCATGCTGTGCCATCGGCTGTTTCACCGTTCACCCCGTGGCCTCGCGCTCACGCCAGCGGGACAGATGTACCTGTCCGAGGTCCGCGTCATCCTCAACCAGATCGACGTTTCCTCGCGCTACGTCATGGGCTATGGCCAGGCATCCCAGACCTTGTGCATCGCGGTGCAGCCCACATTCGGGTCCTGCTGGCTGATCCCCCGGCTGCGCGGCTTCATGCAACGCCACCCCGACATTCAGGTGGTGACGCGCTCCGATGCCCGCCCCTTTGACCTGATGCAGTCGCGCATCGACATCTCGCTCTTCTACGGCAGCGGCTCATTGCCCGGCGCAGACTGCCATCGCCTGTTCGATGCACCCGTGATGGCCGTCTGCAGCCCCCAGTACGCAAGGCAGCGCACGATGGATTCACTGGACACATTGGAGGCGCAAACCTTGATTCAGTGCTCATCGCGGCCGGAGATATGGCGCGACTGGTTCGCTCACCAGGGCTTCGAATCGATACGGTGCTACCAGGGCCCCCGGTTCGACACCTTCTCGATGTGCCTCACCGCCGCCATGGAAGGCATTGGCATCGCAGTCATGCCGCAGATGTTCGTTCAGGCCGCGTTGCGCTCGGGTCTGCTGGTACAGGCTTGGCCGTATGTGCAGCCCAGCGACGGCGCCTACTACGTGGCGCATGCCAGCCACTGCGCGGCCGAGCCCAAGATCCTGGCGTTCACCGAATGGGTGCGCGGGCAAGCCCGAACGGGCACGCCCATTACATGAGCGGAAGTAATCCCACGATCAAATTATTTCGTTTGCCGCCCCATAGCCTATGCCCGAAGAATGGCCTCTGGCGGTCGCGGGACCGCAGGAGTCGCAAAGCATGGGGTCGCTGCACAACTATCTGTCGATTGCCGATCTGGAGCGCGCAGCGCTGCGTCGCCTGCCGGCCTGCGTGCGCGGCTATGTCTGCGGCGGCACGGAGGACGGTCAATCGCTGGATGAAAGCCGGCGGCATTTCCAGCGGCTGGGCTTTGTGCCACGCGGCCTGCGCAACGTGGCGCAGCGCAGTCCCGCAGCCACGTTGTGGGGCCAGACCTACTCGCTGCCCCTGGGGTTTGCGCCGACCGGCTTCTCGGCCATCGTCGCACGCGATTGCGATGCCGCCCTGGCGCGCATCGCAAGCGAGGAGCAGCTGCCATTCATCATCAGTGGAGCATCCACCGTGCCGCTGGAGCGGCTGCAGCAGGAAAACGCCAACCGCTGCTGGTACCAGGCCTATATCCCTGGCGACATGAACCGCATACGCCCCCTGCTGCTGCGCTTGCGGCAGGCGCAGATACCGGTGCTGGTCATCACCATCGACACCTGCGTCGCAGCCAATCGCGAAAACCTGCAGCGGCTGCGCTTCACCGTGCCGTTTCGGTTCAGCCTCAAGCTCTTGCTCGACGGGCTCATGCACCCGCGGTGGACCTTGCAGGTCTTCCTGCGCACCGTGCTCGGCGAGGGTATTCCGCGCTTTTCCAATCTGTCGCATGAAATGGGCCCCGCGATCACGGAGGAGCCACAAAATGGCTTCAGAGGCGGGCGCGACCGCCTGGACTGGGACTGCATCCGTCAGATCCGCGCGCTATGGGACGGAAAGCTGGTGCTCAAGGGCGTGATGCACCCCGATGACGCCGGATTGGCCGTGGAACATGGCGCCGATGCCATCATCGTCTCCACCCATGGCGGCAGGCAGCTCGACGGCTGCATCTCCCCCCTGCAGGCCCTGCCCGAGGTCTGTGCTGCCGTGCCGGCCGATTATCCGGTGCTGATCGATGGCGGATTTCGCCGCGGCACGGACGTGCTCAAGGCACTGGCCCTGGGCGCCCGAATGGTCTTCACGGGCCGGCCCCAGCTGTTCGGCGCCGCGGTAGGGGGTGCCGAAGGCATACGCCGTGCCGTCCACATCTTCCGCGACGAAATCCTGACCGACATGGCGCTATTGGGCTGCGCCTCGCTGCGAGAGGTGGACAGCGGCCTGCTGCGCCGCATCGGACACCCTGCGGCCGTCTGACGACGGACGACAGCCGCGGTTGCTTTCCATCACCTTTTTCCGCAAACCCAGTTATCCATACCTACAAGGAGACAACCGTGAAGGCACACACTCTGTCGCAAGCCATACGCATGACGGCCATCGCCATCGCCTGCTCGGCGACCGCGCTCACGACATTCGCCCAAGACTATCCGGCCAAGCCCGTGCGCCTGGTCGTCGGCTATGCACCCGGTGGCGCGACGGATCTGAGCGCACGCTTGATTGCCGACGCGCTCGGCAAGGATCTGGGGCAACCCTTCATCGTGGAAAACCGCCCCGGTGCCAACAGCAACATTGGAGCGGAAGCTGTCGTTCGCGCCCCAGCGGACGGCTATACCCTGTTCGTCGGCTCGATCTCCACCACCATCAACCAAAGCGTCTATGCCAAGCTGAGCTTTGACGCCGGACGCGACCTGGTACCCGTGGCCCAACTCAACATCGTGCCCAACATCCTGGCCGTGAACCCGCAGCTGCCGGTCTCCAGCGTCGCGGACTATGTCGCCTATGCCAAGAAGAACCCGGGCAAGCTCACCTGCGCATCCCCCGGCAACGGTTCGTCGGCACATCTGGGCTGCGAACTGTTCAAGCTGCGCACCGGCACGAACATCCTGCATGTGCCCTACCGCGGCAGCGGCCCGGCGGTGGCCGATCTCCTGGGCGGGCAGGTCGATTCGATGATGGACAACCTGCCGCCGCTGCTGCCCCAGATCCGCTCGGGCAAGCTCAAGGGCCTGGCCGTCACCACGGCGCAGCGCGTGAGCTTCGCATCGGACATCCCCACCATGCAGGAGTCGGGCATTGCCGATTTCGATGTCGCCGCATGGTTCGCAGTCTTCGCGCCCGCGGGCACGCCCGCACAGGTTGTCGACACCCTCAACCGCGCCATCAACCGCCAGCTCTCGGGCAACGCGGATCTGAAAGGCAAATACGAAGCCAACGGCTTCCTGATGCCGCCCGCCCCCAATTCGCCAGCCAGCTTCCAGTCCTTCGTGCAGTCCGAGCTCAAACGCTGGGGTGAGACGGCACGCGCCGCCCAGGTGAAGATCGACTGAGGTTGAACGACCGGCAGCCCACCTACACTCTCTGCCATGCAGATCTACATGGTGGGCGGCGCCGTGCGCGACCGGCTCTTGGGCCGCCCCGTCAATGACCACGACTGGGTCGTCGTCGGCGCCACGCCCGAGGACATGGTGGCGCGCGGCTTCGTGCCCGTGGGGCGCGACTTTCCGGTCTTTTTGCACCCCGAGACGCACGAGGAATACGCCCTGGCGCGCACCGAGCGCAAGAGCGGGCGCGGCTACCGCGGCTTCGTCGTGCAGGCATCGCCCGACGTGACCCTCGAAGAGGATTTGTCGCGCCGCGATCTCACTATCAATGCCATAGCTGCTGACGCAGAATGGACGGGCGTTGGGGCCGTTTTTGACCCCTATGGTGGGGCGAAAGACCTCCAGCGGCGCGTGCTGCGCCATGTGACCGAGGCCTTTCGCGAGGACCCGGTGCGCATACTGCGCGTGGCGCGCTTTGCGGCGCGCTTTGCCGACTTCACGGTGGCGCCCGAGACCATGGCGCTGATGCGCGAGATGGTGCAGGCCGGCGAGGCCGATCACCTCGTGGCCGAGCGCGTGTGGCAGGAGCTCTCGCGCGGCCTGATGGAGCCCGCCCCCGCGCGCATGTTCGAGGTGCTGCGCGAGTGCGGCGCGCTGGCCGTGCTGCTGCCCGAGCTCGACCGCCTGTGGGGCGTGCCCCAGCGCGCCGAATACCACCCCGAGGTGGACACCGGCGTGCACGTGATGATGGTGCTGCAGATGGCCGCACGCCTGTCCGCCCCGTTGCCCGTGCGCTTTGCCTGCCTGGTGCACGACCTGGGCAAAGGCACGACGCCACAAGACGTGCTGCCGCGCCACATCGGCCACGAGCAGAGGAGCAGCAGGCTGCTCAAGCCCCTGTGCGAGCGCCTGCGCGTGCCCGTGGACTGCCGCGAGCTGGCCGACGTGGTCGCGCGCGAGCACGGCAACATCCACAGAAGCGGCGAGTTGGGCGCAGCCGCGCTGCTGCGGCTATTGGAGCGCTGCGACGCCATTCGCAAGCCCGAGCGCTTTGGCGACGTGCTGCTGGCCTGCGAGTGCGACGCGCGCGGACGCCTGGGCTTTGAGGACGCGCCCTACCCACAGCGCGCGCGGCTGCTCGCGGCGCTGGACGCGGCGCAGCGGGTGGCCACGGCCCCCATCGCGGCGCAGGCTGCGGCGCGGGGCCTGGCCGGCCCCAAGGTGGGCGAGCTGATCCACGCCGCGCGCGTGCAGGCCGTGGCCGAATCGCTGTCAGGCCACTGACTGCACCCAGCGCACGATGTCGCCCGCGCCGAGGGCGCCCGAGATGCGCGCCTTCTCCCGCCCGCCCTGGAACAGGATCATGGTCGGAATGCTGCGAATGGCGTAGCGCGCGGCGATGGCGGGATGGGCCTCGGTGTCGAGTTTGGCCAGGCGAATATGCGGCTCGAGCTGGCGCGCCGCCTGGGCAAAGGCCGGCGCCATCTGGCGGCAGGGCCCGCACCAGGGCGCCCAGAAGTCCACCAGCACCGGGATGTGGTTGCGCCCCAGGTGCTTGTCGAAGCTGGCCGCATCCAGCGCCAGCGGCTCGCCCGTGAACAGCGGACGGTGGCAGCTGCCGCAGTCGGGGGCGCTGGCGAGCTGCGCGGCCTGCACGCGGTTGGTGGTGTGGCAGTGGGGGCAGACGATGTGTGGGGCTTCGGTGCTGGTCATGGCGGCGGGTGATCGGCGAGTGATGGAGGTGATGTTGCCTGTGTACCTGCGGCCACCGAGGGCGATTTCAACTCACAGCCTCACAGCCACTTCACCGCCAGACTCAGCAGAAAGCTCAGCAGCAGCGTGCTGGCCAGCGGAATGAACCAGTCGCGCCCGAACAGCCGGAACTGAAAATCCCCCGGCAGCCGCCCCAGGCCCAGGCGCTTGAGCCAGGGTGTGAGCCCGTTGATCAGCACCAGGGCCAGAAAGACGACGATGAGCCAGCGCAGCATGGGTAAAGCTCAGGCGGCCATTGCGCCACACGCGGCCGTCGCGCCGCACGTGGCAGTCGCGCCGCACATGGCCGTCATCCCCGCGAACGCGGGGATCCACGGCAGCGACGAAGCCACGGCCCGGGTGGCACCTGGATCCCCGCGCTCGCGGGGATGACGGGTCAGGCCGAGGTCGCTCGTATCAATGGATGTCACGGCTCTATCCATGGGTTGTCACAGGCGGTGCGTGCGGTCGCCCTGGGCAAAGCCCATGGGCTGCCACGGCTCGCCTGGCCCCACGGCCAGCACCTTGAACAGCTCGCCCATTTCATGCTCAAGCATCAATTTGGCCGCTGGCGCCCTCTGGGCAAGCGCTAGTAGCTCCATTTGTTGTAGCAAGCCGCAGTTGAGCAGAAAGCGCGCCTGGCTGGTGTAGCCGAGCACGTTCAGGCCCGCGTCCTGCGCCGCGAGGGCCATGGCCGTGAAGTTCACATGGGCCGTGATGTCCTTGGCGCCCACGTCCTGCAGCGGGTCGTCGTCGGCGCGGTGGGCGCGGTGGCACATCACCGTGCCCATGTGGCGCTGGGGGTGGTAGTACTCGTCCTCGCCGAAGCCGTAGTCGATGAGAAAGGCCGCGCCGCGCGTCAGATGCGCGGCCAGCGTGCGCATGAAGGCCTCGCCCTGGGCGTGGATCTCGGTCAGGTAGTCGTGATCGCCGGCGATGTCCACGGGCGGGCGCAACTCGGTGGGCCGGTCGCTCCAGGCCAGGGCGCCGTCCGCGCCCAGGGTCACGCCGCGCTCGTGCCAGACGCCCTGCACGCGGTGCAGCAGCTGCACGGGCATGGCGTCGAGCACCTCGTTGCCCACGACCACGCCCGCCATGGATTGCGGCAGGCGCTCGGCCCAGGCCACGCGCTCGCCAAAGGCGGCCAGGCGCTCGCGCTGGCGCGCGCGCAGGTCGCCCGACAGGTCCACGATGGTGTAGCGGCGCACGCGCTCGCCCAGGGCACCCAGCAGCTGCTCGGCCAGCGCGCCGCTGCCGGCGCCGAACTCCCAGACCTCATGCGTGCGGGTGGCGTCCAGCGCCTCGCGCACCTGGGCCGCGAGCACCTGGCCGAACACGGGCGAGAGCTCGGGCGCGGTGACGAAGTCGCTGCCGTCCTCGGGCATGCGGCCGAGCTTGGTGCGCCCGCCCGCGTAATAGCCCAGGCCCGGCTGGTACAGCGCCAGCTGCATGAAGCGGTCAAAGCCCAGCCAGCCGCCGGCGGCGGCGATCTGGTCGTGGATGTGGGAGGTAAGCGCGTCGGTGGGGGTCGTCATAATTCGTGGCTTTGCGCGCCGAAGTGGCGGGCATTGTATTTCCCGGCCTATGGCGCAAGGATTTGCCACATGAACACCACTGACTGGGTGCTGGTCACCGGCGCGGCGCACCGCCTGGGGCGCGAGTTCGCCCTGGCCTTTGCCACCGCGGGCTGGAACGTGCTGTGCCACTACCGCGCGTCGCAGGCCGGCGCGCTGCAGACGCAGGCCGACGTGCGCGCCCTGGGGGCCGAATGCCTGCTGGTACAGGCCGATCTGGCCCAGCCCGAGGCGGGCACGCAGCTGCTCGCGCAATGCGTGGACCTGGCCGGCCAGGCGCCGCGCTGCATCGTCAACAACGCCTCCATCTTCGAGGCCGACGACGCGCGCACGGCCAGCGCCCCGGCGCTGCTGCGGCATTTCCTGACCAACACCGCCACGCCGCTGCTGCTGGCCAACGCGCTGCACGCCTGGCTGTGCGCCCAGGGCCGGCCCGCCACGGGCGCCTACAGCGTGGTGCATGTGCTCGACCAGAAGGTGCACAACCTCAACCCCGACTATTTCTCCTACACCGTGAGCAAGCTCGCGCTCGAGCGCAGCGTGGCCTTGCAGGCGCAGGCGCTCGCGCCCCAGGTGCGCGTGTGCGGGCTCTCGCCCGGGCTGATCTACCTGAGCGGCCCGCAGACGCAGGACAACTTTGACCAGGCCGCCCAGGTCAACCTGCTGCGCCGGCCGATTGCGCCGGCCGACGTGGCGCGCTGCGCGCTGTTCATCGCCAGCAACCCCAGCCTCAACGGCTGCACGCTGCAGGCCGACAACGGCCAGCACCTGGTGCCCCTGGAACGCGACGTGATGTTTGCCATCGCGGACAATCCGCGCCCATGAATTCCATCCTGCTTGCCTTTGGCGCCCTGGACGCGCGCCTGGCCACGCATTGCCGGGCCTTGAGCCTGCGCCGCCACGAGGTGGCCGTGCGCATCGGCGTGCACGCGCACGAGCGCCAGGGCGCGCAGCGCATGTGGTTCGACGTGGACCTGTGCGTCAAGCTCTCCCAGGCCCCTGCCGCGCGCGACCATATCTCCGAGACGCTGGACTACGACTTCGTGCGCGACGTGATCGCGCGCGAGGTCGGCAGCCAGCACCACGAGCTGCAGGAGTCGCTGTGCGACGCCATCGCCGCGGCCCTGCTGCAGAGCGACGCGGTGCACGCCGTGCGCGTGGCCACGCGCAAGCCCGACATCTACCCCGACAGCGCATCCATAGGCGTGGAGCGGGTATGCATCAAGCCCTGGTGAAGCCGTGACCGATTTTTCTTATCATTCGCGCCCCGGCGAGGGCCGGCAGGCGCTCACGCTCACCGGCCTGCGCTTTGACGCCAACCTGGGCATCCTGGACCATGAGAAGGCCGCGCCCCAGCCCATCCAGGTGGACGCCGAGCTCAACCTGGGCCCCCAGCCCCTGGCGCCGCGCGACGACGACATTCGCCATGTGCTGGACTACCGCAAGGTGCGCCAGATCATCATCGACGAATGCACGGCCGAGCATGTGAACCTGCTCGAGAGCCTGATCGGCAAGCTCGCCCAGCGCCTGCTGCAGCTGCCCGGCGTGCTCGGCGTGCGCGTGAAGATCGCCAAACTGGAAATTTTTGATGACTGCGAAGTCGCCATTCGCGTCGAAACCGGACAGTGGTAACAAACCCATGAATGCACACCTGAACGCATCCGACTGGATCGCCGAAGAACCCGCCACCGACACGCGCAAGATCGAGCGCGAGCAGATCAAGCTCGAAAAACGCCTGTGCCGCGAGGTCGGCCGCGCCATTACCGACTTCAACATGATCGAGGAGGGCGACCGCGTCATGGTCTGCATGTCCGGCGGCAAGGACAGCTACACGCTGCTGGACATCCTGCGCAAGCTGCAAAAGCGCGCCCCGGTCAAGTTCGACATCGTGGCCGTGAACCTGGACCAGAAGCAGCCCGGCTTTCCCGAGCATGTGCTGCCCGACTACTTCAAGAGCATTGGCGTCGAGTACCACATCGAGAACCAGGACACCTACAGCGTCGTCAAGCGCGTCGTGCCCGAGGGCAAGACCACCTGCAGCATGTGCTCGCGCCTGCGCCGCGCCATCCTCTACAAGGTGGCCGATGAGCTCAAGTGCACCAAGCTCGCGCTCGGCCATCACCGCGACGACATCGTGGCCACGCTGCTGCTCAACCTGTTCTACGGCGGGCGCATGAAGGGCATGCCGCCCAAGCTGGTCAGCGACGACGGCAGGCATGTGGTGATCCGCCCGCTGTGCTACGTACCCGAGAAGGACACGGCGCGCTGGGCCCAGTACCAGCAGTTTCCCATCATTCCCTGCAACCTCTGCGGCAGCCAGGAGGGCCTGCAGCGCGTGGTGGTGGGCGAGATGATGCGCGAGTGGGACAAGAAATTCCCCGGCCGCATCGAGAGCATGCTGCGCGCCATGGGCCATGTGGTGACCACGCATCTGATGGACCCCAAGCTGCACGACTTCAAGAACGCCCGCGCCACCGGCATTGCCGACCCCGAAGGCGACACGGCCTTCGACCATGAGGAATTTCCCATGACGCCCACGCTGCCGGGCATGCAGGTGGTGCAGCTCGGCTGAGCCCGCGCCGTACCATAGCGGCCGAACGGGCATGTCCGCCCGAAGGAGATTGCACCATGGCAACCCTGCGCCATATCTGCACCCTGGCCCTGTGCGCGGCCGCTCTCGTGCTGGCCGGCTGCGCCGGGCCGCGCCGGGTGGAAAGCAGCGTCAACAGCTATTCCACCCTGACCACGCTGCCCAGCCCGCCGACCTACCGCTTCGAGCGCCTGCCCTCGCAGCAGCAGCATGCCGCGGCCTTTGCCCCCATTGAGCAGCTGGCCGAGGCCGCACTCGCGCGCGTGGGCCTGCGCCGCGACGATGCCCACCCGCGCCTGATCGCACAGCTGGGCGTGGAGGGCGGCTACGCCACGCCGCGCTACTGGCCCTATTACGGCTCCTACTACGGCCCCGCCTCCCCCTACTATGGCCGCTGGGGCTGGGGCCTGGGCTACGGCGGCCCCTGGGGCTGGGGCTGGGGCATGAACTGGATGATGGACGCCCCGCCCACGCTCTACCACCGCCGGGTCAGTCTGGTGCTGCGCGACGCGGCCGGCGGACAGGTGGTGTACGAGACCTCGGCCCTCTACGAGGACGTGTGGACGCGCGACCCCGACATCTACGGCGTGCTGTTCGACCAGGCGCTCAGCGGCTTTCCGCAGCCGCCCCAGGGCGAGCGCACGCTGCGCACCGACATGCAGCCCGCCGCCAAGGCGGCGCCCAAGACAGCGGCCGAGCCCGCGCCGGCAGCGACAAAGTAGTTTGCAAAGCTGAACCATTCCCGCGCCCTCCCGCGCCAACGCGCGCGCCGGGGCGTGATAAGGTGATTTTTCGCGCCCGCATCGGCGCGCAGCACCCATCGCCACAAGGAGTCACCATGAAGCACCTCATCCCCACCACCCTGCTGCTGGCCGCCCTGGGCGGCCTGGGCCTGAGCGCGCAGGCCGCCGGCCTGGGCGACGCGCTGCGCGGCCAGCTCGGCGGCGCCGCCGGCGGCGCATCGCCCCTGTCGGCCCTGGGGCTGACCAGCTCGGCCACGGCGGGCAACGCCGCCGGCGTGATCACCTACTGCATGAAGAACAACTACCTGAACGCCGACAAGGCCGCGCAGGTCAAGGACCAGCTCCTGGGCAAGATGGGCCTGGGCCCCAAGGAAGAGCCCAAGGACGAGGGTTACAAGAGCGGCCTGTCGGGCCTGGTCACGGGCTCGGGCGGCAAGAGCTTCAACCTCGACAAGATCAAGGGCGACCTCAAGGAAAAGGCCTGCGACTACGTGCTCGACAACGCCAAGTCGCTGCTCTGAACGCCGCATGCAAGCCACCCGCATCATCGCCGTGCGCCACGGCGAAACCGCCTGGAACGTGGACACGCGCATCCAGGGCCACCTGGACATTCCGCTCAACGACACGGGCCTGTGGCAGGCGCGCCAGCTGGGCCAGGCGCTGGCCGAGGAGCGCGTGGCCGCCATCTACAGCAGCGACCTGCAGCGCGCCTATGCGACGGCCCAGGCCGTGGCCGACAGCACGGGCGCGCCGCTGGCCCGCACGCGCGGCCTGCGCGAGCGCAGCTTCGGCGACTTCCAGGGCCGCACCTTCCGCGAGATCGAGGAACAGTCCCCCGAGCAGGCGCTGCGCTGGCGCAAGCGCGACCCGCATTTCGTGCCCGAGGGCGGCGGCGAATCGCTGGTCATGCTGCGCGAGCGCATCGCCTGCACCGTCGACGAACTTGCCGCGCGCCACCGCGGCCAGCAGATCGTGCTCGTGGCCCATGGCGGCGTGATGGACATGCTCTACCGCCTGGCCACGCGCCTGGACCTGCAGGCGCCGCGCACCTGGCAGCTCACCAACGCCGCCATCAACCGCCTGCTGTGGACCGGCGACCACGGCCTGACCCTCGTGGGCTGGGCCGATACCCAGCACCTGGACGCGCTGCAGGGGCGCGACGAAAGCCACGCATAGCCAGAGAGGCCGTGAACAGCCCGCGCCCATGACGTGGTGGTGAAACCTGGATCCCCGCCTTCGCGGGGATGACGCAGGGGGAAGCTCGTGGGCTGGGCCGACATCGCGGGGATGACGGGGGGAAGCATGGTGCATGGTGGTGAAACCTCGATCGCCGTCCCGGATCAATGTCCGGACATGAGGCGGGCCTTTGATCGGTTGTTTGCTGGAGAGAGACCAAGGGCGCACACGCATGGCGCGGACCGGCGCGTCCTGCCATGATCGCGCGCCACCTGTTCACGCAAGCCATGACCGCCTCGCTACCCGATTCGCGCCTGTCCGCCATTCCCTCGCCATCGCGGCCCACGCATCACCGTTGGTTCTGGCCCATGCTGGTCTGCGCCATGCTGTCCACGGCGACCGGCGCGCTGGGGCTGAGCTACTGGCACTGGCTGTTCAAGCCCCTGACGATGGTGGCGGCTATTGTTTATGTAGCTGTCAGCGCTTGTCACACGGGCGCCAGAGCCATTTTTCACCCTCAATCCCCCTACCCCTGGCTGCTCGGCGCCCTGCTGGGGTCGCTGGCCGGCGACGTGTTTCTGATGCTGCCGGGCAACTGGTTCGTCCCCGGGCTGGTGAGCTTTCTGCTGGCGCATCTGTGCTACATCGCGCTGTTCGGCCAGGGCGTGCCGTGGTTTGGCGCGCGCGCCGCGCTGCTGGTCACGCTGGCGCTGGGTGTGGGCATGTACGCCTTTCTCTGGCAGGGCGGCCTGCCCGCCGCGCTGCGCCTGCCGGTGGCCGCCTACGTGCTGGTCATCGCCCTGATGGCGGCGCAGGCCTGGGCGCGGCGCGCGGCGCTGCCGGGGCGGCCGGCGCTGCTGGTGGCGCTGGGCGCCTGCTGCTTCATGCTCAGCGACGCGCTGCTGGCCACCAACCGCTTCGTGCAGCCGCTGCCGCTGGCGCAGCTGTGGGTGCTGGCCAGCTACTACGCGGCGCAGCTGCTCATCGTGGCCGGCGTGCTGCGCGCACGCTCATAGCCCGGCCTTGTCGACTGCCACGCCCACCGCCTCGTCGCGGGCGATGCGGCCGTCGACCAACTCCACCAGCCGGTCGCAGCGCGCGGCCAGGCGCGGGTCGTGGGTGACGATGATGAAGGCCGTGCCGCGCTCGGCATGGATGCGGCGCATGAGCGCAAACACCTCGGACGAGGAGGCCGTATCCAGGTTGCCCGTGGGCTCGTCGGCCAGCACCAGCGGCGGGTCCATGGCCAGGGCCCGGGCGATGGCCACGCGCTGCTGCATGCCGCCAGAGAGCTCCGCCGGGCGCTTGTGCAGCGCGCCGGCCAGGCCCACGGCGGCCAGCAGCTCGCGTGCGCGGGCATCGTCGCGCGCGTCGATGCGGCCGCCCTGCATGAGGGCCGGCAGCGTCACGTTCTCCAGCGCCGTGAAGGCCGGCAGCAGGTGGTGGAACTGGAACACAAAGCCCAGCGTGCGCCGCCGGCGCAGCGTGAGCTCGGCGTCGGTCAGGCCCTGCACCGACGCGCCCTGCAGCAGGTAGTCGCCCGAGGTGGCGCGCTCGAGCAGCCCGAGGATGTTGAGCAGCGTGCTCTTGCCCGAGCCCGACGGCCCGATGAGGGCGAGGAATTCGCCGGGCTCAACCCGCAGGTCGATGCCGTGCAGCACCTCGGCCTCGGTCGGCGTGCCGACCTGGTAGCTCTTGCGCAGCGCGTGCAGCGCGATCAGCGGTGTGTGTGTCACAACAGCAGTCATGGCATTACAGACGTATGGCCTGGGCCGGGTCCATGGCCGCGGCGCGGCGCGCGGGCATGACGGCGGCGAGCACGCCGCAGAGCGTGGCCAGCAGCGCCATGCGCAGCGCCATGGCCGGCTGCAGCGACACGGCGAACAGCGGCCGGCCGTCGGCCCCATGCACAAAGGTGGTGAATACCCAGACCAGGGCCATGGCCAGCAGCAGGCCCAGCAGCGAGCCCAGCGCGCCCACCACCGCGCCCTGCAGCAGGAACACGCGCAGCATCTGAGCGCGCGTGGCGCCCATGGCGCGCAGGATGCCGATCTCGCGCCCCTTCTGCACCACCGACACCACGAGCACGCTGGCAATGCCCAGCACCACGACGAGCAGCACCACGGCGCGGATGATGGAGGTGCTCACGCCCTGGGCGTTGAGCGCCGAGACCAGCTGCGCGTTGCTCTCCTGCCAGCTGTCCACGCGCAGCGGGTACTGGCGGCGCAGGCGCTCGGCCAGCGCCTGGGCGGCCCAGACGTCGTGCACCTTGAGGTCCAGGTGCGTCGCCCCGCCGGGCAGGCCCTGCAGGTACTGCGCGGCGCGCAGCGGCACGATGACGGTGCGCCGGTTCAGGTCCTTCACGCCCAGGTCCACGAGGGCGGTCACGCGCACCGGCTCGGTGACCTGGCCGGTGCGCAGCGTGAAGCGGTCGCCCACGCGCAGGCCCAGGTCCTGCGCGAGCTCGCGCCCGACGATGGCCTCGCCCGGCTGCAGGCTGGCGCTGCCCGCGACCAGCTTGGCGCGCAGGCCGACGATGCGCTCGTAGCGCTCGAGCTCCACGCCCAGCAGCACGATGGCCAGCGTGGCCTCGGCGCGCTGGGCCAGCCCGGCGCCCGAGACCATGGGCGAGACCGCGGCCACGCCCGGCAGCGCCTCGAGCACCGGCACCAGCGCCTGCCAGTCGGCCACGTCGCGCAGGCGCTGGGCGCGCGGCTGCATGTCGCCGAGCACGGCCACGCCCGCCGCATGCGCCATGGCGGGCGTCACCACGTCCTCGGGCGCACGCAGGCTGATGTGCGCCTGCGCGCCCAGGGTCTTGTTCAGGGTGTTGCTCTGCATGCCGTCGATCAGCGCCGAGATGTAGGCCACCACGGCCACGCCGGCGGCCACGCCGACGATGATGAGCAGCGTCTGCATGCGCCCCTCGCGCAAAAAGCGCCAGGCCACGCGCCATTCGAAGCCGGGCCACCAGGCCAGCGCGGCGCGCCGCATTCAGCGCCCCACGCTCTGCAGCAGGGCCGTGCCCGCGTCGTCGCCCGCGTCGCCCGCGGCGCGCCGGCCCTGCCAGGCGACGGTGCGGGCGCGCACGCGCGTGCCCGGCGCCAGGCCAGGCGCGCGCAGCACCAGGTCGCCCTCGGCCAGGCCGTCCTGCACCTCGAAGGCTTCGAGCGTGCGCAGGCCCACGCGCACCTGGCGCGTGACGGCGCGCCCGTCCTGCAGCACCAGCAGCTCGGCGCTGTCGCCGCGGATGGCCGAGCGCAGCACGGACAGCGGCAGCGCCAGCGCCTGGGCGCGCCGGCCCGTCTCGACCTCGACCGAGAGCGTCATGTCCTCGCGCAGAAAGTCGGGCGGCGGCTCCTGCAGCGCCAGCTTGACCTCGATGGAGCCACGCTGCGCGTCCACGCCCGGGGCGATGCTGAGCACGCGCGCGGCCAGGGGCCGGTCGGCAAAGGCGTCGGCCACCACGGCGGCGTTCTGGCCCGGTCGCAGCTGCTGCAGAAAGCGCTCGTCCACCTGGGCCACGACCTCGGTCGGCCCGGCGAGCGCCAGCGCCAGCAGCGCCTTGCCCGGCTGCACGATCTGGCCCGGCTCCACGCTGCGCAGGATGACGCGGCCCTCGGCCGGCGCGACCAGCGCCGTCTGCGCCAGGCGCGCCTTGGCCAGCGCGGTGGCCGCGTCGGCCGCGCCCAACTGCGCGCGCGCCTGCACGAGGTCGGTGCCGCCATCGCCCTGGGCCTGCCACTGGGCCTGGGCCGCGGCCTGCTGGGCCAGCGCCACGTCGAGCGCGCGGCGCGCCTCGTCGAGCTGCGCCGGGCTGTAGAAGCCCTGCGCCACCAGCGGCCGCACGCGGTCGTAGTGCGCCTGCGCGGCGCGCACGCCGGCCTGCATTTGTTCCAGCTGGGCCTGCACCGCGTGGCGGCCGGTGCTGCGCAGGCCGGACAGGCGGGCCTGGGCCTGGCGCGCGCTGGCCTGGGCCTGGGTGAGCGCGGCGCGCGCCTCGTCCTCCTCGAGCTGCACCAGCAGCTGGCCGGCGCGCACGGCGTCGCCCTCGTCGACGAGCACGCGCTGCACGCGCGCGGTGACGGTGCTGCCCAGCTCCACGCGAGTCTGCGCCTGCACGCGGGCCGAGAACTGCAGGCTGCGCACCAGCGGCGCCTGGCGCGGCGCCACGGCATCGACCTGCACCGGGCGCCACGCCAGCCACAGGCCAGCGGCCAGCAACGCAAGGCCCAGCGCCAGCGCCCAGGCCATGCGCGCGGAGGGGCGCCTCATGCCCCGCCCCCGAACAGGTCGCCCGCGCCACGCCCCTGGGGCGCGGCCACGCCCAGGTGGCGGTAGGCGGCCAGCGTGGCCACGCGCCCGCGCGGCGTGCGCTGCAAAAAGCCCTGCTGGATCAGATAGGGCTCGATCACGTCCTCTATGGTGCCGCTCTCCTCGCCAATGCTCGCGGCGATGTTGTCCAGCCCCACGGGGCCGCCGTCGAAGCGGTGGATCACGGCCTCGAGCAGCTTTCTGTCCATGATGTCGAAGCCCTCGGGGTCCACGTCGAGCAGGGCCAGGGCGCGCTGGGCCATGGTTTGCGTGATGCGCCCGTCGCCCTTCACATCGGCGTAGTCGCGCACGCGGCGCAGCAGGCGGTTGGCGATGCGCGGCGTGCCGCGCGAGCGGCGTGCTATTTCTCCGCCGCCCTCGGGGTCAATCGGCGCGCCCAGCAGCCCGGCCGAGCGCATGACGATCAGCGCCAGCTCGTCCGGCGTGTAGAACTCCAGCCGCGCGACGATGCCGAAGCGGTCGCGCAGCGGGTTGGTGAGCATGCCCGCGCGCGTGGTCGCGCCCACCAGGGTGAAGGGCTGCAGGTCGAGCTTGATGGAGCGCGCCGCCGGGCCCTCGCCGATCATGATGTCGATCTGGTAGTCCTCGAGCGCGGGGTAGAGGATCTCCTCGACGACCGGGCTGAGGCGGTGGATCTCGTCGATGAACAGCACGTCGTTCTTCTCGAGGTTGGTGAGCAGCGCCGCCAGGTCCTTGGGCTTTTCCAGCACCGGGCCGCTGGTCTGGCGCAGGTTCACGCCGAGCTCGTGCGCGATGATGTGCGACAGCGTGGTTTTGCCCAGACCCGGCGGGCCGAACAGCAGCACATGGTCCAGCGCCTCGGCGCGCTTCTTGGCCGCGCCGATGAAGATCTCCAGCTGCTCGCGCGCCTTGGCCTGGCCCACGTATTCCTGCAGCAGCTTGGGGCGCAGCGCGCGCTCTAGCGCCTCCTCCTGCGCGGACGCGGGCGCGGCGGACACCACGCGCTCGCGCGCCGGTGGCGGGGGAAAGGCGGAGAAATCGTCGGTTTGAATGGTCATGCCAGCGGAGAGAAAGCCTGTGAGAGCGGCGCGCGCATTGTCCCCCATCCACCCGGCCCGCCCTGGTGCCAGAGCAGCGACACGGCCATTGGGTAACATCGCTGCCTTCGCGCACGCGCGCCCGTATCCCTTTTGAGAACCTGCGCGGCCCCGCACGGGCCGGCGCCGTCTCCCAGCGAGAACCCCATGACCACCCCCACCCCCCCGAGTTTTTTCAGCCGCATTGCCATCGCCATCGGCAGCTTTTTCGCCATCCTGGGCAATGCCCGCCTGGCCGGCGACATCACGCGCCTGCGCGCGGGCGAGCCACTGGCCGCCGATGCGCCCCCGAAGGAGGTGCGCGTGGAGGTGCCGGTGGAGAAGATCATCGAGACCCGCATCGAGGTGCCCGTCGAAAAGCTGGTCGAGAAAATCGTCGAAAAACATGTGGAGGTCTCCAACGACACCGCGGCCCTGCAGCTTTTGGGCCTGCTGCAGCGCGAGGCGCGCTTTGTGGACTTCATCCAGGAGGACGTGGCGCCCTATGCCGACGCCGAGATCGGCGCCGCCGCGCGCGTGGTGCACGCGGGCTGCCGCAAGGTGCTGGCCGAGCATTTCACGCTCGCGCCCGTGCGCGCCGAGGCCGAGGGCAGCCGCGTGACGCTGGCCGCCGGCTTCGACGCCGCCGCCGTGCGCCTGAGCGGCAACGTGGTCGGCCAGGCGCCGTTCACGGGCCAGCTCACCCACCGCGGCTGGCAGGCCACCGAGGTGCGCCTGCCGCAGCTGACCGACGCACGCGCCGCCGCCATCATTGCCCAGGCCGAGGTGGAGCTCTAAGCCATGAACACTACGAATACGATAGCTGCCAGCGCATACGCAGCAAGCGCCAGCAGCCAAAATCATGCCCAATTCAGCCTGGGCATAGACCTGGGCACCACGCACTGCGCCCTGTCCTGGGTGGACCGCGCCGCCAGCGATGGCGAGAACGTGGTCCAGGGCGTGCTGGACATTCCCCAGCTCTGCGGCCCGGCGAGCGTGCAGGCACTGCCGCTGCTGCCCTCCTTTTTGTACCTGCCGCACGAGAGCGAGCTCACGGCCGCCGACCGGGCCCTGCCCTGGGGCGGCGACGCGCCCGGCCTCATCGGCGAGCTCGCGCGCCAGCGCGGTGCGGCCACGCCGATACGGCTGGTCGCGAGCGCCAAGAGCTGGCTGTGCCACCCCGGCGTGGACCGGCGCGCGCCGCTGCTGCCGGCCGACGCGCCGCCCGAGGTGCAGCGCGTCTCGCCACTGGCGGCCAGCACGCTCTACCTGCAGCACCTCAAGAGCGCCTGGGACGGCGCCCACCCCGAGGCGCCGTTCGACGCCCAGGACATCACCGTGACCATCCCCGCGTCGTTCGACCCGGCCGCGCGCGAGCTCACGGCCGAGGCCTGCCGCGCCGCGGGTTTCCAAAGGCTCACGCTGCTCGAGGAACCCCAGGCCGCGCTCTACAGCTGGATACAGGCAAGCGGCGGCGGCTGGCGCAAGCAGGTGTCGCATGGCGACGTGATCCTGGTCGTGGACGTGGGCGGCGGCACGACCGATCTGTCGCTGATCGCCGTGCGCGAGCAGGACGGCAACCTGGAGCTGCAGCGCGTGGCCGTGGGCGAGCACATCCTGCTCGGCGGCGACAACATGGACCTGGCCCTGGCCTACGGCGTGGCGCGCAAGCTCGCGGCCGAGGGCAAGCAGCTCGACGCCTGGCAGACCCGGGCCCTGGCCCACGGCTGCCGCGCCGCCAAGGAGCAGCTGCTGACTGACGAGACGCTCGAGGCCGTGCCCGTGGTCGTGCCCAGCCGCGGCAGCAAACTGATTGGCGGCAGCCTGCGCACCGAGGTCACGCGCGCCGAGGTGCTGCAGCTGCTGGTCGAGGGCTTCTTCCCCCCGGTTGCCGTGAGCGACAAGCCGGTGCAGCGCGCGCGCGCCGCGCTCACCCAGCTGGGCCTGCCCTACGCGCAGGACGCGGCCGTCACGCGCCACCTGGCGGCCTTTCTCACGCGCCAGGCCGGCGCCACGGCGCAGATCGAGGGCCTGCAGGCCACGCAGGCCGAGGGCGCGAGCTTTCTGCATCCCACGGCCGTGCTGTTCAACGGCGGCGTGCTCAAGGCCGCGCCCATCGAGCGCCGCATCCTCGAGGTGCTCAACGGCTGGCTGGCCGCCGAGGGCGCGCCGCCCGCGCGCCTGCTCACGGGCGCCCACCTGGACCTGGCGGTGGCGCGCGGCGCCGCCTACTTCGGCCATGTCGCGGCCGCGGGCCGCGGCGTGCGCATACGCGGCGGCACGGCGCAGAGCTACTACGTGGGCATCGAATCCAACATGCCGGCCATCCCCGGCATGGAGCCGCCGATCTCCGCCCTGTGCCTGGCGCCCTTCGGCATGGAAGAAGGCACGGAGGTGACGCTAGAGGCCCAGGAATTCGGCCTGGTCGTGGGCGAGCCGGTGCGCCTGCGCTTCTTCGGCTCCAGCGTGCGCCGCAGCGATCAAGTAGGTACCCTGCTTGAGTTCTGGGGCCCCGAGGAGCTCGTGGAGCTGCAGGAGATACAAGCCCAGCTGCCCGCCGAGGGCCGCACGCCCGGCGAGGTCGTGCCCGTGCAGCTGCATGCGCGCGTGACCGATATCGGCACCCTGGAGCTCTACGCCGTGCCCGTGGGCGGCAGCGAGCGCTGGAAGGTGGAGTTCGACACGCGCGCGGGCGCCGCGGCCACCCCATGACCGACCGCCCCGCCTCCCTCACGCCCGCGCCCGGCGGCTACGCCGACTGGCTGGCCGAGCTCAAGGCGCGCATCCATGGCGCCCAGCAGCGCGCGGCGCTGGCCGTGAACCGCGAGCTGGTGCTGCTGTACTGGCAGATCGGCAGCGACATCCTCGAGCGCCAGCAGCGCGAGGGCTGGGGCGCCAAGGTGATCGAGCGCCTGGCGCATGACCTGCGCACGGCGTTTCCGGACATGAAGGGGTTTTCGCGGGCCAACCTGCTGTACATGCGCGCCTTTGCCCAGGCCTGGCCTGACAGCGCAATCGTCCAACAGGCTGTTGGACATTTGCCCTGGGGGCACAACCTGGTGCTGCTCAGCAAGCTCAAGAACCCCGAGCAGCGCCTGGCCTACGCCGAGCGTGCCATCACCCATGGCTGGTCGCGCAATGTGCTGGAAATGCATATCGAAACCCGGTTGCTCGAGCGCGAGGGCAAGGCAGTCACCAATTTCGACCTGCGCCTGCCGGCATCGGGTACGGACCTGGCCCGCCAATCGCTCAAGGATCCGTATCTGTTCGACTTTCTGCGCATCGGCGAAGAGGCTGGAGAGCGGGAAATCGAGGCCGCCCTGGTGCAGCACATCACGCAGTTCCTGCTGGAACTCGGCGCCGGCTTTGCCTTTGTCGGCCGCCAGGTGCTGTTGGACGTGGGCGGCGACGAGTTTTTCATCGACCTGCTGTTCTACCACCTCAAGCTGCGCTGCTATGTGGTGATCGAGCTCAAGGGCGGCAAGTTCAAGCCCGAGCACCTGGGGCAGCTGGGTTTCTACCTCACGGCCGTGGACCGCCAGATCAAGAGCGAGCACGACAACCCCACCATTGGCCTGCTGCTGTGCAAGAGCAAGAACAAGGTCGTCGCCGAATACGCGCTGGGCGACAAGGCCCAGCCCATGGGCGTTGCCGAGTACAAGCTGCTGCAGTCCCTGCCCGCAGAGCTGCAGACCAGCCTGCCCAGCATCGAGCAGATCGAGGCCGAGCTCGCCGAGCGCGACAGGCCGTGACATGAACGCAGAACACCCCCCCTCCCCCGCACGCTTTGCCATCGGCATCGACCTGGGCACCAGCCACACCGTCGTGGCCCATGTGCCGCTGGCCGGCGGTACGGGCGACATTGCCCTGCTGCCCATCGCCCAGCGCGTCTCGGCCGCGGAGGTTGAGGCCCTGACGCTGCTGCCCTCCACGCGCTACCAGGGCACGCCCGATGAGCTTGGCGCGGCCTGGGGCACGCCCTGGCCGCCGCAGGGCGCAAGCGAACAGGCCCCGGCCGTCATCGGCCGCTGGGCGCGCGAGCTGGGCGCCGCCGTGCCCGCGCGCCTGGTGGCAAGCGCCAAGAGCTGGCTGTCGCACGCCGGCGTGGACCGCACGGCGCCGATCCTGCCCTGGGGCGCGCCCGAGGGGGTGGAGAAGATTTCGCCGCTTGCGGCCTCGGCCTCGTACCTGGCCCATGTGCGCGCGGCCTGGGATGCGGCCCACCCCGATGCGCAGCTCGCCGAGCAGGCCGTGGTGCTCACCGTGCCGGCCTCGTTCGACGAGGGCGCGCGCGCGCTCACGCTCGAGGCCGCGCGCCTGGCGGGCCTGCCGGCGGTGCAGCTGCTCGAGGAACCCAAGGCCGCCTTTCACGACTGGCTGGTGCTGCAGGGCGAGCGCCTGGCTGCCGAGCTCGCCGACTGCCGCCTGGTGCTGGTGGTGGACGTGGGCGGCGGCACCACGGACCTGACGCTGATCCGCGTCGAGCCTGCCGAGGATGGCGGCCTGCCGCGCCTCACGCGCAGCGCCGTGGGCGAGCATTTGATGCTGGGCGGCGACAACATGGACCTGACGCTCGCCCACCGGCTCGAACCGCAGTTTGCCCAGGACGGCGAGCGCCTGCCCGCGGCGCGCTTTGCCCAGCTGGTGCAGCGCTGCCGCCTGGCCAAGGAGCAGCTCCTGGCCGAGGATGCGCCCGAATCGGTCACGGTGACGCTGCTCGGCGGCGGCTCCAGGCTGCTCGCGCAGTCGCGCTCGGCCCGGCTCACGCGCGGCGACGTGCTGCACTGCGTGGTCGAGGGCTTTCTGCCGCCGGCGCGCCTGGATGAGCCGCCGGCGCGGCGCCAGGGCGCGCTGCGCGGCCTGGGCCTGCCCTACCCGGCCGATGCCGCCATCACCCGGCATCTGGCGCAGTTTCTCGCCCGGCATGCGGGCGGGGCACTGCCTGATGCATTGCCCGATGCGCTGCTGCTCAACGGCGGCGTGTTCCACGCCCATGCGCTCGCGCAGCGCCTGCAGGAGCAGCTGGCCGCCTGGCGCGGCGCGCCGCTGCGCCTGCTGCACAACCCGCACCCAGACTGGGCCGTGGCGCGCGGCGCGGCCGCCCATGGGCTGGCGCAATATCAATCAAACAGGCCTACAGCGCCCGCCAGACAAGCGCGAGCAGCTACAACAACCATAGTGCCACGCATAGGCGGCGGCGCCGCGCGCAGCTACTGGCTGGTGCTGCCGGCCAAGACGGGCGCCGCCCCCCAGGGCATCTGCCTGCTGCCACGCGGCACCGAGGAGGGCACGCGCATCACCCTGACCGGCCGGCGCTTTGCGCTGCAGCTCGGCCAGCCCGTGCGCTTTGCGCTCGTGGCGCGCAGCCAGGGCCAGGCCCAGGCCGGGCAGATGGCGCCGCTCGAGGGCGAGGGCTGGGTGGAGCTGCCGCCGCTGGCCACCGTGCTGCCCGCACCCGAGGGCCGCGCCACGGCGCGCGTCGAGGTGCAGCTGCAGGCCTGCATGAGCGAGGTCGGCGTGCTGGAGCTGCGCTGCATCGACGCGCAGGATGGAGCGCAGTCCTGGCTGCTGCCGTTTGCCGTGCGCGGGGCCGGCCCTCACCCCACCCCTCTCCCAGAGGGAGAGGGAGATGAAAACCCAGCCGACCGATCGCCCTCGCCCCTATGGGGAGAGAGCCTGCCCCCGGCTCGAACGGGGGGGGGCGTGAGGGGCCAGCCGCAGCCGGCCATCGACCTGATCGACCGCATCTACGGCAACCAGAGCCAGGAGGTGAGCGCCAAAGAGGTGCGCCAGCTGCGCCAGTCGCTCGAGAAACTCCTCGGCCCGCGCGAGGGCTGGGGCTTGGCGCTGCTGCGCACGCTGTTCGACGCGCTGCTCGCGCGCGCCAGGCGCCGCCGGCGCTCGCCCGAGCATGAGCGTGCCTGGCTCAACCTGGCCGGTTGGTGCCTGCGCCCGGGCCTGGGGGCCGAGCTCGACGGCTGGCGCGTGCAGCAGCTCTGGCAGCTCTACGCCCAGGGCCTGGGCCATGCGAGCGAGGCCGCCAACTGGACCGAATGGTGGGTGCTGTGGCGCCGCGTGGCCGCGGGCCTGGACGAGGCGCAGCAGATGCAGGTGCTCGAGGACGTGGCCGCCTGCATGCAAAAGACCGTGCAGCGCAGCGCCCGCGCGCGCTGGGGCAGCTACGACGACATGCTGCGCCTGTTTGCCGCCATGGAGGCCGTGCCCTGGCAGTACCGCCAGGAGATGGGGCAGTGGATGCTGGAGCGCCTCTCGCGCCCGGACGAACCAACGCAGACCTGGTGGGCCATTGGGCGCCTGGCGGCGCGCGCGCCGCTTGCGGCCAACGCCCACCTCGTGATGCCGCCCGATGCAGCGCAGGAGTTTCTGGACGCCACGCTGGCGCAGGACTGGCGCAAAAACGAGCACGCCATGTTTGCCGCCGTGCAGATCGCGCGCATGACGGGCGAGCGCACGCTGGACCTCGACGCGACCCAGCGCGCGCGCGTGCTCGCCAAGCTGCAGGCCAGCGGCGCGCCCGAGCGCTGGCTGGCCCTCGTGGCGCAGGTGCAGGAGCTCAGTGCCGAGGACCGCCAGCGCAGCCTGGGCGACAGCCTGCCGCCGGGACTGGTGCTGGTGGCGTGATCCTGTGCCGCGTCAGGGGTTCAGCCATTGCCGGAGCGCGGCGCGGTAGCTGCGGTCGAAGCGGCCGTAGAAGTCCAGCCCATCGGGCCGGTCGCAGCGGGCGTTGCCGCCATGGAGCTGCCCGGCCAGATAGCGCGTGGCGCCAATGGTGACGAAGATGCCCGATCCGCTGCTGCCCAGCTCGGTGCTGCCCTGCTGCCAGTCCACACGCAGGAAGTTGCCCGCGATGCCGCTGGCGCTGCAGCTCGATTCCGTGCAGCTGCTGTAGCCCAGCAGCGTGCCCAGGCTGAGCTTGAGCGGCTCGCCGTCGGCATGGTGCAGACCGGCCAGCGCCTGGCCCACGGGCACACCGCCGTAGTACGAGCCCGCATAGATGACGCTCGCCGGCACGGTGGCGTTGAGCCGCATGAAGGCCGTGTCGGTGTCGGCCGAGGCATAGAGCAAGGTGGCGCCGCCGACGAGAGTCCGCCGCGCCGGGCTGGCCGCCGCGCTGCCGCAGCTCTCTGAGCGGTACAGCCATTCGGTCTCCAGCGTGGAGGCCACGGCCTGGCTCGGTATGCAATGCTGGGCGCTCAGAAAGTACGGCGTGCCGCTCGACGCCATGTCGTTGAGCAGCGTGCCCGTGCAGAAATAGAACTTGTCGTCCTCGGCCTTGTAGGTCATGCGCGCGACGGAGCGGCTTTGCTCGAGGTAATCGGGGTGGCAGCTCACGTCCACCTGGCAGCCCACGGCGGCGGCCTTGGTGATCACGGCGTTTTCCGCCTCGGCCGCCGTCATGAACAGATGCGCGAGCCGCGGCACGGCCAGCCGCACGGCGGCGGGATGGGCGCCGGCGGGTATCTCGACCTCGAGCGTGGCCTCGTCGCTGCGCGAGTCGGGCCCCCAGTAGGTGCGCGCGATCTCGTCGCTCACGCCCGCGCTCGCATTGCGTGCGGCCAGGGCCTGCAGCTGCTGGGCGTCCACCTCATGAACGGCGTCGGCCGCACCCACGAAGCGCAGCAGCGCCCCCGGCGGCAGGCCCTGCACCAGCACGCCCAGGCGCAGCCCACGCGCCCCCTGGGCGGCAAAGCGCAGCGCCGCCACCTGCGTGCCGCGCGCCGTGGTCTGCCAGTGCAGCAGGGCCGATGTGGCGGCAACGCTGGCCGTCTCGGGCAGCGCGCGCGCCTGGCCGATCTGGCGCGGCGCGCCCGCGTCCACGGGCGCAGCCGCCATGCGCTGGCCGGACGGCAGGGGCCCGAGCGCAATCACCGCCGCGGCGCCGGCCGGGGCGCGGGCCAGCGCGCCCGAGGCCTGCGGCATGGCGGGCGCAGCCTTGGGCTCGTAGGGCTCTATGCGCTCGCTCCACACCGGTGTGATGGCGTCGCCGCCGCCCGCGGTGTCGCCACCGCCGCCGCCACCACCGCAGGCGACCAGCAGCAGCGCGAGCGGCAGGGTGCAGGCCCCTGCCCTGCCGATCCTCATGTGGTCATTGCTCATGACGCGCTCCTTTGATCGATGGCGACGACTCTACTTCGCGAGCGACTTGAGTGCCAGCTTGATGCCCTCGCTCACGCCCACATCGGCAGGCAGGGCCTTGAGGGCGCTCGCGGCCTCCTTGTCGTTGTAGCCCAGGGCCAGCAGCGCCTGCAGGATGTCGGCCTGTGCGTCGCTCACGGCCTGGGCGCGCGCGCCCATGTCGGCGCCGAGCTTGCCCTTCAATTCCAGCAGCAGGCGCTCGGCCGTCTTCTTGCCTATGCCCGGCACCTTGACGAGGCGCCCCGCCTCCTGCAGCGACACGGCCTGCGCCAGATCCGCCACGCCCATGCCCGAGAGGATGGACAGTGCCGTGCGCGGGCCCACGCCGCTGACCTTGATGAGCTCGCGAAACGCCTGGCGCTCGGCCTGCGTGGCAAAGCCGTAGAGCAGCTGCGCGTCCTCGCGCACGATGAACTGGGTCAGCAGGCTGACGCGCTCGCCCACGGCCGGCAGGTTGTAGAAGGTGCTCATGGGCACCAGCACCTCGTAGCCCACGCCGTGGCAGTCCAGCAGCACCTCGGGGGGGTTCTTCTCCAGCAGTGCGCCGGTCAATTTGCCTATCATGCGAATCCTTTGCCGCGCCGCGCGCGGCCCATTCACGGAATTATCAAGCGTGATACTGCGCCACACCTTCACCCCCCACAACAATCTGCGCCTGACCCATTTGTGCGGCCCCGCCGACCAGCATCTGCGCACCATAGAGAACGCGCTGCAGGTCAAGATCGCCCACCGCCACGAGCAGTTCAAGGTGGACGGCCCCAAGGTCCGCGCCACCCAGGCCATGGAGCTCTTGCAGGCGCTCTACGAGATGGCCGACCACGCCATCCGCGAGGACCACCTGCAGCTCATGCTGGCCGGCGACAGCGCCATGCGCGAGGACGACGAGGGCGCCGTGCACCTGACCACGCGCCGCAGCGACCTGCGCGCGCGCACGCCCAACCAGAGCGTGTACCTGCACAACATCGCCACGCACGACATCACCTTCGGCATAGGCCCGGCGGGCACGGGCAAGACCTATCTGGCCGTGGCCTGCGCCGTCGATGCGCTCGAGCGCCAGGCCGTGCAGCGCATCGTGCTCACGCGCCCGGCCGTGGAGGCCGGCGAGCGCCTGGGCTTTCTGCCCGGCGACCTCACGCAGAAGGTCGACCCGTATCTGCGCCCGCTGTACGACGCGCTCTACGAGCTCATGGGCTTTGACCGCGTGCAAAAGGCCTTCGAGCGCAACACGTTGGAGATCGCGCCGCTGGCCTTCATGCGCGGCCGCACCCTGAACAACGCCTTCGTGATCCTGGACGAGGCGCAGAACACCACACCCGAGCAGATGAAGATGTTCTTGACGCGCATCGGCTTTGGCGCGCGCGCCGTGGTCACGGGCGACGTGAGCCAGATCGACCTGCCCAAGGGCAGCATGAGCGGACTCATCGACGCCGAGCGCGTCCTGAAGCGCGTGCAGGGCATTGCCGTGACGCGCTTTTCCAGCTCCGACGTGGTGCGCCACCCGCTCGTGGCGCGCATCGTCGACGCCTACGACGCCCAGCGCAGCCGCCGCGGCGCAGGGGAATGAGCCCAGCGTTTCGCCCTGGCCCTGCCGTCATCCCCGCCCCTTCGCCATCACCGCTCCTTTGTCACCCCCGCCCCCTTCGTCACCCCCGCCCCCTTCGTCATCCCCGCGAACGCGGGGATCCACACCCACCCACATGCACCGCCCCCAAGGCCCATGGGGCCCCGCCACCACGGGGATGACGGAATGCCGATGCGCGCGGATGGCGCTGTTGATATATATTTTTGATAGCTGCCCGCGCTTACATGCCGGGCGCTGGAGGCCAAAATGGCATTGAATCACCTGACCCTGTCCCTGCAGTTCGCCCCCGAGGCCGCGGCGCACCGCGCCCAGCTGCCGCGCCACAAGGTCACGCGCTGGATACGCCACGCACTGGCGCTGGACGCCGAGATCACCGTGCGCATCGTCGGAGCCGACGAGGGCCAGCGCCTGAACCGCGAGTTCCGCCACAAGGACTACGCCACCAATGTGCTGACCTTCGACTACCAGCAGGAGCCCACCGTGCTCGCCGACCTGGTGCTCTGCGCCCCCGTGGTCGAGCGCGAGGCGCGCGAGCAGGGCAAGACGCTCGAGGAGCATTACGCCCACCTGCTCGTGCACGGCACGCTGCACGCCCAGGGCTGGGACCACGAGACCAGCGAGGAGGACGCCCAGGAGATGGAGGCCTACGAGACCGCCATCCTGCAGGAGCTCGGCTTTGCCGACCCCTACGGCGGCTGAGCACAGCGCCACAAGGGCGTTGCGCCAGCGGCAACGCCCATGGTCCACGCCCCTACCATCGGCCCATGTTTGAAACCATCCTGCTCCTCGTCGCCGCCTTCTTTGCCGGCACGCTCAACGCGGTGGCCGGCGGCGGCAGCTTTCTCACGCTGCCGGCGCTGATCTTTACCGGCGTGCCGCCCGTGGTGGCCAATGCCACGGGCACCGTGGCGCTGCTGCCGGGCTATGTGGCCAGCATTGCCGGCTCGCGCGAGGACATGGAGCCCGCGCCCGGGCTGTCGCTGCGCTCGGTGGTGCTGCTGTCGCTCGTCGGCGGCGTCGTGGGCGCGGCGCTGCTGCTCGTCACCTCGGACGCGGCCTTCAGGCGCCTCATCCCCTGGCTGCTGCTGCTGGCCACGGCCATGTTCGCCTTCGGCCCGCAGCTGCGCCAATGGGCCGGCAGCCACCATGGCGACGGCCCGCCCTCGCGCCTGAAGGCCGGCACCGGCCTGCTGCTCGTGGCCGGCTACGGCGGCTACTTCAACGGCGGCATGGGCATTCTGATGCTGGCGCTGTTCGGCCTGCTCGGTCAGACCCGGCTCAACGCCATGAACGCCATCAAGAACCTGGTCTCCACCCTGCTCACGGCGATCGCGGTGGCCATCTACGCCGTGGGCGGCATCGTGCAGTGGAAGGAGGCGCTGATCATGATGGTCGCCGCCACCCTGGGCGGCTACCTGGGCGCGCGCGGCGCGCGCCGGCTGCCGCCGGCCGTGCTGCGCTGGAGCATCGTGGGCATTGGCCTCGCGATGACGGTGCTGTTCTTCCTCAGGCAGTGATTCACATCGAACCTGCCTCAAACACCCATGAATCAAGCGCCGACAGCTACTGTTTTGATAGTCGTCACGGCTCGATGCGCAGCGGAATGGTCACCGGCCCGTCGTTGACCAGGTGCACCTGCATGTCGGCGCCAAAGCGCCCCGTGGCCACCTGCGGGTGCGCCGCGCGCGCCTGGGTGACGAAGTAGTCGTACAGGCGCTCGCCCTCGGCCGGCGCGGCGGCCTGGCTGAAGCCCGGGCGGTTGCCGCCGCGCGTGTCGGCGGCCAGCGTGAACTGGCTCACAACGAGCAGGCCGCCGCCCACGTCCTGCAGGCTGCGGTTCATCTTGCCGGCCTCGTCGGCAAAGATGCGCAGCCTGAGGATCTTGGCCAGCAGCCGGTCGGCCTGGGGCTGGCCGTCGCCCTGCTCGGCGCAGACCAGGGCCAGCAGCCCGGCGTCGATGCGGCCGACGACCTCGCCCGCGATTTCCACGCGCGCCTGGCGCACGCGCTGCAACACGCTGATCACGCCTTGCCCTCCTGTTCTTCCTGTGCCTCGACCTGCTCGAACACGGTTTCCGCGCCCTCGGGCAGCAGCTCTATGGTGGCGCGCAGGCCGGGCAGCGTCGCCATCAGTTCGGCCTCGACGCCGGCGCGCGCCTTGGCCGCGCGGCCCAGCGTCCAGTGCGCGGGCACATGCATGTGCAGGTCCACAAAGCTGCGCGCACCGGCGCGGCGCGTGGTGAGGCTGTCGAAATGCACGGCGCCGCCGCTCGCCCGGCCATAGGCGTCGAGCACGGCCTGCACGCGCGCAAGCCGCGCGGGCTCCAGGGCCTCGTCCATCAGGCCCTGGCTGGACTGCCAGATCAGCCGGCCGCCCTCGCGCAGGATGTTCAGCGCCACGCCCATGGCCACCAGCGGGTCCAGCCACAGCCAGCCCGTGGCGCCCGCGGCCAGCAGGCCCACGACGACGCCGACGGAGGTCCACACATCGGTCATCAGGTGACGCGCGTCGCCCTCGAGCGCGAGGGAGCGGTGCACCTGCGCCGCGCGCAGCATGCCCCAGGCGAGCAGGCCGTTGCAGGCGGTGCTCAACAGGGACAGGCCCATGCCCCAGCCGAGCTGCTCGAGCGGCTGCGGGTGCACGAGGCGCATCACGGCGGCCCAGAAGATGGCGACGCTCGCGCCGACGATGAGGATGCCCTCGAAGCCCGAGGAGAAATACTCCGCCTTGTGGTGGCCGTAGGGATGGTCCGCGTCCGCCGGGCGGCGCGCCACGGTGACCATGGCCAGGGCAAACATGGCGCCTGCCAGGTTGACGAAGGATTCGAGCGCGTCCGAAAGCAGCCCGACGGAGCCGCTGACCCACCAGGCCAGGGTCTTGAGGGCAATGGTCAGCACGGCCACGCCCACCGAGGCGCGCAGCAGGTTGTGCGGCGTCATCCAGGCGGGCACATGCAGGGGGGTGGAGGCGGCGGGTCGCATGGGCGGAATTATCCGGTCGCGCGCGGCGGCCGACGGCGGCCCTGGTGGCCCACGGTGGCCCGGGCAGTCAATATCTTTGTCACCAACCCATGGGCAATACGCTATAAGCTTGCAGTTTCCTTACCTGCTCATCCATGCGCACCAAGCCCCGCACCGACCAGGCCCCGAGCCGATTGGCCCCGCCCGTCGGCGCCACCTTGCTGCATCTCGTGGCCCAGGCCGTTCCGGTCATGCTGGCCTACTTCGAGCAAGGGCCCGCGGGCCTGCGCTGCGGCTTCGTCAACCAGCGCTTTGCCGACTTCCTCGGGCGTGGCGTTGACGACCTCATCGGCCAGAGCGCTCGGGACATTCTCGACGCACCGACATGGCAGGAGATCTCGCCCCTGGTGCGGCGCGCGCTCGCGGGCGAGGCCGTGCAGCATGTCTGTGACTGCCCCCGGGCCAGCGGCACTGCGCGCGTGCTGGAGTTCAGCCTGCAGCCCGAGCAGGCCACGGGCGACGGCGACAGCACCACGCGCGGCCTGCTGATGCTGGTCGACGACATCACCGAGCGCCGTGCGGCCGAGCGGGCCCTGCGCCTGGGCGAGGAGCGCATGCGCAAGTTTGCCGAGGCCACCGAGGAGGGCCTGGTGTTCCACCGCGACGGCCGCATCGTCGACACCAACGACGCCCTGCTGCGCATGACCGGCTACACGCTGGCCGAGGCCGTGGGCCGGTCGATCTTCGATTTCATCCTGCCCAAGTACCGCGCGCTGGCCCAGGAATACACGCGCCGCGGGCGCGAGTACCCCTATGAGCTGGCCATGCGCCACAAGGACGGCCACATCGTTCCCATCGAGGCCGTGGGCAAGACCATGCCCGGGCACGAGGACGAGTTCCGCGTCGTCGTGGTGCGCGACATCACGGCGCGCAAGCAGGCCCAGGAGCGCGCGCGCTTCCTGTCCCTGCACGACCCGCTGACGCAGCTGCCCAACCGCAGCCACCTGATGCTCGAGCTCGCGCAATGGACCAGCGGCGCGTTCCGGCGCAGGCGCGCGGCGCTGCTGTTCGTCGATCTGGACCACTTCAAGACCGTCAATGAATCCCTGGGCCACGAGGCCGGCGACCGGCTGCTGTGCGAGATGGCGCGGCGCCTGCAGGACTGCGTCAAGGCCATGGACTTCGTGGCGCGCGTGGGCGGCGACCAGTTCGTCGTGTTGCTGAACAACCGGCGCAATCGCGACGCCGTCGCCGCCCTGGCCGACAGGCTCATCGAGCGCGTGCAGGCCACCTATGTCAGCGACGGCACGCGCCTGTCGCTCTCGCCCTCGATAGGCATCAGCGTCTTTCCCGACGATGGCTACGGCCCCGACGAGCTGCTGCGCCGCGCCGACACCGCCATGCAGCAGGCCAAGGAAAGTGGCCGCGGCACGCGCCTGTTCTACACCGCGGACATGGAGGGGCAGCCAACCGAGGTCCTGCAGCAGGAGCATCTGCTGCGCAATGCCGTCTTCCACGAGGCCCTGGAGCTGCACTACCAGCCCCAGGTCCAGCTGGGCTCGGGCCGGCTCATGGGCTTCGAGGCGCTGGTGCGCTGGCGCCATCCCGAACGTGGCCTGGTCGGGCCCGACGAGTTCATTCCCCTGGCCGAGTCACGCGGCCTGATCTCGCCCATAGGCCGCTGGGTGCTGCGCGAGGCCTGCCGCCAGCTCAAGGCCTGGCAGGACGAGGGCCTGGCCATGGTGCCCGTGGCCGTGAACCTCTCGGCCATAGAGTTCCGCCAGCGCGACGTGGCCGGAGAGATCGCCAGCGTGCTGCAGGAGACGGGCCTGGCGCCCCGCTACCTGGAGATAGAGATCACCGAGACCACGCTGATGCAGCATGCCGAGCACACGCGCGCCACGCTGCAGGCGCTGCGCAACATGGGCGTGGCCGTCACCGTGGACGACTTCGGCACGGGCTATTCCTCGCTCATCTACCTCAAGCGCTACCCGCTGGACAAGATCAAGGTGGATCGCTCCTTCGTCGTGGACACGCCCACCGACGGGGACAACGTGGCCATCGTCACCGCCATCGTGCAGCTCGCGCGCAGCCTGCAGCTGCAGCCCGTGGCCGAGGGCGTGCAGACCACCGCGCAGCTGGAACTGCTCGAACGCCTGGGCTGCGAGCTGGCCCAGGGCTTCGGCATCGCACGCCCGATGGATGCCGAACACACCCATGCCTGGCTGCGCACGAGGCCGCAGGCCCACCACGTGGCGACGACATGACGGCGGCATGACGGCGCGCCATGGACAATAGGCCCATGGCCACCTCTCCCGCCTTCATCACCGAATCCAGCCTGCACACCGACCCCGCCGACGCCCTGGCGCAGGTGCAGCGCATCTACCAGCAGCAGATCGACCACCTGCGCGGCGCCATGCAGCGCTTCGTGGCCGGCGAGACACCGGCCGAGCCGGTGCGCGCCTGCTACCCCTATGTGCGCGTGCACATCACGAGCGTGGCACGCGCGGCCACGCAGCTGGCCTACGGCTTCATCGAGGGCCCGGGGGTCTACGAGACCACGCTCACGCGGCCCGACCTGTTTGCCGGCTACTACCTCGAGCAGCTGCGCCTGCTGCGCGCCAACCATGGCGTGGAGCTGGAGGTGGGGCTGAGCCGCCAGCCCATACCCATCCACTTCTCGTTCGCCGAGCATGACTATGTCGAGGGCCAGCTCAGCCCCGAGCGGCGCATGCTGATGCGCGACCTGTTCGACCTGCCCGACCTCGCGGCAATGGACGACGGCATCGCCAACGGCACCTGGACACCGCGCCCGGGCCAGGCCCAGCCCCTGTCACTGTTCACTGCGCCGCGCGTGGACTATTCGCTGCACCGGCTTCGCCACTACACGGGCACGCTGCCCGAGTGGTTCCAGAACTTCGTGCTGTTCACCAACTACCAGTTCTACATCGACGAATTCGTGCGCCTGGGCCATGCCGAGATGGCCCGGCCCGACAGCGAATACATCGCCTTCATCGAGCCCGGCAACGTGGTCACGCGCCGCGCGGGCCTGGCCGCCGAGCCCGGCGACGAGCTCGGCACGCCGCCACCGCGCCTGCCGCAGATGCCCGCCTACCACCTGGTGCGCGCGGACAACAGCGGCATCACCATGGTCAACATCGGCGTCGGCCCGGCCAACGCCAAGACCATCACCGATCACATCGCCGTGCTGCGCCCGCATGCCTGGATGATGCTGGGCCATTGCGCGGGCCTGAGGAACAGCCAGCAGCTGGGCGACTACGTGCTGGCCCATGCCTATGTGCGCGAGGACCATGTGCTCGACGCCGAGCTGCCGCTGTGGGTACCCGTGCCCGCGCTGGCCGAAATTCAGGTCGCGCTGCAGCAGGCCGTGGCCGACGTCACGCAGATGCCGCAGGACCAGCTCAAGCGCATCATGCGCACCGGCACCGTGGCCAGCACCGACAACCGCAACTGGGAGCTGCTGCCCGACAACCTGCCCCAGCGGCGCTTCAGCCAAAGCCGCGCCGTGGCGCTGGACATGGAGAGCGCGACGATCGCCGCCAACGGCTTTCGCTTCCGCGTGCCCTACGGCACGCTGCTGTGCGTCTCCGACAAGCCGCTGCACGGCGAGATCAAGCTGCCCGGCATGGCCAACCAGTTCTACCGCGACCGCGTCGACCAGCACCTGCGCATAGGCATGCGCGCCATCGACATCCTGCGCGCGGGCGGCGTGCAGCGCCTGCACAGCCGCAAGCTGCGCAGCTTTGCGGAGGTGGCGTTCCAGTAAGGCTCAAGTAACGGATCCTGTTGATTCGCCTGCAAACCCCGTCATCCCCGCCCATCACTGTTTGGGTCCGTCTTTGCTACAGGGACATGCGGCCGACCTACATCCCCCACAATCGCCGCATGAGCCCGCTCTTCGAAGTCCAGGACCTGCGCAAACGCTACGGCGGCAACACCGTGGTCGACGGTGTGTCGTTCGCCATCGCCCCCGGGGAATGCCTGGGCGTGATCGGCCCCAACGGTGCGGGCAAGACCACCACCATCCGCATGTGCCTGGGCCTGACCGCGCCCGACGCGGGCAGCGTGCACTTCTACCCCGGCGCGGCCGCCACGCCGCTGGCCATGCCCCAGGACGCGCTGGCCATCAAGGCGCAGCTGGGCGTGGTGGCGCAGTTCGACAGCCTGGACCCGGACTTCAGCTGCGCGGAGAACCTGCGCGTGTTCGGGCGCTACTTCGGCCTCAAGGGCGCGGCCATGCAGGCGCGCATCGCGCCGCTGCTCGAATTTGCCGCGCTCACCACCAAGGCCGACGCGCGGCCCGGCGCGCTGTCGGGCGGCATGCGCCGACGCCTGTCGCTCGCGCGCGCCCTGGTCAACGACCCGCGCCTATTGCTGCTCGACGAGCCCACCACCGGCCTGGACCCGCAGGCGCGCCACCTGATGTGGGAGCGGCTGCAGCAGCTGCTGCAGCAGGGCAAGTCCATCCTGCTGACCACGCATTTCATGGACGAGGCCGAGCGCCTGTGCTCGCGCCTGCTGGTGCTCGACCATGGCCGCAAGATCGCCGAGGGCCGGCCGCGCGAGCTCATCGCCGAGCATCTGGAGCGCGAGGTGGTCGAGGCCTACGGCAACGGCGCCCTGACGCTGGCCCACGACGCGCGCCTGCGCCAGCTCGCCGCGCGCGTCGAGGTCAGCGGCGAGACCGTGTTCTTCTACACCCAGGACGCACGCCCGCTGCTCGCTGCCCTGGCCGACCATGCCCAGCTGCGCACCCTGCACCGCCCGGCCAATCTCGAGGACCTGTTCCTCAAGCTCACCGGCCGCCAGATTCGTGAGGATGCCTGACATGTCCACTCCTTCCACCCCCAGCATCTGGCGCGCGCCCGACCTGTCGCTGCGCTGGTGGCCCGTGTTCCTGCGCAACCTGCTGGTGTGGCGCAAGCTGGCCATCCCCAGCCTCGTGGGCAACATCGCCGAGCCGCTGATCTGGCTCGTGGCCTTTGGCTACGGCATGGGTGCGCTGGTCGGCGAGATCAGCGTGAACGGGCAGAAGGTGCCCTACATCCTGTTCCTGGCCAGCGGCTCGATCTGCATGAGCGCCATGAACGCCGCGAGCTTCGAGGCGCTGTACTCGGCCTTCTCGCGCATGCATGTGCAGAAAACCTGGGACGGCATCATGAACGCGCCCATCAGCCTGGACAGCGTGCTGCTGGCCGAGATGCTCTGGTCCGCGTTCAAGTCCCTGTTCAGCACCACGGCCATCCTCGGCGTGATGCTGGCGCTGTCCATCAGCCATGCACCCAAGCTCATCGTGGCCTGGCCCGTGCTGCTGTGCGTGGGCATCATGTTCGCGAGCATCGCGCTGATCTTCAACGCCCTGGCCCAGGGCTACGACTTCTTCACCTACTACTTCACGCTGGTGCTCACGCCCATGATGTTTCTTTCGGGCGTGTTCTTCCCGCGCGATCAGCTGCCCGAGGCCGTGCGCATCGCCTCCGACTGGCTGCCGCTGACCAACGCCGTGGAACTGGTGCGCCCGCTGTTCATGGACCAGTGGCCGCAGCAGCCGCTGCGCCACGGCCTGGTGGTGGCCGTGACCACCGCGGTCGCCTACTGGCTGGCGCTGGCGCTCACGCGCAGGCGCTTTCGCGCCTGAGCGTGCCCTGCTGGGCGCCCGATTCAACGCCCCTTCCAGGGCACCAGCCGACGCTCCATCCAGCGCATCAGCAGGTCAAACGCCAGGGCCATGGCGCCAATGACCAGGATGCCCATGATGACCACATCGGTCACCATGAACTTGGAGGCACTCAGCACCATGAAGCCCAGGCCTGCCGTGGCGGCCACCATCTCGGCGGCGACCAGGGTGGTCCAGCCAAAGCCGATGGCGATGCGCATGCCGGTCAGGATGTCGGGCAGCGCCGCGGGCGCTATCACATGCCGCAGCACCTGCGCGCGCGAGGCGCCCATGGAATAGGCCGCATGGATTTGCTCGATGGCCACCGAGCGCACGCCGGCCCTGGCACTCAAGGCCAGGGGCGCAAACATGGCGAGATAGATCAGCACGATCTTGGAGCTCTCGCCGATGCCCAGCCAGATGACCACCAGCGGCAGATAGGCCAGCGGCGGCAGCGGGCGATAGAACTCGATCACCGGATCGAACAGGCCGCGCACCACCCGGTTGACGCCCATGAGCACGCCGACCGGAATGGCCGTGACCACGGCCAGCGCAAACGCGCTGAACACGCGCATGGCGCTCCATCCGGCATGGGTGAGCAGGCTGGCATCGGCAAAGCCATCGACCGCGACATCGTGCAACTGGCGCCAGACATCCATGGGCGAGGGCAGGAACAAGGGCGCCACCCAGCCCTGGGCCGTGACCAGGGTCCACAGCGAGAGCAGCAGCACCACAGTGATGGCGCTGATGAGTCCGCTGCGGCCATTGCCGGGGGCGCCGTATTGCTCGCCGGGGCTGACCGGCGCTGCGCGGCGCAGGCGCGCGAGCAGGCCCCGGTGCGCCGCTGGCGTGGATCGCGCCGGCAAGGGCGGCGGCGCCACCGCGGTGCTGGCCAGAACGGCGGCAGGGGATGCGGGAACGGTGGACGGCATCATGCTGCAATCTCCTCTGCGACTTCGTCGCCATGGATGATGCCCAGCACCTTCTCGCGCAGGGCAATGAACTCGGGGGTGGACTTGACGGCCCGCGCATTGCGCGATTGCAGGAACTGGCGGCCAAAGTCCAGCGGGATCTCGTGCGTGATGCGTCCCGGGCGGGGCGACATGATGATGAGCTGCGTGCCCATGAACAGCGCCTCCTCCACGTCGTGGGTGATGAAGAACATCATCTTCTGGGTCCGGTGCCAGATGTCCAGAATCAGCTCCTGCAGCCGCTCGCGGGTCAGCGCATCCAGGGCGCCCAGCGGCTCATCGAGCAGCAGCATGTGGGGGTCGTTGGTCAGCGCCCGGGCAATGCCCACGCGCTGCTGCATGCCCCCGGAGAGCTGGTAGACCGCGTGATGGCGGAATTCGGCCAGGCCCGCCTGCGCCAGAAAATGCATGGCCCGCTCTTCCCGCTGCGCCCTGGGCACGCCCTTGAGCTTGAGACCAAAGGCCACGTTGTCCAGCACATTGAGCCAGGGCAGCAAGGCGTGCTTCTGGAACACCACGCCGCGCTCCGCACCCGGGCCGGTGATCTGGTCGCGCAAGCCGTTGTGGGCATCGATGCGCTCGGGCAGCTGGCCCTGGTAGGAGCCCAGGGTCATGACGCCATGCGTGGGCTGTATGAAACCCGCCATCAGGTTGAGCAAGGTGGTCTTGCCGCAGCCCGAGGCGCCCAGGGCCACGACGAAATCGCCCTGGTCTATCTGCAGGTTCACGCCGGACAGGGCGGTGACGGACTGGCCCTTCTCGCGGCCGGGGAAAATGACGGAAACATCACTGATCTTGAGACTCAGACTCATGGGTGGCTCCTGGCGCGGTGCACGCCGGGGTGGACGAAGCGGCACATGCCGTCACTTCACGGCGCTGACGAAGCTGCTGTTCACGGCGATGCCGTAGTCGGGCAGGACGGCCGGCACCTTCTTCTGCCCCTTCAGAAACTCGGCCGTGGCCGACAGCGCCTTGGCCACCCCACTGCTCTTGCCGCCGCCCAGCCATGCCTGACTGGCCTGCTCGGCCGCCAGCGGGAACTGGTACAGCGCCAGCACGGGCGGCACCTCGGCCGGTTTGGCGCCGGACTGGCGGGCCACCTTCTGCACGGACTCGGACTGCGCCGTCCAGCTGGCGGGCTGGCGCACATAGTCGGCGGTCACGCCTTCGAGCACGCGCGTGAAGGCCTGCATGGCCGCACCGTTCTTCTCAGCAAAGCCCTTGTTCACCACCAGCGCGTCGAACGTGGCCTTGCCCAGCTTGGTGAGATCGCCCGAGGTCAGCAGGACCTTGCCGTCCTGCTTGAGCTTGCCCAGCGCCGGGTCCCAGATGAAGGCGGCATCGATGTCGCCGCGCGCCCAGGCGGCGGGAATGTCCGAGGGCTGCAGGTTCATGACCTGGACCTTGCCTTGCAGGCCATAGTGCTCCAGGGCGAACATGGTGTGGAAATGCGTGGTCGAGACAAAGGGCACGGCGAGCTTCTTGCCGGCCAGATCGGCCATCTTCTGCACGCCGCTGGCGTTGCGCACCACCAGGGCCTCGGCCTCGTTGATGTTGTCCAGGATCCAGAACACCTGGATGGGCACGCCACGGCTGACGGCGGCCGCCACCGGGCTGCTGCCGGCCACGCCGATCTGCACATCGCCCGAGGCCATGGCCGCAACCACGTCCCCGCCGCTGTCGAAGTTGCGCCACTGAATCTTCCAGCCCGTGGCCTTTTCGAACTCCTGGTCGACGATGGCCCGCTTCCACGGCCCATACATGGACTGCACACCGATGGTGACGGTCTGTGCGCTCTGGGCATGCACTCCGGTTGCGGCACCGGCCAGAGCTGCGGCGGTTGCCACCATCAGCGCGCGACGGGAAAAGGAAAGCCTGTGGATCGACATGAGAGAACCTCCGTGCAGTGAACTTGAAAACCTGAGGGGATGCTAGGACGGGCCTGTGGACCGCCCTGGATCCAGTCACCACCTTTTGTGGTGCCAGTGCCCAAGCCTCTGCAAGAAGCAAGCCAGCCATCACTGGCCTGCTTCTTGCAGTGGCACACAGGCCCGCACTGCGCGGTGCAGCCCTTGCCCACTGCCCTGAAACTCCCATGCTCGAACGCTATCTACGCCCCTTTGAATCCGGCCGTGGCCTGCAGGATCAGCTGCACGAACAACTGCTCAGCGCCCTGCTGGATGGCGCCCTGCTGCCCACGGAGCCCATGCCCTCCTCGCGGCACCTGAGCCAGTTGCTCAAGATCTCGCGCAACACCGTGGTGCTGGTCTACGAGCGCCTGGTGCAGGACGGATTCCTGACGCCCGCAAGCCGGCGCGGCTACTTCATCAACGAAAGCTTTGTGCGCCAACGCGTGCGCATGCGCATCCAGCCCGACCCACAGCGGCTCTTCGCCGCATCACCGCATGCACCAAACTGGGGCGCACGCCTGCAGCATCGGCCCTCTTTGCAGCCATCCATCACCAAGCCGCGCAACTGGCGCAACTATCCCTATCCCTTCATCTATGGCCAGGTGGAGTACGACGACCACGTTGCCGCCCGCTGGCGCCACTGTGCACGTCTGGCCCATGTTCGCGCCCATATGGGCCACTGGGTGGACGACCAGGTCATGCATGACGACGACATGCTGGTCGAGCAGATCGTGCAGCGCATCCTGCCGCGGCGCGGCATTCGCGCGTGCCCGCAGCAGGTGCTGATCACGATAGGCACGCAGAACTCGCTGTACCTGCTGGCCCAGCTGCTGGGACGGCCCGGCGTGGTGCTGGGCATGGAAGATCCTGGCTATGTCGATGCACGCAGCATTTTTGCCATGGCGGGCTGCCAGATGCTGCCCTTGCGCGTCGACAGTCAGGGCCTGGTGCCAGGCCCCCACCTGCATCACTGCGACCTGGTGTTCTGTACCCCCAGCCACCAGTCCCCCACCAATGCCACCATGCCCGTCTACCGCCGCATGGATCTGATCGAGCGCGCGCGCCAGCATGACTTCCTCATCATCGAGGACGACTACGACACCGAGCACAACGAACTGGGCGGCAACCACCCCGCGCTCAAGAGCTTTGACAGCAGCTCCCATGTCATCTACCTGGGCAGCCTGAGCAAGAACATGATTCCCGGCCTGCGCCTGGGCTTCATCGTCGCCGACGAGGTGCTGGTGCAGGAGCTGCGCGCGCTGCGGCGCTACATGTACCGCCACCCGCCCCTGAACAACCAGCGCATCATGGCCATCTTTCTGTCCATGGGTTATGGCGACGAACATGCGCGGCGCTGGCGCGAAAACCTGGCGCGCAAATGGCAGCGCATGGTGCGCGCGCTGCGCACCTATCTGCCCGAATGCCACTATGTGGAGCAGCCGGGCGGCTCCTCGCTCTGGATCCAGGGGCCGGATGCGCTCGATGCCTGGGAGCTGCAAAAGCTTGCCGCCCGCCGAGGCGTGCTGATCGAGCCCGGTGACGTGCATTTCCTCGAGCTGGCCCCCGGCGTGGCGCGGCCCACGCAGTACTTCCGCCTGGGCTTTGGCGCCGTGCCCGAGGACCGCATCGACGCCGGCATGCAGGCCCTGGGCCAGGCCTTTGAGGACTGGCGCCAGGCCCATGACCACCGCGCGGCCAGGCCTGCCCCGCAGGCGGCAGACGCCTGACCCGGCCCCCAGGCCGCTCAGCAGCGCACCTCGTCCTTCCAGTGGTACCAGTGGAACAGGCAATGCTGGCCGAACCGGCGCACGGGCGCAAACCAGCGTGACTGCGGCAGGCGCACGTTGTTGAACATGAACGGATAGTCCAAAGGCCCGGCATATATCGGCAGGTCGGCCTGGGGCAGACGCTGGCCGGCGATGCGCTGCGCGAGCCGGCGGCCCGCATGGGCCGAAAAGGCGACGCCGTTGCCGCCATAGCCCAGCGCGTAGAACACCGCCGCCTTGGGGTCGGGCTGGGTGATGCGCGGCATCATGTCATGGCTCACATCCACCCAGCCCCACCAGGAATAGTCCACCTGAATGCCCTTGAGCGCCGGGAACTTGCGCTCCAGCCCCTGCACCAGCACCGCCATGTGCCTAGGCGATGGTGCGTCGGCCCCGGTGATGGCGCTGCGGCTGCCGATCTGCACACGTCTGTCGGGCAGCAGGCGGTAGTAGAAGCGCAGGGTGCGCGTGTCGGTGATCACCTCGTGGGTCTTGAAGCCGGTGGCAGCGATCTCCTCCTCGGTCAGCGGCCGGGTGACCATGGAGTTCGACAGAATCGGCATGATCTTGGCATCCAGGCTGGGGTGCAGGCCGAAGCTGGTATAGCCCCCGGTCGCAAAGCCCACGGCCCTGGCGCGCACCATGCCGCCCGGCGTGCGCAGGTGGTGCACGCCCTGGATGGTTTCAAAACCTTGCACCGGGCTGGCCGTATGAATCTTGACGCCCAGCGCCCTGGCCATGCGCTGGTAGCCAAAGGCCAGTTTCAGCGGGTGCACGCCAATGCCATCGGGCTCATGCTGGGCGCCATGGCATTCCTGGTCGTCCACATAGCGCTCGCGCACCTCCTCGCGCGACAGCATGCGCGCGTCATAGCCGAAGACATCGCGCATGACCTGGGTTTCGTGGCGCAGAAAGTCCAGCTTCTCGGGGCGGTGGGCGATGTACAGATGCCCGCCGCCCTGGGGCTCGCATTCCGGCACCTCGGCCACCAGCGACTTGAAGGTCTCGAAGCCCTCGCGGATCTCCGCATCCAGGCGCAGCGCCGTCGCCTTGCCCCAGCGCTCGATCCACTGTGACCGATACAGCCGCCCGGCCGCATTCTGGCCCTGGCCACCGTTGCGGCTGGTGCAGCCCCAGGCGGTCTGATTGGCCTCCAGCACCACGGCCTTGATGCCATGCTCGCGCGCCAGGAACAGCGCCGTGGCCAGCCCGGTGAATCCGGCGCCGACGATGGCCACGTCCACATCCATGTCCCGGCACACCGGGCCGTCATCGGCAGGCGGCGTGCCGGCCGTGCCCACCCAGTAGGTCGGCGCATAGGCGCGGCCGTGACCTGGGTCGGCGGCCACCAGGGGATCGTATTGGGGGTCGTAGGGATGCAGCGGTGCGGGTGCGGACATGGGTATTCAGCCTTTCAAAGCAAGCCCGGGAGACCTTGTCATCGCCCCCGGTCATGGCAAGCCATCTTGCGCCGCAGCGCACCTGCGTCGTGGTGCCAGATGCCTGTCGCCATGGCACCAGCCGCAGCGGTTCTGGCCCCATGCGGCGGCGCAACTGGTGCCATGCCGGCCTACCCGCCATTCCTACGATGGGTGCGTCGATCACCCACCAGGAGCCCCCATGTCCGCCACCCCGGAATCCCACACATCTGACCAGTTGCTGGCCCTGCTGCAGCGCTTCTCACAGGCCTGGAACCAGCACGACATCGACACCCTCATGGCCTGCATGGCCGACGACTGCGTGTTCCACGCCACCGCCGGTCCCGAGCTGCAGGGCACCAGCTATGTGGGCCGCGAGGCGGTGCGCCAGGGCTTTGCGCTGGCGTGGAAGAACTGCCCCGACGCGCGCTGGCTGGATGCCGAACATTTCGTGCAGGGCACACGCGGGGTGAGCGAATCCACGTTCTGCGGCACCCGCGCCAGCGATGGACGGCGCATGGAGGCGCGCATGGTGGATGTGTTCACCTTCCGGGACGGCAAGATCGCCGTCAAGAACGCCTTCCGCAAGGACAGGCCCGCCCTATGAACATGCGCACCGCCTTCTCGGGGCGTGAGGTGGCGGCCGCCCTGGCCGTGGTCCTGATCTGGGGCCTGAACTTCGTGGCCATGAAGCTCGCGCTGCGCGAGTTCACGCCCATGCAGCTCGGTGCCTGGCGCTATGTGTTTGCGGCCGCACCCTTGCTGGTGTTGCTGCGACGACCGCCTGTGCCCCTGCGCTGGCTGGCGCTCTATGGCCTGGTGCAGGGTCTGGGCCAGTTCGGCCTGCTGTTTCTGGCGCTGCAATGGGGCATGACGGCGGCCGTGGCCTCGGTGCTGATGCAGACCCAGGTGTTCTTCACCGCCTTGCTGGGCTGGTTTCTGCTGCAAGAGCGGCTCACGCCCGCCCAGGCGGGCGGCCTGGGCCTGGCCTTGCTGGGCCTGGTCTGCTTTGGCATGCACTTCTCCACCCTCGAGCGCGGCGGGCCCGGCCTCGGTGTGACGGGCTTTGTGCTCACGCTGGGCGCCGCCGCCATGTGGGGCGCATCCAGCATCGTGGCGCGCAGGCTGCAGCAGCGCCATCCCGGCTATGACGCCGTGCAGTTCGTCGTCTGGAGCAGCCTGTTTCCCATCCTGCCTTTTCTGGCACTGAGCCACTGGCTCGATGGCCCCCAGGCCTTGTCACGACTGGGGCAGATCTCCTGGACCGCCTGGGGCGGCGCGGCCTATCTGGGCCTGTTTGCCACCGTGGTGGCCTACGGGCTGTGGACCTGGCTGCTCAAGCGGCGTCCGGCCAACCAGGTGGCCCCCATAGGACTGGGCGTGCCGGTGATCGGACTGCTCGCGGGCGTTTGGCTGCTCGACGAACGGCTCTCGGCCTGGCAATGGGCCGGCATCGCCGGCATCGCCGCGTCCCTCGTCTATGCCATGACGCCGCGCACGCGAAAGGCTGCGCACACCGGCGCTGCTGTCCCGCCGATCCCCGCAAAGCCCTCACATCAACCCGACTGACTCCTTCACGCCCTACGGTCCACACGCACCATGCACACCTGTCCCATGCCCCACAAGAAACTGATCGTCCTGCTCGCCCCCCTGTTGCTCCTGGGCGCCTGCGGCAGTGACGCAGAGAACCCCAACGCCGCGCAAACCGTCTATCACAACGGCAACATCATCACCGTGGACGACAACGACAGAGTCGTCCAGAGCATTGCCATCCGCGACGGCAAGATCGTCGATGTGGGCAGCGACACGGACATGCAGTCCTACATCGGCAAGGGCACAGCGGTCATAGACCTGGCAGGCAAGACCATGATTCCCGGCATCTATGACGCGCACAGCCACTTCACCATGGCAGGCACCAACGAGCTGTACGACGCCAATCTCAACAGCGCGCCTATCGGTGACATCGAGAGCATGAGCGACCTTCTGGACCGCCTGCGCGAACAACGCTCAAAAATAGACGGCAGCGACTGGATTTCAGGCTGGGGCTATGACGACACCCTGCTTGCAGAGCAGCGCCACCCGACGCGCGCGGACCTGGATCAGATCTCCGCCACACAGCCCATCCTAATCACCCATGTCTCCGGCCACTTTGCCGTCGCCAACAGTGCCGCGCTGGCGCTGGCCAACGTCACCCGGGACACGCCGGACCCCGTGGGTGGCACCATCCGGCGCGACGCGCAGGGCGAACCCACGGGGGTGCTCGATGAAACCGCCGTGCAACTGGTCAGCGCACACAAGCCGGCCTTCACCGCCGCCCAGGTCCAGGCCGGCATTGCGGCTGCGGCCCGGCAATATGCGTCCCAGGGGGTGACGACCGCCAGCGAAGGCGCAACCTACGCGCCCGCCATTGCAGCGCTGGAGACCGCCGCGCAGTCCGGCACCCTTCCGATACGCGTCATTGCGCTGCCGGCCTACGACTACCGGATCGGAAGCGACAAGGTGGAGCTCACGAGCGGCAAGGTCAAGCTGGGTGGCATCAAGGATTTTTCCGACGGCTCCATCCAGGGCTATACCGGCTATCTCTCGCACCCCTATCACACGCCTTTTCATGGCGATGCCAACTACTCCGGCACCACCCGCAACGACCGAACCTCCCTGGCCCAGCATGCCCTGAAGATCCATCAGGAGGGCAAGCAAATGCTCGTGCATGGCAATGGCGATCAGGCGATCGATGACATCCTTTTTGCCTTCGGCAGTGCACAGGCCGCAACGCCGCGCGAGGACAGCCGGCACACCGTCATCCACTCGCAGATGGGCACCGAATCCCAGTTGGATGAGATGAAAGCGCAGGGCGTCATTCCCTCGTTCTTTGTCCTTCACACCTACTACTGGGGCGACCGCCACCGCGACATTTTTCTGGGCAATGAACGCGCCTCGCGCATCAGCCCGACGCGTTCTGCCCTGCAGCGCGGCCTGAAATTCACCATCCACACCGACACCCCCATCGTGCCCATGGAGCCCATGAAGCTGATCTGGTCAGCCGTCAACCGACTGACCACCAGCGGCCAGGTTCTGGGCGCCGATCAAACCATCTCGCCCCTGGATGCGCTGCGCGCCACCACCATCAACGCGGCCTACCAGAACTTCGAGGAGAAGGAGCGCGGTTCGATCGAGAAGGGAAAGTTCGCGGATCTGGCCATCCTCTCGGCCGACCCGCTGAGCGTGGACAAGCGCGCCATCAAGGACATTGAGGTGCTGGAGACCATTGTCGAGGGCAAAAGCGTGTTCAAGCGCTGACGCACGGGCACATGCGGGGAACAGGTGGGGTTCAACACCCCCTCGCCTTCTGGCCTGACCCTGCGCGACAATGGGCGCAACCATGCCCCGCCTGCTCAGCCCCACCCATGTCGCCCTGGTGAATTCAGGCATCTCCGCCATCGTCGCGACGCGCGACGCACGGCTGCGACCCAGCCTGATGCGCGCCATGGGGGCGCAGATCAGCCCGGACGGGCAGCTCATCACCGTGTTTCTGCGCTCCAGCCAGTCGGCCCCGCTGTTGGCCGACATAGAGGCGGGCGGCCCCATCGCCGTGGTCTTCAGCGACCCGGCGTCCAATCACTCGCTGCAGGTCAAGTCCGGTGGCGCGCGCATCCGGCCCGCCACCCCCGGAGACCAGGCCGTGCTGCGCCGCTACCTGGTGGCCATGCAGCATTGCGTGGGCCAAGTGGGCTACGGCCCGGACTATGTGGCTGCCATGCTGTCGGTGCCGCCTGACGATCTGGTCGCGCTGGAGTTCACGCCCGAGGCGGCGTTTGACCAGACCCCGGGCCCGCACGCCGGCACTCCCCTGCCGAGTCGACCATGAGCGACGACCGCTCCCCCACGCTGCACTCCATCCGGGCCTGTCTGGAGGGCGCGATACCGGCCAACATCGCCACCTGCGACGCCGACGGCACGCCCAACGTGGCCTATCTGTCGCAGGTGTTCTATGTGGACGAGGACCATGTCGCGCTCTCCTTCCAGTTCTTCAACAAGACGCGCCGGAACATCCTAGTCAATCCCTGCGCCACGGTGCTGGTGCTCGACCCGGTGACGGCGCGCTACTACCGCCTGTACCTGCACTACCTGCGCACCGAGACCGAGGGCCCGCTGTTCGAGCGCATGCGCGCCCAGCTCGCGGGCATTGCCTCGCACGAGGGCATGGCCGAGGTGTTCGCGCTCAAGGGCTCGGACGTGTACGCCGTGCAGCGCATCGAGCCTCTGCCCGGCGAGGGGCTGGCGCCTGCGCGACCGCGCGCCGACCTGCTCAACGGCGTGCGTCTGTGCAGCCAGCACCTGGCGCGCTGCACCGGCCTGGACGCGCTGCTGCAGGCGCTGCTCACGGGCCTGAACAAGCATCTGGGCGTGCAGCACGCCATGGTGCTGATGCTGGACGCGCAGGCGGGCCAGCTCTACACCGTGGCCAGCTTTGGCTACCCGCGCTCGGGCGTGGGTTCGGAGATACGCCTGGGCCAGGGCGTGATCGGTGTGGCCGCGCGCGAGGCCACGCCGGTGCGCATAGGTCATGTCACACATGCGGCGCTCTACCAGCATGGCCTGCGCAAGAGCCTGCAGGCCGATGGCACCACGACCGGACCCGAGATCCCCTACCCCGGCCTGGCACAGCCGCACAGCCAGATGGCCGTGCCGCTCATCAGCGGCGAGCGCACGCTGGGCGTGCTGTTTGTCGAAAGCCCGCTGGACCTGCAGTTCCGCTACCCAGAGGAGGACGCCCTGGTGGCCCTGGCGGGGCAGCTGGCCGCGGCCATCGAGCTGCTGCAGGCCGCACCCGACGATCCGACCGAGGCCGCTCCGCCGCGCGCGCTCCCCGCCTCCGCACAGGGGCAGCCGCTGCGCGTGCGCCACTTTCCGGTCAACGACAGCGTGTTCATCAACGACGCCTACCTCATCAAGGGCGTGGCCGGCGCCATCTTCTGGAAGCTGCTGCGCGAGCATGCGCGCACCGGCCGCTCAGACTTCAGCAACCGCGAGCTGCGCCTCGATCGCAGCCTGGGCCTGCCCGACGTGGCCGACAACCTGGAGGCGCGCCTGCTGCTGCTGCAGCGCCGCCTGCAGGAGAGCGGGACGGCCATTCAGATCGAGAAAACCGGCCGCGGGCGCCTGCGCCTGCGCGTGGACGCCCCGGTGCTGCTCGACGACCTCGCGGCCTGAACAGCGCCAGCGGCGCTCCCCGTGCTACGCCAGATCGAGGGCGCGCGCGAGCTTGTCCCATTCGCGCTGCGACAGGTGCGGGCGCGCCACCGACAGCGCCGCGTCGACTGCCTGGGGCGGCGCGCTGCGGCGCATGTCCGCGAGCATCATGGCGCGCTCGGCCGGCGCCATGAAGGGCAGCATCCAGCGCATCACCACCAGCATTTCATCGGGCGCAATGGAGGCCACCAGCGCGTCATGGATCGCGGCCAGCTCCGCGTCGCTGTAATGGGCCCAGAGCACGGCGTTGTGCGCCGTCTCCTCATACTGCATATGTTCGAAGTTGTGCGCCACGAACAGCGCCAGCTGCCCGTACAGCGCATGCGCGACCTGCGCGCGCCGCTCGCGGACGCAGCCCATGAGCTGCGCCGTGGCCTGCGCCAGTGCGTCTATGGCCTGCACGTGAGCCTCATGCTCCTGCGCCACCCGGGCGGCGCTGCCCGGCATGTGGCGCTCCAGCGCGGGGTGGATGAAGTCGTTCTCGTGCGCGAGGTGCGAGCGGCAGAACTCAAGCAGCTGCAGCACGCGCGCGCAGGTCTGGTTCAGCTCGAGATCATCGTCCGCGTCCATGCGGCCCAGGCCGGCGAGCGTGTCGGACATGTACGCGCGCAGGGCCTTGTGGATGAAGGCGTACATGTCCATGCGCGGTGTGGCGTCGGCCTGCGCCAGGGCGGCGATTTCCTGTGGGTTGAATTGCATTGCGGTTCCATTCCATGGGCTGTGCGGCAGACTCTGCCGCGGCATCCCGACGCGGCACACCATGTGCCGTATCGGTGCCATGCAGTCTAGGAACGGCCCCGCGCGGGCGCTGCTAAGAATCGCTTAGCCAAACCCTCAAATTTTCTTAAGCACGCCGGTCGCGGGACGGGCCGGCGCCCGATCAGCGTCCGAGCTGCTGGTTGTAGGCGGCGCGTGCCGCCACATAGACCTGGAACGGAAACTTGATGGGCACGCCCTCGAGCGCACCGGCCAGCATCTCCAGATGGCCCTCGAAGCCCGCGCAGGCCTTGGCCGGGTCCTCGCCGGCCGGGGTATGCACGGTCAGCGTCAGGCGCGTGCCGCCCGGCACCTCGTCGAGCTGCCAGCGCAGCGGGCGCGCGGGCTCGTCGCCGCTGCTCCACGAATAGGCCAGCACGCGGCCGGGGTCGAGCTCCAGCACCTTGCTCTCTATCACGATGCCGCTGTCCTGAAAGTCGATCTTCACGGCCCCACCCGGGCGCAGCTCGATGCTGCCGGGCGCTATCCACTGGGCAATGCCGGCGGGGTCGGTCAGCATGCGCCACAGCGCGTCGCGGCCGTGGCCCGCATAGGTACGCTCGAGCCGGCCCTCAAAGCTGCCGTCGGGCAGGGTGCGCAGGGAGCCGAAGGGGGGTAGGTTTTCGCTCACGTTCATCTCCAGGGTGCTGTGAATACGGCGCATATTGGACCAAAGACACAATGCCCCTTCCAGCGCCTTCGCGTCCCACGCAGCCTTGCCTGGGTGCGAAACTTTGCCGCTGCCCATCGTTCCAACGGCCCATGACCCTCTTGCACACCGGCCTGCGCGCCATCGTCCTGCTGTACGCCACCCTGAGCACGCCGACCTGGGCCCAGGGGCGGGTGACCGCCGCCCCGGACGCAAGCCAGGGCGAACGCCAGGCCGTGCGCTGGTTCAACATGCTCGACAGCAACGGCGACGGCCGGCTCACCCACGACGAGGTGCAATGGGCGCTGCGGCTCGACCGGCGGCTGGAGCGCCAGTTCCAGGAGGCCGACGCCAACCACGACGGCGTCGTGACCGAGGCCGAGATCCGCAGCCTGTCGGCGCGGCGCAAGGCCGAACGCCTTGCGCGCGAGGCAGCGGCCGCCCAGGGCGCCGCGCCGCAACCGGCCACGCCGCGCCCCTGACGCCCCACCCCATCGCATGAGAGACAGCGCCGGCCACGGCGAGTCCGGACGCCGTGCAATTGCCGATACCATCGTGGGGTCGCTTTTTTCACCAACCGGACTTTCAAGGGACAGACATATGACGATCACGACCGTCGGCATCATCGGTGCGGGCACCATGGGCAATGGCATTGCGCAGGCCTGCGCCGTCTCGGGCATCAACGTGGTGATGGTGGACATCTCGGACGCCGCCGTGCAGAAGGGCGTGGCCACCGTGGCCGGCAGCCTCGACAGGCTGATCAAGAAGGACAAGATCACCGCCGCCGACAAGGACGCCGCCCTCGCGCGCATCAAGGGCTCGACGAGCTATGACGACCTGGCGGCCGCTCAGCTCGTCATCGAGGCCGCGACCGAGAACCACGAGCTCAAGCTCAAGATCTTGAAGCAGGTGGACGCGCTCGTGGCGCCCGAGGTCATCATCGCCTCCAACACCTCGTCGATCTCCATCACCAAGCTGGCCGCCGCGACCGGCCGCGCCGACAAGTTCATCGGCATGCATTTCTTCAACCCCGTGCCCATGATGGCGCTGGTGGAGATCATCCGCGGCCTGCAGACGTCGGACGCCACGCACGACGCCGTGAAGGCATTGGCCGAGCGCCTGGGCAAGACCCCGATCACCGTGAAGAACGCCCCCGGCTTCGTGGTCAACCGCATTCTCGTGCCCATGATCAACGAGGCCTTCTTCGTGCTGGCCGAGGGCCTGGCCACGCCCGAGGACATCGACGCCGGCATGAAGCTCGGCTGCAACCAGCCCATCGGCCCGCTGGCCCTGGCCGACATGGTGGGCCTGGACGTGTGCCTGGCCGTGATGGACGTGTACCTGCAGGAATTCGGCGACAGCAAGTACCGCGCCTGCCCGCTGCTCAAGGAATACGTGGCCGCCGGCCGCCTGGGCCGCAAGACGGGCCGCGGCGTCTACCAGTACTGATGTACTCACGACCGGGGTGCAAGGCCCCGGTCATGCAGCCACCGCCCTGCGCCCCGCTCACGCACAGGCCGACGACATTACCATTGGTCAGCCGCGCCCGGCCAGCAGCCGTGTGGCCGTATAGGTCATGACAGCCACACCTCGCTGGTTGAACACGTCGATGCGCGAGGTGACCACGGCGCGGGCGCTTTTCGACGTGGGGCGTATGTCCGTGACCTCGACCATGGCCTCTATGGTGTCGCCCACGAGCACCGGCGCCAGAATCTTCTGGTGCAGCTCCAGCATGGCCAGGCCCGTGCCCTGGATCATGGTCTGAAGGATGAAGCCCTCGATCAGCGTGTAAGTCAGTGCCCCCGGCACGGGCCGCCCGGGGATGGCACCGCCCTCGTAGCCCTCCTCGATGAAGATGGCCTCGAGCATGCCTGTGACGCCAATGAACTGCACGAGGTCGGTCTCGGTGATGGTGCGGCGAAAGGTGCGAAAGCGCTGGCCGACGCGCAGGTCCTGCCAGACAAAGCCCTCGCCCAGGCGTGGGGCCGTCATGTCCATGGTGGTGTTCATGCTCCCCCCGTTGTCTGCTGCGGCGTGATGGCCACGCCCTGCTCCACCAGCGCCTGAATCTGCGCGGCATCGAGCCCGGCCTCGGCCAGCAGCACGCGCGTGTGCTCGCCCAGGCGCGGCGGCATGGCAACTGGCGGGCGCTGTCCGTCAAAGCGCACGCCCACGCCGGGAAAGCGCATCGTGCCCAGGGCCGGGTCCTGCAGTTCCTCGAAGAAGCCGGTGGCGACCAGATGCGCATCACCGCGCAGCTCGTCGAGCCGCGCCACGGGTGCGGCGGGAATCTCCAGCCGCTCGCAGGCAGCGAGCCAGTAGGCGGTGCTGCGCCGGACCACATGGGTCGAGGCCAGCTCCAGCAGCTCGGCGATATGCGCGGTGCGCGCGGCGATGTCGGCAAAGCGCGGGTCGCTCGCGTGCTCGGGCGCGCCCACCTCGGCAAAGAAGCGCTGCCAGTGCAGGTCGGTGTAGGGCATCATGGCCACCAAGCCGTCGGCCGTGCGGTAGGGCCGGCGCCAGGGCGCGAGCACGCGCGGGTAGCCCGGGGCCGAGCGCGGCGGCTCGAAATGCTGGCCGTAGAAATGCTCGACAAGGTTGAAGCCCACCATGGACTCGAACATCGGCACCTCCACGAACGCGCCCTGGCCCGTGCGTTCGCGCCGCCACAGCGCCGCCAGGATGGCATGCGCCGCGATATGGCCGCAGGTCTTGTCGGCGGCGATGGTGGGCAGGTAGCGCGCCTCGCCACCCTGCCGGTCCATCAGGTCCGCCAGGCCCGACATGCCCTGGATCACGTCGTCGTACGCGGGCCGACCCGCATAGGGCCCGGGCAGAAAGCCCAGCAGGCTCGCATAGACCAGGCGCGGATGGCGGGCGCGCAGCACCTCGGGCGCAACGCCCAGGCTGGCGAGCTTTTGCGGGCGCATGCTGTGCATGAACACATCCGCCGTCGCAATGAGCGCCGCGAGCGCCCGCTGCGCCTCGGGGCGCTTCAGGTCCAGCGCCAGGCTTTTCTTGCTGCGGTTGGAGCCGAGGAACATGGCCGCCATGCCGGGCTCGGGCATGGGCCCCGTGTGGCGCGTGGAATCGCCCCCGGGCGGCTCGACCTTGATGACCTCGGCGCCGTAGTCGGCCAGCACCTGGCTGGCCAGCGGCCCGAAGATGACGCTGGACAGGTCCAGCACACGAACTCCCTGCAACGGCCCCATGCGCAACGCTCCACCGGCTTGATTGGTGGCGGGGATTATTGGAGCCGGGGATGGGCGCGTCCAATATTTATTGCGGCCTGGGCGATATGCGCCGGATATCGAGCCGCGGATGCAAGCAGGCCGGCAACCCGCGCCGCAGGCCCGCGCGGGCCGTGGACAAGCGCCCGCCTGCTTCATATTTGATAGCTGCTATCGCGCATGTGACAAGGGGTGGAGGCCGCTCTGGGCACAATTTTCCGCATGGGAACGCTCTACCTCGTGCGCCACGGCCAGGCCTCGTTTGGCGCCAAAGACTATGACCAGCTCAGCGAGCGCGGCCGGCAGCAGTCCGAACGCCTGGGCGCCTACTGGCGCGAGCGCGGCCTGCGCTTCGACGCCGTGCTCTGCGGTACCTTGCGCCGCCATGCGCAGACCCTGGAGGGCATCACCCAGGGGCTGGGCGGCGCGCCCGATCCGCTGCAGCTGCCGGGCCTCGACGAATACGACAGCCAGGCGCTGATCCACTGTGTGCACCCCGCGCCGCTGCCGCGCCCGGACACGCCCGAGCTCTACCGCCAGCATTTCCGCCTGCTGTGCGACGCGCTCGCACAGTGGATGGGGGGCACCATCAGCCCGGCGGGCATGCCCAGCTGGGACGACTTTGCCGGAGGCGTGCGCGCCGCGCTCGACCATGTGCGCCGTCGGCACCAGGGGCAGAACGTGCTGCTGGTCTCCAGCGGCGGCCCCATCGCGGCGGCCATCGGGCAGGTGCTGTCCACCCCGCCCGAGGTGACGATCGCGCTGAACATGCGCATACGCAACAGCGCCGTGACGCAGTTCAGCATCGGCAGCAAGCGCCTGATGCTGCAGACCTTCAATGGATTGCCGCACCTGGACCGCCCGGAGGACGCGGCCCTGGTCACTCACGCCTGAAGCGTCTCCTCCCAGCAGCAGCGGTTGCGGCCACCGCTCTTGGCCTCGTACAGCATGCGGTCGGCGCGCGCGTACAGCGTGCGCGCCTCATCCTGCGGCGCGAGCATGGCGCCGCCCACGCTGACCGTGACCACCTGCGCCACGCCGGACGCCACATGCGGCAGCGCGCGCTGGCGCACGCCCATGACCAGGCTCTGGCCCAGGGCCTGGGCATGGTCGGCACCGCTGCCGTAGAGCAGCACGGCGAACTCCTCGCCACCCACACGCGCCACCAGATCGAGCGGTCGGCCTATGCTGGCCAGCACCACCTGCGCCACCTGCTGCAGCACCGCGTCGCCCTGCTGGTGGCCATAGGTGTCGTTGTAGTTCTTGAAATGGTCCACATCCAGCAGCAGCAGGGCCAGCGGCTGGCCCTCGCGCCGCGCCTGGGCCATGAGCAGGCTCAGGTGGTGGTTGAACATGCGGCGGTTGTACAGCCCCGTGAGCGCATCGCGCATGGCCAGCCAATGCGCGTCGCCGCGGTAGAGGAACTGCTCGCGCCGCTGGTGTTCGCGCCAGTACGCGCCTGTGCCGAACACCAGCGCCGACAGCGCGAGCTGGAACCCCAGCTGCAGCATGGCCAGGCGCACGGCGGGCAGCGGCGCGATCCAGGCCAGCCCCAGCACGCAGGCCAGGTACAGCGCCGCGAGCGCGAGCTGCACCCACAGGCTGATCGCAAACGGCGACAGCAGCCCCAGCATGATGGCGACCAGGATCGCCGTCTCATGCGGCACGCCAAACAGCTTGTAGACATAGACCGCGAAGGCGGCGCCGCAGCTCACCACGGCCCCCGACGCAATCATCAGCACCTGCACCACGCGCAGCGGGGCCGGCCACAGCGCGCCGATCAGCGCGAGCGCGATGACGACCGCACCGCCCAGGCGCACCATGTGCAGCCATGTGAGCAGCGCCTGCTGCCCGGCCTGGAAGCCCACCGCGTCGAGGCGCCACAGGTCGACCAGGGCGTAACCGCCCCAGACCAGCAGGCAGAGGGCGCTGAACCACGCCACGCGCCGGTGCTCGTTGCTGCTGCTGTAGGCGCTGTATTCCGCTTCGAGCTCGGGGCCGAAACGCAGCCAGCGAAACCCCTCGCGCAACTGCTGCGCATAGCGCGTGGAGGATGCCGGCAGGGAGGGCATGGTTTGAAACATTTAGTTAAATTTGACCGATCACGGCGGTTTTACCACTGTTGCACCCATCCTCCGCAGGTTTCCTCGATACCGGCACGGTCTCAGTGGCGGCGCCGCAACCGGGGTGGCGCGGCCCTGGCCGGACCGTCGTGCGAACTATGGCGCGCCCGGCCCCGGCGCCAGCGTGCTCAGCGGCAGGGCGTGGATCTCGCCAAGCAGCTGGGCCAGCGCCTGCCCCGCAGCCTGGACCACGGCGCGGCCGCGCTCGGCCGTGGCGGCCGCGGCATTGCCCACGGCGCCCGCGGCCTGATAGTCCTGCATGGCCCAGCCCATCTTGGCGCTGCGCCCATTGCCCAGAATGGCAAAGCGCTCGGCCCGGTCCTGCGAGGTCGAGCGCCAGTCGCGCGCATGCTCCATGTGCACGGTCTCGGGCGCCAGGTGCAGCATCATCGAGGTCTCTATCTCCCCGCCGTGGATGCCGAAGCGGTGCTCTGCGGCGCTGAACTGCGCGCTCACCGCATCGGGCAGCGGCAGGCTGAACCAGCTGCTGCTGTAGACCAGCAGGTTGCAGCGCTGGCGCAGCTCGCGCGCCGCGATGTCCATGGGCGCCACGTTGCCGCCATGACCGTTGAACAGCAGCAGCTTTTTGATGCCGGCGCGCGCCACGCATTCGCCCAGCTCGCACCACAGCGCCAGCAGCGTGGCCGGAGTCAGCGTGAGCGTGCCGGGGTAGGACTGGTGCTCGGTGGACAGCCCCAGGTTCTGCGGCGGCAGGAACAGCACCGGCAGCTCGGGCGGCAGCAGCGCCAGCGCCGCATCGATCACGCCCTGCAGCAGCCGCGCGTCCACGTCCAGCGGCAGATGCGGCCCATGCTGCTCCACGGCCGCCACCGGCAGCACGGCCACGGTCTGCGCGGCCAGGCCCCAGCTGCGGGCCTCGGCAAAGTCACGCGTGGAGAGATCGGCCCAGAAGCGCGAGGGATATGACATGGCTCCAATGGTAGCCACATGAGTCCCCCCCATGGCGCCCCCCGGCTACCATTGGGAGCCCCGGGCCGGCACCGAAGGAACCAAACCGCCGCCGGGCCGCTCCCACCCTGCGACATGTTTCACCGACGCCTGCGGCACGCCCTGCCGACTCTTTTTTTGATAGCTGCCAGCGCCCTGTCCATGGGCGCAAAAGGCCAAATCAACCTCAAAACCACGGCCAACGCCGGCAGCAGCGTGGTGACCACCGAACAGGTGCGCGCCGAGCTCGTCGCCCAGGCGCCCGAGGGCGTGGCCCCGGGCAGGCCGCTGTGGCTGGGCCTGCAGTTCACGCACCGCCCCGACTGGCACACCTACTGGAAGAACCCCGGCGACTCGGGCCTGCCCACCGAGCTGCATTGGCAGCTGCCCCCGGGCATGGACGCGGGCGAGATCGCCTGGCCCGTGCCCAGGAAGATCCCCATAGGCCACCTGGCCAACTACGGCTACGAGGGCCAGGTGCTGCTGCCCGTGCCCGTCACCGTCTCGCCGGCCTTCAACCCCGGGCCGCTGGCCAAGGAGGTCACGCTGCGCCTGAAGGCCAACTGGCTGGTGTGCCGCCAGGAATGCATTCCCGAGGAGGGCGAATTCACGCTGCAGCTGCCGATTGAGGGCACGACGGCGCTGCACGCCGCCGCCTTTGACGCCGCGGCCCGCGCCCACCCCGTCACCATCCCCGCTGCCGAGGGCAGCGGCGCGCGCGTCGATGGCGACGCCGTGCTGCTGCGCGTAGCCGGCCTGCCCGCCGCGCTGCAGGGCCAGCAGCTCGACGTCTTCCCCGAGACCGCGGGCGTGACGCAGACCGCCGCCACCCCCAGCCAGCAATGGGACGGCGCCATCTGGACGGCGCGCGTGCCGCTCTCACCAGATCGCAGCGAGGGCCCCGAGCCGCTGCCCGTGACGCTGGCCCATGGCGGCCAGGGCTGGCGCGCCGAGCTGCCCGTGGCAGGCGGCTGGCCCGCACTCGCGCCGCTGACCGGCATGTCGCCCGCGCTCGAGGCCGCGCTCAAGGCCAATGCCGCCAATGCCTCCGCCAATGCAGCCCCACCACAACCCGCCAGCCACGCCCCGGCGCCGCTCGCCACCTGGCTGCTCGCGCTCGCGGGCGCGCTGCTCGGCGGGCTCATCCTCAACCTCATGCCCTGCGTGTTCCCGGTGCTGGCCATCAAGGTCGCGGGCTTTGCGCGCCATGCGCAGGACGCGCGCGCCCACCGCGTGAGCGGCCTGGCCTACACCGCGGGCGTGCTGCTGTCCTTTCTGGCGCTCGGCGCGCTCATGCTCTCGCTGCGCGCCGCGGGTGAGGCCGTGGGCTGGGGCTTTCAGCTGCAGTCGCCGGCCGTGGTGGCGACACTTGCCGCACTGTTCACGCTGATCGCGCTCAACCTGGGCGGCATGTTCGAGTTCCGCTCCATGCTGCCCTCGCGCCTGGCCGGCCTGCAGGCGCGCCACCCGGTGCTCGACGCCTTTCTGACCGGCGTGCTCGCCGTGGCCGTGGCCTCGCCCTGCACCGCGCCGTTCATGGGCGCCTCGCTCGGCCTCACGGCCACGCTGCCCGCGGGGCAGGCGCTCGCCATCTTTACCGCGCTGGGCCTGGGCCTGGCCCTGCCCTATCTGCTCGCGAGCTGGCTGCCCGGCTTTGCACGCCTGCTGCCGCGCCCCGGCGCGTGGATGGACACGCTGCGCCGCCTGCTCGCCTTCCCCATGCTGGCCACCGTGGTCTGGCTGGTCTGGGTGCTGGGCCAGCAAAGCGGCATCAACGGCGCGGCGGCGCTGCTGGCGCTGCTGGTGCTGCTCGCCATGGCCGTCTGGGCGCTCACGCTGCGCGGCCTGAGCCGGGCCGTGCTCGCTCCTCTATCCATAGCTGCCGGCGCTTGGCTGCTGTGGGCCTGGGGCCCAAAAATCATTGAAATCGAAGCCGCCCCCACAGCCCAGGCGGCCGCGCCCGGCGAAGCGGGCTGGCAGCCCTGGCGCGCCGGCCTGGCCGACGAAATCCTGGCCCAGGGCCGGCCCGTGTTCGTGGACTACACGGCCGCCTGGTGCGTGACCTGCCAGTACAACAAGAGCACCACCCTGGCGCGCCCCGAGGTGCTGCAGGACTTCGCCGCCAAGCGCGTGGCCCTGCTGCGCGCCGACTGGACGCGGCGCGACCCGGCGATCACCGCCGCGCTGGGCGAGCTCGGGCGCAGCGGCGTGCCCGTCTACGTGCTGCTGGCGCCGGGCCGCCCGCCCGTGGTGTTCTCCGAGATCCTCGGCACCGACGCGCTGCGCGCCGCCCTGGCCGCGCTCTGACCGGGAGCGCCGGCGTCCCGCCGGCCGGGGCCTGGCCGTGGACATGCGTGGATGCCGGTATTGCTGTCGTAATAATAAGGGACGTTCACCATGTACCAGCTCAAACTCACCCAGATCGGCAACTCCATGGGCGCGGTGTTTCCGCGCGAGCTGCTCAACCGGCTGCAGCTGGACAAGGGCGACTCGCTCTACGTGACCGAAACCCCCGACGGCCTGCGCATCACCAAATACAACCCCGAGTTTGCGCAGCAGATGCAGGCCGCGCGAGGTCATCGTCGCCATCCATGAGATGCAGCTGGCCGAACACGGCGGCCTGGAGGGCGTGCGCGACGCCGGTCTGCTCGACTCCGACCTGGGACGGCCGCAAAACCTGGCCGCCTACGGCCAGCCCGACGCCGCCTCCCTGGCCGCAGCCTACGGCTGGGGCGTCTCGCGCACCCCCCCTTCATCGACGGCAACAAGCGCACCGGCTTTGTGGCCACCGAGCTGTTTTTGAACCTGAATGGCTACGAGCTCACCGCCACCGATGCCGACTGCGTGCTCACCATGCTCGCCGTCGCCGCGGGCGAGCTGCCCGAAGACGACTTTGCCGCCTGGCTGCGCCAGCACGCCCGCCCCCGCGCAGATCGATCTGCTGATTGAAGCCGCGCGCGCCAACTGGCGCGGCGGAGCGAGGTGCATGGGAGCGCCAGCATCTTGCCGGCATGCCGGCGGGACGCCGGCGCTCCCGATGACGGCGCTCCCGATGACGCCCGCCGTGGCCCCCATTCCGGCTGGGGATAATCGCGGCCATGTTGTCGTTGCTGCGTCCCGGCCCCCTGGCCGCCGCCCTTGTCGGCCTGGGTTGCCTCCTGACCCATCCGGCATGGGCCGGCTCCCCGCATGAAGCCCCCACGCCCCGCCCTTTCAGCCAGCCCGCACCGCTGGCGCAGGAGCTGCGCCACAAGATGCAGTCGCCCCTGGTGCGCGAGCTGCAGGTGCGCCTGCGCCACGCCAAATACCTGGCGCTGTATGACGTGGATGACCGCTACGGCCTGCAAACGCGCGAGGCCGTGCGCAAGTTTCAGAAGGACCATGGCCTGCGCCCCACGGGCATCGTGGACCAGGCGACCTGGGACAGGCTGCTGCCCAGGTCGCACCAGCCCACGGCGGCGGAGTTGAACAACACCGACGTGGGCCCCTGGTTCACCGGCCCGGGCCAGGTGGGCTACATGAAGGAGCTGCAGCATCGCCTGAAGCAGCTGGGCCACTACCAGGGCAGCGTGGACGGCCGGTACGACGCGGCCACGCAGCGGGCCATCAGCGGCTTTCGCACCGCCGTGGGCCTGCCGGCCAGCCCGGTGATGGACGAGCGCACCTGGGCGCGCCTGATCACCAAGACGCGCAACCCACGCTACGCCCAGCTGTTCGACCAACCGCCCGCGAGCACGCTGACGCAGGAGCTCGACCCGCGCTGCGCCACGGGCCGCGTGGTGTGCATCTCGTGGGCGCAGAAGAAGATGTCGCTGGTGGTCGATGGCCGCCCGCTGTTCACGCGCGTGGCGCGCTTTGCGCGCCCGGGCTGGGAGAGCGAGCGCGGCGAGTTCCGCATCTGGTACATGAACAGCGACACGGTCTCGACCATCTTCGGCGAGCGCACGCCCATGCCCTACGCCATCTTCTACGACAAGAACGTGGCCATCCATTACTCGGACGACTTCGACCAGGTGGGCTACGAGGGCGGCTCGCACGGCTGCAGCCAGCTCAACGACTACCAGACGGCCAAGTGGCTGTATGAGCAGGTCAAGGTGGGCGACAGGGTCGTCGTCTATTGAGCGCCCGGCGGGGCTGCGACAATCGGCCCCCATGACGACCTCCTTCGCCCCCCTGCAGAACGACACCTTCCTGCGCGCCTGCCTGCGCCAGGCCACCGACTACACCCCACTGTGGCTGATGCGCCAGGCCGGGCGCTACCTGCCCGAGTACCGGGCCACGCGCGCCAGGGCCGGCAGCTTCATGGGCCTGGCGACGAATGTGGACTTCGCCACCGAGGTGACGCTGCAGCCGCTCGATCGCTTCCCGCTCGATGCGGCGATCTTATTCAGTGACATCCTCACCGTGCCCGACGCCATGGGCCTGGGCCTGTCCTTTGCCCAGGGCGAGGGCCCGCGGTTTGCCAAGGTCGTGCGCGACGAGGCCGCCGTGGCCCAGCTCACCGTGCCCGACATGGACAGGCTGCGCTATGTGTTCGACGCCGTGACCAGCATCCGCCGCGCGTTGAATGGCCGCGTGCCGCTGATCGGCTTCTCGGGCAGCCCCTGGACGCTGGCCTGCTACATGGTCGAGGGCGGCGGCAGCGACGATTACCGCCTGGTCAAGAGCCTGATGTACAGCCGCCCGGATCTGATGCACCGCATCCTGGCCGTGAATGCCGATGCCGTCGCCGCCTACCTGAACGCCCAGATTGCCGCCGGCGCCCAGGCCGTGATGGTGTTCGACAGCTGGGGCGGCGTGCTGGCCGACGGGTGCTTCCAGCAGTTCAGCCTGGCCTACACGGCGCGCGTACTCGCGCAGCTCAAGCGCACCGGCGTCGACGGCCAGAGCGTGCCGCGCATCGTCTTCACCAAGGGCGGCGGCATCTGGCTGGACGACATGAAAAACCTCGATTGCGAGGTGCTGGGCCTCGATTGGACGGCCAACCTGGGCCGCGCGCGCGCCATCGTCGGCGGCAGCGTGGGCGGCCCAGGCAAGGCGCTGCAGGGCAATATCGACCCCAACGTGCTGTTTGCCCCGCCCGAGGCCGTGGCCGCCCAGGCGCGCGCCGTGCTCGACAGCTTTGGCCAGCCGCACACCGACCGCGGCACGACCGGCCCCACGCATATCTTCAACCTGGGCCACGGCATCAGCCAGCACACCCCGCCCGAGCATGTGGCGGCCCTGGTGGAGGCGGTGCACAGCCATTCGCGCAGCCTGCGTGGGTTGTGAGCGCCGACTAACACGAACTATCGCAAGGGCGCCGGTTATGCACATGCAGGCGCGGCTGTCACCGCGACGACAGAAGCCGGCCCTCACGTGCGACGCCCCCGGCAAAAAAATCCGAGATGGCGCTAAGTGCTTGATTCACAAGGACGTAAAACCCATGCTGATTTTGTCGGCAATCCAAGCAAAGCATGTGGCGACAAGGGTTTGCGCACCATGACCCGTGGATATCAACAAAGTTATCCACAGAAATCCTGAACTTTCACGGAATCCTCCGCAAAATCAAGCACTTGCCGCCGAATGTGCAAGGAATACCCCATCTTCGGTATGTCGCCCTAGCACATTTCCAGGCTGGTCTGCGCTATTGACAAACCAGTTGTGCACATGTTTGACGCGGCGGCGTCCTCGAATGTGCTCCGGACGACAATGTCTGCCGCCAGGGCGCGCACATGACAAAGATCATTGATTCATAAGGGGTTTTCTTTGATTGCAGGGATGAATGCGCTAGCAGCGGAGCACGCCGCCACGCGGCTTGCGGGCCGTTCTGCGCGCTTTTTCAACAAAGTTATCCACAGATTCGCCCTGTTGCGCACATCGCAGGCGCGCGCGGCCCATGAAACGGGCGAGGGGTGCTCTGGTTTTTGTGGTGCGCTGCCGGCCATCAGGCGCGCGGGCGCGCCGGCCTCCCGCCATCGCCAGGGCCGCTGAACCATGCCGGACTGCACTCCGCCCACGCCCGCCCACCTGCTGCAGGTGGCCGTCAGCACCCCGGCGCACAGCGCCGTGGGCGAGCCACTGAGCTACGCCAGCCCCACGCCCCTGCCGCCGGGTACGCTGGTGCGCGTGCCGCTGGGCCGGCGCGAGGTGCTGGGCGTGGTCTGGGATGCGCCCGACGCGCCGCCCGCCCTGCCCGAGGGCATGGCGCCGCGCGCCGTGGCCGGCGTGCTCGACGGCGTGGCGCCGCTGGACGCCGCCTGGCGCCGCCTCGTGGGCTTTGCGGCGCGCTACTACCAGCGCGCCCTGGGCGAGGTGGCCCTGGCCGCGCTGCCGCCGCAGCTGCGCGAGCTCACGCCCGAGCAGCTGGGGCGGCGCATGCGCAGGGCCGCCCCCGCATTGCCCCCTCTCCCGTCAGCGGGAGAGGGCGGGGGTGAGGGTGTCGGCTCAGCCCCCCCTCACCCCAACCCTCTCCCCCCAGGGGGAGAGGGAGCGGCTGCCGTGCATCTCAGCGCCGAGCAGGCAGACGCCGCGGCCCAGGTGGATGCCAACCCCGGTCCGTTTCTGCTGTTCGGCAGCACCGGCAGCGGCAAGACCGAGGTCTACATGCACTGCGTGGCGCGGGCGCTGGCCGCCAGCCCCCAGGCCCAGGCACTGGTGATGGTGCCGGAGATCAACCTCACGCCCCAGCTCGAGGAGCGCTTTCGCGCGCGCTTTGCGCCGCTCTATGGCGCGGGCGCCGTGGTCAGCCTGCACAGCGGCATGACCAACCCGCAGCGCCTCAAAAGCTGGCTGGCCGCGCACCAGGGCGCGGCGCGCATCGTGCTGGGCACGCGCATGGCGGTGTTTGCCAGCCTGCCGGGGCTCTCGCTCATCGTCGTGGACGAGGAGCATGACGCGAGCTACAAGCAGCAGGAGGGCGCACGCTACTCGGCGCGCGACCTGGCCGTCTGGCGCGGGCGCGAGCAGGCGGCCAAGGTGATCCTGGGCAGCGCCACGCCGTCGCTCGAGAGCTGGCACGCGAGCAGCCCCGAGGTGGGCCGCTACCAGCGCCTTTGCATGCCCAGCCGCATAGGCTCGGGCCGGCTGCCGCGCCTGCGCCTCGTGGACATGGGCCAGCAGCCGCGCGGCGCGGTGTTTGCGCCGCCGCTCCTGGCCGCCATCACCGAGCGGGTGGAACGCGGCGAGCAATGCCTGGTGCTGCTCAACCGCCGCGGCTTTGCCCCGGTGCTGCACTGCCACGCCTGCGGCTGGAAGAGCGACTGCCCGCATTGCAGCGCGCACCAGGTGTTCCACAAGGTGGACCGCACGCTGCGCTGCCACCACTGCGGCTTTGCCCAGCGCGTGCCGCGCGCCTGCCCCGCCTGTGGCAACCCCGACATCGCCCCCGTGGGCCGGGGCACGGAGCAGCTCGAGGAGCAGCTGGCCGCGCTGCTCAGAAACGTCATCACCCCGGATCGCCGCGCCGCGCGCGTGGCGCGCATAGACGCCGACACCACCAAACACAAGGGGGCGCTCGAGCAGCAGCTCGCCCAGGTACACGCGGGCGAGGTGGATGTGCTCGTGGGCACGCAGATGATCGCCAAGGGCCATGACTTTCGGCGCATCACGCTGGTGGCGGCCGTGCAGCCCGACGGCGCGCTGTTTTGCAGCGACTTTCGCGCGCCGGAACGCCTGTTTGCCCTCTTGATGCAGGCCGCGGGCCGCGCCGGGCGCGACGCGCGCTACGTGGCCAACCAGGAGAGCGCGCCCGAGATGTGGCTGCAGACCTGGCACCCGGACCACGCCGTCTACGCCGCGCTGCGCCGCCACGACTACCCAGCCTTTGCCACGCAGCAGCTGGCCGAGCGCCGCACGGCCGGCATGCCGCCCTTTGCCTACCAGGCCCTGGTGCGCGCCGACGCGCGCAGCCAGGAGACGGCCCAGGCCTTTTTGCAGGCCGCGGCCGAGGCCGCGCGCGCGACCGAGCTGCCGGGCATGGACCAGGTCTTCATCTTCCCGCCCGTGCCGCTGGCCGTGCAGCGCGTGGCCGATGTGGAGCGCGCCCAGATGCTGCTCGAGAGCCCAAGCCGCGCGGCGCTGCAGCGCTTTCTGGCGGCCTGGCAGGCGCTCTTGCACGCCGAGCGCGCCCGGCACAGGGGGCTGGTGCGCTGGCTGGTGGACGTGGACCCGCAGGCGATCTGAACGTCACAGTGCACGGGCTCCGGGTTTCCCCGCATGGCCCGCGCGCCGCCTTGGACGCACAGTGCGGCCCCGGTCCACGAGACCGTTTTTTTGTTTTTGGGAATCCACATGAACTTCCAAGCGTTTCGCATGTCCCTGGTGGCCGCGGCCATCGCCCTTGCCGGTTGCGCCGGCGTCCCCTCCACCACCCAGGCGCAGGACACGCGCGCCGCGCCCGCCACGGCGGCCCAGCCCGCCGCGGCCAAGCCGCATGTGGTGGTGCTGGCCACGGGCGGCACGATTGCGGGCGCGGGCGCATCGGCCATGAACAGCGCCACCTACACGGCCGCCAAGGTGCCGGTGGACAAGCTGCTCGCGGGCCTTCCCGAACTCGGCAACGTCGCGCGCGTGAGTGGCGAGCAGGTGTTCCAGATCGCCTCCGAAAGCTTTGCCAACGACAACCTGCTGACCCTGGCCAAGCGCGTCTCGCAGCTCGCCAAGCAGGCCGATGTGGACGGCATCGTCATCACCCACGGCACGGACACGCTGGCCGAGACCGCGTTCTTCCTGAGCCTGACGGTGCACACCGACAAGCCGATCGCCGTCGTCGGCAGCATGCGCCCGGGCACGGCGCTGTCGGCCGACGGCGCGCTCAACCTCGTCAACGCCGTGAGCGTGGCCGCGTCCAAGGACGCGCGCGGCAAGGGTGTCTTGATCACCATGGCCGACCAGATCCAGGCCGCGCGCGACACCAACAAGGACATCAATATCGAGACCAATGCCTTCCAGAGCCAATGGGGTTCTCTCGGCATGGTCGTCGAGGGCAGGAACTACTGGTTCCGCGCGCCCGTCAAGCGCCACACCATGCAGTCGGAGTTCAACATCGACGACATCACCAGCCTGCCCTCGGTGGAGATCGTCTACTCCTACGGCAACGTGCAGCCCACGGCCGTCAACGCGCTCGTGAACGCGGGCGCCAAGGCCATCATCCACGCCGGCACGGGCAATGGCTCGGTGGCCAACCGCATGGTGCAGCCGCTGCGCGACGCCCAGGCCAAGGGCGTGTTCATCGTGCGCGCCTCGCGCGTGCCCTATGGCTTCGTGCTGCGCAACGCCGAGCAGCCCGACGACAAGTACGACTGGGTCGTGGCCCACGACATGCGCCCCGAGAAGGCGCGCATCCTGGCCATGCTGGCCCTGGCCAAGGGCACGAACACCAAGGAACTGCAGCGCATGTTCTGGGAATATTGAGCCGCGTGCAGGCCCTGACGAGAACGCCCCATTTGGGGCGTTTTTTTACTTGCATCACATGACAGACAAGCGCAGGTGGTGTCCAGCGCATATTTGCCGTCTCTCGCGGATCAGATCTCGCCGCGCAGACTGTCCAGAAACTTCAGCAGGTAGCGGTTGACCTCATCCGGGCACTCCATCTGCACCATGTGGCCCGCGTTGGGAATCATCGCCACCTCGCGCAGATCAGGGAACTGGGCACGCATCAGCGAGATGGGATCGTCGCCGTGGAAGGCTTCGAGATCGATATCGCGTTCGCTGCCGATGAAGAATGCCGGCACCCGGCTCTGCACGCCCTCGTAGGGTTTGCGCTGGGACCATTTCAGGTCCATGGCGCGGTAGTAGTTCAATCCACCGGTGAAACCGGTGCGACTGTACTCGCTCACGAAATACTCCATCTCCAGATCGTTCATCCAGCGCCACGGCAGCGGCGGCGGTTCCGGCAGTGCGTCGAGATAGGTGGTGCCGGGCGGGTGCCTGAACACGGCGGCCATCTCGTAATCGCCGCTGAGCGCGTAGAACACCTTGTTGAGGAATTCCCGCGGCGCCGCGTTGAGCGCCGCATCCGCCGGGCCCGGCTCGCGGAAATATTCGATATGGAGGAAATGCTGCTTGGCGATCTCGGCGTACTCCGTCAACGGCGGCACGTCGGGATTGTGGGGCGCGGCGGGATTCTCCAGCCCGATCACCGCGATCACGCGCTCGGGCGCGCGCAGCGCCAGGTCGTACACCGCGAAGGCGCCGAAATCCAGGCCGACGAATACCGCCCGCTGTTCGCCGATATGGTCGAGCAGCCCAAGCAGGTCGGCGACGATGGGGTCGACGCCATAGGCTTCGACCTCGGCGGGGGCGGAGGTCTGCCCCATGCCGCGCATATCCGGCGCGATCACCCGCCAGCCGGCCGCCGCCAGTGCCGCGATCTGATGGCGCCAGCTGAACCAGAGGTGAGGAAAACCATGGCACAACACCACCGGCACCCCTTCCCCCTGCTCCACGTAATGCATGTGAATGCCGTTGATGTCGGTGTGCCGGTGGGTCCACTCAATCATTGTCTCTCTCCGCTGCACATTGTGGGCGCCTGCATGGGCATGGGCATGGGCGCGCTGCCGCGCACCCGGTTTATGGAGCGCATCGTACAAGGGATGCGACGGACTGCCACAGCCCAGCAGTGCGGCGCCTGCGAATGCGAACAGGGAGAATGAATGGCGGCCGGCCGCGGGCGGGTCACCGCTTCTTGGTGGCGTAGGCGGCCAAGTCGTCGTAGCGCTGGGTGATGAAGGGGAACCCGTCATCCCCGCGCAAGCGGGGATCCAGGTGCCACACAAGCAGTTGCTTCGTCACTGCGGTGGATCCCCGCTTGCGCGGGGATGACGGTGGGTTTCGCAGGCATCGCTACTTGAGCCGTTTCTGAAGCACGCGACAGCCCAGCTGCCGCAGATCCTGCGCAAACGCATCGGACATCAGGTAGGCAAACTCCACGGGCCGCTGGCGGCCTATGGCGTCGCCCTCGACCTCGGCGGACGCGGGGTGGCACATGATCAGGCCGCCCTCGCCCATCTGGGCAAGCCAGGCGCGCATGTGCGCGCCGTAGGCCTCGGGGCTGGGCGCGTCAAAGCCGTAGACGCCGCCAAAGCCCTGGTTCATGGCCAGGCCCGCGCGGCGCAGCCTGCGTGTGGTCGTCCAGCCGCCCAGCAGCGCGATGACGCCGGCCTTGGGGTCGCGCCACAGCGCGCCCGCGGGCGCCGTGGAGCGCACCCAGGGCAGGTTCTGCGCCCCATAGCGCCGCCGCAGCTCGGCCAGCATGGCCGCGCGCACGCCGGGCAGTTGGTGCACATGCTGGTGGCCGTCGACATAGTCGGGCGGCGCACCGATCGCGTCCTCGAACGCGTCGAGCTGCGCGCGCCAGGCGTCCTGCACCCGCGCGGGCGCCAGGCGCCGCAGATAGGCCGCGGCCAGCAGCGGGCCGAGCGCGCGCGCCTCGCAGGCGCCGCCGTGGGACTCGGTAAGGTTGAAGTGCAGGCCCAGCTGCAGGCGCGCGCGCAGGGGCAAAAGCCGTGGCGCGGCGGCGCGCCAGCCGGGGGCGGTGGTCATGCAGCTCGTGGCCGACAGGCGGCCGGCCTCGGCCAGGCGCAGCACGGCCTCGTCCACCAGCGGATGCAGCGCGTAGTCGTCGGCGCAGAGGATCAGGCCGCGGCCGGCGCCGTTCATGCGCGCCTCCGAAAGGCCCAGAACTTGGCCAGCACAAAGGTGGCCAAGGCCACCAGCACCAGCACGCCGGCCAGGCTCCACAGGTAATGCCAGTGCAGCCAGTCGAGGGCGATGGCGTAGAGCAGCTCGTTGGCCACGAAGGACAGGCAGGCCACGGCAAAGTAGCGCGCCACCACGCCCCAGCCGCGCGCACGCGCGCTGGCGAAGGTGAGCAGCGCGTGGCCGTTGTAGCTCACGACGAAGGCCACGAGAAACGCCAGCACGTTGGCGACGAGCGGCGCCATGCGCGTGGCCTGCACGAGCAGCGCCACCACCGCCAGATGCGTGGCCGCCGCGCAGCCGCCCACGACCACGAACTGCAGCGGCTGGGGCAGCAGCGCCAGGCGCCGCGCCAGAAGGCTTGCCACGCTCATGCGTCGCGCCAGGGGCTGCGGTCTTCGTCGCGCGCGACGACGTAGGTCGGGCGCTGCTTGACCTCGTCGTAGATGCGCCCGATGTACTCGCCCAGGATGCCGATGGACATGAGCTGCACGCCCGAGAACAGCATGATGCCGGCCGCCAGCGTGGGCCAGCCGGCCACGCTGACACCGAACAGCAGGGCGTCGAGCGCGATCCACAGGCCGTACAGCAGCGCCAGCGCGGCGACCATGGCGCCGACGATGCTCCACATGCGCAGCGGCAGCGTGGTGAACGATGTCAGGCCCAGCAGCGCCAGCGAGCCCAGGCTGCGCAGGCTGAAGCTCGACTGCCCGCCAGCGCGGTCGAGCGGCACGAATGGCAGGGCCACGGAGCGAAAGCCCACCCAGGCGTACAGCCCCTTCATGAAGCGGTGGTGCTCGGGCAGGGCGTTGAGGGCGTCGGCCACGCGCCGGTCCATCCAGCGGAAGTCGCCCGCATGGGGCGGCACCTTGACCTTCTTGCCGGCGTTGAGCAGGCCGTAGAACACACCCGTGCCCAGGCGCTTGGTGCCGCTCTCGGCGGCGCGGTCAGCGATCACGCCGTAGACCATGTCATAGCCCGCGAGCCACAGCTCGTGCATCTGCGGCAGCAGCTCCAGCGGGTGCTGGAAGTCCGCATCGATGAGCAGCACGGCATTGCCGCGCGCATGCGCCAGTCCCGCGGACAGCGCCGCCTCCTTGCCGAAGTTGCGCGACAGGGCCAGGTAGCGCAGCGGCAGCTCGGCAGCCAGGCGCAGCGCGATATCGTGCGTGGCATCCCTGCTGCCGTCGTTGACGACGATGATCTCGAACTCGGGCGTGAGCCGCTGCACCGCCTGCGCGAGCGCACGCACAAAGGCCTCGAGGGTGCTCTCCTCGTTGTGCGCGGGCACCACGCAGCTCAGGCGCAGGGGCGCACGCGGCAGCGGGGCCGGCGGCGCGGCCGGCGCGTATTCGGCGTAGTAGTCGCTGCGCGGTGTGACGCGGTAGGGGGCGGCGGATTCGGTCATGGCGGCGATTGTCCCAAGGATTCTTCCAAGTCTTGACCCGCACTGGCGTGTGCGGGGGCGGCATCGACGTCATAGACCGCATAGGCCCAGGCCTGCGGGCGCGGAAAGCGCCAGCCGCTGCGCTGCAGCCGCAGCACATGGGGCCGTGGTGCCTGGCCGCGCGCGGCCAGCCAGTCCTGCGCCTGCCGCTGGCAATCGGTGGCCGGCTGCGGCGTGGCCACGGGCCCCAGCGGGCACAGGAGCAGGCCGTTGTCCCGCCGCCAGTCGCCCAGGGCCGACAGGCGCGCGATGTCGGTATCGGGCAGGCCCGGTATGGTGAGCAGATGCGGCTGTGCGTAGAAGGCCAGCATGGCGTTCTCGGCCCAGTCGCCGCCCACCCAGGCCAGCCGCTGGCCGGGGTGGCGCGCCTGCCATTCCTGCACGATGGCGCGCGCGGCATCCTGCGTGGGCCGGTAGTAGCCCCTGTCGCCGCGCAACGCGCTCACCGTGGCCGCCACCACGCCCAGCAGCAGCACCACGGCCAGCACCGGCCACCAGGCGCGCGCCAGGCGCTCGCGCACCCGGTCGGCCGCCGCTGGCGCCTGCTGCTGCAGGTTGCGCAGCCACAGCAGCGCAAACGCATAGCCGATCGGTATCGCCCAGGGGGTGGACAGCTCCACCACGCCGGCCACGCCAAAGGCCAACGTCAGCGCCCAGGGCATGAAGGCGAGCCAGAACAGCACGTCGCTGCCGCCCTGCGGCCACCAGCTGCGCAGCAGCAGGCGCGCGGCCAGGCGCGGCCAGGGCGTGCCGTCGTGGCGCGCCTGCACGCGTGCCCAGACCAGGCACAGCGCAAGCCAGGCCGGCAGCCAGTAGAACAGCGGCGCGAGCGCAAAGCGCGCCACATAGCGCCAGGACGCACGCCCGCCGCCCTGGTCCATGGCATAGCCCAGCGGCGCCCAGTCGTGCGAGGCCACCCAGGCCAGATGGGGCCAGAGCGCCAGACCGAACACCGCCAGCGCCAGATAGGGCCGGGGCGTGGCCAGCCAGCGCCGGCCGTCCGGGTGCACAAGAATGGGCAGCAGAAAGCCCGCCAGGAACACCCCGCTGTAGTACTTGCTGAGCATGCAGGCCGCGGCCACCAGGCCCAGCCAGGCGCTGAACCAGGCGCCGCGCCAGCCGCGCTCCTGCCAACTTGCGAGCAGCAGCGCCGCGGCCCAGGGCCAGAGCGACAGCAGCTGGCTGTTGGCGTTGAACTTGCCCGCCAGATTCGTGTAGGGCAGGCTCCACAGCAGGAGCAGCGCACCCCAGGGCGCGAGCGCCCCGAGCTTCAGGCGTCGCCCCAGCGCCCACACGCCGAGCAGCCCCACGAACACGTTGGCGTAGGACAGCAGGCGGTAGGCCAGATCGTTCTGCGGCAAGAGCGCAAACCACAGCCCCACCACCCAGGCGAAGAACGGCGGGTGCTTGTGCGTGCCCCAGCGCAGCGGCTGGGACCAGGCGTAGTTCTCCAGCATGTCGTTGTAGCCGTCGAGGTTGGCGCTGGCCAGCCAGGACACGCCGGCCCAGACCAGACAGGCGCCGACAAGCCAGAACAGGACGCGGGGCGCGGGCGCGGCAGCAGTTGCCAGGGAAGCGGAGGAGGACATTGGAATTTCAGGTCAGCAGCGCCACGGCCGCAGAAAAGCTGATGAAGGCCAGCGCCGTGGACACCATGATGATGCGTGCCACGCGCCCGCCATGCGCGCCAAAGCGCTCGACGAGCAGCGACACATTGCTCGCGCTCGGCAGGGCCGCGAGCAGCACCAGCACGGCGAGCGTGAAGTCGGACAGCGGCGCACCCAGCGCCTGGGCCAGGCGCGCCACGGCCCAGACGAGCAGCGGATGCACGAGCAACTTGGCGAGCGCAATCGGCACATACTGGCCCGGCGGCACATGTTCATGCTGGTTCATCTGCGAGCGCGCGAGCACCGCGCCAATCGTGAACAGCGCCACGGGCGAGGCCGCGCCCGCGAGCATGGCCACCGTCTGGTCCACGGGCGCGGGCAGCCGCCAGTGCAGCGCCGAGGCCAGGCCGCCCAGCGCAATGGCCCAGGGCATGGGGTTCACGGCCATGCCGCGCGCGGCGTTTCTGAGCGCCACGGCCACGCCATGCGCGCCCGCGCCCTCCAGGCGCGACAGCGCAATGCAGGCCGAGCTGGTGATCACCAGATCCACCGTCAGCACCACGATCACGGTGCCGGCGCTGGCCTCGCCCATGAGCGCGACGAGCAGCGGCAGGCCCATGAAGCCGGTGTTGGGAAAGGCCGCCACCAGGGCGCCGAAGGCGGCATCGTTCCAGCCCCTGCGGCGCAGCGTGAGGGCCACCGTGCCCGCCACCATGAGGCACGCGCACAGCAGGTAGACGCCGGCCGCCGCCGGGTCGAGCAGCCGGGCGATGGGCGTCTGCGCGCCGAAGCGGTAGAGCATGGCGGGCAGCGCGAAGTACAGCACAAAGCCGTTGAGCCCGCCGATGGCGGACGCGTGCAGCGCCCCGCCGCGCGTGGCCAGGTAGCCGCACAGCACGAGGGCGAAGAAGGGAAATGTGACCAACAGTACGGAGAGCACGGGCGGCATTCTCGCCGACGCGCCTTCCGCTACCATGCAAGCCTCGCCATCGTGGAGGGATCGCAATGCTGACCACGCTCGCCTACACCATGATTCTGGTCTTCATGGCGCTGATCATGACCAAGCGCCTGTCGGCGATGGTGGCGCTGATCCTCGTACCCATCGTGTTCGGCCTGCTCGGCGGGTTCGGCATGAGCCTGGGGCCGATGATGCTCGACGGCATCAAGAAGCTCGCACCCACGGGCGTGATGCTGATGTTCGCCATCCTCTACTTCGGCATCATGATCGACGCGGGCCTGTTCGACCCGGTGGTCAGGCTGGTGCTGCGCATCGTGGGCGGCAGCCCGACCAAGATCGTCGTGGGCACCTTTCTGCTGGCCGCGGGCGTGTCGCTCGACGGCGACGGCTCCACCACCTACATGATCACCTGCGCGGCCATGCTGCCGCTGTACCAGCGCCTGGGCCTCAACCGCCTGGTGCTGGCTTGTGTGGTGATGATGGCCGGCCAGCTCATGAACATCCTGCCCTGGGGCGGCCCGACGGCACGCGCGGTGAGCGCACTGAACGTGGAGATGGGCCAGGTCTTCGTGCCCATGATCGCGCCCATGGTGATCACGGCCGCATGGTGCACCTTCGTCGCCTTCATCCTGGGGCGGCGCGAGGCCCGGCGGCTGGGCGCCGTGAGCCTGGGCGACGCGCAGGTCAGCAGCCAGTCCATCGCCGAGGTCACGGGCGGCGACCCCACGCTGACGCGACCGCGGCTGCTGTGGGTCAACGCCCTGCTCACGCTCGCGCTCATGGTGCTGCTGGTCATGGACGTATTCCCGCTGCAGGTGCTGTTCATGGTGGCGTCGGCCATCGCGCTGATGCTCAACTACCCCAGCCTGCAGCAGCAGAAGGAGCGGCTCGAGACCCATGCCGTGAACATCGTTCCCGTGGTCTCGCTGATCTTTGCCGCCGGCATCTTCGTGGGCATTCTCTCGGGCACCAAGATGGTCGACGCCATCGCCAACAGCGTGATCGCCATGGTGCCCGACTGGATGGGGCCGTACATGGCGGTGGTCACGGCGGTGCTCAGCATCCCGTTCACCTTCTTCATCTCCAACGACGCCTTCTACTTCGGCATCCTGCCCATCCTTGCCAAGACGGCCGCGGTCTATGGCATTGGCGCGACCGAGATCGCGCGTGCCTCGCTCGTGGGCCAGCAGGTGCACCTGCTGAGCCCGCTCGTGGCCTCGACCTATCTGCTGGTGGGGCTGGCCGGCGTGGAGTTCGGTGACCACCAGCGCTTCACGCTGCTGTGGGCGCTGTCGGCCGCCTTCGTGATGCTGGCGGCCATGCTCGTCCTCGGCGTCATTCCACTGGTCGGGAGCGCACCATGAACCACGACATCCGCACCATCCTCTACGCATCCGATCTCGGCGAGGGCTGCGAGGCCGCGCTGGCCTACGCCATCGGCCTGGCCGACCGCCTGGGCGCGCGCCTGCGCGTGCTCACGGTGATCGAGGACCAGCGCGAGCGCTCGCTGATCGATCTCGAAGAGCATGTGCCGCAGCCCGCGCTCGATCGCTACCACGACCAGCGCGCGGTGCGCACATTGGCGCACATCGAGGCGCAGATCGCCGAGTTCTACGCCGCGCGTGGCGGCGCCGCACCGCGCCAGCCCGTCACCGAACTCATAGTGCACGAGGGTGACGATGTGCCGCAGGCCATCCTGGACGAGGCCGACCGGGGCCATGCCGACCTGATCCTCATGGCCTCGCGCGGCAAGGGCGTGCTCGCCAGCCTGCTGCTGGGGTCGGCCACGCAGGAGGTGCTGCGCCGCACGCGCAAGCCGCTGCTGCTCATACCCGTGGGGGAATGATGCGCAGCCGCCCGGCCCACCTCTCCCGCCGCGCCATGCTGGGCCATGCCCTCGGCGGCATGACGACGCTCGGCCTGTCGCCCCTGGCAGCACTCGCGCAGGCCGAGAACGAGCTGCTCCACTACGCCCCGCGCGCCAGACCACCCGCGGGCTACCCGGCCGCCTACGCCACCACCGTGCGCGCCGCCGAGGACGAGGGCAGCCTGATCGTGCATTCCACCACCGACGAGCGCGCGGCCGCGCCCCTCGTCGCGGACTTCCGGCGCCTGTACCCGCGCGTCTCCGTCAGCTACGAGGACCTGGGCAGCACCGAGCTCTACCACCGCTTCATCGCCGAAAACCAGCTCGGCCGCGAGGCCGCGGACGTGCTCTGGAGCTCGGCCATGGACCACATGGTGGCGCTTGCCACGGCCGGGCACGCGCTGGCCTACGACTCGCCCGAGCGGGCCCACCTGCCCGCCTGGGCGCAGTGGCAGGGCCGCCTGTGGGCCACCACCTACGAGCCCGTGGTCTTCGCCCACCACAAACCATCCCTGCCCGAGGCCGAGGCGCCGCGCAGCCACGCGGCGCTGGCGCCGTGGCTGGCAGGGCAGAGGGACATGGCGGGCAGCGTGGTGAGCTACGACATCCAGAAATCCGGCCTGGGCTACTTCCTCGCGACGCAGGACGCGGCCGCCGACGGCAACACCTTTTGGGCCACGGCCCAGGCCCTGGGGGCCTCGCGGCCGCACCTGCTGCTGACCACCGCCGCCATGGTGCGCCAGCTCTCCACGGGCCGCGCGCGCTTCGGCATGAACCTGCTGGGCGCCTATACCGTGGCGCAGGCGCACGACGAGCCCGCGCTGGGCGTGGTCTTTCCGGAGGACTACACGCTGGTCACCTCGCGCGTGCTGCTGCTCAACGCCCGCGCCGCCCACCCCAACGCCGCGCGCCTGTGGCTGGACTATCTGCTGTCGCAGCGCGGGCAGTCGGTGATGGCCAGTGCCTCGCGCCTCTACGCGCTGCGCGAGGACGCCAGGGGCGAGACCACCGGCGCGGCGCTGCGCAAGCTGCTGGGCGCGCGCGCCCGTCCCGTGGCACTGGCACCGGAGCTGGCGGCACCTCTGGCCAACGCCGCGTACCGCGACTTCATCCTGCGCTGGCGGGCGGCCATGGGGGTGAGGGGGCCGGGGCCGGGGCGGGGATAATCGCGGGTTTCGCCCGATTCTTCTTTGGGCTCAGGTAGCGACATCCGTTGATTGCGCCCCATACTTGGACAGCCGGCCGTCATCCCCGCGAAGGCGGGGATCCACAGCAGTGACAAACCAAGGATTGGGGTGACGCCTGGATCCCCGCCTTCGCGGGGATGACGGGAACCAACAGACATTGCCACTTCAGCCTTTCCTGTTCTCCCATGTCCGGTCTCAATCTCGCCCAGCTCCAAGCCGTGCACTACACCGAAGGCCCCTGCCTGGTGCTCGCCGGGGCGGGTTCGGGCAAGACGCGCGTGATCACGCACAAGATCGCGCGCCTGATCGAGACGGGCCTGCAGCCGCGGCGCATCGCCGCCATCACCTTCACCAACAAGGCCGCGGCCGAGATGCGTGAGCGCGCCGCCGGGCTCATAGGCCGCCAGGCCAAGGACGTGCTGGTCTGCACCTTCCACGCGCTGGGCGTGCGCATGGTGCGCGAGGACGGCCATGTGCTGGGCCTGAAGCCGTCTTTCAGCATCCTGGACCAGGACGACGTGACAGGCATCCTCAAGGACTGCGCGGGCGGCACCGCCGACGTGGCCACGGCACGCCAATGGCAGTGGACGATCAGCAACTGGAAGAATCAGGGCTGGGACGCGCGCCGTGCGCTGGCCATGGCCCAGGACGACCACGAGCGCAGCATCGCCCTCATCATGCAGCGCTACGAGGAGCGCCTCACGGCCTACCAGAGCGTGGACTTCGACGACCTGATCGGCATGCCCATGCGCCTGCTGCGCGGCCACGCCGAGGTGCGTGAAAAATGGCAGCGCCTCCTGGGCCATGTGCTCGTCGACGAATACCAGGACACCAATGCCACGCAGTACGAGCTCTTGAAGCTGCTCGTGGGCGAGCGCGCGCGCTTCACGGCCGTGGGCGATGACGACCAGAGCATCTACGGCTGGCGCGGCGCGACACTGGACAACCTGAAGAAGCTGCCGGTGGACTTCCCCGCGCTCAAGGTCATCAAGCTCGAGCAGAACTACCGCTCCACCTCGGCCATTCTGCGCGCGGCCAACAACGTCATCGGCCCCAATCCCAAGCTGTTTCCCAAGACCTTGTTCAGCGAACTCGGCGAGGGCGAGCCCGTGCGCGTGGTGGATTGCGACAACGAGGAGCACGAGGCCGAGCGCGCCGTGGCCCGCATCCAGGGCCTGCGCGCCGGCTCCAACCCGCCGCCGGCGTGGAAGAACTTCGCCATCCTCTACCGCGCCAACCATCAGGCCAAGCCGTTCGAGAAAGCCCTTCGCCGCGCCAACATCCCGTACAAGGTCTCGGGCGGCACGAGTTTCTTCGACCGCGCCGAAATCAAGGATCTGTGCGCCTGGTTTCGCCTGTGGATCAACAACGACGACGACCCGGCCTTTCTGCGCGCCATCACCAGCCCGCGCCGCGGCGTGGGCCACACCACGCTGGGGGCGCTGGGCGAGTTCGCCACCCAGCACAAGCAAAGCATGTTCGGCGCGCTGTTCAACGCCATGCTGCCGGCCGTGATACCGAAGCGTGGCATGGACGGGCTGCACGAGTTCGGCCGCCTCATCAACGACCTGGAGCACCGTGCGCGCCACACCCATGGGGCCGAGGACGCGCGCGCCTTCCTCGCCGACTGGCTCAAGGAAATCGGCTACGAGCAGCACATCTACGACAGCGAGGACAGCGAGAAGGTCGCCGCCGCGCGCTGGAGCAATGTGCTGGAGTTCTGCGACTGGATGGCCCAGCGCGCGGGCGGCCAGATCGACGACACGGCCGCCACCACGATGACGCCGACCAAGAGCCTGCTCGAGGTCGCGCAGACCATCGCCCTGCTGTCCACTATTCAAGAGCGCGAGCAGGAACAGGACATGGTGGTGCTGTCCACGCTGCACGCCAGCAAGGGCCTGGAATGGCCGCATGTGGTGCTGGTCGGCGTGACCGAGGGCATGCTGCCCTTCAAGCTCGACGACGACGAGGGCCGCCAGCAAAAGGTGACGGACGACATCGCCGCACGCCTGCAGGAGGAGCGCCGCCTGATGTACGTGGGCATCACGCGCGCCCAGCGCACGCTGGCCGTGAGCTGGACCAAGAAGCGCAAGAAGGGCCGCGAGATGGTGGCCTGCCAGCCGAGCCGCTTCATCGCCGAGATGAAGCTCGACGCCGCCACCAGCCGCGAAGACCCGCGCGAAAAACTGCGCAAGCTGCGCGCCGAATTTGCCGCCAAGGCCCAGGCCGCGCCCGCGGCCAATCCCTGAAACATGTTTAGAACTTCTATTTTGATAGCTGTCAGCGCTTGCCTGATAAGTGCCTGCGCCCAAAATCATTCAAAATCCGCGCGCCCCACCTGCCCCACGGCGACGCAGATGGAGCAGCCCGAGCTCATAGGCCGCTGGCAGGCCGACATGCCCGGCCAGAGCGGCCCCATCGTGCTCGAGCTCGCGCCCCATCCCGAGTGGGACGGCACGGTCAAGGGCCGCATCCTGCGCCCGGGCTACAGCGCCATCGTGGTCGGCGACGTACACCAGGGCCAGCTGACCATGGAGGAGTCGCGCGACGGCACGCACGTCAGCGGCAACTGGTTCGGCGACGTCGTCGAGGGCAGCTGCGCGCGCGAGATCCGCGGCGAATGGACCGACGAGGCCGACCGCCCGTTTGCCTTCACGCTGCGCAAGCTCGACCGACCATGAGGCGCGCACTCATCCCCACCCTGCTGGGCGCCACCATGGCGCTGCCCGCCCTGGCGCAGGAGCCCGCGGCGCATGGCGACGCCGGCTGGCGCCAATGCAGCGCCCTTGCCGACGGCCAGGCGCGGCTCGCGTGCTTCGACCAATGGGCGGGCCGCCAGGCATGGCAGGCCCCCGCGGCCTCGGCCCAGGATCACCCGCCGAGCGCCAGCCCCGCGGCACCCGTGCAGCTGGCCACCCAGGCCGCGCCGCCCGTGCCCCCGGAAGACGAGGGCGAGGGCTGCCGTGGCACGGCCCACACCACCATGTCGCGTTTCTGGGAGCTGGAGTCGGGCACCGACTGCGGCACGCTGCGCTTTCGCGGCTACCGGCCCATGAGCGTGTCCGTGGTCCATGGCAGCAGCGTGAACCGGCAGCCCCGCTCGTCCAACCCGATCAACAACGCCAGCAGCACGGTGGACTACCGCAGGACCGAGATGCGCGTGCAGCTGTCGGTGCGCACCAAGCTCGCCAAGGGCCTGCTGCCGCACCCGGATCCCGAGGCGCGCGACTCGCTCTGGTTCGGCTACACCCAGCAGTCCTACTGGCAGCTGTTCAGCCCCGGGATCTCGCGCCCGTTTCGCACCACCGACCACGAGCCCGAGATCGTCTACGTCTACCCCACCACGGCCAACCTGCCCTGGGGCTGGCGCTGGCGCTACAGCGGCCTGGGCCTGGTGCACCAGTCCAATGGCCAGAGCCTGCCGCTGTCGCGCAGCTGGAACCGCGTCTACCTGATGACCGGCATCGAGCAGGGCGACCGCTGGCGCCTCTCGGGCCGCATCTGGAAGCGCATCCCCGAGGGCGCCGCCGACGACGACAACCCCGGCATCAGCGGCTACATCGGCCGCGCCGAGCTGTCCCTGGCCTGGAACCCCAACCCCGACAACACCCTGTCGCTGACGGCACGCCACTCGCTGGGCTCGGTGGCGCGCGGCTCGGTGCGCCTGGAATGGCTGCAGACCCTGGGCAGCAGCCTGCTGGGCAAACCAAGCAACCTGCGCCTGCACACGCAGCTGTTCTCGGGCTATGGCGACAGCCTGGTGGACTACAACCGCCGCCGCACCATGTTCAGCGTGGGCGTGAGCCTGGTGGACTTCTGAGCCTCCCGGCCCCGCGTGCGGGCCGGGCCCCCAAAATGCTCGACATGTCATTGGCGCGCCCCCTGGCGAGCCCGATGAGCATGCCCATGACGCCGCTGTGGGACAGGAAGTCGGTGAACAATCGCCCCCCTCGGCCCGGGCCACTTACGCCGCCCACGCTCCCTGTTGATGCGCTCGTCGGACGTCCTCCGGTGTCCGGTGACTGTTTTTCTACCCCAGGAGTTTTCTACGTGCTGACCGATCGCCAACGCGCCATTGTCCAATCCACCGTTCCCCTGCTGGAGACTGGAGGCGAGGCACTGATCAACCATTTCTACAAGACCATGCTGGGCGAGTACCCCGAGGTGCGCCCGCTCTTCAACTCCGCGCACCAGCAAAGCGGCGCCCAGCCACGCGCGCTGGCCCACAGCGTGCTGATGTACGCCAAGCACATCGACCGCCTGGAGGCCCTGGGCAACCTGCCCGCGCAGATCGTGAACAAGCATGTCGCGCTGCAGGTGCTGCCCGAGCATTACCCCATCGTGGGCACCTGTCTGCTGCGCGCGATCCGCGAGGTGCTGGGCGCCGAGGTGGCCACCGACGAGGTCATCGATGCCTGGGGTGCGGCCTACCAGCAACTGGCCGACATCCTGATCGCCGCCGAGGCGCGGGCCTATGACAGCAATGCCGCGGCCGAGGGCGGCTGGCGCGGCGAGCGCAGCTTCGTGGTCGAGAAGAAGGTGGAGGAAAGCTCCGAGATCACCTCGCTCTATCTGGTGCCCGCCGATGGCGGCGCCGTGGTGAGACACCAGCCGGGCCAATACATCGGCCTGCGGCTGTACATCGACGGCCAGGAGCAGCGCCGCAACTACTCGCTGTCGGCCCCGGCCAACGGCAAGAGCCTGCGCATCAGCGTCAAGCGCGAGCCCGGCGGGAAGGCCTCGAACTATCTGCACGACCAGGTCCATGTGGGCGACCGGCTGCAGGTCTTTCCGCCGGCCGGCCACTTCACGCTCAAGGAAGGCGACCGGCCGGTGGTGCTGATCAGCGGCGGCGTGGGCATCACCCCCACCCTGCCCATGCTGGCCGCGGCCCTGCCCAGCGAGCGTCCGGTGGTGTTCATCCACTGCGCGCGCGAGCGTGCGGTGCACGCCTTCCGCGAGCGCATCGACCAGCTCGCCGAACAGCACCCGCAGCTCACGCGCTACTACTGCTATGACCGCGCCGAATCAGGAGACGACGTGGACGCCGAGGGTTATCTCACCACACAGCGCCTGGGCGAATGGCTACCCACGTCACGCGACGCCGATGTGTACTTCCTGGGCCCGCGCCCCTTCATGCGCTCGGTCAAGCAGTCGCTCAAGGCCCTGGGCGTTCCCGACAGCCAGGTGCACTACGAGTTCTTCGGCCCCGCCGAGGCGCTGGCCTGAGCATTCAAGAAGCTCTGCGCCCCGCGGCGCCGACATCAGAGTCGATTTGGCCCCGGTTTTGCTCGGTTCTCAGCGCTTTGCGCGCGGGCCCTTCCCGCCACAATGCCGGCGAAGGAGGAGACCATGGACCTGCGTTACGAGCTCAAGGCCGGCAGCTACTGCCTGTACGACATGCGCGAGGCGCCCAGCACCGTCACGGGTGAGCGCCGCTGCAGGCTCAGGACCGAGAGCGTGGCCATTGCCTTCGACCGGCGCACGGGCCAGATGCACCAGCATGGCAGCCCCGCGCGCATCCAGTCCTGGGCGGCGCACCAGCGCCGGCGCCTGCGCGCCGCGGGCGCGCTCGAGGAGGCCAACGGCATCGTCGTCGTCTCGGGCCCGCTGCCCGTGGACGAGCTCAACAAATGCCTGTGGATCAGCGGCTACTGCGCACGCCTGTTCGCGCGCCTGGCCAGCCTGCCGCACGGCAAGCTGCAGCGCGGCGCGGAGCAATGGAGAAAAGCGGCCTGAAGGACTCCACCGCCTTCACCACCGTGGCTGCCCGCTTTCGCGGGATTGACCATTCGAGGCGTCACGCCGCCTCATCCTCGTCTTCACCCTCGTCGTCCTCATCGGGCAGCTCCTGCGGCTCGGCGTGCTTGACCACGGTGACGGGCACCGGGCTGTGGTGTACCAGGTCCTGCGACACCGAGCCCAGCCAGGCGCCGCGCAGCCCGCCCATGCCGCGCGCGCCGACGATGAGCGCATCGCAGCCGCAGCGCTCCACCATGTCCACCAGCGTGGCGGCCGGCGAGCCCAGGCCGATCTCGGTCTCGTAGGGCACGCCCGCGGCCTCGACCAGCGCCACGGCGGAGGCGAGCAGGTCCTGCCCGGCCTCGACGCTGGCGGCGGCCACCATGTCGGCGCCGCGCGTGGCCAGCTCCATGAAGCTGGCCTCCTCCTGCACATGGCCCAGCACCAGCGTGGCCTGCAGGCCGCCGCGGCGCATCAGCATCAGGGCGTGGCGCACGGCATCGAGCGCCAGTTCGGAGCCGTCGACGGCAATCATGATTCTCAGCATGGCGATCCTCTCCTTGGGGACTTCAATGCGTTCAGTGTAGGCCAGCGCCCACCCTGCGGGGTCTGGGAAAATGCCGCCCATGCTGCAATTCGACCTGCTGAAAACCGATCCCTCGAGCCACGCCCGCCGCGGCCGCCTCACGCTCAACCACGGCGTCGTGCAAACCCCCATCTTCATGCCCGTGGGCACCTACGGCACCGTCAAGGGCGTGATGCCGCAAAGCCTCACCGACATGGGCGCGCAAATCATCCTGGGCAACACCTTCCACCTCTGGATGCGCCCGGGCCTGGACATCATGCAGAGCTTTGGCGGCCTGCATGGCTTCGAGCAGTGGCACAAGCCCATCCTGACCGACTCAGGCGGCTTTCAGGTCTGGAGCCTGGGCCCGATGCGCAAAATCACCGAGGAGGGCGTGCACTTCGCCAGCCCCGTCAACGGCGACAAGCTGTTCATGTCGCCCGAGGTCAGCATGCAGATCCAGACGATTCTGAACTCCGACATCGTCATGCAGCTCGACGAATGCACGCCGTATGAGACCAACGGCCACAAGACCACCGAGCACGAGGCGCGCAAGAGCATGGAGATGAGCCGGCGCTGGGCCGTGCGCTCCAAGGCCGAGTTCGAGCGCCTCTCCAATCCCAATGCGCTGTTCGGGATCGTGCAGGGCGGCATGTTCGAGCACCTGCGCCAGGAGTCGCTCGAGGCCCTGGTGGAGATGGACTTTCCCGGCTACGCCATCGGCGGCGTCAGCGTGGGCGAGCCCAAGGACGAGATGCTGCAAATCATGGCGCACACGCCGCACCGCCTGCCCGCGCACAAGCCGCGCTACCTCATGGGCGTGGGCACGCCCGAGGATCTGGTCGAGGGCGTGGCCTGCGGCGTGGACATGTTCGACTGCGTCATGCCCACGCGCAATGCGAGGAACGGCACGCTGTTCACGCGCTACGGCGACCTCAAGATCAGGAACGCGCGCCACAAGAGTGACCACCAGCCGCTCGACCCCAGCTGCACCTGCCACGCCTGCGCGGGCAAGGACGGCGTGGCCTGGCAGGACGGCGGCCGCGGCGGCTTCTCGCGCGCCTATCTGCACCACCTGGACCGCTGTGGCGAGATGCTCGGCCCCATGCTCACCACCATCCACAACCTGCACTATTACCTGAACCTGATGCAGGAGATCCGCGACGCGCTCGACGCCGGGCGCTTTGCCGAGTTCCGCGCCCGCTTCAAGGCGGACAGGGCACGCGGGGTGTAGCCGAAAGCGCCCCAATTGCGCAAAATGCGCGGTTTGATCTGACGCCACCTCTTGCATCCCGGCCGGCGCTCGCCTGGATGCCCCTGCTGCCGACGGACCATGCCTCCCCCTCTCCCACCCGCCATCGAGACCCGCCGCCCCTGCATGCGCCGCCAGGGCCGGGCGTGGCCGCCTGTGGAGCGCTGATGCCGGAACGCACAGCCCCCGCCCTTGCAGCGCCGCCCGCCACGCAGTCGCTGTGGCGCGCGCAGCTGCTGCTCGCGGGCTGTGTCTTTCTGGCCAGTCTGGTGGGGATCTTCAGCCGCCCCATCAACTACCTGTCGGCCTTCTGGCCGGCCAACGCCATCCTGCTGGGGTTGCTGCTGCGCCACCCGCGCTGGGCGGCAGCGCCCGGCACCTGGCTCTGGTCGCTCGCGGCCTTTGTGGCGGCCGACATGATCACCGGCACCTCATGGCAGAAGGCCCTGGCGCTCAACCTGGGCAACCTGGCGGGCGTGCTGGCGGGCTGGCTCTACCTGTCGCGCCTGCCCGAGGCGGTCGTGCATCTGCGCCACCAGCGTTCGGTGCTGCACCTGCTCGCGGGCTGCACCGTAGCCGCAACGGGGTGCGCGCTGGTCGGCGGGCCCGCGGGCAGCCATTTCCTGAATATCTCGCTGGTCGAGTCCGCGGCCATGTGGATGTTCTCGGAGTTCTTCAACTTCATCCTGGTCACGCCCGTGCTGCTGGCCGCCCCGCGGGGCTGGCCCTGGCAATGGCGTCTGCAGGACGCCATGCTGCCGCTGCGCGGGCGCCCCAGACCACCGCTGATGCCGCTGCTGGCGCTGCTGGTGTCGGAGGTCGTGACGGTGCTGGTGGGCGGGCCGGGCTCGCTGGGCTTCGTCATGCCGGCCCTGGTCTGGTGCGCCATGGCCTATGGGGTGTTTCCCATCACGGTGCTGAACCTGCTGCTCTATGGCTGGAAGACGGCCTTCGCGGCGCTGGGCGCGCTCTCGTTCACGCACAACCACCTGTGGGAGGTGGTGTCGCTGCGCATGGGCATGGGGCTGCTGTCGGTGGCGCCGCTGGCGGTGGCCTGCGCCTACGCGCTGCGGCTGCAGGCGCTGGAAAAGCTCAACCACGCCGTCAATCACGATTTCCTCACGGGCACGCTGGGGCGCCGTGCGCTCATGGAGCGCGGCGACCGCATGCTGGAGCGGCTGCGTGAGGAAGGCGCGAGCGTCGCCGTCCTGATGCTCGATCTGGACCATTTCAAGCAGATCAACGACCGCCATGGCCACGCCCAGGGCGACGCGGTGCTGCAGCAATTCGCCGCCATGGCCCAGCAGCATCTGCGCCCGCAGGATCTGTTCGGTCGACTGGGGGGCGAGGAGTTCGCCGTGTTCCTGCCCCATCTTTCCCACGCCCAGGCGCTGGCCGTGGGCGAACGCCTGCGCGAGCAGCTCAAGGCCGAGCGCTTTGCCCTGCCCGAGGGGGGCGCGTTGCAGGTCACGCTCAGCGCCGGCCTGTACCAGGTGCGGCGCGTCGGCGCGGAGGACAGCCTCGAGCGGCTGCTGTCGCGGGCCGACAAGGCGCTGTACGGCGCCAAGGCCGCAGGGCGCGACCAGGTGCGCCCCTATGTGGACATGCGGGAGGCCGCGCCCGTCTGAGGCCGCGGCTCTGCCGGCCCGCCATGGCCTGCGTCCTTGGCCGCGTCCTCCTGCGCCGCGCCGCAGCGAAAGCAAAACCGCGTGAAGGCGCTCTTGCGCGCGCCGCAGCTGCCGCAGGCCACATGCAGGCCTATGCCGCAATGCGGGCAGAAGTCCGTCGCCCCGTCCTTCAGGTCCACGGGCCGCTCGCAGCCCGGGCACACGCCCTTGGCCAGGCGCGCCAGCGCCACGTCGTAGCCGAGCTCCTTGCGCCGCTCGCGCTCGGGCAGGGCCTCGGCCTGCTTCTGGCGCTCCAGGTAACGGTTGAGCGCCACGATGGCGTAGCGCCCCACGAGCGCCGTGAGCGCGATGCCGACGATGTAGCGCACATAGCCGCCGTAGCTCGGCAGGTAGGGCACGAGCTCGACGAAGAAGGCAAACAGCGCGAAGAAGATGAAGCCCCAGACGAAGGGCCAGTACATGCCCTTGCGCTTCTTCACGAACAGCCAGCCGGCCACGATCAGCAGCGGCAGCGTGAGCGCCAGGCGGTAGAGAAACACGCGCAGCTCCACGCGATGGCGCTCGGCGGTGAGCCGTTCCCGGCCCGCGCGCTCCATCTCGCCCAGGCGCTGGCGCGCGGCCTGGGCGCTCTGGCGCGCGTCGAGCTGCGCCTGCTGCTCGGCCTGCACGGCCTGCTGGGCCTTGTGCTCGGCGGCCTTGAGAGCGTCGAGCGCGCGCGTGCGCGCGATCACCTCGGGGTCATGCTCGGCGCGCTGCGTGGCGCTGCGCGCGGCCAGCCAGTTGGCATAGCCCTCGCGCTCGGCCTGGGTGTCGCTGCGTGCCTTGGCATGCTGCAGCCGCGCCTGCTCCAGCGCCGCCTGGGCGGCCTGCTCGGCCTCGCCCGCGTCCCGGACCTGCTGGCGCAGCCGCTCGGCCGCCGGCTTGTCGAGGAAGTCGTCGAGCTGCAGGGGCCGCTCCACCCGCGGCAGGTCGCCCACGATGGTGCCGCCCAGCCCGATCAGAAAGCTGGCGAACACCAGCGCCACCAGCCACAGGCCGCGGCGAAACCATTTTTCCGACAGACGCAATGCCTTGCTCATAGTGCCTTCCCACTTGATAACTACTGAATTGATAGCTGCCTGCGCACTATACATAAGCGCCAGAGCCCATTTTTATCTAAATATCTGCATGACACCCGGGCGCCGCGCGCACAATGGCCGTCATGAGCACGGAACCCACCCCCACCATCCCCTGGGAGCGCATCGTCGCCGACGTGGCCGACGCGCTGATCTACGCCGACCGCGACGGCATCATCCGGGCCTGGAACCCGGCCGCCGCGGCGCTGTTCGGCTTTGGCGCCGACGAGGCGCTGGGCCAGAGCCTGGACCTGATCATCCCCGAGCACCTGCGCGAGGCCCATTGGCGCGGCTACGACCGGGCGCTGGCGCGCGGCCACTGCGGCCGCGAGGTGCGCACCACGCGCGGCAGGCACAAGGACGGGCGCAAGCTCTACGTGGACATGAGCTTTTGCGTGGTCACCGACGGTGCCGGCCAGACGCTGGGCTCGGCCGCCATGGCGCGCGACGTGACCGAGCGCTACCTGGCCGAGCTCGCGCGGCGCAAGGCGGGCGGGTAAGTCCTGCACGCCGCGGCCCCTACTGCACCAGCCGCTGCGGCGCGCCGGCCAGGCGCGCGGCCTGCAGCCAGGCCAGGGCCGAATCGACGGTGACGGTCTCGATGCGGTCGGCAAAGCGCTTCTCGTTCGGGTGGTCGTCGAAGGCCACGTTCGCCGCCGTCATGCGCCCGCCCAGCCGCGTGAGCGGCCCGATGCGCAGCGCCGAGGGCGCATAGCCCTTGAAGCGCAGCCAGGCCTGGGCCTGCGCGCGCGTGCGCACGGTCTCGGGCTCCATGGCCGCGGCCAGCGTCTCCAGCGCCCATTGGTTGGACTGCTGGTAGCGCAGCCCCCAGGCGTAGCTGACCATGCTGTAGGGCGCATGCTGCAGCAGCGTGGTGCGTGCGCCGTCCTGCAACAGGGCCAGCAGGCGCTGCTGCACCTCGGGCGTGGGCACGGCCCAGACGGCCTCGTAGCGCCACAGGTCGTCGAGAAAGAACTCCCCCAGGCCCTGGCGGTAGAGGTGGCCGCTGGCCGTGCCGCAGTCGTTGAGCTTGTGCGCCACGCGCCACAGGCCATCGTCCGTCCTGTAGGCCCAGCCCAGGTGCGAATAGCGCAGGCCGTAGGCCGACAGGTCCTGCCCGGCGCGCGCGAGCAGCACCACGCGCGCGCCGCTGGCGTCGAGCGCGCGGGCCGTGCCGCTCGCAAGCTGCATGCCGCGCTCTATGGTTTGCACGCTGGGCTTGCGCTGCTCGCACGAGCGCCCCGCCTGCGCCGCCCCGGCCGCCAGCAGCATGGCGGCGACCCAGATCACACGATGCACGGTACGCATGGTCACAGCCTTTCGTTGTAGAGCAGCGCCCGGCCCAGGGCATTGGGCACAAAGGCCAGCACCTCGCCCGCGGCCGACAGGATGACGCCCGTGCCTATCACGCTGCAGGCGACCACCGTGCCCACGCCGTGGACGGCGGATGTGGCGGCGCGGCCCGATACCTCGACACTCACGCGCGCCCCGTCCGATGCGCGCTCGAGCACATACACGGTGGCGTTGGCCGACACCTCAACGGCCTGCACCGTGAGCACGGCGCCGGCCACCGACAGCGCCGCGGGCAGCACCACCGCCGCTCCGGCTGCCGCCGAGGCCGCCCCGGTGGACGCGACCACCGAGGCCACGGGCATCAGCGACAGCGCGGCCGAGGCCTCGCTCTGCGCCCTGGCGGGCAGGCCCCAGGCCAGGCCGCAGGCCAGGGCCGCGGCCATCAGGGTCTTGCGCAAGTCATGCAGGGTCATGATCGTCTCCTTGTGGACTGTGGATGGGCTCAGGCGTCGCGGTCGCTGTCTCGGGCGGCTTCGCGGGCAGCCTCGCGGCGGCCCGCGAGGCGCGCCTCGAACAGGTCGGCCTCATGGCGGTCGCGCAGCATCTTGGCCAGGGTGAAGGCGCTGGTGATGAGGTAGAGCCAGCTCACGCCCAGAAAGGCCTTGTAGGTCGGGTTGATGGCCATGCCCCACAGGCCCCAGCCGGTCAGGCCCATGGCCGTGGCAAAGCCGCCCCAGACCACGAGCTTCCACAGCGGCGTGTCGCCGGCGCCGCGGGCCGCGCCGCCCTGGTTGTCGCGCACGAACTTGGCCAGCGCAAAGGCCGTGGACAGGCAGAACACATAGCCCATGAACATGAAGGCCCGCGCCAGCGGCTCGCCCGGCAGCCAGGCCAGGCCGACGGCGCACAGCACGAGGGCAATGCCGAACGAGGCCCAGACCTGGAGCTGCCAGGCGCGGGTGTCACGTGGGGGGATGGAGGAGAGGTTTTGCATGGCAGCGGCACTCAGTGGGTTGAACATGGGCGCCATGGTGCCGCGCAGGCCGGCCGAAGCCGGCTGATTTTTGCACTTGATCTATGAATTCATGCCATCAGTATCGTTTGAAGATACTTCTCACCCGGCCATGGCCATGCCATCAACCCAGAGCCATCAACCCAGCTCCAGCAGAGCCGCCACGCGCTCGCGCAGCGCATGGGGCTGCACGCTGGCCGCGGCCAGGGGCTCGCCCACGTTCAGCCCCACGCGATTCCAGAACCCGCGCCTGAACGGCCGCACCATGGCCCCGCCCTGCTCTATGCGGCTGAAGAACGAGCCCCAGAGATGGGTCAGCGCCATGGGCACCACGGGCGCATCCACGCCATCGGCGCGCGCGCGCTCGATGATCTTCATGATGCCGCCCTTGAACTCCTGCAGCTGCCCGTCGCGCGTGATGCCGCCCTCGGGGAAGATGGCGAGCAGGTCGCCCTCGCGCAGCACCTGGGCGGCGCGCTCGAACGCGGCCTCGTAGGTCGCGGGGTCTTCCTTCTGCGGCGCCACGGGTATGGCCTTGGCCAGCCTGAAGATCGCCCCCAGCACCGGGATGCGGAAGATGCGGTGGTCCATGAGGAAGTAGATGGGCCGGGGGCTCGCGGCCATGAGCAGCACGGCGTCGATGAAGCTCACATGGTTGCAGGCCAGGATGGCCGCGCCCTGCGTTGGCAGATGCTCGTCGCCGCGCACCCTGAAGCGGTAGATGCAGCGCGACAGCACCCACGAGAAGAAGCGCAGCAGGTATTCGGGCACCAGCATGAAGATGTAGAAGGCCACGATGGCGTTGGCAATGGCCGTGAACAGGAACACCTGCGGCACAGTGAAACCCGCCGACAGCAGCGCGCCGGCCAGCACGGCGCTGGCGATCATGAACAGCGCATTCAGTATGTTGTTGGCGGCGATGATGCGCGCGCGGTGCGTGCTCTGGCTGCGCATCTGGATCAGCGCGTACATGGGCACGCTGTACAGGCCCGCAAACAGCGAGAGCAGCAGCAAGTCCAGCATCACGCGCCAATGCGCGCCCTGGGCCAGGAACGCGGCCAGGCCCATGGTGGGCCGCGCCGGCAGGCCGCGCGAGGCGAAGTACAGGTCGATGGCAAACACGCTCATGCCGATGGCGCCCAGCGGCACCAGGCCTATCTCCACATGGCGGCGCGAGAGCACCTCGCACAGCAGCGAGCCCACGCCTATGCCCACCGAGAACACCACGAGCAGCAGCGAGGCCACCTGCTCGTCACCATGCAGCACCTCCTTGGCAAAGCTCGGGAACTGGGAGAGGAACACCGCGCCGAAGAACCACATCCAGCTGATGCCCAGCAGCGAGCGGAAGACCACGATGTTCTCGTGCGCCAACTTGAGGTTGCGCCAGGTCTCGCTCACCGGGTTCCAGTTGATGGTGAGGCCCGGGTCGGTGGCGGGCGCGCGCGGGATGAACTGCGCCACCAGCCGCCCGGCCAGCGCCAGCGCCAGACAGGCCGCGGCCACGGCGCCATGGCCCACGTCCGGCAGCGCGACGAGCAGGCCACCGGCCACATTGCCCAGCAGGATGGCGACGAAGGTGCCCATCTCCACCATGCCGTTGCCGCCCGTGAGCTCGCGCTCGTTCAGGGCCTGCGGCAGATAGGCGAACTTGACCGGCCCGAACAGCGTGGAATGCAGCCCCATGAGGAACACGCAGGCCAGCAGCACGGCCGCGCTGCCCGCCATGAAGCCCGCGCCCGCCAGCAGCATGATGGCGATCTCCAGGTTCTTCACGAAGCGGAATGCGCGTCTTCTCGATCTTGTCCGTGATCTGCCCGGCCGTGGCCGAGAACAGCAGGAACGGCAGGATGAACAGCGCGCCAATCACCAGCCCCGCCATGGCCGGCGGCAGCCACGCCACCTGCAGCTGGTAGGTGACCATGACCGTGAAGGCGAACTTGAACAGGTTGTCGTTCGCCGCGCCGGCAAACTGCGTCCAGAAGAACGGGGCGAAGCGGCGCTGGCCGAGCAGCGCAAACTGGTTGGAATGGGTGTCGCTCATGAAGGGCTGCCGGTGTCGAAGTGCAGCGCATTGTGCGCAAAAAGCCCGGACAACGCCGCAGCTTGTGGGACTTTGTGGCTTGAACCACACTCGTGGTATCACCACTTGATACCCACCCCGGCATGAGCACCACCGCAGACCTGATCAAGGCCCTGAAAAAAGAACTCAAGGCCGCCCACATGACCTATGCCGACCTGGCCCAGGCCCTGGGCATGGCCGAATCCAGCGTCAAGCGCATGCTCGCGCGCGGCGACATGCCGCTGTCGCGCATAGACGCCATCTGCCGCGCGCTCCGGCTGGACTTTGCCGACCTCGCGCGGCGCGTGGCCGACAGCCAGCCGCTGCTGGCCGAGCTGAGCCAGGAGCAGGAGCGCGCCGTGGTGGCCGACAAGAAGCTGCTGCTCATGGCCATCTGCGTGCTGAGCCAGTGGACGCTCGAGCAGATCACCGCCGCCTACCGCCTGAGCGAGGCCGAGGCCGTGAAATACCTCGCCCAGCTCGACCGCATCGGCATCATCGAACTGCGCCCGCTCAACCGCTACCGCCTCAAGCTCGCCAAGACCTTTCGCTGGCGCCCGCACGGCCCGGTGATGGAGTTCTTTCGCGAGCACGCGCTGCTCGACTACTTCGGCGGCGGCTTCGACGGCGCCGGCGAGGGCCTGATGCTGGTGCATGGCTCCATCGCCCGCAGCCTGGCGCCCGCGCTGGTCGAGCGCCTGCAGCGCGTGGCCCAGGACTTTGCCCAGCAGCACCTGGCCGACCAGCGCCTGCCCGAGCAGGAGCGCGAAGGCTACACGCTGCTGCTGGCCATGCGCAGCTGGGAATTTGCGGCCTTCGCGCAGATGCGGCGCGCAGGCTGACACCGCACCTTATCGGGGCAGCGCGCATTCGAGCGCGGTCTGCTCGTCGGCCCCCTTGCCGCATGCCAGATGGTTCTGCAGCTCGATGACGCGGTTGCGCGTGAGCTCGGCAAGGCAGTTGTTCAGGTTCATCGCGTGAATGCTGCCGCCCATGGTCCCTGCCGTGGTGAAGGCGCATTCGGCATCGCGAAACTCGATCCACCGGCGCTGCGCCTCGGTCAGGCGCTGGCGCATCTTGTCATCACCCTTGAGCCGGCCCTGCATCTGCTGGTACAGGCGGTTGAGCTCCTGATCGTTGCGCCTGAGCGCGTCGGCCGCGCAGGCCGTCAACTGCGTCTGGGTCTGGGCCTTCTCAAAGCACAGGTCATCGGCCGCACGGGCCTGCGGCGCGACGCCGACAGAAACAAGCATTGCTGCAGCGCAGGCAAACAGGGCTTTCTGCATCATCACTCCTCGGTTGAACCATGTTGACAACGACTCGACCCGGGCGTCGGGCAGGCTCGCGCACATGGCCCGCGCGAGCCGCGGGGCGCGGCCGCGCACCCTCCAATACTATTGTTTGTATAGCTGCAAGCGCTTTATGGACGGGCACTGGATGCCAAAAACACCCCAAAAAAACCGCTCACACGGCAGCCCCGGCGAACACCGTGAGGACGCCGGTGTAGCCGTAGAGGCAATGCCCGGCGATCTCGCCCGAGGCAAAGAAGCCCGCCAGCGGCACGTCGCCCAACGCATTGCGCACGATCTGCAGCTCCGCGCTCGGCCCGCCGAAATGGCGCCCGCTGCGGCCCGAGCAGCTCACGTAGATGGCGCCGCAGATGCGGCGCGCGCCCGGCGCTCTCGCGGCCGCCCGGCCCCCGTCGCCCTGCCCTTGCCGCGTCGGCGGCGCGGACTGTAGCTCCTCCCGGATCTCGGTGCAGATGCGGGTGAGGTCGGCGCGCGCCGCCGCCACATGGCGCTGGCAGAAGGTCAGGTGCATTCCGGCCTCCACGCGCTCGGCCAGGGCCACACCGCCGCGCGACACGTCCAGGCCCACGATGTGGCGCACGCGCGTGTCGGCGTCGAAATGGCCCGTGCGCTTCTGCGCGGGCGTGTCCGCATCCGTCAGGCCCGCGAGCGTGGCCCGCACGCTGCGCAGCGCACGCTGCATGTCGCCACCCAGGCTCACGCTCAGGGTCTGCAGGAGCACGTCGAGCGCCGGCTCGCCATCGAGCCGCAGCACTACATTGCCCTGCGCCTCGGTGATCACGGCCTGCGGCCCAATGGGCTGGCTGTCCTGCGTCACGCGGCTGACCAGATCGACGCCCTCGGCAAAGGCCACGCCCGAGAGCCCGCCCGAGAGCACGCCGCTCGCCCCGCTGGCGCTGCCCGCATGGCGCGCAAAGGCGACGCTGGTGCCGCGGCTGGCCGCCACGCCGCCAAACAGGCTGCCGGTTGCCGTGCGGCCGGCCATCTCCATGAGCAGCTCCGCCAGATCGGGCGTGTGGCCATCGGCATGCACCAGCGCCGTATGGGCGACAAACGGCCTCTGCCCCGCACTCGCCGCCGCAGGCAGCGGCGCCCTGCCGGAGAACACGCGGTAGCGCTCGGGCGGCACATCGCACAGCATGACGGACAGCGCGGGCTCGTCGAAATACTCCACGTTGTTGCCGACGACGCCGACGCCGACCGTGCCGCTCCAGTCGGTCACCGAGGGCAGCTGCTGCGCGAGGAAATGCAGCAGCGCCGCGGCGTCATCGACGTAGTGATCGGTGATGTAGAGCAAGCCCAGCGTGGGCTGGCGCGCGTACTGCTGCCAGGCCATCTGCGCCTGCAGCTGCGCAAGCACCAGCGCCGCGGCCATGCGCCATTGCGGGTGGGTGGCATGGGCGCTGGGAAAGAGCTTCATGGTTCACCCGTGGCCGGCCATTACCGGGGCGCACGCGGCGCGGCGGCCTTCTTCGCGGCACCTGCCGACTTGCGCGGCGCCGATCGCGGCTTGGCCTGCTCCTGCGCCGGCGCTTCGGGCGCGGGCTTGGCCGCGGCCTTCGGCGCCGCCTTGGGGACGGCGGCGCTGGCCTGCTTGGCGACGGCCGCCGCTCCCTGGATGCCCTGCGCCGCCATCTGTGCCGCCATGTCGGTGGCGGTCTTCAACGCGCCGCTGGCCATCTCGCGCGTGGCCTCGAAGGCCGCGCGCTGCGCCGTCGCATCCTTCATGGCGTTGGCGGCCAGCTGCTGGAACTGGTTGGTGAGCGCGCCCCACCACTGCATGGGGTCGACCATGCCCGCGGCTGCGCCCTCGGCCTTGGCCTGAGGCTGTGCCTGGCCGGCATCGGGCGCGGCCGCGGCATCGGGCTGCGCGGCCTTCGCATCCTTGGGTGAGGCCTTGGGCTGCGGCGCATCGGCCGGTGCGGGCGCTGGACTCACGCCGGGCCATGTCTGCGTCTGCGCCTGCGCCTTCGGCTCGGGTGCCTGCCGGGCCGCTGCGCCCATCGCGCCCACCATGTCGCCCATGGCCACGTTCATGCCCTGCAGCGTGGCCAAGGTCATCTTCTGAACCTCGAGCGCCTGCACCGTGGCCGTGAGTGCGCGGGCGTTCTGCTCCAGCCAGAACTGCACGGCCTTGAGCTCCTGGATGCGCTTGTCGAGCTCTTCCACACTCAGGGTCGGCGCGACCCAGCCCGAGAGCGTGGCGGGCATGGCCGGCATGCCGGCCGCGGCGCCCTTGGCAAGGTTTTGCAGGAAGTCAAAGCCCGGGACGAAGCGTCCAAAGCCAAAGGGAGTCGTATCGCTCATGCTCGCACCTCATCGAATGGAAACGGGAAAACAGCCCTTCGCAAGCTTACTGCCAATGCCTGCGCTTGCACATCGACAGGCCCGTGGCGCGCCGCCCGGGCGCGTGTTTTTCTGGTAATCCCCAAGCATCGAGCTCCATTGACCCAGCGACCTGCGCCGGCACACGCTCTAGAATCGCGCAGCCAGCGCCGCTGGCGCGCTTTGATACCTCCAGAAATCCAATCCATCCATCATGGCAACTGCAAAGAAAACCGCCGCTTCCCCCAAGACCGCCGCCGCCAAGCCCGCGGCAGCCAAGAAGGCCGCCGCACCTGCGGCAGCGGCCCTCAAGCCCATCAAGGAGCCCTTCACCAAGACGGCGCTGATCGCCCACCTGGCCACCCAGGCCGGCGTCGAGCCCAAGGCCGCCAAGGCCGTGCTGGCCGCGCTGGAGACGGCCATCCTGGGCGCGGTGCACAAGAAGGGCTGCGGCGAGTTCACGCTGCCCGGCCTTCTCAAGATCGGCCTGCAGCAGGTCCCCGCGAAGAAGAAGCGCTTCGGCAAGGACCCGTTCACCGGCGAAGAGCGCTGGTTCCCGGCCAAGCCCGCGTCCGTCAAGATCAAGACGCGCGCACTCAAGAAGCTCAAGGACGCAACCGCCTGAGCGCACTCCGGCACCCGCGAAGAAGCAGCCCCCGGGCTGCTTTTTTTCATGGGCCTCAGCTGCTGGCGGGCGACTGCAGGTACAGATCCGCCAGGCGCCTGCGCGCCGCATCGCCCACCCCCAGGCTGCGCTCCAGGTACGACGGCACGCCGCCATGGTCGCGCTCGACGGCCTGCAGCGCCGCCTCCAGAAAGCCCTCCTGCACGGTCCAGATCACGTCCAGCACCTCGTCGGGGGTAGAGCTGCCGACGGCGGCAGGGCGCCGATACAGCCGGTTGGTGAGCAGGTAGTCCTCCATCACGGTCGAGCGCGGCACACCGAGCGCCAGCAGGATCAATGCCGCGGCAAAGCCCGTCCTGTCCTTGCCCGCGGTGCAGTGAAACACGAGCGGCGTGTCCTCGGACAGCAGTTGCTCGAACAGCCCCGCGAACTGCCGCGCATTGTCCGAGACGAAGGCGCGGTAGGTGTCCTGCATCCACTCGACCGCCACCGATGCCGTCATGCGCTGGCCGGCCTGCGCCATCTCCCGGGCCCGCTCGGCCACGACGGGCTCGATGGGAAGCGCCTGGTAGCGCACATGGGGCAGCTCGTAGGCCAGGGCCGCGCTCTCGGCCCGGCCGCGCAGATCCACCGCACGCTGCAGCCCCAGGGAGGCCAGCACATCCCTGTCCCGCGGCGTGAGCGTGGCCAGATGATCGGACCGGAAGATCGTGCGCCAGCGCACCACGCGGCCGTCGGCGGCCCGGTAGCCGCCGAGGTCACGGAAGTTGGAGGCGCCCGTCAGCAAATGCGATCGCGAGAAATCATTCATGGTCACGACTGTAGTGCGTTGCGCGAATCGACATCCGGCCCGCCATCAGCCCGCGCAGGACGCATCCACCAGCGCCTGCGCCAGGCGGGACTGGGTGGCCTGCGCATCGGCCAGGCGCTGGCGCAGCTCGGCGCACAGGGCGCGCAGCTCGGTGACGCGGGCGACGATGCGGGATTGTTCGGGGAGGGGTGCCCCCCGAAACGGTGCGTGTGGTAGCCAATACCCCGGCTGACGCCATGTGCAGGGACCATCTCACCGGTTGCCGGGCATGGCCCCGATTGCAGCAAACCTGCAGCGAGAATTCGTGGAGAACAAAAAAGGCCTGGCATTTGTGCCAGGCCTTTGATTGTTTTGGTTGCGCGAGAAGGATTTGAACCTCCGACCTTTGGGTTATGAGCCCAACGAGCTACCAGACTGCTCCATCGCGCGGTAGACCGAAATTATATCACTGATTTAGGCTTCTGCGCTGGAAGTATCGGCAACTTCGGGGCGATCCACCAATTCGACAAACGCCATTGGCGCATTGTCACCCACGCGAAAACCCATCTTCAGGATACGGGTGTAGCCACCGGGACGTGCCTTGAAGCGGGGCCCGAGGTCATTGAAGAGCTTGGTCACGCTGTCGCGGTCGCGCAGGCGGTTGAATGCCAGGCGGCGGTTGGCGACGGTGTCCTCCTTGGCCAGCGTGATCATGGGCTCGATGACGCGGCGCAGTTCCTTGGCCTTGGGGAGCGTGGTCTTGATGGCCTCGTGCTCGATGAGCGAGTTCATCATGTTCTGCAGCATCGCAAGGCGATGCGAGCTTGTGCGGTTGAGCTTACGAAGGCCGTGTCCGTGGCGCATGGTGCTTTCCTTATGAAAAATTAAATCGAGCAGCCGTATCAGGTACTGCCCGAGGCGCTGGCTCAAAAATGAGCCGGGAATTATAACTTAACGCTTTTCGAGCCCGGCGGGCGGCCAGTTCTCGAGCTTCATGCCGAGCGTCAGGCCGCGGGATGCCAGGACTTCCTTGATCTCGTTGAGAGACTTGCGGCCCAGATTCGGCGTCTTGAGCAGCTCGTTCTCGGTGCGCTGGATGAGATCACCGATGTAGTAGATGTTCTCGGCCTTGAGGCAGTTGGCCGAACGCACGGTGAGTTCGAGCTCGTCCACGGGACGCAGCAGGATGGGATCAAACGTGGCACCACCGGCCGCGCGAGGACCATCGGTGCCCGCACCGGGAATCTCGCCGCCATCGAGCTGCGCGAAGACGGCCAGCTGTTCGACCAGGATCTTGGCCGAAGCGCGCACGGCTTCCTCGGCGGTGATGGCGCCATTGGTTTCGATCTCCAGGACCAGCTTGTCCAGATCGGTACGCTGTTCGACGCGGGCGCTTTCCACCGTGTAGCTCACGCGCTTGACGGGGGAGAACGAGGCATCCAGCACGATGCGACCAATCGACTTGGTCGCCTCGTCGGCATAGCGACGCAGATTGCCCGGCACGTAGCCGCGCCCCTTCTCCACCTTGATCTGCATGTCCAGCTTGGCGCCAGCGGACAGGCTCGCGATCACATGGTCAGGGTTGATGATTTCCACATCGTGCGGCGTTTGAATGTCGCGCGCGGTGACGATGCCTTCGCCATCCTTGCGCAGGCTCAGCGTGACCTCGTCACGGTTGTGCAGCTTGAACACCACGCCCTTGAGGTTCAACAGGATGTTGACCACATCCTCCTGAACGCCATCGATGGATGAGTATTCGTGCAGGACACCCGCGATGGTCACTTCGGTTGCTGCATAACCCACCATGGACGAGAGCAGAACACGCCGAATGGCGTTGCCCAAGGTGTGACCATAGCCTCGCTCGAAAGGCTCCAGTTCGACCTTGGCACGGTTGTGACCAAGTTGCTCGACATTGATGGCCTTGGGTTTCAGCAAATTCGTTTGCATGCAGACTTCCTTCTCAATGCCCCCAGCTCGTTACACCGGTAAGGCTGATGCAGCGCCTAAACCGCGATGCCTCGCGGTTCAGGAGCAGATTACGCTAACAGTGATGTCAAGGATTAACGCGAGTACAACTCAACGATCAGCGATTCGTTGATGTCTGCGCCAAACTGGTCGCGATCGGGCACTTGCTTGAACGTGCCTTCGACTTTGTCGACACTCACCTCGACCCACGAGGGCATGCCAACCTGCTGCGCCAGTTGCAGTGCTTCGACGATGCGCGCTTGCTTCTTGGACTTTTCGCGCACGGCCACCACGTCACCTGCCTTGACCATGTAGGAGGCGATGTTCACGCTTTGGCCATTGACGGTAATGGCCTTGTGCGACACCAGCTGGCGTGCCTCGGCGCGCGTGGAGCCAAAACCCATGCGATACACGACGTTGTCCAGACGCGATTCAAGCAGTGCCAGCAGATTGGCACCGGTGTTGCCGCGGCGGCGCTCGGCCTCGGCAAAGTAGCGGCGGAACTGCTTTTCCAGCACGCCATACATGCGCTTGACCTTCTGCTTTTCGCGCAGCTGCAGGCCGTAGTCCGACGTGCGCGAGCCCGACGTGCGGCCGTGCTGGCCGGGCTTGGAGTCGAACTTGGCCTTGTCGGCGATGGAGCGACGAGCGCTCTTCAGGAACAGGTCGGTGCCTTCACGGCGGGAGAGTTTGGCCTTGGGGCCGAGGTATCGTGCCACTTGTATTTCCTTGAATTGTCAACTACCGCAGCAGGCTGCGGGAGCCACCATCGCACCAGGCGATCGGTGGCGGTGGGCTTACTGAAAGAATCAGATACGGCGACGCTTCTGGGGGCGGCAGCCGTTGTGCGGGACCGGGGTCACGTCCGAGATGGAGGTGATGCGGATGCCCAGTGCGCCCAGAGCGCGCACCGACGACTCGCGACCAGGACCGGGGCCCTTGATTTCCACGTCGAGGTTCTTGATGCCCTGCTCCATGGCAGCGCGACCAGCGACTTCGGAAGCGACCTGTGCGGCAAAAGGCGTCGACTTGCGCGAGCCCTTGAAGCCCTGGCCACCCGAAGAAGCCCAGGACAAGGCATTGCCCTGGCGATCGGTGATCGTGATGATGGTGTTGTTGAAGGAGGCATGCACGTGGGCGATGCCGTCCGAGACGTTCTTGCGAACCTTCTTGCGCACGCGAGCGGCGGCGTTGTTGGCGGGAGACTTGGCCATAGTGTTCTCTCAGTCTTACTTCTTCAGTGCCGCTGCACCCTTGCGCGGGCCCTTGCGGGTGCGGGCGTTGGTGCGCGTACGCTGGCCGCGCATCGGCAGACCACGGCGATGACGGAAACCGCGATAGCAACCGATGTCCATCAGGCGCTTGATGTTCATCGTGGTTTCGCGGCGCAGGTCACCTTCGATGGTGAACTGTGCGATCTGGTCGCGAATCTTCTCCAGATCAGCGTCGGTCAATTCCTTGACCTTCTTGGAATAAGCAATGCCGCAAGCCTCGCAGATCTTGCGAGCGCGGGTACGCCCGATCCCGTAGATGGCCGTCAGACCAATCTCGGTGTGCTGATGGGGCGGGATATTGATACCAGCAATACGTGCCATGTGCGTCCTCTAATAATTCCCAATCAACCTTGGCGCTGCTTGTGACGCTGATCCGTGCAGATCACGCGCACCACGCCCTTGCGGCGGATGATTTTGCAGTTGCGGCAGATTTTCTTGACAGAAGCCGAAACTCTCATTGCATTCTCCTAAACTCTTGTCCAATCGTTCCGGCCACTTACTCGATGCGCGCGGAACACAAAATCAGTGCCCGCGATGGATCGAAGGGCATCAACAAACCGTTGCTCCTCAGGGGAACCCGCGACTATAACGCATTCGCCCAAGGCATGTCGGTATCAGGTACCTGGTGTCGTCTTGAAGTTGGCCTTCTTCAGCAGTGACTCGTACTGCTGCGACATCATGTAATTCTGCACCTGGGCCATGAAGTCCATCGTCACCACCACGATGATCAGCAACGAGGTGCCGCCGAAATAGAACGGCACGTTGTACTTCAGGATCAGGAACTCGGGCAGCAGGCACACGAAGGTGATGTAGATGGCACCAGCCAGCGTCAGTCGCACGAGGATCTTGTCGATGTAGCGCGCCGTGTGCTCACCTGGACGAATGCCGGGGATGAAGGCCCCGCTCTTCTTCAGGTTGTCTGCCGTCTCGCGGCTGTTGAAGACCAACGCCGTATAGAAGAAGCAGAAGAACACGATGGCGGCCGCGTACAGGATCACATACACGGGTTGCCCGGGCGTCAGCGCGGCGGAGATGTCGCGCAACCAACGCATGGACTCACCGGCGCTGAACCAGTTCACGATCGTTGCAGGCAGCAGGATGATGGACGAGGCGAAGATCGGGGGGATCACGCCCGCCATGTTGAGCTTCAGGGGCAGGTGGGACGATTGCCCGCCATACACCTTGTTGCCCACCTGACGACGCGCATAGTTCACCAGGATCTTGCGCTGACCACGCTCGACAAACACCACGAAGTAGGTCACCAGACCGACGACGATGACGATGAAGATGGCCGCCAGAATGCTCATCGCACCCGTGCGCACCAACTCCAGCAGACCGCCGATGGAGCTTGGCAGCCCGGCCGCGATGCCCGCGAAGATCAGGATCGAGATGCCGTTGCCCAGCCCGCGCTCGGTGATCTGCTCGCCCAGCCACATCAGGAACATGGTGCCCGCGGTCAGACTCACCACGGCGGTCAGGCGGAAGCCAAAGCCCGGTGCGAGCACCAGGCCAGCGGAGCTTTCCAGCGCAACCGCAATGCCGAGCGACTGGAAGATCGCCAGACCCAGCGTGCCGTAGCGGGTGTACTGCGTGATCTTGCGACGGCCGGCCTCCCCTTCCTTCTTCAACTGCTCGAACGTCGGGAGGACGTAGGTCATCAGCTGCATGATGATCGATGCCGAGATGTACGGCATGATGCCCAGCGCGAAGACCGTGAAGCGCGACAGCGCCCCACCCGAGAACATGTTGAACAGGTTGAGAATGCCGCCCTGCTGGCCGCTGAACAGCTGCTGCAACTGCGCGGGGTCGATTCCCGGGACGGGAATATGTGCCCCCACGCGGTACACCACCAACGCGAGCAACAAGAACACCAGTCGTCGGCGCAGGTCGCCGAACTTTCCGGTTTTTGCCAGTTGAGCTGCGTTAGTAGCCACAGATGCCTTTCGTCAGAACCAAATCAGGCCAGGCTGCCGCCAGCCGCCTCGATCGCTGCCTTTGCGCCGGCGGTCGCGCCGATGCCCGTCAGCTTGACGGCACGACTCAGCTCGCCGCTCTTGATCACCTTGACCACCTGGGCCAGGGCCGGCACGAGGCCAGCCTGCTTCAGAGCAAGGAGGTCGATCTCGGCCAGTTCCAGCGCATTCAGCGCCGACAGAGTGACCTCTGCGTTGAACTTGAGCGACTGCGACTTGAAGCCACGCTTGGGCAGGCGACGCTGCAAGGGCATTTGACCGCCCTCGAAGCCCACCTTGTGGTAGCCGCCGGAGCGCGACTTCTGGCCCTTGTGACCACGACCTGCCGTCTTGCCCAGGCCGGAACCGATGCCGCGACCGACGCGGCGCTTGGCGTGCTTGGCTCCTGCTGCGGGCTTGATGCTATTGAGTTCCATCATCAACCTCTCAGAGGACTTTGACCAGATAGCTGATCTTGTTAATCATGCCGCGCACTTCGGGCGTGTCCTTGAGCTCGCTCACGCTGTTGAGCTTGCGCAGGCCCAGGCCACGCACGGTGGCGCGATGCGATTCCTTGGTGCCGATGGGGCTGCGCACCAGTTGAATCTTGATCGTTTGTTGCGTTGTCATTGATCGCCTCCCAATCAAACGGCAAACAGGTCTTCGACCGACTTGCCGCGCTTGGCTGCCACTTCCGCCGGAGTGGTGGAATTGGCCAGAGCGTCGAAGGTGGCGCGGACCATGTTGTAGGGATTCGACGAACCATGGCTCTTGGCCACGATGTCGGTGATGCCCATGACTTCGAACACGGCGCGCATCGGGCCACCGGCGATGATGCCGGTACCCTTGGGGGCCGGAGCCATCTGCACCACGGCGGCACCATGGTGGCCGGTCACGTTGTGGTGAATGGTGCCGTTCTTGAGCGACACCTTCACCATGTTGCGACGAGCCTCTTCCATGGCCTTCTGCACGGCAGCGGGCACTTCCTTGGACTTGCCCTTGCCCATGCCGACACGGCCATCACCGTCGCCAACCACGGTCAGTGCAGCGAAGCCGAGGATACGACCGCCCTTCACGACCTTGGTCACGCGGTTGACCGCGATCATTTTTTCGCGCAGACCGTCGTCACGACCTTCGTCTTGCACCTTGGGGGTAAATTTAGCCATTTCTATCCGCTCCGCTTAGAACTGCAGACCTGCTTCGCGGGCTGCGTCAGCCAGGGCCTTGACGCGGCCGTGGTAGGCAAAACCTGCGCGGTCGAAAGCCACCTTCTCAATGCCGGCAGCCTTTGCCTTTTCGGCAATGCGCTTGCCGATCAGCGTCGCAGCCGCGGTGTTGCCACCCTTGCCCGCTGCGCCCAGCTGGGAGCGCACCTCGGCTTCGACGGTGGACGCAGAGGCCAGCACCTTGGTGCCGCAGCCAGAGATGACGGAGGCGTAGATGTGCAGATTGGTACGGTTCACCGACAGACGCGCAATGCCTTGCTGGGCAATACGGATGCGGGTCTGACGGGCACGACGGAGACGCTGCTCTTTCTTGGTCAACATGCTGCAGCTCCTTACTTCTTCTTGGTCTCTTTGATCACGACCTTCTCATCCGCATAGCGGATGCCCTTGCCCTTGTAGGGCTCGGGAGGACGAACGGCGCGAATCTCGGCAGCCAGCTGGCCCACCACCTGGCGGTCGGCACCCTTGATCACGATTTCGGTCGGGGTCGGGGTGGCGACGGTGATGCCGGCGGGCATGTCGAAGTTCACGGGATGCGAGAAACCGACATTCAGGTTCAGCTTGGAGCCGGAGGCTGCGGCCTTGAAGCCCACGCCGATCAGCGTGAGCTTCTTCTCGAAGCCCTTGCTGACGCCCAGCACCATGTTGTTCACCAGTTGGCGCACGGTACCGCTCATGGCATTGGCTTCGCGCGAGTCGTTCACGGGCTCGAAGCTCAGCTTGCCTTCGTTGCTGGAGACCTTCACGAGTGCGTTGCGGGCCAGCGACAGCGAGCCGCCTGCACCCTTGACACTGATCTGGTCGTCCTTGATGGACACATCCACGCCTGCGGGGATGGTCACCGGGGTCTTTGCTACACGGGACATTTCAGTCTTCTCCTCAATGCCACGTTAGGCGACGTAGCAAAGCACCTCGCCACCGACACCGGTAGCACGCGCCTTGCGGTCCGTCATCACGCCCTTGGGCGTCGTGACAATTGCCACGCCCAGGCCGTTCATGACCTGGGGAATGGAATCACGGCCCTTGTACACGCGCAGGCCGGGGCGGCTGACGCGCTCGATGCGCTCGATCACGGGGCGACCGGCGTAGTACTTCAGGGCGATTTGCAGTTCAGACTTGCCACCTTCGGTCTTCACTTCGAAGCCGTCGATGTAACCCTCGTCCTTCAGCACCTGCGCGATGGCGACCTTCACCTTGGAGGAAGGAACCGACACGGAGGCCTTGGACACCATTTGCGCATTGCGAATGCGGGTCAGCAAGTCAGCGATGGGATCACTCATGCTCATGTTGTATCTCTCCTGCTGCGCTTACCAGCTGGCCTTGGCGACACCGGGGATGTCGCCGGCAAATGCCAGTTCACGGATCTTGGCGCGGCCCAGACCGAATTGACGGAAGGTGCCACGGGGACGACCGGTGATTTCGCAACGGTTGCGCTGACGCGTGGGGTTGGCGTTGCGGGGCAACTTCTGCAGGCCCAGACGAGCGGCCTCGCGCTCTTCGTCGCTGCGCTTGGCATCGCCGGCAATTGCCTTCAGTTCCGCATACTTGGCAGCGTACTTGGCGGCCAGTTTTTCGCGCTTGAGTTCGCGCTGGATCAAAGCTACTTTAGCCATTGCGCTGCCTTTAGTTCTTGAACGGGAAACGGAAACCAGCCAGGAGAGCCTTGGCCTCCTCGTCGGTCTTGGCCGTCGTGGTGATGCTGATGTTGAGGCCGCGCAAGGCATCCACCTTGTCGTACTCGATCTCAGGGAAGATGATCTGTTCTTTGACGCCGATGTTGTAGTTGCCACGGCCGTCGAAGGCGCGGCCGGAAATACCACGGAAGTCACGCACGCGCGGCAGGGCCACGGTCACGAAACGATCCAGGAATTCGTACATGCGGGCGCCGCGCAGCGTCACCATGCAGCCAATGGCCTGGCCTTCGCGGATCTTGAAACCGGCGATGGCCTTCTTCGCCTTGGTGACCACAGGCTTCTGGCCGGCGATCTTGGTCAGATCGCCCACGGCGTTGTCCATGATCTTCTTGTCGGCCACGGCCTCGCTCACACCCATGTTCAGGGTGATCTTGGTCAGGCGCGGGACTTCCATGGTGGACTTGTAGCCGAACTTTTCCTTCAGTTCAGCGGCGATCTTTTCGCGATAGAGTTTTTGCAGTCGTGCCATGTGCTACTCCTCAGGCGGCCTTGATTTCGGCGCCGCTGGACTTGTACACGCGCACGCGCGTGCCGTCGGCCTGCACCTTGATGCCCACGCGATCGGCCTTGCCGGTGGCGGCATTGAAGATGGCCACGTTGGACTGGTGGATCGGCATGGCCTTTTCCACGATGCCGCCGGTGGTGCCCTTCATGGGGTTCGGCTTGACGTGCTTCTTGACCAGATTGATGCCATCGATGACCAGATGGGAGTCATCCTTGCGCAGCGTGACGGTGCCACGCTTGCCCTTGTCACGACCGGCGATGACGATGATCTCGTCGCCCTTGCGGATCTTGTTCATGGCGCTTCCTTAGAGAACTTCAGGAGCCAGGGACACGATCTTCATGAAGCGCTCGGTACGCAGTTCACGCGTCACGGGGCCGAAGATGCGGGTGCCGATGGGCTCCAGCTTGGCGTTGAGCAGCACGGCTGCATTGCCATCGAATTTGACGAGCGAGCCGTCGCCACGGCGAATACCCTTCGCCGTACGAACCACCACCGCACTGTAGATCTCGCCCTTCTTGACGCGACCACGCGGAGCAGCCTCTTTCACGCTCACCTTGATGATGTCGCCAACGCTTGCATAACGACGCTTGGAGCCGCCGAGCACCTTGATGCACAGGACGGACTTGGCGCCGGTATTGTCGGCAACCTCTAACCGAGATTCTGTTTGGATCATTTCAATATTCCCAACTTGCTCCAGCACATCCCAACAGCCCCAGAGAACCTCTCAAGGGCCGCGAGCAGCCAGTCAGTCTTGGGCCCGTCGTCCACACCGCAAACCATTTTGCGGCGCTTAACCGTCTGGGCAGAAACCTCGCGCATTTAACGCGAAGCCTGCGATTGTCGTTGCACTCTCAGGAAAAGTCAAGCGCCTGCACGATCGGCGTATCCGGGCAGCTGGCTGTACTGCTGCGCCAGCGCCACGAAGGCGGACAGCTGCGGGTCGCGGCCCAGCTCCTCCTGCAGGATGGCGGCCACGCGCGGCGCGAGCTCGGCGGCCCTGCGGGCGTCGAGGAACAGCAGACGGCTGCGGCGCGCCAGCATGTCCTCGACGGTGCGCGCGTATTCGAACCGGGCGGCAAAGCGCACCATGGCCTCGCTCAGTCCATCGGCCAGCCACTGATCGGCGCCGGGCAACTGCTGCACGCATGCCGCGTCGGCGCCGTAGGAATGCAGCCCCTGCGCATCGCACATGCGCTTGCGCTGCGGCTGCGCCGGGGCACCCACCAGCGCCAGCTGCTGCGTGACGCCGGCCGGACGCGCGGGCAACAGCTGCGCATCGAAGCATTTCTGGAGTACGTCCTCGGCCATCGCGCGGTAGGTGGTCCATTTGCCGCCGGTGACGGTGATCAGGCCGCTGCTGCTCACCAGCACCGTGTGCTCGCGGCTGATGGCCTTGGTGTTGCCGCCCTCGTCGTCCTGCGGCTTGACGAGCGGGCGCAGGCCCACCCAGATGCTGCGCACGTCCGAAGCAGCGGGCGCGCGGCGCAGGTATTTGGCGGATTCGCTGAGGATGAAGTCCACCTCCTCCTTGAACGCCAGCGGCTCGCGCGCGAGGTCGTGGCGCGGACTGTCGGTGGTCCCCAGGATGAGCTTGCCCAGCCAGGGCACGGCAAACAGCACGCGCCCGTCGGCCGTCTTGGGCACGAGCAGCGCATGGTCGGAGGGCAGGAAGTCGCGGTCCACGACGATGTGCACACCCTGGCTGGGCGCAACCATGGGGCGCACGCTCTTGCCCAGGGCCTGGCCGTCCTGCTGGCGCAGCTCGTCCACCCAGACGCCCGTGGCATTGACCACGGCGCGCGCACGCAGCTCGAAGCGCCGGCCGGACTCCGCGTCCTCGCAGACCAGACCGACCAGCTTGCCCGCCTCGTGCAGCAGGCCGCGCGCGGGGCAGTAGTTGACGAGCAGCGCGCCGCGGCCCGCGGCCGTGCGCGCAAGGGCCAGGGCCAGCCGCGCATCGTCGAACTGGCCGTCCCAGTACTTGACGCCACCCTTGAGCCCATCGGCACGCACCGTGGGCAGGCAGCGCAGGGTCTCCATGCGGCCCAGGAACTCGGTGGAGCCCAGACCCGCCTTGCCGGCCAGCGCGTCGTACATCTTGAGGCCCACGCCGTAGAACGGCGTCTCCCACAGCCTGTAGGAGGGCATGACGAAGGCCAGCGGCTGGGCCAGATGCGGGGCGTTGTGCAGCAGCGTGGTGCGCTCGTGCAAGGCCTCGCGCACCAGGGCGATGTTGCCCTGGGCCAGATAGCGCACGCCACCGTGCACGAGCTTGGTGGCGCGCGAGGAGGTGCCCTTGGCAAAGTCATGCGACTCCACCAGCACCACGGAAAAGCCCCGCGCCGCGGCGTCCAGCGCCACGCCCAGGCCCGTGGCACCACCGCCGATGACGGCGACGTCATAGGTCTGCGGCTGGGCCAGGCGCGCCAGCAATGCGGCGCGGTCGGTGGCAGAGGGGGCTTCGGAATCGGTGGTCATGGTGCGTGATTGTCCTCTGCTTCGCGAAAAATATCAGGGTTAACCCTAGGTATTTTCACGATATCCACGGGGAGCAACAAAGGTTTGCCCGGGCCGCAGGGCCGGCTGGCGGCCCCGCATGGCCTCAGCGAACCTTGCCGTCCTTCCAGGCCTGCAGCAAGGTGTTGTAGTTGATGGTCTCGCCCTTGGGCTTTTCATTGGCCAGCTTGGCCCAGGGTGCGTGCTTGTCGCTCAGCCACTTCTTCGGGTCCTGCTTCTTGTTGAGCTTGGGCGCGCAGCGTTCCATGCCCGCACGCTCCAGACGGGCCATCACCTGGTCCATTTCCTCGGCCAGCGTGTCCATGGCGGCCTGCGGGGTCTTTTCGCCGGTCACGGCCTGGGCCACGTTCTTCCACCACAGCTGGGCGAGCTTGGGATAGTCGGGCACATTGGTGCCGGTGGGCGACCAGGCCACGCGTGCCGGGCTGCGGTAGAACTCGACCAGGCCGCCGAGCTTGGGCGCCATGTCGGTCATGGCCTTGGAGCGGATATCGGACTCGCGGATCGGCGTCAGGCCGACGATGGTCTTCTTGAGCGAGGTGCTCTTGGCGGTGACGAACTGCGCGTACAGCCAGGCGGCCGCCAGACGGTCGGGGTTGTGATCCTTGAAGAAGGTCCAGCTGCCCACATCCTGGTAGCCGTTTTGCATGCCCTGCTTCCAGTACGGGCCGTTGGGGCCGGGGGCCATGCGCCACTTGGGGCTGCCGTCGGCGTTCACCACGGGCAGGCCGGGCTTGATCATGTCCGCGGTAAAGGTGGTGTACCAGAAGATCTGCTGCGCGATCTGGCCCTGGGCGGGCACGGGGCCGGACTCGCTGAAGGTCATGCCCGTCGCCTCCTTGGGCGCGTATTTCTTCATCCAGTCCACATACTTGGTGAGCGCGTAGACCGCAGCCGGAGAGTTGGTCGCGCCGCCGCGGGCCACGCTGGCGCCCACGGGCGTGCACTTGTCGTCGGCCACGCGGATGCCCCATTCGTCGATGGGCAGGCCGTTGGGATTGCCGATGTCGGCGCTGCCGGCCATGGACAGCCAGGCATCGGTGAAGCGCCAGCCCAAGCTGGGATCCTTCTTGCCGTAGTCCATGTGGCCATAGATGGGCTTGCCGTCGATTTCCTTCACATCGTTGGTGAAGAACTCGGCGATGTCCTCGTACGCGCTCCAGTTCAGCGGCACGCCCAGGTCGTAGCCGTACTTGGCCTTGAACCTGTCCTTGAGGTCCTTGCGGTCGAACAGATCGGCGCGGAACCAGTACAGGTTGGCAAACTGCTGGTCGGGCAGCTGGTAGAGCTTGCCGTCGGGCGCGGTCGTGAAGCTCGTGCCGATGAAGTCCTTGAGATCCAGCCCCGGGTTGGTGTAGTCCTTGCCGGCGCCGGCCATGTAGTCGGTCAGATTGAGGATCTTGCCGTAGCGGTAATGCGTGCCGATCAGGTCGGAGTCCGAGACCCAGCCGTCGTAGATGCTCTTGCCCGACTGCATCGAGGTCTGCAGCTTCTCGACCACGTCACCTTCCTGGATCAGGTCGTGCTTGACCTGGATGCCGGTGATTTCGCTGAAGGCCTTGGCCAGGGTCTTGGACTCGTACTCGTGCGTGGTGATGGTCTCGGAGACGACGGAGATCTCCTTCACCCCCTTGGCCTGGAGCTTCTTGGCGGCCTCGATGAACCATTTCATCTCGGCCATCTGCTGGTCCTTGGAAAGCGTCGATGGCTGGAACTCGCTGTCGATCCACTTCTTGGCCTCGGCCTCACCGGCCCAGCTGGCCTGCCCCAGCGCCAGGGCGGCCGCGGCGAAAGCGATCGCCTTGAATTGCATGCTCATTGCTGTCTCCTCAGTTCAGACTCCCCTGGGGTGAATGGGCGCATGACCTCGGGGGAGGATCGGGTCAGCCCTTTTACTATCACTTTGATAGCTTGCCGCGGTTGGTACACGCCAGGTGCGAACAATTTCGCATTGAAACTGCCGCATACCAAGTGCAAGCAGCTATCGTTTTCATATCAACCCTTGCGCATCAGCAGCGCGAGGACCGCCATGGAGAGCACGAAGCTGATCCACACCGTGGGCTCGGCCTCGAGGTCGAACCATTCCTGCATCTTCTCGCCCAGGCCCACCCAGATGAGGTTGATGTAGGCGGCCGTCAGCAGGCCGATGAACAGGCGGTCGCCGCGCGTGGTCGCAATCGGCAGCCAGCCCTTGCGCTCCATGGTGGGCGACTTGATTTCCCACACCGTCATGCCGACGAGCATGAGAGCGATGCAGATGAAGAACACGGCCACCGGTGTGGTCCAGGCCATCCAGGCAAACATGTCAGCTCCTTACACGCGGCCCATCGCAAAGCCCTTTGCGATGTAGTGGCGCACAAACCAGATCACGATGGCGCCGGGCACGATGGTCAGCACGCCCGCGGCGGCCAGCGTTGCCCAGTCCATACCCGAGGCGCTCACGGTGCGCGTCATCGTGGCCACGATGGGCTTGGCGTTGACGCTGGTGAGCGTGCGCGCCAGGAGCAGCTCGACCCATGAAAACATGAAGCAGAAGAACGCCGCCACGCCCACGCCGGCCTTGATCAGCGGCAGGAAGATGGTGAGGAAGAAGCGCGGGAACGAGTAGCCGTCGATGTAGGCCGTCTCGTCGATCTCGCGCGGGATGCCGCTCATGAAGCCCTCGAGAATCCACACCGCCAGCGGCACGTTGAACAAGAGGTGCGCCAGCGCCACGGCGATGTGCGTGTCCATCAGCCCCACGGTGGTGTAGAGCTGGAAGAACGGCAGCAGAAACACGGCCGGCGGCGTCATGCGGTTGGTCAGCAGCCAGAAGAACACATGCTTGTCGCCCAGGAAGCGGTAGCGGCTGAAGGCATAGGCCGCGGGCAGCGCCACGGTGAGCGAGATCACCATGTTGATGCCCACGTAGATCAGGCTGTTGATGTAGCCCGAATACCAGCTCTCGTCGGTGAAGATGGTCCGGTAGTTGGCCCAGGTGAAATGCTGGGGCCAGAGGGAGAAGGTCGAGAGGATCTCCTCGTTGGTCTTGAAGCTCATGTTCACCATCCAGTAGATCGGCAGGATGGCGAACACCAGGTAGGCGATGAGAAACAGCGTGCGTTTCTGAAAGCGCGGTTCATTCATGGCCGGCTCCTTGCTTGTCTGCCGTGCCCACGCGCTGCATCCAGTTGTAGAGGATGAAGCACAGCAGCAGGATGATGAAGAAGTAGATCAGCGAAAACGCCGCCGCCGGCCCCAGGTCGAACTGGCCCACGGCCTTCTGCGTGAGGTATTGCGACAGAAAGGTGGTCGCGTTGCCCGGCCCGCCGCCGGTCAGAACAAAGGGCTCGGTGTAGATCATGAAGCTGTCCATGAAGCGCAGGAGCACCGCGATCATGAGCACGCCGCGCATCTTGGGCAGCTGGATGTAGCGGAACACCGCCCATTTGCTCGCGCCGTCGATGCGTGCGGCCTGGTAGTAGGCGTCGGGAATCGAGCGCAGGCCGGCAAAGCACAGCAGGGCCACGAGCGGCGTCCAATGCCACACGTCCATGACCAGCACGGTCACCCAGGCATCGGTGGCGCTGCCGGTGTAGTTGTAGTCCACGCCCAGCCATTGCAGCGCCGCGCCCAGCAGGCCGATGTCGGTGCGGCCATAGATCTGCCAGATCGTGCCCACCACGTTCCAGGGGATCAGCAGCGACAGCGCCACGACCACGAGCACGGCAGAGGACTTCCAGCCCTGCGCGGGCATGGACAGCGCCAGCAAAATGCCCAGAGGGATCTCCACCAGCAGCACGGCCAGCGAGAAGGTGAGCTGGCGCCACAGGGCCGCGTGCAGCTCCTCGTCGCGCATCACGGCGGCAAACCATTCCGTGCCCACGAACACGCGCCGCTCGGGGCTGATGATGTCCTGCACGGAGTAGTTGACCACCGTCATCAGGGGCAGGATGGCCGAGAACGCCACGCACAGCAGCACGGGCAGGATCAGGAACCAGGCCTTCTGGTTCACGGGCTTGGTGATGGCGCTCATGGTGTCCCCCACACTCGGCACTGCGTGTCCTCGCTGCCCCCCAAGGGGGCGCGAGCTTGCTTGAAGCGGTTCTCCGCTACGCTCATGGAAGCAACTCCTCGTTCTGGTAGAAGCAGCTGTGCTCGCCCAGCACCTGCAGCCATACCGTGGCGCCCACGGGCGGCAGCGCCTGGTCGCTGGCGCAGCGCACCTTGATCTGCTGGCCGTCGATGCCCGCCGTCAGCATCTGGTGCGTGCCCAGGTCCTGCACGCGCGCCACGGCGCAGGGCAGCGCGCCGGCCTGGTAGGGCGCGGCCAGCTGCACATATTCGGGGCGTATGCCCAGGCGCAGCTCGCCAGCGGGTAGCGCGCGCGGCGCGGCCAGGCGCATGCCGGCCACGCTGATGCGCCCATCCTCCACGCGGGCAGGCAGAAAGTTCATGCCCGGCGAGCCGATGAAATGCCCGACGAAGGCATGGCGCGGCCGCTCGAACAGCTCGCCCGGCGTGCCCACCTGCACCGCGCGCCCGCGCGTCATCACCACCACCTGGTCGGCAAAGGTCAGCGCCTCGACCTGGTCGTGTGTGACGTAGATCAAGGTCAGCTTCAGCTCGTGGTGGATCTGCTTGAGCTTGCGCCGCAGCTGCCACTTGAGGTGCGGGTCGATGACGGTGAGCGGCTCGTCGAACAGCACGGCGGCCACGTCCTCGCGCACCAGACCGCGGCCCAGCGAGATCTTCTGCTTGGCATCGGCCGCGAGATTGGCCGCGCGCTGGTCGAGCTGGCCGCTCATCTCCAGCATCTCGGCAATCCTGCCCACGCGCTCGCGGATGCGCGCCTCGGGCAGCTTGCGGTTCTTCAAGGGAAACGCGAGGTTCTCGGCCACCGTCATGGTGTCGTAGATCACCGGGAACTGGAACACCTGGGCGATGTTGCGCTCCTGAGGGCTGGTGCGCGTGACATCGCGCCCGTCGAACAGCACCTGACCATGCGAGGGCACGAGCAGTCCCGACATGATGTTGAGCATGGTCGTCTTGCCGCAGCCCGACGGCCCCAAGAGCGCATAGGCGCCGCCATCGTCGAACGTCATGTCCAGCGGCAGCAGCGCGTAGTCGCTGTCCTGCTGCGGGTTGGCCTTGTAGGAATGGGCCAGCTTCAATTCGATGCGTGCCATGGTCACTGCCCTCCCGCGCGCGCGGCGCGCCGCGGCGCAAGTGCCAGGGCGCCGCTGGCGTCAAACACATAGGCATCGCCGGGCTGCAGGTGCAGGGTGACCTGGCTGCCCAGCGCCAGATGGTTCACGCCCGGGACCTGCGCCACCAGCTCGCCCCAGGGCGTCTCGGCGTGCACAAAGGTGTCCGAGCCCGAGATTTCCGACAGCTGCACGCGCGCGCCCAGCGCCACATCGCCGGGCTGGGCCTGCAGGCGCAGGGCACTGGCGCGCAGGCCCAGCGTCACGCCGCCGGCCAGCCCCGCCGGCAGGGCCAGCGCCAGCGTCTGGCCGCCGGGCAGGACCAGGCCCGGGCCGCCCGCCTCGGCCGGCACCAGGTTCATCGGCGGGTCACTGAAGGCACGCGCCACACGCAGCGAACAAGGCGCGTGAAAGACCTCGGCCGTGGGCCCGTACTGCAGCAGCTCGCCCTCGTGCAGCACGGCCGTGTAGCCACCGAGCAGCAACGCCTCACCGGGCTCAGTGGTGGCATAGACGACGGTGGAGTCGCCTGCGGCAAACAGCTGGGTGAGTTCGTCGCGCAACTCCTCGCGCAGCTTGTAGTCCAGGTTGACCAGGGGCTCATCGAGCAGCATCAGCGGCGCGCCCTTGGCCAGGGCGCGCGCCAGCGCCACGCGCTGCTGCTGGCCACCGGAGAGCTCGGCCGGCAGGCGATCGAGGAACATGTCGATATGCAGGCGCTCGGCGATCTGGCGCACGCGCTGCTCCACGTTCGTCTCGCCGCGCAGCTTCAAAGGCGAGGCGATGTTGTCCGCCACCGTGAGCGAGGGGTAGTTGATGAACTGCTGGTACACCATGGCCACGTTGCGCTCGCGCACCGGCATTCCGGTCACGTCGCGGCCATCGACACGCACACGCCCTTCGGTGGGCACATCCAGCCCCGCCATGATGCGCATCAGGCTGGTCTTGCCCGCCTGCGTGGCGCCCAGCAGCACGGTCACGGCGCCACTGTGCAAGGCCATGTCCATGGGATAGAGCCAGGTCTCGGGCCCTACCCGCTTGACGATGGCATCCAAAGCCAGTTGCATTGTTCCCTTCCTATCGCCCGCGCGGGGCCCCTCGTGAATTGCTGCGCTCATGGTCTGATCGCGCGAATCTGTTCATTGTTGTTCGATTTTGATCGAATCAACCAAGGGATTACCCTCGATATGTTCGTTTCTGTTCGCTTTTACAGTGCAATTGAACAAACAACGGCTTCCTTCGCGCCCTGGCGGCGACAATCCCATCCCCGCGCCGTCTCATCCGCCCATGTACACCCACAACCCACGCCAACTGCAACTGCTCCAGGTTCTGCGCCAGCGCCACAGCGCCAGCGTCGAGGCGCTGGCCGAACAACTGGGCGTCACGCTGCAGACCGTGCGCCGCGACGTGCAGCGGCTGGCCGAGGAGGGCCTGGTCACGCGCTTTCACGGCGGCGTGCGCATGCCCGGCTCCACGGTGGAGAACCTGGCCCACACCCAGCGCGAGAACCTCAACGCCGAGGGCAAGGCGCGCATCGCACGCGCGGTGGCGGCCCAGGTGCCCCAGGGCTGCTCGCTGATACTGAACATCGGCACGACCACCGAGGCCATTGCGCGCGCGCTCCTGCAGCACCGGGGGCTGCGCGTCATCACCAACAACCTCAACGTGGCCGCCATCCTCTGCGCCAACCCGGACTGCGAGGTCATCGTCGCCGGCGGCGTGGTGCGCGCGCGCGACCGCGCCATCGTGGGCGAGGCGGCGGTGGACTTCATGCGCCAGTTCCGCGTGGACATCGCCGTGATCGGCATCTCCGGCATCGAGAGCGACGGCACGCTGCGCGACTTCGATCTGCGCGAGGTGAAGGTGGCGCAGACCATCATCGCCCAGGCGCGCGAGGTCTGGCTGGCCGCCGACCACAGCAAGTTCGGCCGGCCGGCCATGGTGCAGCTCGCCACGCTGGCGCAGATCGACCGGCTGTTCACCGACGCGCCGCCGCCCGAGCCCTTCCCCGCCTTGCTGCACGATGCGGCCGTGGAATGCACGGTCGCGCAGCCCCATTGATCCGAACCACCGACCCGCCGCCCACCATGACCTATCTGCTCGCCCTCGACCAAGGCACCTCCAGCTCGCGCAGCATCGTCTTCGACACCCGGGGCCACATCGTGGCGCTGGCGCAGCAGGAGCTGCCGCAGATCTACCCCCAGCCCGGCTGGGTCGAGCATGACCCGATGGAGATCTGGCGCACCCAGCTGGCCACGGCGCGCCAGGCGCTGGCGCAGGCGGGCATAACCGCCGCGCAGGTGCGCGCCATAGGCATCACCAACCAGCGCGAGACCACCGTGCTGTGGCACCGCAGGACGGGCCAGCCCCTGCACCACGCCATCGTCTGGCAGGACCGGCGCGCCGAGCCCACCTGCGCGCGCCTGCGCGAGGCCGGCCACGCGGCCACCATCGCGGCCAAGACCGGGCTGCTCGTCGACGCCTATTTCTCCGCCACCAAGCTGCAGTGGCTGCTCGACCATGTGCCCGGCGCGCGCGCCCAGGCCGAGCGCGGCGAGCTCGCCTTCGGCACCGTGGACAGCTGGCTCATCTGGCAGCTCACGGGCGGGCGGCGCCATGTCACTGACGTCTCCAACGCCAGCCGCACCATGCTGCTGGACGTGCACCGCAACCAGTGGGACGACGAGCTGCTCGGGCTCCTGAACATCCCGCGCAGCCTGATGCCCGAGGTGCTGCCCTCGGCCAGCGACTTCGGCCACACCCAGGCCGACCTGCTCGGCGGCGCCATCGCCATCGGTGGCGTGGCCGGCGACCAGCAGGCCGCGCTGTTCGGCCAGGCCTGCTTCTCGGCGGGCATGGCCAAGAACACCTATGGAACGGGCTGCTTCATGCTCATGCACACGGGCGGGCAGTTCCAGGCCAGCGAAAACGGCCTCATCACGACCAGCGCGGCCCAGCCCGACGCGGCGCCGGCATATGCGCTCGAGGGCAGCGTCTTCGTCGGCGGCGCCGTGGTGCAATGGCTGCGCGACGGGCTCAACGCGATTCGCGCGAGCAGCGAGGTGCAGCAGCTCGCGCAAAGCGTGCCCGACTCGGGCGGCGTGATGCTGGTGCCGGCCTTCACCGGCCTGGGCGCGCCCTATTGGAAGCCCGACGCGCGCGGCACCATCACGGGCCTGACGCGCGGCACCACGCTCGCCCACATCGCACGCGCGGCGCTCGAATCGATTGCCTACCAGAGCGCGGCCCTGCTCGGCGCCATGAGCCGCGACGCCGTGGCCGCGGGCGGCGCCCCCGTGTCCGAGCTGCGCGTGGACGGCGGCGCCTGCGTGAACGACCTGTTGATGCAATTCCAGGCCGACCTGCTCGGCATCCCCGTCGTGCGCCCGGCCTGCGTGGAGACCACGGCCCTGGGCGCGGCCTATCTCGCGGGACTGTCCTGCGGCATCTACGCCAGCCAGGAGGAGCTGACCCGCCTGTGGCGCGCCGAGCGCCAGTTCGTGCCCACCCTGCCCCGGGACCAGGCCCTGGCCCTCATGGCGCGCTGGGAGCATGCGGTGGCGCAGACGGTGCTGCCCACGCCATGACGGCGCCACAAAAAGCATAGCTGCCAGCGCCCATCACACGGTCGTTTCAATGACAAATGCCTTTGAAACGGCCAACTACGGGCGTGAGCAGCTATTCCTTTTGACAGTCCGCACGGGCGCACAATTGGAGCTGACGTACATCAAACCATCGCCCCAACCCAGCTACCGACCATGAGCACCAGCGCCCCCACCCTTCCCCCCATTGCCTTCATCGGCGGCGGCAACATGGCCAGCGCCATCATCGGCGGACTGATCCGCCGCGGCCAGCCCGCCGGCCAGATCGAGGTGGTCGAGCCCCTGGAGTCCGCGCGTGCCATGCTCGCGCAGCAGTTCGGCATCGCGGCACAGGCCGCGCCCACGGCGGCGCTCGCGCGTGTCGGGCTGGTGGTCTGGGCCGTCAAGCCGCAGACCTTCAAGGAGGCCGCGCAGCAGGCGGCGCCGCACACCGCGGGCGCGCTGCACCTGAGCGTGGCCGCGGGCATACGCACGGCCAGCATCGCCCAATGGCTGGGCAGCGAGCGCATCGTGCGCGCCATGCCCAACACGCCGGCCCTGATCGGCCAGGGCATGACCGGCCTGTACGCGGCCAGCGGCGTCGGCGCGCAGGAGCGCGCGCTGGTCGAGCAGGTCATCGCCACCACGGGCAGTCATCTGTGGGTGGAGCAGGAGCCGCTGCTCGACGCCGTCACGGCCCTGTCGGGCTCGGGCCCGGCCTATGTGTTCTATTTCCTCGAGGCCATGACCACGGCCGGCGTGGACATGGGCCTCACGCGCGAGCAGGCACGCCAGCTCGCAGTCACCACCTTCTCCGGCGCGGCCGAGCTCGCGCGCCGCTCGAGCGAAACCCTGGCCCAGCTGCGCCAGCGCGTGACCTCCAAGGGCGGCACCACACATGCGGCCATCGAATCCATGGAGGCCGACCAGATCGCCCAGCGCTTCATGCGTGCACTCGACGCGGCCGAGCACCGCGCGCGCGAGCTCGGTGACGAGTTCGGCAGCGCCGCCTGAGCGTGGCTTGGGAGCGGCGCCCCCGGCCGCCGCTCAGCGCAGCGCAAACCCCAGCGCCACGCCCGCGAAGATGGCCACGCCAATCCAGTGGCTCTTGCTGAAGGCGACGAAGCAGCCCTCGCGCGTGCGGCCGCGGATCAGCGTGTAGTGCCACGCCACCTGCGCCGCCGCCACGGCCAGGCCCAGCCACAGCGGCCAGCCCAGGCCCAGGGGCGCGAGCACCGCGGCCGTGAGCGCCAGGCACAGCACGAAGAACAGCATGATGGCCGCCACGTCGAAGCGCCCGAGCGTGATGGCCGAGGTCTTCATGCCGATCTTGAGATCGTCGTCGCGGTCCACCATGGCGTACTCGGTGTCATAGGCCAGCACCAGAAACATGTTGGCCAGCCACAGCACCCAGGCCTGGCCCGGCACGCGGCCCAGCACGGCGGCAAAGGCAATCACGATGCCGAAGTTGAACGCAATGCCCAGAAAGGCCTGGGGCATGGCGAAGAAGCGCTTGGTGAACGGGTAGAGGATGGTGAAGGCCACGGCCGGCACCGACCAGGCCACGGCCTCCCAGCGCGTGGTCAGCACCAGCGCCAGGGCGACGAGCGCCAGCACCGCGCCGACCAGCGCCGCCTCCTTCACGCCGAGCTGACCGCTGGTGATGGGCCGCTCGGTGGTGCGCTTGACATGGCGGTCGAAGTCGCGGTCGGCAATGTCGTTGATGCAGCAGCCGGCGCTGCGCATGAGCACCGTGCCGGCCACGAACACGATCAGCAGATGCCAGCCCGGAAAGCCCCCGGCCGCCACCCACAGCGCCACCAGCGTGGGCCACACCAGCACCAGCCAGCCGGCCGGGCGGTTGAAGCGGATCAGGTCGAGATAGAGGGACAGGCGGCTGCGCGGGGTGGAGGACATGGGCTGGTCAAAAGCAAAAAAGGGCCGAAGCCCTTGTGTATGAAGCGCTGGAAGCTATCAATCTTCTAGCAGCGAGCGCAGCATCCACGCCGTCTGCTCGTGCACCGTCATGCGCTGGGTGAGCAGGTCGGCCGTGGGCTCGTCGCAGGCCTTGTCGGCCAGCGGGAAGAGCTCGCGCGCGGTGCGGGCCACGGCCTCGTGGCCAAGCACCAGGATGCGCACCATCTCCAGTGCCTTGGGCGGCTCGGCGGGCGCGTCGGCGATGGAGGCGAGCTTGCCGAACGCCGCATAGGAGCCCGGCGCCACATGGCCCAGCGCGCGGATGCGCTCGGCGATCGGGTCGGCCGCGTTCCACAGCTCGGTGTACTGCTCCATAAACATGGTGTGCAGGGTGTTGAACATGGGCCCCGTCACGTTCCAGTGGAAGTTGTGCGTGGTCAGGTACAGCGTGTAGGTGTCGGCCAGCAGGCGCGACAGCCCCTGTGCGATGGCGGCGCGGTCCTTGTCGCTGATGCCGATGCGGATGCCGGGTGCGGCGATGCCCTGTTCGGCGGCGGAGGTCTTGGGTGCCTTGGTGGTTTTTGTGGCTTTGGCCATTGTTCACTCCTTGGTTGACATGCAACAACTGTAGCGCACTGACGTGGCCGCGCCATGACTTGTGGCAATCACCGGCATAGCCATCGACGGCCCGATCAGCTCAGGCGCTTGACGCCCGGCAGCTCGCAGGCATAGATGGCGTTGCGCAGCGCGGCGATGGCCTCGTAGCGCGTGAAGCTGCGCCGCCACACCAGCACCACGCGGCGCATGGGCGGGGCGCTGCCGTCGGTCTCGACCACGGGCAGGTAGCGGATATGCGCGTCGTCACTCTTGCGCCGGCGCGCGCCCGTATGCAGCGCGTCGCGCGGCACGGACAGGCGCGGCACCAGTGTCACGCCCATGCCGGCCGAGACCATGTGCTTGATGGTCTCGAGCGACGAACCCTCGAAGGTGCGGCGTATGCCCTCGGCATTGCTCGCAAAACGCGCGAACTCGGGGCAGACCTCGAGCACATGGTCGCGAAAGCAGTGTCCCGCGCCGAGCAGCAGCATGGTCTCGTTCTTGAGCTCCAGCGCCGACACCGACCTGCGCTCGGCCAGCGGGTGGCTGGCGGGCACGGCCGCGAGAAAGGGCTCGTCATACAGCGGCGCGATGGCCAGGCCCGTGTCGGGAAAGGGCTCGGCGAGGATGGCGCAGTCGATCTCTCCCGTGCGCAGCATCTCCAGCAGCTTGACCGTGAAGTTCTCCTGCAGCATCAGCGGCATCTGCGGCGTGCGCGCGATGGAGTGGCGCACGAGCTCGGGCAGCAGATAGGGGCCTATGGTGTAGATCACGCCCAGCGTCAGCGGGCCGGCCAGCGGGTCCTTGCCGCGCTTGGCGATCTCCTTGATCTCGGCCGCCTGCTCCAGCACGCTCTGCGCCTGGCGCACGATCTCCTCGCCCAGCGCCGTCACCGAGACATCGCCCGCGCTGCGCTCGAAGATCTTCACGTCGAGCTCGTCCTCGAGCTTTTTCACGGCCACCGACAGCGTCGGCTGCGAGACATAGCAGGCGTCGGCCGCACGGCCGAAATGCTTTTCGCGCGCGACGGCGACGATGTACTTGAGTTCTGTGAGCGTCATGGGATGTTGGGCCGGCTGGGTCGGATCATTGCGCTGTACCGGGCTGTGGTGCACCACGGCCGCAGACACATTACACCTTCAATCACGCCTTCAGGTAGTCCGATTTTCCACCGAGCCAGCGCTGGACATGCCGCTCGGCCAGCTGCGGGTGGCGGTCGAGCATCACGGGCGCGACCTCGCGCGCCCAGTCGAGCAGCAGCGTATCGGTGGCCAGGTCGGCAAAGCGCAGCAGCGCGTCGCCCGACTGGCGCGCGCCCAAAAATTCGCCCGGCCCGCGGATGTCGAGGTCGCGCCGCGCGATCTCGAAGCCGTCATTGGTCTCGGCCATGGCCTTGAGGCGGTCGCGCGCGGTCTCGCCCAGGCGGCCCGAGTCGCCCGTGGAGTACAGCAGCACGCAGGCCGAGGCCGCCGCGCCGCGCCCCACGCGCCCGCGCAGCTGGTGCAGCTGCGACAGGCCGAAGCGCTCGGCATGCTCGATGACCATGAGCGAGGCATTGGGCACATCCACGCCGACCTCGATGACGGTGGTGGAGACCAGCACGCCCATGGTCCCGCTCTTGAATTCCTCCATCACGGCCTTTTTCTCGGCCGTGGGCATGCGCGAGTGCAGCAGGCCCACGCTCACGCCCTGCAGGGCCTCGGCCAGCTCCGCATGCGTGGCCGTGGCGTTGGACAGGTCCAGCGCCTCGCTCTCCTCGATGAGTGGGCAGACCCAGTACACCTGCCGGCCCGCGGCCACCTGCGCGCCTATGCGTTCGACGACCTCGTGCCGGCGGCTGTCGGCGATGAGCTTGGTGACCACGGGCGTGCGCCCGGGCGGCAGTTCGTCGATGGTGGACACGTCCAGATCCGCGTAGTAGCTCATGGCCAGGGTGCGCGGAATCGGCGTGGCGCTCATCATCAGCATGTGCGGCTCCATGGCGTCGCTGCTGCCGTCGCTGTGCAGCTTCTGCCGCAGCGCCAGGCGCTGGGCCACGCCGAAGCGGTGCTGCTCGTCGATCACGGCCAGCGCCAGGTTCTTGAAGCGCACCTGCTCCTGGATCACCGCATGCGTGCCCACGACCAGGGCCGCGCTGCCGCTCTCGATCCGCTCGAGCATGGCGGCGCGCTCCTTCTTCTTCTGCCCGCCGACGAGCCAGGCCACCTGCTGGCCGCGCACGGCCAGGAGCGGCTCGAGCCAGCCTATGAGCTTGGCGAAATGCTGCTCGGCCAGGATCTCGGTCGGCGCCATCAGCGCGCATTGCCAGCCCGCGTCGATGCACACGGTGGCCGCGAGCGCCGCGACCACGGTCTTGCCCGAGCCCACGTCGCCCTGCAGCAGCCGGTGCATGGGCACGGCCCGCGCGAGGTCGCGCGCGATCTCCTCGCAGACGCGGCGCTGCGCGGCCGTGAGGTCAAACGGCAGCCGGGCCAGCAGCTGCTCGTGCAGCGCGCCGGCGCCGGCCTCGGGCCGCGGGCGCAGCACCGGGGCGCGCAGGCGCGCGCGCTCGCGCTTGGCCGTGAGCTGCGAGAGCTGCTGCGCGAGCAGTTCCTCGGCCTTCAGGCGTTGCCAGGCCGGGTGGCTGTGGTCCTGCAGCGTGGCCAGCGCCACATCGGGCGTGGGGTGATGCAAAAACAATAGCGATTCGCGCAGACTCCACGGGCGCTGCAGGCCATTTGTTCTATCAAACCGCGCGAGCGGCGGCTCCAGGCCCGGCGGCAGGGTCTCGGGCAGCTGCACGCGTGAGAGCGCCGTGGCAATGGCGCGGCGCAGATAGGCCTGGGGCAGCTGCGCCACCGTGGGGTAGACGGGCGTGAGCGCCGCGGGCAGCTCCCCTTCGGCCTTGCGGAACGCCGGGTGCACCATCTGCCGGCCCCAGAAGCCGCCGCGCACCTCGCCGCGCACGCGCAGGCGCGCGCCCACGGCCAGGGTCTTCTGGTGCGAGGGGTAGAAGCTGAAGAAGCGCAGTTCGCAGCTGCCCGTGCCGTCCTCCACCGTCACCACGAGCTGGCGGCGCGGGCGCAGCTGCACCTCGCTGGCCGTGACCGTGGCCTCGATCTGCACCGTCTCGCCCTCGCGCGCGCTCCTGATCGGCGTGATGCGGGTTTCGTCCTCGTAGCGCAACGGCAGGTGCAGGGCCAGGTCGATGTCGCGCGTCAGACCCAGCTTGACCAGGGCCTGCTGGGCGGGGCTCTTGCGCTCCGTCATCGCCGCCGCCATGGCGCAGGCGCCGGCGCTGCCGCCTCTGATACACAGCAACAATTAAAATATCTGGTTACCAACTTCATTGTGACCAAGCTTCATGCTCAAGCGCATCGACGTGCGGCATCTCAGTCTGGGAATGTACCTGCACGAGTTCTGCGGCTCATGGATAGAGCACCCGTTCTGGCGGACGCGCTTCCTGCTGGAGGATGCGCAGGATCTGGCACGCATACGCGAGACGCAGATCCGGGAGGTGTGGATAGACACGGACAAGGGCCTGGACCTGCCCGAGAGCGCCACGCCTGCCGCTGCGACCGCCCCCACGGCGGCCAAGACACCGGTCCACGGCGATGACGCCCAGCCAGCCCCGCCGCCCACGCCCTCACCTGCGCCTCTCCCCGCAGCCGCAGAGCCCGCGACGCTGCACGAGGAGCTGCACCGCGCGGCCGCCATCTGCGCCCATGCCAAGGAGGCCGTCATCTCCATGTTTGCCGAGGCGCGCATGGGCCAGGCCATAGACCTCGCGGGCGCGCAGGATCTGGTCAACGACATCTCCGACTCGGTGCGGCGCCACCCCCATGCGCTGCTGAGCCTGGCGCGCGTCAAGACGGCGGACGAGTACACCTACATGCACTCGGTGGCGGTGAGCGCGCTGATGGTGGCGCTGACGCGGCAGATCGGCCTGGACGAGGACGGCTGCCGCATGGCGGGCCTGGCCGGCCTGCTGCACGACCTGGGCAAGGCCCAGATTCCGCTGGAGATACTGAACAAGCCCGGCAGGCTCACCGACGAGGAGTTCGCCATCGTGCGCTGCCATCCCGCGATCGGCCACGCCATGCTGCAGGGCAACGGCGTGCCCCCTCCCGTGCTCGACGCCTGTCTGCACCACCACGAGAAGATCGACGGCACGGGCTATCCGGACCGGCTCGCCCAGGACGACATCGGCACGCTGGCGCGCATGACGGCGATCTGCGACGTGTACGACGCCGTCACCTCCCACCGCCCGTACAAGCGCGGCTGGGACCCTGCCGAGGCGCTGCGCCGCATGGCGGAGTGGACGCGCGGCCATCTGGACAGCCGGCTGTTCCAGGCCTTTGTCAAAAGCCTGGGCATCTACCCCGTGGGCTCGCTGCTGCGCCTGAGCTCGGGACGCCTGGCGGTCGTCACGCGGCAAAGCGATGAGTCCCTCACCACGCCCCATGTGCGCGTGTTCTTCTCCACGCGCTCGGGCATGCGCATCCCACCCTACGAGCTCGACCTGTCGGCACCCGACTGCAGGGAGCGCATAGCGGGGCGCGAAGACCCCGAGCGCTGGCAGTTCCCCGATCTGGACCGGCTCTGGGCCGATACCCCGCACCCGCCCTGACGGGCGCAGGGTACCGCGGGATTTGGGACAATCGCCGGCTTCTTCTTGGAACGGGCCCGTCCGGCCCTCAAGCAACGCATGTCCTCCCCATCCCACCCGTTCACGCTCAGCGACTTCGACTTCGCGCTGCCCGAATCCCTCATTGCCCAGCATCCCGCGCCCGAGCGCAGCGCCTCGCGCCTGCTCGACGCGCGCAGGCATCCGCCCACCGACCGCATCTTTCGCGAGCTGCCCGAGCTGCTCGCGCCCGGCGACCTCGTCGTCTTCAACGACACGCGCGTGCTCAAGGCGCGCTTGTTCGGCGAGAAGGCCAGCGGCGGCCGGCTGGAGCTGCTCATCGAGCGCGTGCTCACGCCCGGCGAGGTCGTGGCCCACATGAAGGTCAGCAAGAAGCCGCTGCCCGGCGCCACCGTGCACCTGGCCGGCGGCCTGGCCGCGGGAGGGTTCGACGCGCGCCTGCTCGGGCGCTGGCCCGACGCCGACGGCCCGCTGTTTCGCTTCGAGCTGCAGGGCCCGGCGGGCGAGAGCGCCTGGGAGCTCATGCAGCGCCACGGCCACCTGCCGCTGCCGCCCTACATAGAGCGCCAGCAGAACGCCGCTCACGACCCCGACGCGGCCGAGGACGCCGAGCGCTACCAGACGGTGTTTGCGCGCACGCCCGGCGCCGTGGCCGCGCCCACGGCCGCGCTGCATTTCGACCAGGGGGTGCTGGATGCGCTGGACGCGCGCGGCATCGAACGCGCCAGCGTCACCCTGCATGTGGGTGCGGGCACCTTCCAGCCCGTCAAGACCGAGAACCTGGCCGAGCACCGCATGCACAGCGAGTGGTACGACATCCCTGCGGCCACGCTGGCCGCCCTGGAGCGCTGCCGCGCGCGCGGCGGGCGCGTGGTGGCCGTGGGCACGACCACGGTGCGCACGCTCGAGTCCTGGGCCCAGACCGGCCGGACCACGGGCGACACCAGCATCTTCATCACGCCGGGCTTCGGCTTCCGGGTCGTGGATCTGCTCATCACCAACTTCCACCTGCCCAAGAGCACGCTGATGATGCTGGTCAGCGCCTTCGCGGGCTACGAGCAGGTGATGGCGCTGTACCGCCACGCCATCGCCGAGCAGTACCGCTTCTTCAGCTACGGCGACGCCATGCTGCTCGAGCGCCAGGGCGAGCGCGCATGAGCCCCGGGCCCGCCAAGCCCCTGCGGTGGCGATGACGCGCGCCGACCATCGCGGCACGGCCCTGGCGGGCATCGCGCTCACCGTGGGCGCATGCGCCTGCTTTGCGCTGCTCGACACCTCCACCAAGCTCGTGAGCGCAACCACGCCGCTGGTGCTGGCCCTGTGGCTGCGCTACCTGTTCCAGTCGCTGTTCACCTGCGCCTACGTGCTGCCGCGCACCGGCTGGCGCTGGCCGCGCACGGCCCACCCGCGCTTTCAGGTGCTGCGCGCGCTGCTGTTTGGCGCAACCAGCCTGTTCGGCATCTTCAGCATCCATGTCATGCCGCTGGCCGAGTTCACCGCCGTCGTCGCCGCCACGCCGCTGTGCGTGACGCTGGTGGCCGCGCTCTGGCTGCGCCAGCCCGTGAGCGCGCTGCGCTGGCTGCTCGTGGCCACGGGCCTGGCCAGCGTGCTGCTGATACTGCGCCCGGGCGGCGGGGGTGCCGGCGCCGGCTGGGCCCTGGTGCTGCCGCTGTGCATGCTGGCCTGCGGCACGGGCTACCAGATCCTGAGCAGCCGCATGGCCACCCGGGAAGAGCCCGCCACCACGCAGTTCTACACAAGCTGGATCGCCGCGGCGCTGATGACGCTGACCGCGCCCTTCGTGTGGACGGCCATCACCAGCGCCTGGGTCTGGCTGGGCCTCGCGCTCATGGGACTGTCGAGCGCACTCGGCCACATGCTGCTGCTCAGGGCCTACGCGCTCGCGACGCCGGCCACCATCGCCCCGTTTCTCTACAGCCAGATCGCGTTCGCCATGCTCGCGGGCTGGGCCGTGTACGGCCACATGCCCGACCACTGGTCCCTGCTGGGCATGGGCCTGATCGCGGCCAGCGGTGCGGCGAGCACCTGGCTGACCGTGCGCGAGACGCGTTGAGCATCAAAAACAATAGCTGCCAGCGCTTTATGCACAAGCGCTGGAGGCTATTTTTACCTCACATCCAGAGCGGTTGACGGCCTGGGGGCGCAGGCCTATCGTGCAGACCATGGCTGCCCGCATGTCCACACGCTCGGCGCCGGAGCAGCTGCGGCGCGACGAACGCGCGGCGATCCTGCGTCGCCGGCGCCGGGCCGGCTTTGACAATGCGCGCGCACGCCAGCTGCCCACCGTGGGGCTGGCGCTGTCGGGCGGGGGCGTGCGCAGCGCCACCTTCGGCCTGGGCCTGCTGCGCGGGCTCGCGGCGCAGGAGCTGCTCACGCGCGTGGACTACCTGTCCACGATCTCGGGCGGCGGCTATGTGGGCGCCATGCTCGGGCGGCTGATAGCGGCGCTGGGCCTCGAGGCGGCGCAGCAGCGGCTCGCCGAGGGCAACTCGCAGGTGCTCGACTGGCTGCGCAGCAATGGCCGCTACCTCACGCCGGCGGGCTCGCGCGACGTCGGCGTCCTCATCGTGAGCTATCTGCGCGCCTTCCTGGCCGTGCACATCGAGGCCTTCTTCGCCCTCATGCCCGTGGCCCTGCTGCTCACGCTGCCGCACCTGCTGCAGCTGCACCTGGACCTGCTCGACGCCACGGCCTGGGACGGCTGGCCCTCGCCCTGGCTGGCGCTGGCCCTGCTGTGGGCCGCGGCCCTGCTGCCCGGCCTGCTTGTGGGCTACTGGGCCGCGCCCGAGACGCGCAGCCCCGAGCTCGGCGGCCGCCGCCTCTACCCGGCCGACAGCCTTTTGCTCGCGGCGCTCATCGCCCTGGCGCTGTTCGTGAGCCTGCTGCCGGGCAAGCCGCCGCTGCTTCAGGCCTGGCGCCTGGCCCATCCCGTCGTGCCGCTGCTGGCGCTGGCGCTGTGGTCGGCGGCGCTGGGCCATGCGGGCGCCATGGTCTGGCTGGCGCGCGCGCACGAGGTCCGAGCCCTGGCCGTGGCCAGGCTGCGCCACCGCCTCACCTACGGGCTGCGCGCCGCGCTGCTGGGCACCGTGCTGCTGGCCTGCGCTGGCGTGCTGGACTGGCTCAGCTGGCAGCTGCTGCTGATGCTCTCGAGCGCCGCGCCGCCGCAATGGGTGTGGGGCGGGCTGGGCCTGGGCGGCGCGCTGCTCTTGGCGCTGCGCGCCCTGGCGCCGGTGCTGCAGCAGCTGGCCATCCAGGCGCAGGCCCGCCACACGCTGGCGCCGGGCCCGGTGGTCCTGAACGCAGCCGGCCACCTCGGGGCCGTGGTGCTGCTGCTGGCGTGGCTGCTGGCCGTGCAGTGGTGGGTGTTCGCCCCGGACCCGCTGGAGGTGCTGGGCGACTGGCCGGCCTGGCTGCGCTGGGCCCTGCTGGCCGTGCTGGCGCTGGCCTGGTGGCTGACCACGGGGCGGCTGCCGCAGGCGGCCAATGCCTCGTCGCTCTCGGGCTTCTACCAGGCGCGGCTGGTGCGCGCCTGGATGGCCGTGGGCAACCCGCGCCGCGGCCTGTGCACGCCGTTCACGCCGGCCGACGAGCGTCTGCGCAACGTGACCGAGGTGGCCGAGGACGACGACATCGCCCTCACCGCGCACCGCCCGGAGCTGCGCGGCGGCCCGCTGCACCTGATAGGCGCCTGCCTGAACCAGACGCGCAGCGACGCCTCGGGCCTGTTCAACGCCGACCGCAAGGGGCTGCTGACCATCGCCTCGGCCCGCGCGCTAGAGGTCGGGCCGCAAGAGGTGGTGCGCTGGGAGGCGGGCGACATGGCAGGCCCCGCGGCCCGCAGCGCCGGCACGCTCGGGCGCTGGGTGGCCGTCTCGGGCGCCGCGGCCGCGCCGGGCGCGGGCGCCTACACCTCGCGCGGCTGGGCGCTGGTGATGTTTCTGCTGGGCATACGCCTGGGGCACTGGATCGCCTCGCCCCTGCCGCAGTCCCTGCCACGCCTGAAGTCCTGGCTCTGGCGGCATGCCGCCAAGCCGCTGATGCTGTGGAGCGAGGCCCGCGCCACCTTCTTCGGCCCCGCGCGGCCCTGGTGGTATCTGTCCGACGGCGGCCACTTCGACAACACGGGCGTGTACGCGCTGATCAAGCGCGAGTGCGACTTCATCATCCTCGCCGACGCCAGCGCCGACCCCGAGTACCGCTTTGCCGACATCGAGAACCTGGTGCGCAAGGCGCGCATCGACCTGGACGCGGAGATCGAGTTCTACTCGCGCCAGGAGGCCGCGCGCCTGCTGAGCCTGTCGGGCGACGGCCTGACCGTGCTCTCGCCCGACGAGCTGGTCGACAACAGCACGCGCCGCGGCGTGCTGCTCGCGCGCATACGCTACCGCCGCAGCGACCCCGCCCATGGCGAGCGCGAGGCCACGCTGCTCGTCATCAAGCCCAATCTGCATGTGGGGCTGGACCTGGACCTGCTGGCCTACGCGCAGCGCCATCCGCGCTTTCCGCATGAGTCCACGGGCGACCAGTTCTTCGACGAGGCGCAGTGGGAGAGCTACCAGCGCCTGGGCCAGGACATGGGCCTGGCGCTCTATGACCGCTGGCTGGGCCAGCTGCCCGGCTGGGACCGGGTGCAGCTGCACCGGCTGGCGCAGACCGCGCGCCTGTACCGGCCGCCCGAGGTCCAGCCACCGCAGCCCGCGGACGCCCAGGCCGGCGTGCCACGCTGGCGCCGCGGCGTGGGCGCGGCAGCGATAGGCACCTCGGTGGGTCTGGGCGTGACGGGCACGCTGCTGCTGTCACTGTGGCAGGTACAGGAGCAGCTCAACCGCGCGGCCGACAGCGAGCAGGCCGCCATGCGCCAGCTGCTCGGCGACGCCTCCAGGGAGCTGCTGGCCGCGGCCGGCAGCTGTGTGCGCGTGGGCGCGCAGACGCTGGGCCATGTGGAGCAGCTGCGCGCGCTCGACGGCAGCGCGCGGCTCGACGCCGCCCAGCAGGTCACCGTCACCCGGCTGCTCGACCGCCTGAAGGCGCAGTGCCAGGCCGGCCCCGCGCTGCCGCAGTCATGCGGCCCGACCGAGCAGGCGCATCAGAAGGAGTTGTGCGAGGTGGCGCTCATGCTGCGCAGTGACGGCAGCGCCCTCAACTACTGGCACCCGCCCCGCAGCCAGCCCGATGCCCGTAGGCTCGCTTCATCCCTGTGGGCACAGCTGCTCGGCCGCACACCGGAGCGCGCCGCGCCGCTGGCCTGGAACGCCCCATTTGAGACCGCCCAGGCGGCCGCGCTCCAGAGCGCCTGCCGCGAGGGCACGCGGCTCTACCTGCAGATCTACGACGAGGCCATGCGCCCGCGCGCCGAGCTGCTGCGCCAGCGGCTGCTCGAGGCCGGCCTGCCCCTGAAGGCCCCCATAGAGAACGTGACACGCAGCGCCACCCTGCGCCAGCAGCGCCCGCCCGTGCCCTGGCAGCAGCCCACGCTCGTCGTGCACGACCCCCAGGTCCGCGACTGCGCACAGGCGCTGGCCCAGGCGCTGCAGCAGCGCTGGAGCCCGCCGGCGGGCGGTCAGGTCCTGGTCACGCCGCTGCCCGCGCGCCTCAAGGGCCAGCCGAACACCCTGGAGCTCTGGCTGCCGGCGCCGCCGCCCGGCGGCATGGGCGGTGGGCAGGCGCCTGACAGCCAAAAACAATAGCTGCCGGCGCTTTGCTGGCAAGCACTTCAGCCCTATTTGACCTAGAAGGCGACGGCGCAGCCATCCTTGCGCGGGTCGGAGCCGGCGATGTAGCAGTCCCCCTGGCGCAGCACGAGCTGCGCGCCGCCGAAGGCGAACACGCCGTTGCCCGTCTCCACCGTGACCTCGTGGCCCAGGGCGCGCAGCCGCTCGACCACGGCGGGGTCGAAGTGCGGCTCCACGGCCAGGCCGCGCCCGCCCGTCACGCGCCAGCGCGGCGCGTCGGCCGCGGCCTGGGGGTTCTGGCCGTAGCGCAGCACGCGCAGCGCCATCTGCACATGGCCCTGGCTCTGCATGGGCCCGCCCATGACGCCAAAGGCCATCAGCGGCCGGCCGTCGGCATGCATGGCAAAGGCCGGGATGATGGTGTGCGACGGACGCTTGCCCGGGCCGACCTCGTTCGCATGGCCGGGGATGAGGCTGAAGCCATGGCCGCGGTTCTGCAGGCTGATGCCCGTGCCCGGCACCACCACGCCCGAGCCAAAGCCCATGTAGTTGGACTGGATGAACGAGACCATCATGCCCTGCGCATCGGCCGCGGCCAGGTACACCGTGCCGCCGGGGCGCGGCGCGCCGTGGACGGGATCGCCCGCGCGCGTGGGGTCGATCAGCGCGGCGCGTGCGCGCAGATAGTCGGGCGCGAGCAACTCGGCGGGCGCCACGCGCATGTGGTCGCTATCGGCGTTGTATCGGTGCAGGTCGGCCAGCGCCAGCTTCATGGCCTCTATGCTCGCGTGCACGGTCTGCACCTCATCGACACCCTGCGCGCCCACGCCATGGGCGTCCAGCATGCCCAGCGCCATGAGCGCGGCAATGCCCTGGCCGTTGGGCGGTATCTCGTGGATCACCGCGTCGCCAAAGCGCTGGCTCACCGTGCCCACCCAGTCGGCCCGGTGGGCGGCCAGGTCCTCGAGCGTGAGCGCGCCGCCATGGGCCCGGGCATGCGCCACCATTTGCTCTGCCAGCGCGCCGCGGTAGAAGTCCTCGCCCTCGGTGGCCGCGATGCGCTCGAGCGTGCGCGCATGGGCCTCGCTGCGAAAGATCTCGCCCACGTGCGGGGGCCGCCCACCGGGCAGAAAGCATTCGGCAAAGCCGGGCTGGTCACCGAGCCTGGCCGCGCCCAGCCGCCACAGGCGCGCGATGACGGGCGAGACCGCAAAGCCCTGGCGCGCGTAGCCGATCGCGGGCTGCGCCAGCCGTGCCAGCGGCAGCGTGCCGAAGCGCCGGTGCAGCGCCACCCAGGCGGACACGGCGCCGGGCACGGTGACGGCGTTCCAGCCCTTCTCGGGAATGCCGCCCAGGCGCGCGAAATACTCGGGCGTCCAGGCCGCGGGCGCGCGGCCCGAGGCGTTCAGGCCGTGCAGCTGCCGGCCGTCCCAGACGATGGCAAAGCCGTCGCTGCCCAGGCCGCAGCCCGTGGGCTCGACCACGGTGAGCGCCATGGCCGAGGCAATCGCCGCGTCCACCGCGTTGCCGCCGGCCTGCAGCATGGCCAGGCCCGCCTGGGCCGCGAGCGGCTGCGAGGTGGCGACGACGTTGCGCCCCAGCACCGCGCTGCGCCGCGAGGCATAGGGCTGGTTCCAGTCGAGCTGCTGCATGGTGGTCGCTGTGCCGTGGTGATGGCCGTATCAATAGCCATGTTGCACGCGAAACGCACGCGCCTGGCCGAAATGCCCACAGCCGATGAAGGGCTGGGGCGGGCGCAGCGCCGACAGCGGCGAGGGGTGGTTGGCCGTGAGCACCAGATGGCCGCGGTCCTGCGGGATGAGGGCGCGCTTGGACTGGGCATGCGCGCCCCAGAGCATGAAGACCACGGGCCGCTGCCCCTGGGCCACATGGCGGATCACGGCGTCGGTGAGCAGCTCCCAGCCACGGCCCGCGTGGCTTGCGGCCTGGCCCTCCTCCACCGTGAGGCAGGTGTTGAGCAGCAGCACGCCGTTTCTGGCCCAGGCCACCAGGCTGCCGCCGGGCTCGGGAAATGGCGGAAACGGCACGCCCAGGTCACGCCGCATCTCCTTGAAGATGTTCTGCAGCGAGGGCGGCAGGCGCACGCCCGGCGCCACCGAGAACGCCAGCCCCTCGGCCTGGCCGCGCCCGTGGTAGGGGTCCTGGCCCAGGATGACCACGCGCACGGCCTCGGGCGGCGTGAGCTCGAGCGCGCGCAGCGGCCGCGGCGGGAAGATGCTGGCCCCGGCCTGCAGGCGTGCGCTGAGAAAGGCGAGCAGCGCCTGGCCGCGCGCGCCGGCAAAAAAATCGTCGACCAGCGGCCGCCAGAGCGGCGCGACGGGCCAGTCGGCGGGGCTGGCACTGGCCAGCTGGGTCGACGCATCGGCGGACATTTCTTGCATCCGACAGACCTCCAGCGCTTGTCCATCAAGCGCGAACAGCTATGGTTACGATAGTGAATCGCTGCCGTTGTCCACGCGGTTGCGGCCCTGCTGCTTGGCGCGGTACAGGTGGGCATCGGCGCGGGCCAGCAGATCCTCGGGAGTGCTGGCGGCGTCGGGCACCTGGGCGGCCACGCCCAGGCTGATGGTGACCACGTCCGCCACGGGCGACGCGCCGTGCACGATGCCCAGCGCGCGCACGGCGTGGCAGAGCACGCCGGCGATCTCGCTGGCGTCCTCGAGGTCGCATTCGGGCAGCAGGCAGGCGAACTCCTCGCCGCCATAGCGCGCCACCAGATCGTGTGACCGCCCCAGCCGGCTGCGCAGCTCGTGGGCCACCACGCGCAGGCAGGCATCGCCGCGCGGATGGCCGTAGAGGTCGTTGAACGGCTTGAAGTGGTCGACGTCCAGCAGCACCAATGCCAGCGGCTTGCCACTGCGCATGCAGCGGCGCCATTCGCTCTGCAGCTGCTGGTCGAAATGGCGCCGGTTGGCAATGCCCGTGAGGCTGTCCGCGTAGGCCAGCCTGTGCAGCGCCTCGCTTTGCGCGAGCTGCGCGGTCCGGTCGTGGAAGATGGCCAAGACATGCGCGCCAAAGACCAGCCCGCCGATGGCGACGACGCGCTGCGTGCCGTCCTGGGACGTGATGCGGTAGTCGTGCTCGGGGATCTGGCCATCGCCCTGCCTGGCCTGCTCCAGCGCCCGCGACCAGGTCTCCACCACCTGCTGTCGGTATGCGGGGTCGGGATAGGCCTGCAGCGACCAGGCGTGCAGCGTGGGCGCCTCGGACTCACCCAGGCCGAAGTCCTGCAGAAAGCGCCGGTTGCGAAAGTAGATGCGCCTGTGCGCGTCGACCATGCACAGGCCCAGGGGCATCTCGTTCATCAGATGCTGCAGCACGCGCTCGGTCTCCTGCAGCTGCAGCGCCTGCCGCTTGGTGTCGGTGATGTCGTCGACGTAGCCATGCCAGAGCACGGCGCCACTCTCCAGCCGCTGGGGCCGCGCCACGTCGCGCAGCCAGCGCTCGCCGTACCCGGGCAGGTTGACGCGGTACTCGTGGCGCCAGTCGGCCAGCGTGCACTCCGCCTCGCGCAGCCTGTACGCGCCCAGTTGCACATCATCGGGATGCACGCGTGCCAGCAGCGGGGCGGCATCCTCGCGCAGCGCGTCGGGTGTGAGGCCGAAGAGGTCCGCCACGCCGGGACTCGCGTAGGGGAAATGCTCGCGCCCGTCGGGCTCGCGCTGGTACTGGTAGAGCATGCCGGGCAGGCTTTCCGCAAGGCGGTTCAGCAGCTCCCTTTGCCGGCGCTGCTCGGCCACGAGCCAGCGCATCCGCAGGTTCTGCCCGCGCCGGTAGCGCAGCATCAGCAGCGCTCCGGTCGCGACCACCAGCCCTGCCAGCAGATACGCGATGGCCAGGCCCCGAGCCTGCGCGCGCCATTCCGCATACACCATGCTCACGGGCCTGCCGACCCCGGTCACGAGCGGCCCGTCCATGTGCAGCGCCGCTGGCTGCACGGTGCGCAAGGCCATCAGGTAGGGCGCGCCCTGCTCGTACACGGGCCCGAGCGGCATCGAGGCCGGCTGGCCGCTGGCCAGGTGGCGCGTGAATGCACAGTCGCGCCGTGGCGTGTCACGCCCCGCGGGCGCCTCATCGTCGCCGAGCATCAGATAAGGCTGGCCATCGCCATGGGTCAGCCCGCTGAGCATGTCCGGCGCATAGCGCACGGACTGCAGCAGGGACTGAAAGAGTCGCGTGTCGAGCGATGCCGTCACCATGGCGGCCAGCTCGCCCTGGGGTCCGAGCAAGGCCCGGCCGAGCACCAGCACGCTGTCGCCCGACAGGCCGGTGCGGGGCTGCCCCACGAACAGGGTGTCGGCATGCGCCGAGCGCAATGCGGACCGAAAGTACTCGCGGCCACTGAGGTCCCGTCCCGCGAGCGCGGCATTGCTGGAGGCCAGCACCCGTCCGTGCGCGTCCAGCAGACTGAAATCGCGCACGGCCGGTATGGCATCCGCAAACGTGCGCAGGCGCTCCTCCAGCCGCGCCCGCCCGTCGGCCCGGCAGCCGCCCTGCTGCAGATCGGCCCGCAGGCCGGCGAGCGCGTGATGGATGGCCTGCAGCTGCGGCACGAGGTTGTCGTGCAGCACCCCGGCCTGCTGGCTCAGCAGCGCGCGCTCGCGCTGCTCCGTGCGCTGGTACTCACCCCAGGAATATGCGGCGAGCACCATGCCGAGCAGCAGCCAGACGAGCGCCAGCCACCACAGCGGACGCAGCCACGCCCGCTCGGGCGGGCGTCGCATGGTCGGGGCCGCGCAGGCCGCTCCCATGGGCTCAGGCAAACAGCCGCGCCAAGGCCTGCCCCGGCTCGCCGGCGCGCATGAAGGCCTCGCCGACGAGGAAGGCGTTCACGCCAGCATCGCGCATCAGGCGCACGTCGGCGGGCGTGAGGATGCCCGACTCGGTCACCAGCAGGCGGTCGGCGGGCACCTCGCGGCGCAGCTCCAGCGTGGTCTGCAGGCTGACCTCGAAGCTGCGCAGATTGCGGTTGTTGATGCCCACGAGCGGGGTCTTCAACTTCAGCGCGCGCTCGAGCTCATGGCCGTCGTGCACCTCGACGAGCACGGCCATGTCCAGGCCATGGGCGATGGCCTCCATCTCGGCCATGGCGCCGTCGTCCAGGCAGGCGGCGATGAGCAGCACGCAGTCCGCACCCATGGCGCGCGACTCGTAGATCTGGTAGGCGTCAACCATGAAGTCCTTGCGCAGCACGGGAAGCTGGCAGCTGGCGCGCGCCTGCTTCAGGTAATCGGGCTGGCCCTGGAAGAACTGGCGGTCGGTGAGCACCGACAGGCAGGCCGCGCTCACCCGGCCGTCGCCCTCGGCGTAGCTCTGGGCGATGTCGGCGGGGAAGAAGTCGGCGCGGATCACGCCCTTGCTCGGGCTGGCCTTCTTGATCTCGGCAATCACCGCGGCCTGGCCGGCGGCCATTTTTGCGCGCATGCTGCCGACGAAGTCGCGCGTGAGCACGCGGCTCTCGGCGTCGCGGCGCATGTCGGCAAACGGCATGCGCTTCTTCGCGGCGGCGACCTCGTCACGCTTGACGTCGACGATTTTGTTCAGGATGTCGGACACAGCACTTCCTCAATTCTTGGAATCATCGGGCCGCGGCGCGCGCAGCACCTTGCGGATGACGCGGTGCATCAACACGCCGACGACGATGAACAGCAGCGACACGCCGAGCACGATCCAGGTGCCGGGGTCTCGCCAGATGGGGGCGTCGAGCAGGCTCATGGCGCCGCTTGCTCAGGCCGCGCGCTCTTGCGTCCAGGCCGCGAACTCCCGCAGCTTGGCCAGGGCCGCGCCGCTGGCCAGCGCCTGCTGGGCACGCTGCAGGCCCTCGGCGATGGAGGGCACGACGTTGGCCGCATAGAGCGCGGCGCCGGCGTTCAGGCAGACGATGTCGTGCGCCGGACCCTCGCCCCCCTGCAGCACATCAAGCAGCATGGCCTTGGACTGCTCGGGGTTGTCCACGCGCAGCGCGCGCGTGCCGGCCATGCGCAGGCCGAAGTCCTCGGGGTGAATCTCGTACTCGCGCACCACGCCGTCCTTGAGCTCGCCCACCAGCGTGCCCGCGCCCAGGCTGATCTCGTCGAGCCCGTCCCGGCCATAGACCACGAGCGCGTGCTCGGCGCCCAGACGCTGCAGCGCGCGCACCTGTATGCCCACCAGGTCCTCGTGGAACACGCCCATGAGGATGTTGGGCGCGCCCGCGGGGTTGGTCAGTGGCCCCAGGATGTTGAAGATGGTGCGCACGCCGAGCTCCTTGCGCACCGGCGCCACGTTCTTCATGGCCGGGTGGTGGTTGGGCGCGAACATGAAGCCTATGCCCACGTCGGCGATGCATTGCGCGATCTGCGCCGGCGTGAGGTGGATGTTCACGCCCAGGGCCTCCATGGCGTCCGCGCTGCCCGAGGTGCTGCTCACGCTGCGCCCGCCATGCTTGCTGACCTTGCCGCCCGCGGCGGCGATCACGAAGGTGGCGCAGGTGGAGATGTTGAAGGTGCCCGCGCCGTCGCCACCCGTGCCCACGATGTCCACGAGATGCGTGGTGTCGGCCACCTGCACCTTGGTGGAGAACTCGCGCATCACCTGGGCCGCGGCCGTGATCTCGCCAATCGTTTCCTTCTTCACGCGCAGGCCGGTGATGATGGCCGCCGTCATCACGGGCGAGAGCTCGCCGCCCATGATCATGCGCATCAGGTGCAGCATCTCGTCATGGAAGATCTCGCGGTGCTCTATGGTGCGCTGCAGCGCCTCCTGCGGGGTGATGGTGCTCATGGTTGCCTCATTTTTGGCTCAGGTAGCGATACCCATTGGATACCCATTGACCCCGTCATCCCCGCGAAGGCGGGGATCCAGGCGCCACACAAGCAGTTGATTCATCACTGCTGTGGATCCCCGCCTTCGCGGGGATGACGGTGGATTGTGCAAGCATCGCGTGCAATCAACAGGCATGGCTACTTTTATCTCGTTTTTGATAGCTGCTCGCGCTTGTCTGGCGCTCGTCACAGCCGATTTCTTCTCTTATGCCTGCTGCAGGAAGTTCTTCAGCATGGCGTGGCCATGCTCGGTCAGGATGCTCTCGGGGTGGAACTGCACGCCCTCGACGGCCAGCTCGCGGTGGCGCACACCCTGGATCTCGCCGTCCTCGCTCGTGGCGGTCACCACCAGGCAGTCGGGCAGCGTGGCGCGCTCGATCGCGAGCGAGTGGTAGCGGTTCACGGTGAACTGGCGCGGCAGTCCGGCGAACACGCCTTGCTCGTCCGTGGTGATGACGCTGGTCTTGCCATGCATGAGCTGCTGCGCGCGCACTATGCGCCCGCCAAAGGCCGCGCCAATGCTCTGGTGGCCCAGGCACACGCCCAGGATGGGCAGCCTGCCGGCAAAGTGCCGGATCGCCGCCACCGACACGCCGGCCTCGGCGGGCGAGCAGGGGCCGGGCGAGATCACGAGCCGGTCGGGCGCGCGCGCGGCAATGCCCTCGAGCGTGATCTCGTCGTTGCGATACACCTCGACCTCGGCGCCAAGCTCGCCGAAGTACTGCACGATGTTGTAGGTGAAGCTGTCGTAGTTGTCGACCATCAGAAGCTTCATGGCGCATCCCCCGGCGCGCGCAGGCGCGCAAATTCCTCGTGCTCGTAGGCGATGTAGGCCTCCATCATGCTGCGGTAGATGGCCTCGATCACGTCGGGCTGGCCGCCCTCGGCCGCGGCGCGCGGGCGCACGCGGTCGATGATGGCCTCGATGCGCTCCTCGTCGCGCACCTGGCCCGCTTCCTTCTTGATCCGCGCGGCCTGGGTCATGTAGCCGCCGCGTGTCACCAGCAGGGGCACGAGGATGTCGTCGAGCGCGTCGATCTGCCGACGCACCTCCTCCATCGTGGTGCAGTGCCGTACGTTTTCGATCGCGCGCGTCATTCCAGACCTTCCTCTACCAATTCCGCCGCGCGCAGCAATGCGCGGGCCTTGTGTTCCGTTTCTTTCCATTCGAGCTCGGGCACCGAGTCCGCCACCACGCCCGCGGCCGCCTGCACGTAGAGCATGCCGTCCTTGACGATGCCCGTGCGGATGGCAATGGCCACGTCCATGTCGCCCGCGTAGCTCAGATAGCCGCAGGCTCCGCCGTACAGGCCGCGCTTGGTGGGCTCGAGCTCGTCGATCAGCTCCATGGCATGCACCTTGGGCGCGCCCGTGAGCGTGCCCGCGGGGAAGGTCGCCTTGAGCACGTCCATGCTGGTCATGCCCTCGTTGAGGATGCCCTCGACGTTGCTCACGATGTGCATGACATGGCTGTAGCGCTCGACGACGAAGGCCTCGGTCACCTTCACGCTGCCGGTCCTGGCAATGCGGCCGATGTCGTTGCGCGCGAGGTCGATGAGCATCACATGCTCGGCGCGCTCCTTCGGGTCATTGACGAGCTCCTGCTCGGCCGCCCTGTCCTTCTCGGGCGTGGCGCCGCGCGGACGCGTGCCGGCCAGCGGACGAATCGTGACCTTGGTGCCCTCCTCGGTGCGCTCCTGGCGCACCAGGATCTCGGGGCTCGCTCCCACCACCTGGAAGTCGCCAAAGTGGTAGTAATACATGTAGGGCGAGGGGTTGAGCGAGCGCAGCGCGCGGTACAGGCTCAGCGGACTCTGCGTGTAGCGCTTGTGGATGCGCTGGCCCACCTGCACCTGCATGAAGTCGCCCGCGGCGATCAGCTCCTTGGCGCGCTGCACGGCCGCCAGGTAATCCTCCTTGGCAAAGCTGCGCTGCGCGGGGTGGCTCTCGCTGGCGCGCACCTGCGGCGCGCTCACCGAATACTTGAGCTGGTCCTTGAGCTCGCGCAGGCGCTTCTTGGCCTTCGCATAGGCCTCACTCTGGGCCGGGTCGGCATAGACGATGAGATAGAGCTTGCCCGAAAGGTTGTCGATGACTGCCAGCTCCTCGCACTGCAGCAGCAGGATGTCGGGGCAGCCCAGGCTGTCGGGCGGGCAGGAGTTCTCGAGCTTTTTCTCGATGTAGCGCACCGCGTCGTAGCCGAAATAGCCCGCCAGCCCGCCGCAGAAGCGCGGCAGCCCCGGGCGCAGCGCCACCTTGAAGCGCTTTTGGTACTCGGCAATGAAGTCCAGCGGGTTGCCGGCGTGGGTCTCGACCACCTGGCCGTCGCTCACGACCTCGGTGCGCGCGGCATCGCCGAAGCCGCTGGCACGCAAGAGCGTGCGCGCGGGCAGGCCGATGAAGCTGTAGCGCCCGAAACGCTCGCCACCGACGACGGATTCGAGCAGAAAGCTGTTGCGGCCATCGCCCTTGCCATGGGCGAGCTTCAGATACAGGGACAGCGGGGTTTCCAGGTCCGCGAAGGCTTCCGCAATCATGGGGATGCGGTTGTAGCCCTCCAGGGCCAGGCTTTTGAATTCCAGTTCAGTGATCACGTCAGGAGATCCCAGCTCATGCGGCAGGCTGCAGGCCGTGCCGCGGGTTCATTCGGGAAGCGGCCCCTCCGGGAAGCGGGCCAGGGGTGCACGCCGGGCCGCGCCCAGGTGCGATCAGAAGTGGCAATGCGCTGGCTTGCGCCAGGGCCAGGCTCCCCGGTCGCTACGACCTGCAATGACGCGGCGGTGAATGAACATGGGCGCAGTGTAGCAAAGCGCCCCCGAACGGACGGCCAAGGCAGAGGAGGAGGTCGGCCTCCCTCGTGCGGAAATTACATATGGATAACACTTCAATATCACCATACATTTGTCGATACACTTGCTTGCAATCACGCAAACACCGGAGAACGCCCATGCGACTCAATGACATCAAGGTAGGGACGCGCCTGGCGCTCTCCTTTGGCCTGGTGCTGCTCATCACCGCCACCATCGCCGGCATCGGCGTCTGGCGCCTGCAGACCCTGGCCAACGAGACACAGCGGCTGACAAGCACCGACAACGAACGCCTGAGGGCGGCGGTGCAGTGGCGCCAGGGCATAGACCAGAACTGGATACGCACGCGTGCCGCGCTGCTCGATCCGGGCAACGACCGCCTGGCGGCCTGGAACGCGGAGATGGCCGAAACCTCCAAGGGCGTGGACGTGTCGCGCAAGGTGGTGGAACGACTGCTGCAATCCGACGAGGGGCGCCGCATGCTCGGCGACATCGACAGGGCGCGCGAGGCCTACCGCGGGCCGCGCGCCGAACTGTTCAAGCGCAAGGCCGCGGGCGAGGACGTGGCCCCGCTGGTGGACAGCCAGCTCAAGCCCCTGTCCGATGCCTATATCCAGACGCTGACGGCGCTGGAGGCACGTCAGCTGATGCTGTATGAACAGACGCGCGACCAGGCCGTGGCCGCGGCCTCGACCGGGCGCATGATCCTCGTCGCCGCCACCGTGGTGGCGCTGCTCCTGGGTGCGGTCGCCGCGCTGCTGCTGAGCCGCTCCATCACCGCCCCGCTGCATCTCGCCGTGCGCCGCGCCGGCCAGATCGCCGAGGGCGACCTGACCCAGCCCATCGATGCCCAGGGCCGCGACGAGGCGGCTGCCCTGCTGGGCGCGCTGCGCGACATGCAGGCCAGCCTGACGCGCGTGGTGGCCGATGTGCGCGCCAATGCCGAAGGCGTGGCAACGGCCAGCAGCCAGATTGCCCAGGGCAACCAGGACCTGTCGGCGCGCACCGAATCCCAGGCCAGCGCCCTTGAAGAAACGGCGGCCTCCATGGAACAGCTGGGCGCCACCGTGCGCCAGAACGCCGACAACGCCGCCCAGGCCAACCAGCTGGCCATGACCGCCAGCACCGTGGCCGTGCAGGGCGGCGAGGTGGTGGCCGAGGTGGTGGACACCATGCGCGGCATCAACGACGCCAGCCGCAAGATCGCCGACATCATCGGCGTCATCGACGGCATTGCCTTTCAGACCAACATCCTCGCGCTCAATGCCGCCGTCGAGGCCGCCCGCGCCGGTGAGCAGGGCCGCGGCTTTGCCGTGGTCGCCGGCGAGGTGCGCTCGCTGGCCCAGCGCAGCGCCGAGGCCGCCAAGGAGATCAAGCAGCTCATCACCGACAGCGTGCAGCGCGTGGAACAGGGCACGCAGCTCGTGGATCGGGCCGGCAGCACCATGACCGAGGTGGTGGGCGCGATCCGCCGCGTGACCGACATCATGGGTGAGATCAGCGCCGCCAGCCGCGAGCAGAGCAGCGGCGTGGCCCAGGTGGGCGAGGCCGTCACGCAGATGGACCAGGCCACGCAGCAGAACGCGGCCCTGGTGGAGGAAAGCGCCGCCGCCGCCGGCAGCCTGAACCAGCAGGCCGGCGAGCTCGTGCGCGCCGTGGCCGTGTTCAAGCTCACGGGCCATGGCCCGGCGGCCGCTGCACTCACTCCGCAGGCCCACGCGCCTATGGCTGCGCCCGCCACGGCCCCACGCGCCATGCCCAGGCCCGCCGCGCAATCGGCGCCCGCCGCCAGGCCGGCACCGCGCACACCGGCCAGGCAAGCCACGCCCGGGGTGAGCAGCACACCCGCCAGGGCAGCCGCCGCACCCGCGGCGCTGACGACCGCGGGAGACGACGACTGGGAAAGCTTCTGACGTGCCTCCCGGGGTTTCCACCGCCAGCTTCGGCACCACGCGCAGCCCCGTCCGCGGGCTGTACCGTCTTCTGGTCGCCACCACCAGGGTCTTGCGCAGGCCACGCACGCTGGCACGCAAGGCATTCTGGGCCACCCTGCTGATCGCGCTGCTGGCGCTGGGCAATGTGCTGGTCATGCAGCTGCTGCTGCGCCAGTCCGACAACATTGCGGCAACCTTGAGCCTGGCGGGCCGCATGCGCATGCTCAGCCAGCAGATGACGCTGCGCGCCCTGGCACCCCGCCAGGATGCACTGGGCATGTCCGCGCAGTTGCAGGAGCAATACGCCGACTTCGAGTCCGCCCACGCCGCGCTGCTGCATGGCGGCCACACCCACGGCCAGCCGGTGCAGGCGCTCGCCCCCGGTCTGCAGCCCTCGCTGCAGAGCCTGACCGAAGGCTGGCGCCAATACCGCCAGGCCCTCGAGCGACTGCCCAGCCCTCCGCTGCAAACCCCCGAGCAGATTCGCGAGGTGATGGCCGCGGGGGATCTGCTGCTGGTGCGCACCGAGCGCCTCATGGAGCAGCTGGTGCAATACGCCGACGGCGTGCACCAGCGCGCACGCGTCAGCAGCCTGGCGCTGTTCGTCCTGGACATGCTGCTGCTCGCGCTGGCCTACACATTGCTGGTGCGCCGCGTGCTGCGCCCCGTGCGCACACTGACCACCCAATGCCGGGACATGGCCATGGGCCGCTACGGCACACACACGCCCCTGCCCATGGGCGACGAGCTTGGCGAGCTCGCGCAGGCGCTCCACCGCTCGTCCGCGCAGATCGCCACCCTGCTGCACGACGTAGCCCGGGAGCGCGACGCCCTGGCACAGATGCAGGCCATGTTCGACGGCCTCACGGACAACAGCGTGGCCGGCGTGTACCTGCTCGACGAGTCCATGCACCTCGTCTACGCCAACGAACAGCTGGCGCGCATGCTGGGCTATGAGCGCCAGCTGCTGGCCGACCGCTTTCCGCTGGCACGGCTGTTCTCGCCCGCGGTCTTTGACGATGTCCGCGTCCGCGTGCAGGACCGGCTGCAGGGACGGCTGCACAGCGCGCGCTACGAGCGCACCGCCCTGCGCGCCGACGGCAGCAGCCTGGAGATCGAGATCTTCGGGACCGCCATGCGCCTGAACGGCAGGCCGGCCGTGATAGGCATGATGCTGGACATCTCCCAGCGCAAGCGCGCCGAGGCCTCGGCGCGCCGCGCGGCGCTGGTCTACCAGAACACCACCGAGGCCATGGTGGTCACCGACGCCCAGGGCGTGGTGCTGGACACCAACCCCGCCTTCACCCAGGTGACCGGCTACGCGGCCCATGAAATCGTCGGCCGGCGCATGAACATGCTGAGCTCGGGACGCCAGAGCCGCGCCTTCTACCAGGCCATGTGGGCCAGCCTGCTGGAAAGCGGCAAGTGGAGCGGCGACATCTGGAACCGACGCAAGAACGGCGACGATTTCGTCGAGCGCCTGACCATCAGCGCCTCCTACAACGAGGACGGCAGCGTCGGCTGCTACATCGGCCTGTTCGCCGATGTGACGGCCCAGCGCCGACAGGAGGCCTCCATCTGGCACCAGGCACATCACGACCACCTGACCCAGCTGCCCAACCGTCAGATGTTCCAGCAGGAGCTCGAGCGCAGCATGGCGCAGACCCGCGCCAGTGGCCAGAGCTTCGCGCTGCTGTTTCTGGACCTGGATATGTTCAAGGAGGTCAATGACACCTTCGGCCACGACATGGGCGATGAACTGCTGTGCGAGGTCGCGCATCGCCTGCGCGGCTGCGTGCGCGCCAGCGACAAGCTGGCACGCCTGGGCGGCGACGAATTCACGCTGATCCTGCACCATCTGCAGCAACCCCAGGACGCACATGCGGTCTGCCGCAAGGTGCTGCACGCCCTGGCCCAGCCCTACGAGCTCATGGGCGGCGTGGTGCAGATCTCCGCCAGCGCGGGCGTCACGTACTTTCCACGTGACGGCCAGGATGGCGTGGCGCTGCTCAAACAGGCCGATCTGGCCATGTATGCGGCCAAGAACAAGGGACGCAATCAGTTCTGCGAATTCGTCCCGGCCATGGAGCAGGAGGCACAGGAGCGCCGCCTGCTGCTGCGCGATCTGCAGCAGGCCCTGGACGGGGGCGAGCTGACCCTGCACTACCAGCCCATCGTGGACATGCACACGGGCCGCACCGTCAAGGCCGAGGCGTTGCTGCGCTGGCACCACGGGGTGCGAGGCCCGGTGAGCCCCGCGCAGTTCGTGCCCCTGGCCGAGGAATCGGGCCTGATCGTGCCACTGGGTGACTGGGTGTTCCAGGAGGCGGCGCGCCAGCTCGCGCGCTGGCGTGCCGAGATCGCCCCCGAGCTCGAGATCAATGTCAACGTCTCACCCGTGCAGCTGCAATCGAGCGGCCCCTTGGCCCAGCCCTGGCTGCGGCATCTGCAGACGTTGCGGCTGCCGCCCGAGGCCCTGGCCATAGAACTCACCGAGAACGTGCTCATGGAGGCCGACCAGGACACCAGCGCCCGGCTGCAGGCGCTGCAATCGGCAGGGATGCAGCTGGCGCTGGACGACTTCGGCACCGGGTATTCGTCGCTCGCCTACCTCAAGCGCCTGGACATCGACTACCTCAAGATCGACCGCAGCTTCGTGAGCCAGCTCACGCAGGGCAGCGAGGACAACGTGCTGTGCCAGGCCATCATCGTGATGGCGCACCAGCTGGGTATACGCGTCGTGGCCGAAGGCGTGGAAACTCGGGAGCAGCACGACATCCTGCGCGCGGCCGGCTGCGACTTCGGCCAGGGCTACTGGTACTGCCACCCCGTGAGCGCGGAGGACTTCGGCGCCCGCCTGCGCGAGGAGCGCGCGGCCGTCGCCGAACCGCAACAGCCGTCGCCTCGGCCGTCCGCCCCCTCGGAAGCCCTCAGCCTCTGACGGCGCTCACCCACATGGGGACGAGCTCGGACAGGGCATCCACATAGCCGTCGGCATCCACCTCGCGCACCGGCCGGCCATGGTTGTAGCCGTAGGTGACCAGGGCCACGGGGCAGCCGGCGGCGCGCGCGGCGCGCGCGTCGTTGCTCGAATCGCCCACCATCAGCGTGCGCGCGGGCAGCGTGCCCAGGGCCTCGCAGGTCTTGAGCAAGGGCAGCGGATCGGGCTTCTTGCGCTCGAAGGCGTCGCCGCCGAACACATGGTCGAAGAAGCCGTCCAGGCCCTTGGCGCGCAGCAGCGGCAGCGCAAAGCTCGCGGGCTTGTTGGTCAGGCAGGCCAGGCGCAGCCCCGCGCCGCGCAGCGCCGTCAGGCCCTGCGCCACGCCGGGGTAGACGCTGGAGTAGCGCCCGTTGATGGCCAGGTAATGGTGCTGGTAGCGCTCCCAGGCCCGGGGCAGCATCGCTTCGATTTTTGAAGCATCCGGCGCTTGTCCTGTCTGCCCCAACACGTGATTGAGCACCGAACGCAGCAAATGCTCGCTGCCCTTGCCCACCATGTGCTCGATGAGGCTCGGGTCTATCGCGTGCAGCTCAAGGTCGGCAAGCATGCCGCCGAGCGCCTGGGCGAAGTCGCCCAGGGTGTCGACCATGGTGCCGTCGAGGTCGATGATGGCCGCGTCCAGCCCCTGCATCAGCATCCTTGGCGCCGTCATGCCAGGGCCCGGCGCATGGCGTCGATGACGGCCTTGTAGTCGGGCTTGCCGAAGATGGCACTGCCGGCCACGAAGGTGTCGGCGCCGGCGTCGGCCACGCGGCGGATGTTGTCCGCCTTGATGCCGCCGTCGACCTCCAGGCGTATGTCCTTGCCCGAGGCCTCGATGCGCCGACGCGCTGCCTCGATCTTTCGCAGCGTGCTGTCGATGAAGCTCTGGCCACCGAAGCCGGGATTGACGCTCATGAGCAGGATCAGGTCGATGTCCTCGATCACCCAGTCGAGCACATCGATCGGCATGGCCGGGTTGAAGGTCAGGCCGGCCTTGCAGCCGCGCGCCTTGATGGCCTGGATGCTGCGGTGCACATGGCTGCTCGCGTCGGGGTGGAAGCTGATCAGGTCGGCGCCGGCCTGGGCGAAGGCCTCGGCCAGCGCGTCCACGGGCTGCACCATGAGGTGCACGTCGATGGGCACGGGCCGTCCGTCCGGGGTGACGGCATGGGGCTTCAACGCCTGGCAGACCATGGGGCCGAAGGTCAGGTTGGGCACGTAGTGGTTGTCCATCACGTCGAAGTGGATCCAGTCGGCGCCGGCGGCGATGACGTTCTTCACTTCCTCGCCCAGGCGGGCAAAGTCGGCGGACAGGATGGACGGGGCGATGCGGTAGGTGCGGCTCATGGGCGCGGATTGTCGCAGCTACGGGAAGCTACCATTGCCACCATGCCCAAGTACGAATTCCAGGTCGAGGTGCAACCGCAGTACCTGCCCGACCAGTCCGCGCCCGACGAGGGTGTCTACGGCTTCGCCTACACCATCACCATCACCAACACCGGCGAGGTGACCGCGCAGCTGATCTCGCGCCACTGGGTGATCTGCGACGCCGGCGGTCACATGGAGGAGGTCAAGGGCCTGGGCGTGGTCGGGCACCAGCCGCTGCTCAAGCCCGGCGAATCCTTTGAATACACGAGCGGCTGCCGCCTGCGCACGGCCAGCGGCAGCATGCATGGCAGCTACTTCTGCGTGGCCGAGGACGGCACGCAGTTCAGCTGCCCCATCGCCCTGTTCGTGCTCGAGGCCACGACCGCGGGCGACGAACCCCATCCCATGACCCCGCGGGTGCTGCATTGAGCCGCGCGACGCCGGACCTCGCGCAGCTGCTCGCGCGCCTCGACCCGGCCGCGCCGCTGGCCGAGCGCCATCTGCAGCTGCTGGCGCTGCTGGACTGGGTGCGTGGCCACGAGCACACGGTGGAGGCCGCCACGGGCCGCGTGGCCCTGCTGGTGCAGGCGGCCGAGCAGTCGCCCGCCACGCGCCAGCGGCTGTCGGCCTGGTGGGCCGAGCTCACGCGGCATCTGGACATCACCACCCTGCTGGCCGACTTCGGCTTTGCGCAGCGCACCTCCATGGCCAGCGAGCTCGCCGAGCGCCTGCGCTACAAGCTGCTGCCCGTGAGCCCCGAGACCCAGGACGCCTCCGAGCTCTTCATGCTGGCCCTGCCGCACGAGCTGGACGCGCGCTGGCTGGCCGCGCTCGACGAGGAGCTGCTCGCGCGCCTGCTGGCCGTGCTGCTGCCCGCACAGGATGCGGGCGACGACGCGGCCAGCGCCAGCGCCAATGAATGGCAGCGCGCCCTGCTCGACGCCATCGCCTACTGCGCCGGACAAATCCTGGCCACGGGCTTTGCGCCCGAGCTGCGCCTGCGCATGAGCGAGGAGGTGCGCGCCGCCCAGCCCTTTCACGCCCTGCTGCGTGACGCCGAGAGCCTGCGCGTGGAGGTGCTGCACCCGCTGCGCACCGACGACCGCCTGCAGCAGGCCGTGCAGGGCCTGCGCGAGCGGCTCGATGCCTGCCGCGCGGCCGTGAACAACGTCTACGCGCATTTCGAGGACAACGGCATCTCCGTGGGCCTGGTGTTTCGCCTGCGCCAGCTGCGCGCGCGCATCCTGCGCGTGCGCGAGCTGCTCGAATGCCTGCTCTCGCCGCGCCCGGCGGCCTCGGCCATGCAGCTGCTCTCGCACCTGGTCCTCGTCGGGCGCCAGCGCCGCAGCGTGCGTACGCTGCTTGCCACCAACTCGTCGCTGGTGGCGGCCAAGGTGGCCGAGCGCAGCGCCGAGACCGGCGAGCACTACATCACGCGCACGGGCGGCGAGTACCTGTCCATGGTGCGCCAGGCCGCGGGCGGCGGCCTGGTCATGGCCGTCACCACGCTGATCAAGTTCGGCCTGTACGCGCTCGCGCTGTCGGCCTTCTGGGGCGGCTTCATGGCCGGCGTGAACTATGCGGTGAGCTTTGTGCTGATCCAGCTGCTGCACTTCACGGTGGCCACCAAGCAGCCAGCCATGACGGCGCCGGCCATGGCCGCCAAGCTCAAGGACCTGGAGGACGACGCGGCCGTCGAGTCCTTCGTGGACGAGGTCGCGCACCTGGTGCGCTCGCAGGTGGCGGCCGTGCTGGGCAATGTGCTGCTGGTGTTCCCTGGCGCGCTGCTGCTGGCGCTGTTCATCGCCCAGCTCTGGGGCAGGCCGGCCATCGATGCCGAGCACGCGCTGCACACGCTCGACACGCTGCACCTGCTCGGGCCCTCGCTGCTGTTTGCGGCCTTCACGGGCGTGCTGCTGTTTGCCTCCAGCATCCTCGCGGGCTGGGTGGAGAACTGGTTCGTGCTGCATCGCCTGGACTCGGCCATCGAGTACAACCCGCGCATCACTGCGGCCCTGGGGGTGCGACGTGCGGCACGCTGGGCACATTTTCTGCGCGGCAACATCTCGGGCCTGGCGGCCAACGTCTCGCTGGGCTTCATGCTCGGCCTCGCACCGGCCTTTGCCGCCTTCTTCGGCCTGGGACTCGAGGTGCGCCACGTCACGCTGACCACGGGCCAGATCGGCGTCGCCGCGGCCACGCTGGGGCACGATGTGCTGCATCTGCCGGCCTTCTGGTGGGCCGTGGCCCTGGTGCCGTTCAACGGCGCGCTCAACGTCATCGTGAGCTTTTACCTCGCGTTTCGTGTGGCGCTGCGCGCGCACAACGTGGGGCGCGTCGACCGCAACCGCATCTACCGCGCGCTGCGCAGGCGCCTGCGTCGCGCCCCGCTGGGCTTTTTTCTGCCCACGCGCGGCAGCGTCTGATAAGGTGCAGGCAGCAGGCGCTGCGCCGCACCCCACAGAGGCCGCACATCCGCTGCGGCCCGTGCGAGGGTTGCACCAGGCCTTCGTGGTCGCTGCCGCGCTCTGCCTGCGCCGAGACCAGGCGGGCCACGCCCGCACTCGACGGAAGGACATACAACAATGAATGAACTATTGAGCTTCTGGGCCCAGTGGCTGCGCCCATCGGCAGGGCTGCCCACCGTGCAGTGGGCATTGCTGCTGGCCGTGGCCGCCGTGGCCGGCTACCTGGTGCAGCGCCACAGCGGCCTGCCCAAGGTGCTGGGCTATTCGCTCGTGGGCACGCTGGCGGGCCTGGCGGGCTTTGGCGGCGCCGTCTGGCCGCTGCAGGGCATAGGCCTGTTCCTCGTGGAGCTGGCCGTGGCCGTGGTGCTGTTCGAGGCCGGCGGGCGCATCCCGCTGCGCTGGTTCCGCCACAACCCCATGGTGCTGGTGCAGAGCATTGCCGAGTCGGCGCTGACCTGTGCCGCCGTGTACTGGGCGATGCTGTGGCTGAAGGTGCCGGCGCCCGTCGCCGCCGCGCTGGCCATGGTGGCGCTGGCGGCATCGCCCGCCGTGCTCACGCGCGTGGTGAGCGACACCCATGCCGCGGGCCCCGTGACCGAGCGCGCCATCGTGCTGTCCACGCTGTCCTCGCTGTATGCGCTGACGCTGGGCAGCGCCCAGGCCGGGCTGATCGAGCGCCCCGCCGCGGGCCTGCTGGGCCAGCTCTACCCGGTGCTGGTGGTGCTGGGCGTGTCGGTGGCCGTGGGCGCGCTGCTGTCGCTGCTGATGCGCCTGGCGCTGCGCGTGATGAGCCCGACGAGCGAGAACACCACCATCCTGCTGCTGGCGCTGATAGCGGCCAGCACCGCCATCACCGCCCACCTGGGCGGCTCGGCGCCGCTCGCGGCACTGCTTGGCGGCATGCTGCTCAAGCAGCTGCACCCGCGCCCCTGGGCCTGGCCGCGCCAGATGGGCACGGCCAGCTCGGTGCTGACGATGATGATGTTCGTGCTGGTCTCCACCGTGGCCGCCCAGGGCCAGTGGAGCGTGGCCGTGGCCGGCAGCGTGGCGGCGCTGATCGCCGTGCGGCTGGCGGCCAAGGCCGTGGGCGTGGGCCTGGGCAACGTGGGCAGCGGCGCCAGCTGGCGCCAGGCGCTGTGGGTGAGCTGCGCGATGACGCCGATGTCGGCCATCGCCCTGCTCGTGGCCTCGCAGCTGGTGCTGGCCGCGGGCGATGCGGGCGAGCCGATTGCACGCATCGCCCTGCCCGCGATTCTGGTCATGGAGCTGCTCGGCGCCGTGATTGCCGCATTCGCGATCTACCGCGCGGGCGAGAGCTCCAAGCCCTGGCTTGACCTGAACCGCGGCAGCAACCCTGGAGAGTCCGGCAATGAGTCTTGAAGCCTTTTCCCATTCCGAGCCGCTGACCCTGGGCGTGGAGCTCGAGCTGCAGCTCGTCAACACCCACAACTACGACCTCGCGCCCTACGCCGAGGACATGCTGCGCCTGATGCACAAGACGCCCCTGCCGGGCTCCGTGGTGCCGGAGATGACGAACAGCATGATCGAGATCTCCACCGGCGTGTGCCACAGCACAAGCGAGGTTCTGGGCCAGCTCACGCCGATCCGCGACGCGCTCGTCAAGAGCGCCGACAAGCTCAACATCGCCGTGGCCGGCGGCGGCACGCACCCGTTCCAGATGTGGCACGAGCGGCGCATCTACGACAAGCCGCGCTTTCAGGAGCTGTCGCAGCTCTACGGCTACCTGTCCAAGCAGTTCACCATCTTCGGCCAGCATGTGCACATCGGCTGCCCGGATGCCGACGCCGCGCTCCTGATGCTGCACCGCATGAGCCGCTACATCCCGCACTTCATCGCGCTGTCGGCCTCCAGCCCCTACGTGCAGGGACATGACACCGCCTTCGACTCGGCGCGGCTCAATTCGGTGTTCGCCTTCCCGCTCTCGGGTCGCGCGCCCTTTGTGCTGACCTGGGACGAGTTCGGCCAGTTCTTCGAGAAGATGACGCGCACCGGCGTGGTCAAGAGCATGAAGGACTTCTACTGGGACATACGCCCCAAGCCCGAGTACGGCACGATAGAGATACGCGTCTTCGACACGCCGCTCACCATAGAGCGCGCCGCGGCGCTGGCCGGCTTTGTACAGTCGCTCGCGGCCTGGTTTCTCGTGGAGCAGCCCTTCGAGCCCAGCGAGGACGACTACCTCGTCTACACCTACAACCGCTTCCAGGCCTGCCGCTTCGGGCTCGATGCGGTCTATGTCGACCCGGCCACGGGCCAGCACATGCCGCTGCGCGAGCACATCCTGCAGACGCTGGACCATATCGCGCGCCACGCGGGCGCGCATGGCGCCTCGGGCGCGCTGCATGTGCTGCGCGGCGAGACCGCATCGGGCCAGAACGACGCGCGCTGGCTGCGCGAGCGCATGCGCGAGGAGCAGCTGCTCGCCGAGGTCAGCCGCCAGGCGGCGCTGCGTTTTCGCGGGAGCTTATGAACACCCCCCTGAGGCGCTGCGCGCCTTCCCCCCGCTCTCGCTGCGCTGCGCTACGCGGGCAGGGGGACGCCACCAGCGCGGCGGGGCGGCCCTTGCGCGGTGGCCCGAGCCTCGGGCACGCCAGTGGCACAGGCCGCTTCCAAGTACGTACACCGGAATAGGCCATGGGTGAGTTTGATCTGATCGCACGCTACTTCACGCGCCCCGTGCGCCCCGGCGGCGCGGTGGCCCTGGGCGTGGGCGACGACTGCGCGCTGCTAGCGCCCGCGCCGGGCATGCAGCTGGCCGTGTCCTGCGACATGCTGGTCGAGGGCCGGCATTTCTTTGCCGACGTAGACCCCGAGGCCCTGGGCCACAAGGCGCTGGCCGTGAATCTGTCGGACCTGGCGGCCTGCGGCGCGCGCCCGCTGGCGTTCACGCTGGCGCTGGCGCTGCCGCGCGTGGACGAGCCCTGGCTGCAGGCCTTTGCCGGCGGCCTGCTGCGCCTGGCCGATGCGCATGACTGCGAGCTCATAGGCGGGGACACCACGGCCGGGCCGCTCAACATCTGCATCACGGTGTTCGGCGAGGTGCCCGCGGGCCAGGCCCTGCTGCGCAGCGGCGCGCGCGCGGGCGACGACATCTACGTGAGCGGCACGCTGGGCGATGCACGCCTGGCGCTCGATGCCTTGCAGGGCCTGCACCCGCTTGCGGCCCCGGCGCTGGCGCGCGCGCGCCAGCGCCTGGAGCGCCCGACGCCGCGCGTGGCCCTGGGCATGGCCTTGCGCGGCGTGGCCAGCAGCGCGCTGGACGTGAGCGATGGACTGCTCGGCGACCTGGGCCATGTGCTGCGCGCCTCCGGCGTGGGGGCCTGCATCGATCTCTCAAAAACTATTGATTTGATAGCTGCCAGCACTTACCCAGAAAGCGCTGCATGCCAATTTGACGCGAATTATCTGCAGCAATGCATCCTCGCCGGCGGCGACGACTATGAGCTGGCCTTCACCGCCGCACCCGCGCGCCGCGCCGCCGTGGAAGCCGCCGCGCGCGCCAGCGGCACACCCGTGACGCGCATTGGCGTGGTGCAGGACCAGCCGGGCCTGAGGCTCGTGGACGCGCAGGGTCGGGCGGTGCAGCGGCGCTACGCGTCCTTCGATCACTTCGCCTGAGCCTGGCGCGCGCCCGGAGCCAGCAGCTCGCACAGCAGCTCGACATGGCTGCTGCGCAGCCCCTCCAGCCCCACGGCGGGATCGCGGCCCAGAATCATCTGCGTCAGCAGTCCGTACATCACCGGCGCGATCGCCAGCCAGGGCTCACGCACCACAACGCTCTGCGGCAGGCCATGGTGGGCCACATGGGCGCGCAGCATGTCCGCGAACATGGCCATATTGGGCTGCATCACATTGCGCTCCCACAGCTGCACCAGTTCGCCCACGCGGTTGCGCTCGGCGGCCAGCAGGCGCAGCGTGACCACCATGGCCGGCCGCTCCTGCAGCCCCGCATACAGCCGGTCCACGATCCATTGGGCAAACGTGCGCGTGTCGGCGGCAATCGGCGGCTCCGGGAACTCCTGCCAATCGGGTGGCGCGAGCGAGCGATGGAGCAGGGCCGCGAAGATCACGTCCTTGCTCGCGAAATGCGCGTACAGCCCGCCCTTGGACAGCCCGCAGCGGCGCGCGATGTCGTCCATCGTGGTGGCGGCAAAGCCGCGCTCGGAGAACTCCTCCAGGGCCGCATCCAGGATCTGCGCCATGCGCACCTGTGGCGCCAGACGGCGACGCCCCGCCGCGGCGGCGGCATCGGGGGCAGGAGCAGGGAGTGGCGACATGGGAGTCTCGCTTTGGTCTGATCGGTATTGTGATCCCACTAACTACCGACCAGTCGGTCGTTAATATTGCGCGGTTTGATGTTTGTCAAACAAAATGCGCGTCGAGCGCTTAAAGTCGCTCGGTACTTTCCCTAGTCCCCAGGAGCCTCCTCATGCAAGACGCCCCTTTTGCTGCGACGCAGCTGGCCGAGCGGATAGACACGCTGTTCCGCGCAGCGCTGGCGCGACGCTCTGCCTCGCTCTCCCCAGCCGCTGCCTTTCTGGCCGCCAGCGACTGGGCATTGCACCTCGCGGCGTCGCCCGGCAAATGCATGGATCTGGTCCAGCTGGCCATGCGCCAGGGCGAGGACATGGCGAGCTATGCCCGCCAGCGCATGGGCGCCGGGCCCGACAGCGCCAAGCGCAACGGCGTACAGCCGCCGGCGCAGGACAGGCGCTTTGCCGCCCCCGAGTGGCAGCAGTGGCCGTTCAACTACCTGCACCAGTCGTTTCTACTGACCCAGAACTGGTGGGACGCGGCCACGCACGACGTCAAGGGCGTGGACAAACACCATGAGAACATGGTGGCCTTCGCCGCCCGGCAGTGGCTGGACATCTTCTCTCCGGGCAACCAGCTCGCCACCAACCCCGTGGTGCTGCAGCGCACGCTGCAGCAGGGCGGCGCCAACCTGCTGCGCGGCGCGCTCAATGCCGTCGACGACATGCAGCGCCAGGTCGCGGGCCGCCCCCCTGCGGGCGCCGAGGACTTCGTGGTCGGCCGCGACGTGGGCGTCACGCCGGGCAAGGTGGTGCTGCAAAACCATCTGATGGAGCTGATCCAGTACCAGCCCACGACCGAGACCGTGCACCCCGAGCCCATCCTGATCGTGCCGGCCTGGATCATGAAGTACTACATCCTGGATCTGTCGCCGCACAACTCGCTGATCCGCTACCTCGTGGACCAGGGCCATACGGTGTTCTGCATCTCGTGGAAGAACCCGGGCGTGGAGGACCGCGACCTGGGCATGGACGACTATCTGCAGCATGGATTTCACGCCGCGCTCGATGCCGTGGGCGCCATCGTGCCCAAACGCAAGGTGCATGCGACCGGCTACTGCCTGGGCGGTACCTTGCTCTCCATCGCCGCGGCCGCCATGGCGCGCGATGGCGACGAGCGCCTGGCCTCCATGACGCTGTTCGCGGCCCAGACCGACTTCTCCGAGCCCGGCGAGCTGGCGCTGTTCATCGACGAGAGCCAGCTCAGCCTGCTCGAGGCGCAGATGGACCAGACCGGCTATCTCAAGGCCGGGCAGATGGCCGGCGCGTTCCAGATGCTGCGCTCCTACGATCTGCTGTGGTCGCGCATGGTCAACGAGTACCTGCTCGGCGAGCGCTCGCCCATGAACGACCTCATGGCCTGGAACGCCGACGCCACGCGCATGCCGGCCAGGATGCATTCGCAGTACCTGCGCCGCCTGTTCCTGGACAACGACCTGAGCGGCGGCCGCTACCCCGTGGGCGGCAAGCCCGTGTCGCTGAGCAACCTCACGCTGCCCATCTTCATGGTGGGCACGCTCACCGACCATGTGGCGCCCTGGCGCTCGGTGCACAAGCTGCACCACCTGAGCACGGCCGAGATCACCTTTGCCCTGACCAGCGGCGGGCACAACGCCGGCATCGTCAACCCGCCGGGCAACCCGCGGCGCCACTACCAGATCCGCACGCGGCCCGCGGGCGGCACCTACATGGCGCCCGACGACTGGCTGGCCACGGCGCCGCGCGTCGAGGGCTCCTGGTGGCCCGCCTGGCGCGACTGGCTGCTGGCGCGCTCGGGCAAACCCGTGGCGCCGCCGCACATGGGCGCGCGCGGCTACAAGCCGCTCGCCGACGCGCCGGGCCAATACGTGCTGGAGAAATGATGAACATGACCCGCAATCTGCAAGGCAAGAAGGGCCTGGTGGTCGGCATTGCCAACGAGCACAGCATCGCCTGGGGCTGCGCGCGCGCCTTCCACGCCGCCGGGGCCGATCTCGCCGTCACCTGGCTCAACGACAAGGCAAGGCCTTATGTGCAGCCGCTCGCCGAGCGGCTCGAGGCCGGCATACAGCTGCCGCTCGACGTGGAGCAGCCGGGCCAGCTCGAGGCGGTGTTTGACGCCATCACGAGCCAATGGGGCCGGCTGGACTTCGTGCTGCACTCCATCGCCTTCGCGCCGGCCGCCGACCTGCATGGCCGCGTGATCGACTGCTCGCGCGAAGGCTTTGCGCGCGCCATGGACATCTCCTGCCACTCCTTCCTGCGCATGGCGCGCCTGGCCGAGCCGCTGATGCAGCAGGGCGGCAGCCTGCTGACCATGAGCTACCTGGGCGCCGACGAGGTCATAGACAACTACGGGCTCATGGGCCCGGTCAAGGCGGCGCTGGAGTCCTGCGTGCGCTACATGGCCACCGAGCTGGGCCCCAAGGGCATACGCGTGAACGCCGTGTCGCCCGGGCCGCTGGCCACGCGCGCGGCCAGCGGCATCGCGCAGTTCGACCGGCTCATGGCCGACGCCGTCGAGCGCGCGCCGCTGGGCCGCCTCGTGGACATCGCCGACGTGGGCGCGCTGTGCGCCTTCCTGGCCAGCGACGCCGCGCGCTCCATGACGGGCAGCACGCTGTATGTGGACGCCGGCGTGCACATCATGGGTTGAGCCACGACATGCAAGCACAACGCATCTATCTCCCCCTGCGCCAGGCGGCCTGCGCGGGCGCCGCGGCCCTGCTGCTGGCGGGCTGCACGTCGCTTGCGCCCGGCTACGAGGCACCGGCCATGCCCGTGCCCCAGCAGTACGCAGAGCCCACCGCCGCGAATACCGCAGCGGACCGCGCACAGGCGGCCAGCGCCGACTGGCGCGACTACTTCACCGCCCCTGCCCTGCAGGCGGTGATCGCCCAGGCACTGGCCAACAACCGCGATCTGCGCCTGGCCACCTTGCGTGTGGCCGAGGCCCGCGCCGCCTACGGTATCCAGCGCGCAGACCAACTGCCCAGCGTGGGTGGCAGCGCCGGCCTGACGCGCATCGGCATCCCGGACAACCTGGGCGCGGGCCTGCCCCCTGCCGTGGCCGCGATGGTGCCCAGCACCCTGACGAGCTACAACGCCTCCATCGGCATCAGCAGCTGGGAACTGGACCTGTGGGGCCGCGTGCGCAACCTGAGCGAAGCGGCGCAGCACCAGTACTTTGCGGCCGCATGGGCGCGCCAGGGCGCCGAGGTCAGCCTGATCGCGCAGACGGCCAACGCCTGGCTGGCGCTCAAGGAGACCGACGAACGCCTCGCCCTGGCGCAGCGCGCGCTGGACAACCGTGCCGAGGCGCTGCGCATCTTCGGCCGGCGCGTCGAGGTCGGGGCCACCTCCCGGCTCGACCTGACCCAGGTGCGCATGCTGCACCAGCAGGCCGAGGCCCTGGTGGCGCAACTGGCACAGCAGCGCGCCACGCAGCAGCACGCGCTCGACCTGATCGTGGGTATGCCCACGCCCATCGCCGAGGGTGGCCTTCCCGGCGCCGACGCGCTGCGCGTCCTGCCCGCGGGCCTGCCGTCCGACCTGCTCACGCGCCGCCCCGACATCCAGGCCGCGGAGCAGCAGCTGCGCGCGGCCCATGCGCAGATTGGCGCGGCGCGCGCGGCCTTTCTGCCACGCATTGCGCTCACGGCCATGGCAGGCACCGGCAGCAGCGAGCTGGGTGACCTGTTTGGCAGCGGCACCGGTGCCTGGCTGTTCCAGCCCAGCATCAGCCTGCCGCTTTTCACCGCGGGCAAGCTCAGGAACAACCTGGATCTGGCCGAGGTACGGCGCGACGCCGCCGTCGCCCAATACGAGAAGGCCATCCAGGGCGCGTTCCGCGACGTGTCCGACGCGCTGGCCGCGCAGCGAGGCCTGGCACAGCAGGTGCAGGTGCTCGCCGACATGCGCACCACCCAGGCCGACCGCGCACGCCTGTCACGCCTGCGCTACGACAACGGTGCCACGCGCTTCTTCGAGGTGCTTGACGCCGAGCGCGACCTGCTGGCCACCGAGCAGCAGCTCACGCAGATGCGCCGCGCCCTGCTCGCAAGCCGCGTGGCGCTGTACGCCGCGCTGGGCGGCAGCGCCGGCGCGCCGTCCATGGACAACCCTTCCAACACCCAGAACACGAGCACCAGACCATGAACCCAACCGTCAAGAAATGGATCCCCGCCGCCATCGCACTGGCGCTGGCCGGTGCCGGCTACTTCTACTGGATGGGCCACCACGACAGCGGTCCGGGCGAAGGCTTCATCAGCGGCAACGGCCGCATCGAGGCCACCGAGGTCGACGTGGCCACCAAGCAGCCGGGCCGCGTGCAGGCCATCCTGGTCGATGAGGGCGCCTTCGTCAAAGCCGGGCAGCCCCTGGCCCGCATGGACATCAGCAGCCTGCAGGCGCAGCGCGACGAGGCCGCCGCGCGCCAGGCCCAGGCCAGGAACGGCGTGGACACGGCGCGCGCCCAGATAGCGCTGCGCGAGAGCGATGTGCGCGCCGCCGAGGCCCAGGTGGCCGCGCGCGCGGCCGAGCTGGACGCGGCCGAGCGCCGGCTGGCGCGCTCGACCACGCTCGAGAAGGAAGGCGCGTCCTCGAGCCAGGAGCTCGACGACGACCGCGCCCGCGTGCGCGGCCAGCGCGCCGCACTCGATGCCGCCAAGGCCCAGGTGGCGGCTGCCCAGGCGGCTGTGGCTGCGGCCAGGGCGCAGGCCACGGGCGCGGCCTCATCGGTGGATGCGGCCGTGGCCACGGTGGCGCGCATAGACACCGAGCTCAAGGACGCGCAGCTTGTGGCCCCACGCGACGGGCGCGTGCAATTCCTCGTCGCCCAACCGGGCGAGGTGCTGGGCGCGGGCGGCAAGGTGCTCAACCTCGTCGACCTGTCGGACGTCTACATGACCTTCTTCCTGCCCGAGACCGTGGCCGGCCGCGTGGCGCTGGGCTCCGAGGTGCGTCTGGTGCTCGACGCCGCGCCGCAGTTCGTCATCCCCGCGCAGGTCAGCTTTGTGGCCAGCACGGCGCAGTTCACGCCCAAGACGGTGGAGACCGCCAGCGAGCGGCAAAAGCTCATGTTCCGCGTCAAGGCGCGCATAGACCGCGCGCTGCTTGCCAAGCACCTCGAGCAGGTCAAGACCGGCCTGCCCGGCGTCGCCTGGGTGCGGCTTGACGCCGAGCAGCCCTGGCCCGCCAACCTCGCCAACGTCGTGCAGCCATGACGCAGAGCGAGCCCGTCGTCCGCCTTCAGGATGTGCGCCAGCACTACGGCGCGGCGCAGGCGCTGGCCGGCATCACGCTGGACGTGCCGGCCGGCTGCATGGTCGGCCTGATTGGCCCCGACGGCGTGGGCAAGTCCAGCCTGCTGTCGCTGATCGCCGGTGCGCGTGCCGTGCAGGCGGGCCGCGTGCAGGTGCTCGGCGGCGACATGACCGACAAGGCGCACCGCGACGCGGTCTGCCCGCGCATCGCCTACATGCCGCAGGGCCTGGGCAAGAACCTCTATCCCACGCTGTCGGTCGAGGAAAACCTGCAGTTCTTCGCGCGCCTGTTCGGCCATTCGGCCGCCGAGCGGCGCCGGCGCATCGACGAGCTGACCCGCTCCACGGGACTGCATGCCTTTCTGCAGCGCCCCGCGGGCAAGCTCTCGGGCGGCATGAAGCAAAAGCTCGGCCTGTGCTGTGCGCTCATCCATGACCCGGATCTGCTCATCCTCGACGAGCCGACCACCGGCGTCGATCCGCTGGCGCGCGCCCAGTTCTGGGACCTGATCGAGCGCATCCGCCGCCAGCGCCCCGGCATGAGCGTGATGGTGGCCACGGCCTACATGGACGAGGCGCAGCGCTTTCACTGGCTGGTGGCCATGGACGAGGGCCGGGTGCTGGCCACGGGCGCGCCGCAGGAGTTGCTCGCGCGCACCGGCTGCGACTCGCTCGAGGAGGCCTTCATCGCCCTCATGCCCGAGGAGAAGAAGCGCGGCCACCAGAGCGTGGTGATTGCGCCGCTGCAGGTGGACGACGCGGATGTGGCCATCGAGGCCCAGGGCCTGACGATGCGCTTTGGCGACTTCACGGCCGTCGATCACGTGAACTTCCGCATCCGACGCGGCGAGATCTTCGGCTTTCTGGGCTCCAACGGCTGCGGCAAGTCCACGACCATGAAGATGCTCACCGGCCTGCTGCCCGCCAGCGAAGGGCGCGCCCAGCTGTTCGGCAAGCCCATCGATCCGCACGACATCGACACGCGCCGGCGCGTGGGCTATATGTCGCAGGCGTTCTCGCTGTATGGCGAGCTGACGGTGCGCCAGAACCTGGTGCTGCACGCGCAGCTGTTCCATGTGCCGGCCGATCAGCAGGCCGCACGCGTGCAGGCCATGGTCGAACGCTTCGAGCTGCAGGAGGTGCTGGACGCGCTGCCCGAGAGCCTGCCGCTGGGCGTGCGCCAGCGCCTGTCGCTGGCGGTGGCCATGGTGCACCAGCCCGAGCTCTTGATCCTGGACGAGCCGACCTCGGGCGTGGACCCCATTGCACGCGACCGTTTCTGGCAGCTGCTGGCAGACCTCTCACGCCGTGACCGGGTGACCATCTTCATCTCCACCCACTTCATGAACGAGGCCGCGCGCTGCGACCGCATGTCCATGATGCACGCCGGGCGCGTGCTCGACAGCGACCGGCCGGAAGCGCTTATCGCCAAGCGCGGCGCGGCCACGCTGGAGGAGGCCTTCATCGGCTATCTGGTCGAGGCCGGTGGTGATGCGCCGGCCAAGGACGACACCCCTGCCGCGGCGCAGGCCACACCTCAAGGCCAATCCCAGGGCGCGCCCGCGCCAACGCATGGCGCCGCCGCAGGCGGCCCGCTCTTCAGCCTGCAGCGCATGTTCAGCTACCTCTGGCGCGAGGCGCTGGAGCTGCAGCGCGACCCGGTGCGCGCCGCCATGGCGCTGGTGGGCTCGCTGGTGCTGATGTTTGTGATCGGCTACGGCATCACGCTGGACGTGGAGAACCTGTCGTACGCCGTGCTCGACCGCGACCGCACGCAGGCCAGCGAGAACTACGCGCTCAACCTCGCCGGCTCGCGCTACTTCGTCGAGCGACCGCCCATCGTCGACGAGGCCGACCTCGACCGGCGCATGCGCAGCGGCGAGCTGTCGCTGGCCATCGAGATCCCGCCGGGCTTCGGCCGCGACCTGCTGCGCGGCAGCCCGGTGCAGATCGGCGCGTGGATCGACGGAGCCATGCCGCAGCGTGCCGAGACCATACGCGGCTATGTCTCCGGGATGCACCAGCAATGGCTGATGCAGCAGCTGCACGCGCATGGCATCGCCCTGCCGCAGGCCGCCAGCGTGGAGACGCGCTACCGCTACAACCCCGACGTGAAAAGCCTGCCCGCCATGGTGCCGGCCGTGATCGCGCTGCTGCTGCTCATGCTGCCGGCCATGCTGACGGCGCTGGCCGTGGTGCGCGAGAAGGAGCTGGGCTCCATCATCAACCTCTACGTCACGCCAGTCACGCGGCTGGAGTTCCTCGTGGGCAAGCAGCTGCCCTATGTGGCGCTGGCGATGGTGAACTTCCTGCTGATGTGCGCCGCCGCCGTCACCGTGTTCGGCGTGCCCATCACCGGCAGCTTCTGGGCGCTGGCGCTGGCGGCCTTCGTCTACGCCATCGTCGCCACGGGCATCGGCCTGGTGGCCTCGTCCATCACCAACAGCCAGAGCGCCGCCATGTTCATCGCCCTGGTGGTGACCATGGTGCCCGCGGTGCAGTTCAGCGGCCTGCTGCACCCCGTGACCTCGCTGGAGGGGGCGGGCCGCCTGATTGGCGATGTCTTCCCTGCCACCTACATGCTCATCATCAGCCGTGGCGTGTTCAGCAAGGCCATGGGCCTGGGAGAGCTCGGCACCTCGCTGTGGCCGCTCCTGATCGCCGTGCCCGTGGTCATGGGCGCTGCCGTGGCGCTGTTGAAGAAACAGGAGTCGTGAGCGCATGAACGCCATCACCCGTCACCTGAGCAATATCGCGCGCCTGGGCGTCAAGGAGCTGTGGAGCCTGTGGCGCGACCCGATGATGCTGGTGCTCATCCTCTACCTGTTCACCGTGGCCGTGTACTCGTCTGCGCGCGCCATCCCCGAGACGCTGCACCTGGCCGCCATCGCCGTCGTGGACGAAGACCGTTCGCCGCTGTCGCAGCGCATCGTCGGCGCCTTCTACCCGCCGCTGTTCACGCCGCCGGCCGTGATCACGCGCGACGAGATGGATGCCGGCATGGACACCGGCGACTACACCTTCGTGCTCAACATTCCGCCAGATTTTCAGCGCGACATGCTGGCCGGGCGCACGCCCACCGTGCAGCTGAACGTGGACGCCACACGCATGAGCCAGGCCTTCAGCGGCAGCGGCTACATCCAGCAGATCGTGCTCGCGGAGGTACAGGAGTTTGCGCGCCGCTACCGCGCCAACACCACGCTGCCCGTGGACATCGCCACCCGCATGCGCTTCAACCCCACGCTGACCCAGGCCTGGTTCGCCGGGGTGATGCAGTACATCAACTACATCACGCTGGTGTCCATCCTGCTGACCGGCGCGGCGCTGATCCGCGAGCGCGAGCATGGCACGGTCGAGCACCTGCTGGTCATGCCCGTCACGCCCACCGAGATCATGCTCGGCAAGGTCTGGTCCATGGGCCTGGTGGTGCTCGTCGCCGCCGCACTGTCGCTGCTCTTCATGCTGCGCGGCGTGCTGGGCGTGCCCATCGAAGGATCGGTGCCGCTGTTCCTCACCGGCGTGGCGCTGCATCTGTTTGCCACCACCTCGATGGGCATTTTTCTCGCCACCGTGGCACGCACCATGCCGCAGTTCGGCCTGCTGGTGATCCTGACCATCCTGCCCATGCAGATGCTCTCGGGCGGCAGCACGCCGTTCGAATCCATGCCGCTGTTCGTGCAGCGCGTCATGCAGGTGGCGCCGACCACGCATTTCGTCGAACTGGCGCAGGCCATTCTGTCCCGGGGCGCTGGCATGGCGGTGGTGTGGAAGCCCTATCTGATCCTGGCGCTGATCGGCTGCATCCTGTTCGCGCTGTCGCTCTCGCGCTTTCGCAAGACCATTGGCCAGATGGCCTGATATCTGCAAGGAGTTCCATGTCCGATACCACCCATACCCCGCCCCCATCGCAGGACACTCTCTCCATCGTGCGCAACCGCACCTTCGACGAGATCGCCGTCGGCGACAGCGCCAGCATCGAGCGCACGCTCACCCGCGAGGACATCCAGCTGTTTGCCGTGCTCTCGGGCGACGTGAACCCGCAGCACCTGGACGCGGAATACGCGGCCTCCACGCGCTTTCAGGGTGTCATCGCCCACGGCATGCTGGGCGGCGCGCTGATCTCGGCCGTGCTGGGCACGCGCCTGCCCGGCCCGGGCACGATCTACCTGGGGCAGACGCTCAAGTTCCTCGCGCCCGTGCGCGTGGGTGACCGGCTGCGCATCACCGTCACCGTGAGCGAGCGCGATGAGGCCAGGAAGCGCCTGACGCTGGCCTGCAGCTGCGTCAACCAGGACGGCACGACCGTCATCAGCGGCGACGCCAAGGTGGTGGCGCCGACCGAGCACGTGGAGCGCGCGCGCACCACGCTGCCCGAGGTGCGCCTGCAGGTGGGCCAGGACGGCGTGCGGCGCCTGCTCGACCATGTGCGCCCCATGGGCATACTGCGCACGGCCGTGGTCCACCCCTGCGACGCGCTGAGCCTGGGCGGCGCGCTGGACGCGCATGCCGCCGGCCTCATCGACCCGGTGCTGGTGGCGCCGCGCGCGCGCCTCATGGCCGTGGCCGAGCAGGCGGGCCTGGATCTGTCGGGCGTCACCATCGAGGACGTGCCGCACAGCCACGCGGCCGCCGCGCGCGCCGTGGCCATGGTGCTCGAGGGCCGGGTGCAGGCGCTCATGAAGGGCAGCCTGCACACCGACGAGCTCATGGCCGCCGTGGTGGCGTCGCAGGGCGGCCTGCGCACCAAGCGGCGCGTGAGCCACTGCTTCGTGATGCAGACCCCGGCCTATCCGCGCCCCTTCATCATCACCGACGCGGCCATCAACATCGCGCCCACGCTGGAGCACAAGGCCGACATCGTGCGCAACGCCATCGACCTGGCCCATGCCATCGGCGTGGCCGAGCCGCGCGTGGCCATCCTGGCCGCGGTGGAGACCGTCAACGCCGGCATGCCCGCCACGCTGGACGCGGCCGCGCTGTGCAAGATGGCCGATCGCGGGCAGATCACGGGTGGCCTGCTCGATGGGCCGCTGGCGTTCGACAACGCGGTGTCCATGGCCGCCGCACGCACCAAGGGCATCGTCTCCGACGTGGCCGGCCGCGCCGACATCCTGGTCGTGCCGGACCTCGAGAGCGGCAACATGCTGGCCAAGCAGCTCGAATACCTGGGCGACGCCGCCACGGCGGGCATCGTGCTCGGCGCGCGCGTGCCCATCGTGCTCACGAGCCGTGCCGATTCGCGCGAGACGCGCCTGGCGTCCTGCGCCATCGCCGTGCTGCTGGCGCACCACTACAAGGAGGCACCGATATGAGCGATCTGATCCTGGTCCTGAACTGCGGCTCGTCGAGCATCAAGTTCGCGCTGTTCGACGCGAGCGCCCGGCCCCTGCCGCGCAAGCCCCTGTGGAACGGCAAGGTGGACGGCATCACCGGCCCCGCGCCCACCTTTGGCGAGACCGGCGTGACGCCCGGCCCCGTGGCGCTGGACGCGGCCCAGCCCTACAACGCCGCGCTGCAGCACATCCGCTCGCGGGTGCTCGAGCGCATGGCACGCGGCGGCCACCGCATCGCGGCCGTGGCCCACCGCGTGGTGCATGGCGGCGCCAAGTACTTCGACCCGGTGCGCGTGGACGCCGAAGTGTTGGCCGACCTGCGCAGCTACATACCGCTGGCGCCGCTGCACCAGCCGTTCGCGCTCGAGGCCATCGCCGCGCTGCTGCAGGGCTTGCCCGATCTGCCGCAGGTGGCGTGCTTCGACACGGCCTTTCACCACACGCTGCCCCAGGTCGAGAAGATGCTGCCCCTGTCCTGGGACGCCTGGGAGCGCGGCCTGCGCCGCTACGGCTTTCATGGCCTGTCGTACGAGTACATGTCGCTGGCCCTGCCCGAGCGCCATGGCGATGCCGCGCGCGGGCGCACCATCGTCGCCCACCTGGGCAGCGGCGCCAGCCTGTGCGCCATGCAGGGCCTGCAGAGCGTGGCCACGAGCATGGGCTTTTCGGCGCTCGACGGCCTGATGATGGGCACGCGCTGCGGCGCGCTCGACCCCGGCGCCGTGCTCTACCTGATGGAGATCGAAAAGCTCTCGCTGCACGACGTGGGCCAGCTGCTCTACCACGGCAGCGGCCTGCTGGGCCTGTCGGGCGTCTCCTCCGACCCGCGTGCGCTGCTGACCGCGGAGGCCGGCAACGCGCGCGTTCAGGCGGCGCTGCAACTGTACGTGCGCCGCATCGTGCGCGAGATCGGCGCCCTGGTGGCCGTGCTCGGCGGCCTGGACATGCTGGTCTTCACGGCCGGCATAGGCGAGCACAACGCCGTCATCCGCGAGCGCGTCTGCGCGGATCTTGCCTGGCTGGGCGTGGCCGTCGATGCGCAGGCCAATGCGGACAGCGCCGACCTCATCTCCGGCCCGACCAGCCGCATCCCCGTGGCCGTGGAGCGCACCAACGAGGAATGGGTGGCCGCCTGGCACGCCACGCGCGTGCTCGGCCTGCAGTAGCTCCCTCACTGCCGCCCCCGTCATCCCCGCGCATGCGGGGATCGACGGATGCCCCGACCAACGGGTCCCCATGCCGGCCCGCCTCCTAAAATCCCGCGATGCCCCACAGCCCCGACATCGCCCCCCCGCGCCGCCCCAGCGTGCGCTTTCTGCTGGCCCACCCGGCACATTTCCTGGCCCTGGGCTTTGGCAGCGGGCTCGCTCCCAAGGCGCCGGGCACGGTGGGCACGGCCTGGGCGTGGCTCGCGTTTCTGGTGCTGCAGCTGTGGCTCACGCCGCTGGGCATGGGGCTCCTGATCGCCCTGTCGCTGCCCGTGGGGTGGTGGGCCTGCACGGTCACGGCGCGCCACATGGGCGTGGCCGACCCGGGCGCCATCGTCTGGGACGAGGTCGTCGCCATCTGGATCGTGCTCTGGCTGGCCATGCCCATGGGCTTCTGGGGCCAGCTCGCGGCGTTTGCGCTGTTTCGCTTCTTTGACGCCGCCAAGCCCGGCCCCGTGGCCTGGGCCGACCGGCTGTTCAAGGGCTTTGGCGCGCGCGGCGGCTTCGGCATCCTGTTCGACGACCTGGTGGCGGCCTTCTGCACGCTGCTGGTGATCGCGCTGTGGCGCCATTTCTGGGGCTGAAGATAATGCAAAAACAAGAGCTACCAGCGCTTGCCAGCAAAGGGCTGGAGGCCAATTTGACCCATATTTCCGGCTGGCTGCTGGCCCATGACCGGATGCTGGCCACGGCCGAGAGCTGCACGGGCGGGCTGATCGCCGCGGCCTGCACCGACCTGGCGGGCTCGAGCCAGTGGTTCGAGCGCGGTTTTGTGAGCTACTCCAACGCCGCCAAGACCGAACTGCTGGGCGTGCCCGCGGCGCTCATCGCCCAGCATGGCGCCGTGAGCGAGCCCGTGGCCCGCGCCATGGCCGAGGGCGCGGTGGCGCACAGCGCGGCCCGGGTGGCCGTGGCCGTCACGGGCGTGGCCGGCCCCACGGGCGGCTCGCCCGACAAGCCCGTGGGCACGGTGTGGTTCGGCTGGTGCATCGATGGTGTCACGCACAGCGAGCTGCGCCAGTTTGCCGGCGACCGCGCCGCCGTGCGCGCGCAGACCGTGCGCCATGCGCTGGGGCGGCTGGCACAGTGGCTCGCCTGAATGGAGCCTCGCCGCGCTTGTCCGCGACGGAGGCAACACGACGCCCCTCTGCCGCGCAGGTGACAGCAAGGTGAGCCTCCGCCACTGTCGGGAATCTTGACAGTCCGGCCCGCAGTATCGAGTACGAGGCGCGCGGCTCCCTCTGAAGATCATTGGCGGCACGCATATTGCTTCTCCGGTTTCAGGCACCGTGTTGCCCATGAAACCACTACGAGGGAAACAATGATCACACTGCACAAGACTCTTTTTTCCGCAGCCGCCCTGGGCCTGGCCGCTGCTTCGGCACATGCCAGCTTTCTGGTGACCTATGAGGCACCGGGCGTCGCCAACTCCACCAGTGGCTTCACCTACCACGGTGTGGAGACCTTCGACACGCGCACCGTAGGCACCAACCAGACCTTCACGACAGACTTCGGCACCTCTGGCGGCACGACGACGATCACCGGCACCTACCAATCCGTGCAAATCCTGCCGGCTGATCAATGGGGCGGCGCCGGCAACACGGGCAACTACGCGGTGGCCTTTGGTGCCTCACCCTATGAGCTGACACTGGCAGCCCAGGACTCCTCGAGCAATCCGGTTCCTGTGACCTACTTCGGCTACTGGCTGTCGGCACTCGACAACGGCAATCAGGTCGAGTTCTACCGCGGCAGCTCGCTGCTGTTCAGCTTCGATCCTGCACAGGTCCTGGCACTGACGGGCAACTGCCCGAGCAGCCCATACTGCGGCAACCCGGCGACGGGTGCGAATGCATCGCAGCCCTATGTATTCCTGAATTTCTACGACCAAAGCGGCCTGGGCTTTGACCGCGTGCGTTTCCTGGAGAGTCCGGCCGTCGGCGGCTACGAGTCGGACAACCACACGGTCGGCTACTACGAGAACACCTCCGGCACGCCGATTCCCGAGCCCGCGTCGCTGGCCCTCGTCGGTCTGGCGCTCGGCGGGCTGGCCGTCAGCCGTCGGCGCAAGGCCTGACCCAAGCCAGCCGCGCCGGCCTCGCCCCACAGGAGTCGGGGCGTGGGGCGGCGCCGCTCACGCGCCGCAGCATTTCTTGTACTTCTTGCCGCTGCCGCAGGGGCAGGGGTCGTTGCGGCCGGGCTGGTCGCCGCGGACGACGGTTTCCACGCGCGGGCCCAGGCTGCGCCAGAGCTGGCGCAGGTCGTAGACGGCCCAGATGGCCTCGCCAAAGACCTCCAGGCGCTCCTGGCTGGTGCTGGGCGGGCCGTCCTCGGCGTACATGCAGACCGTGGGCTTGCCGGTGTCGTCCTCGGTCAGCGCGACGATGGACTCGAGCGCGTCGTCCAGCCACCGTGCGGCCTCCTTGTCGCGCGGCGCGGCCCAGTCCTCGGGCCAGTTCTCCACAGCGAACATGAAGCCCAACGCCCAGACCTGGCCGAACGAGGGGATCTCCTGCCCCGCCATCTCGGCGCGCTCTTCCTCGGTCAGGCTGGCGATGGCACCACGCATGTCGATGACCTCGGGCTGAAAGGCCTCATCCTCGTCCAGCGATTCGACCTTTGCGTCGAGCTGGGCCGCCACCTCGGCGCGGCGCAGCTCCCACAGCGCCAGAAAGCGCTCCTGCTGCGCCAGATCCCTGAACGTGGGCACGAGCGGCAGCGGCGCGCCCGCGGCCACCTCGAGCGCCAGGCCGTCGCCCAGCAGCATGGGTAGCCATTCGGCCGCCGTCACGTTGCGGCGCGTGCAGACCAGGGCGGTGAGGAAGCCGTCGCAGAACTCCCACTGCGGCACGTCCTCCTCGCGCGTGCGCAGCTCGTCGAGCAACGCGTCAAGCTCGTCGAGTTCATCGGGGCCCAGGGCCGGGCGGTTCGCGTCGTGGGTGGTGGAGTCGGCGGTGGTCATGGTGGTGCGGCTTTCGCGTTGCGACGAACAGGTGATGAAGCGCCAGTGTAGCGCCAGCCCCCAAATCACTATGGTTTAAGTAGCTGTCTGCCCTTTATCCTCAATGGTTTGCCGCGGTTTTTGGCCGACCCAGAAAAGGCAACGCCCCATGCCGACGGCAATGGGGCGTGAGCTTTTGCAATGCGGGCCGCAGAGGGCCGCCCGCATTACTGGCTGGCGATGGCCAGATGGGCCTCGCGGGCTTCCCTGATGAACTCGAGGACGAAGTGAATGGCTTTGCGCATGGTGCTTCCTGTGTGAGATGCTCATCCGGCGCATGGCGGCGCGCATCTCAAGCGCCCTCCTACACAGGGGTTAACCACTAGGTGTTAACCCTTAGTTCTAAGTATAAACCACAATCAAAAATCATGCTGCATCGCAACAGGCAAGTACGGTCTTGACATATGGCTCTCACCCCGCGCACGCGGCGGACTCATCAAAAACAATAGTGCTCACCGCTTGTACATCCAGCCTCAAAAGCCGTTTTCGCATGCAAAGCACGGCCTTGTCCTTGGACACCAGGATGGCGCGGTGCGCCGCAGCCAGGTCGATGAATTTCTGGTCATCCCCATCCTTGCAGGCATAGGGCGCGCGCGTGGCCACATCCACCAGGCGGCTTGCGGCATCAAACGCGGCCAGGATCTGCGGCGCCGTCACGCCGTAGTACTGCATGCGCGGCTGCAGGTGGGGGTAGCGAAGCACATGTTCCAGTTCGTCGCGCATGGGCTGAGTGGCCACCCAGCCCAGCCGCCGCTTCTCCAGCAGCTCGCGCACGGCCGCGACGGCCGGGTCGGCAAACAGCAGCAGGTCGAGCACGATGTTGGTGTCGAGCACCACGGGGCGCGCCGCCTCGCCCTCGGCCGCCTGCGGCGGCAGGCGCAGCTCAGGCCGCATGGCTCGGCCCGGCGGTGTCTGCGGCAGGACGCGTCCGCACCGAGCCCGCCACCAGGTCGAAGCGGAACATGCGGCATTCGATGGGGCCGTTCCACAGCGGTACGCGGCGCGATTCCTTCAGGCGCATCTTGGAGGGCAGCTTGAGGTCGGGGGTGAGCAGCCAGGCCTGCCAGCCGGCGTAGTTCTTCTTCCAGTGCGCGGCCAGTTGGGCGAAGAAGTCCACACCGTCCTCGGTCTGCGCGCTCTCGCGCCCGGCGCGCTGCACCTGGGCCATGCGCTCGCCGGCCTTGCGCCCATGGCTGCCGGCCGCGGCAATGCGCTCGCCATAGGGCGGGTTGAGCAGCATCACGCCGGGGAGCTCGCAGGGCGGCATGCGCTGCAGCGCGTCGCCGCCGCGCAGCTGCACGGCCGCGGCCACGCCGGCGCGCTCGGCGTTGCGCTGAGCAAAGTCCACCATGCGGTGCGATACGTCACTGCCAAAAATGGGCACAGGCGGCGCAACGACGGCGTTGGCAGCTTCTTCTTTGATAGCAGACCAGACATGGGACTGGTAGGGCAGCAGCCTCTCGAACGCAAAGCGGCGCCGCAGGCCCGGCGCCATGCGGCAGGCGATCTGCGCGGCCTCGATGACCACGGTGCCGCTGCCGCAACAGGGGTCGTACAGCGGCAGGGGCGTGTCGCCATGCGGGTTCCAGCCCGTGGCGGCGATCATGGCCGCGGCCAGGGTCTCCTTGAGCGGCGCGTCGCCCTTGTCCTCGCGCCAGCCACGCTTGAACAGCGGCTCGCCCGAGGTGTCGATGTAGACCGTGGCCTGTTCGCGCGTGAGGTGCAGATGGACGCGCACATCGGGCCAGCGCGTCTCGACGTCGGGGCGGCTTCCCGCCTTGGCGCGAAAGCGGTCGGCCACTGCGTCCTTCACGCGCAGCGCGGCGAAGTTCAGGCTCTTGAGCGGGCTGTGCTGGGCCGTGACCTCCACCTTGAAGCTCTGGCGCGGGGTGAACCAGATCTCCCAGGCCACGCTGGCCGCGAGGGCGTAGATGTCGTCCTCGCTGCGGTATGGCCTCTCGGCCAGTTGCACCAGCACGCGCTGGGCCAGGCGGCTGTGGAGGTTCAGCCGCAGCGCATCACGCCAGCTGCTGCGCAGCAGCACACCGGCACGGCCGACGAGCAGATCCTGACCGGTCAGACCCGTGAGCGCATGCACCTCGTCGGCCAGAAAGCCCTCGACGCCGGCGGCGCAGGGCAGGAATAGTTGCAGGGTGTTCATAGAGCCCGCCAAGCATAAGGGATGGCCTTCCGTCCAGGCGCACGCGCCATTCTTCGCTCGGCTTGCGCTGCCATGGAACGTCCGCGGCCGTCATCCGTCGGTTTTTTTTACATCCGTCACACCCGGGCGGAGCAGAAGTCAAGCAAATCAAAGACTTACATGTGCGGCATGCAAACTGCTTGTGATCCATTCACCTGGACATGGAGGCCTATCATGAAGTGCTGCTCAATCCTTGCAAGCGCCGTCACTTGGTTGCTGCTCAGTGTTGCAGGCATGGCTCAAGCGGCGGTCATAGATTTTGAGGACGTGCCCTTGGGTGGCGGCGATTGCAACTATGTCGGTCTGTCGCTAGACAGCCGTGGATTCACCTTCACCGGCAATCCGGCCGATCCCGTTGCCACTCCCTTTCTCTATGTATGCAACCCAGGGATACTGCAGAGCAATACATCGGCGGCTCTGATCAATACCGACGAGCGATCCATCCTGACCATGACGAAAAGCGACGGCAGCAGCTTTTCGCTGTCCTCCTTCTATGCCGGCGGCAGAACGGAAAACTATGAACCGTCGCTACCGGTGATCGACTACAGCGTTGCGTTCGGCATCGACATAGTCGGCCATCTCGTCGGTGGCGGGACGGTGTTCACCTCGGTTGTGCTGGATTCAGAGGCGCCGTACGACTGGAGTCTGTTCGTTCTTCCCGCGTCGTTCACCGATCTCGTGTCCGTGGTTTTCACGGCCCAAGGGGACGGTGACATCCCTGAATTCCTTATCGATGACATCGTCGTCGACATGGCACGACCAGTCCCCGAGCCGGCGTCACTGGCGTTGCTCGGCACAGCGCTTTTCGGCCTCGTACTTGCGAAGCGCAGCGGTGCGGCCAAGAGGCGGAGAGTCTGAGCGCCCCCGCAGCGTCACCATGCAGAAGCGGGGCCCATCCCCCGCAGCTCGCCATGCGTCTGGCGCTCCTGCCCTGGGTCAGCGGGCCGCCACGGCCAGGAGCAGTTCGCGCACCGAGTCGGGAATCGGTGCGGGCTTGCGCCCCACGCGGTCGATGAAGACGATGCCGGTCTTGCCGCGCGCCACCTCGCGGCCCGCGGACACCTCGGTCATGCGGAACACCAGGTCGAAGCCATAGCGGTTGAAGTCCTGGGGCGTCATCTCCACACGCAGGGTCTCTCCATGGAAGGCCTCGGACTTGTACTGCGCCAGCATGTCGCCGACGACGGTGGCCAGGCCCTGCACATTGCCCTCGGTGTAGCCCAGCGAGCGAAAGAAGCGCACGCGCGCCTCCGACACGAGGCTGAGCAGCTGTGCGTTGTCCAGATGTCCGCCCTGGTTGACATGGCTGATGTAGACCTGCAGTTCGGTGCAGAAGCCGAACGAAGCCGGAAGTTCGAAAATGATGCGTGCCATGTGGCCTTTCGTTGTCAGAGCGCCTTGCGCAGATTGGCCGGCGCGATCTTGAGCGCCTCGCGGTACTTGGCCACGGTGCGGCGTGCGCACTCGATGCCCTGCTCCTTGAGCATCTCGGCGATCTGGTTGTCCGACAGCGGCTTGCGCGCGTCCTCCGCCGCGACGAACTGCTTGATGAGTGCACGCACCGCCGTGCTCGATGCGTTGCCGCCGGTCTCCGTTCCCAGACCCGAGCCGAAGAAATACTTGAGCTCGAACGTGCCCTGGGGCGTGGCCATGTACTTGGCCGTGGTCACGCGCGAGATGGTCGATTCGTGCAGGCCGAGCTCGTCTGCGATCTCGCGCAGCACCATCGGGCGCATGGCCAGCTCGCCATGCACGAAGAAGTTCTTCTGCCGCTCCACGATGGCGCGCGAGACGCGCAATATGGTGTCAAAGCGCTGCTGAATGTTCTTGATGAACCAGCGCGCCTCCTGCAGTCGCGCCTGCAGCGCCTGATGGCCCTCACCGCCCCGACCACCGCGCAGGGCACTGGCATAGATGTCGTGCACGCGCAGCCGCGGCATGACGTCGGGATTGAGCTGCACGCTGAAGCTCTGCTGCGCGCCGCGTCCGGTCTTTCGGACGATCACGTCGGGCACGATGGCATTGCGCTCCACGTCGGCAAAGCGCCGGCCCGGGCGCGGCTCCAGCCGCGCGATCAGCGCCATGGCCTGGCGCGTGTCCTCCTCGCCGGTCGCGCACAGCTGACTGAGGCGGCGCAGGTCGCGCTTGGCCAGCAGGTCCAGCGGCTGGCGGCAGATGCGCAGCGCCGCCTCCACCACGGCCGGGTCGCCCTCCTCGTGGAGGTTCATGGCGTGCAGCTGCAGCGTCAGGCATTCGGCGAGATCGCGCGCGCCCACGCCGGTGGGCTCCAGGCTTTGCAGCAGACCCAGGGCGACGGTGAAGCGGTGCACCAGCTCGTCGAGCTGCTCGGCATCGTCGGCTCCGGCCAGGCCCACGGCCAGCGACTCCAGCGTGTCTTCCAGGTAGCCGTCGTCGTTCAGCGATTCGATGAGAAAGCGCAGCGCAGCGCGGTCGAGCTCGGACAGGCGCAGCGACAGGGCCTGGCGGTGCAGGTAGTCGGTCAGCGACTCGTGGCTGCGCGCCAGGTCGGCGGCGTCGGCCTCGTCCTCATCGGCGCCGGAGCCGCTGCGCACCGTGCCATCGCCGCCCCATTCGCCGTCTTCGACGGCCGCGTCCATGCTGCCGTCGCCCTCCCAGTCGTCGGGCGTATCGACGGCCGGAGTTTCCACGTCATTTTCGTCTCCAGCGCTTATCTGGTCAGCGTTGGTAGCTTCTGAATATGTAGCATCAGCAGGGGCCTGAGGGTCGGGCTCGGGCGCCCCGTCGTCGGACGAGAGCTCGAGAAACGGGTTCTCGTCCAGCATCTGCTCGACCTCCTGGGCCAGCTCCAGCGTGGACAGCTGCAGCAGGCGAATGGACTGCTGCAGCTGCGGCGTGAGCGCCAGATGCTGCGAGACACGCAGCGACAGATTCGGTTTCATGCCCTCTCTTTCACTCCATGCCCCGTGTCACATGCCTGCATCCCGCTCACATGCGGAAATGCTCGCCGAGGTAGACCCGGCGCACTTCCGCGTTGTCCACGATGTCCGACGGCGTGCCCTGCGCGAGCACCCGTCCCTCGCTGATGATGAAGGCGTGATCGCAAATGCCCAGGGTCTCGCGCACGTTGTGGTCGGTGATCAGGACGCCGATGCCGCGCTCCTTGAGAAAGCCGATGATGCGCTGGATCTCGATCACGGCAATGGGGTCGATGCCGGCAAAGGGCTCGTCGAGCAGGATGAAGCGCGGCTGTGTGGCCAGGGCGCGCGCGATCTCCACGCGCCGGCGCTCACCACCCGAGAGCGCCAGGGCCGGCGACTGGCGCAGATGCTCCACGCGCAGCTCCTGCAGCAGGCCGGTGAGCTGGCGCTCGATCTCGTCGCGCGCCAGGGGCTTGCCGGAGGCATCGGTCTGCAGCTCGAGCACGGCACGCACGTTGTCCTCGACGTTGAGCTTGCGAAAGATCGAGGCCTCCTGCGGCAGATAGGACAGACCCAGGCGCGAGCGCCGGTGTATGGGCATGTTGGCCACCGACTGGCCGTCGATGCGGATGTCGCCGCCGTCACTGCGCACTAGGCCCACGATCATGTAGAACGAGGTGGTCTTGCCCGCGCCATTGGGGCCGAGCAGCCCCACGACCTCGCCCTTTTGCACGACCAGCGACACATCCTTGACCACCTTGCGGCTGCCGTAGGACTTCTGCAGGTGCAGTGCCTCCAGCCGGCTGCCGCCGTTGGCAGTGGCGGCGGCGCGAACACGCGTCTCGTCCATGGCCGCGCTCACTTGCCGTCACCCAGGCTGGGGGTGGCGCGCAGCGCGGGTGGCTCGGCGGGCGCCGGCGCGGCCGGCGGCTGCTCCTTGGGTGCCAGCACCGCACGCACGCGGCCACCGGAGGCGCCGTTCCTGTCGCCGCCCGGCGTGGCCTTCTGGCCATCCACGGTGAAGACGTCGGTGATGTTGTTGTAGACGATGAGCGCCCCCGTCAGCTCGTCGGCCAGCGTGGCCTCGCGGTAGCGGCGCAGCTCGGCACGGCGGATGAGCTTGACGATGTCGGTACGGCCGTCGTACTCGATGACCTCGCCCTCGCCCTCGACATATTCATCGGGCGCGCCCGGCGGCGTGTCGCGCTTCTGGCGGAAGAAGGCGCGCTTGCCCGGCTCGGCCGTCACCACGCCATGCTGATAGCCCTCGGGATCCTGACGCACCTCCAGCTGCGCGCCGCGCAGCACGATGGTGCCCTTGGTCATGACCACATGGCCGGTGAACACGCTGGTCTGCTTGAGCTCATCGTGGCGCAGCGCATCGGCCTCGATGTTCATGGGCTTTCCCCGGTCAGCCTTCTCGGCATGCGCCGCAGGCAGACAGGCCAGCGCCAGGGCGCCATACAAAAGGAGGGAGGACGGTCGGATTTTCATAGGGCACGATTCTTGCGATCATTGTACTGACGACCCCGCGTTCCCGCGCCGTCGCGACGGCAGGACCAAAAAAAAGCGCGCCCGAGGGGCGCGCTCCGCGGTACCTGGCGGCAGCGACTTCAACCCTTGCGCACCTGCGCAACCAGCTGATCGACGATGCGCAGCACGTTGTCCATGCTGCCGGCCATGGTGCCGTCGACGTAGTAGCGCCCGGCCACCCCCATGGCGGGCACGCCCTCGACGTCATAGGCCTGCTGCAGCTGCGTGGCCTTGCGCACCTGGTTGGCCACTCCAAACGAGTTGTACATCTCCTTGAACTTGGTCATGTCCAGCCCCTGGGCGTTGGCCCAGGCGAAGATCTGCGCGTCCTCCTGCAGCGGCTTGCGCTCCACATGGATGTAACGGAATGCCTGGCTGTGCAGGGTGTCGAGCTTGCCCAGGCCCTCCAGCGTGTAGTAGAGCTTTTGCATGGGCACGGTCTTGGCGTTGAAGTTCACCGGCACATGGTGAAAGACCACATCTGCGGGCAGCTTCTTGGCCCAGGCATTGAGCATGGGCTCGAACGAGTTGCAATGCGGGCAGAAATAGCCAAAGAACTCCACCACCTCGATCTTGCCCGTGGGCGCCTCGCTGGGGGCGGGCTTGGCCAGCCTGCGGAAGTCCTTGCCCTCACGGGGCTGGGCCAGGGCGGGCAGAGACAGGCCACCGGCGGCCAGCGCGGCGGCGGAGAGGGAAAACTCACGGCGTTTCATGGATGGTCAACACTCCTGGGACGGTATGGCTGCATGTGAGCCAGGGCGGGGACAAAAGTTCAGCGCTGCACGCGCACCAAGGCCGAATCGACGCCTGCGCCGTCAAGCTTCTGCTTGAGCGATTCGGCATCGTCGCGCTTGCCGAACGGGCCTATGCGCACCCTGAACACCGTGCGGCCATTGGCCTCGCGCTCGCTCACGCGCGCCTCCCAGCCCAGCATGGCGAGCTTGGCACGCTGGGCATCGGCATCCTGCTGGGTGCGGAACGCGCCGGCCTGGACGAAGTACTCGAACGGATCGGCGGTCACGGCGGGCGCCTCCCGGGACTTGGCGCGCGCCAGATCGCCGAGCGGGTCGGCAGACGGGGCTGCGGTCTCCTTGCGGGCGTTCGGCACCGATGCGGCCGGAGCCGCTGCCGTCGGCGTCTCGGGTGTGGCCGAAGCGGCCGAGGGACTCGTGGCAGGAGCCTCCGGCGCCGGAGGCTCCGGCGTGACGGGCCTGGCCGGGTTCTTGCCGTACAACGGCGCGTTCGGGTCCCAGTTCTGGTTGCGCTTGGCTTCGGCGGCATCCTGCCCCGGCACGCGCACGCCATTCTTGTTCAGGAAGGGGACGGGCACCTTGGTCACGTAGACGGCCACGGCCAGGGCGGCCCCAAGCCCGACGATCACCCCGAGGATGAAGCCCACGGCCGTGCCGCCGCGTTGCTGTTTTTTCATATGCACTCTTACATTCTGGCCGGCGCGGACACGCCCAGCACCGCCAGGCCATTTTGCAATACCTGCGCCGTGGCGGCGACCAGCGCCAGGCGGGCGAGCCTGACGGCCTCGTCATCGACGAGGATGCGCTCCGCGTCGTAGTAGCTGTGGTAGGCCGCGGCCAGCTCGCGCAGGTAGAAGCTCACATCGTGCGGCGCGTTGCCCTGGGCCGCGGCCGTGAGCATGTCGGGATACTTGGCCAGCAGCAGCATCAGCGCCTGGGCCTGTTCACCCTGCAGCGCAGACAGGTCCACGCCGGCGAGCTCGGCCACGTCGTAGTCCTCGCGCCAGCCGCGCAGCACCGAGCAGATGCGCGCGTGCGCGTACTGCACGTAGTACACGGGGTTGTCGTTGTTCTGCGCCACGGCCAGATCGACGTCGAAGGTGTATTCGGTGTCGGGCTTGCGCGAGAGCAGGAAGAAGCGCACCGCGTCCTTGCTGGTCCACTCGATCAGGTCGCGCAGCGTCACGTAGCTGCCCGCACGCTTGCTGATCTTGACCTCCTCGCCGCCACGCACCACGCGCACCATGGTGTGGAGCACGTAGTCGGGATAGCCCTTGGGGATGCCCACATCGGCCGCCTGCAGGCCGGCACGCACGCGTGCGATGGTGCCGTGGTGGTCCGTGCCCTGGATGTTGACGACCTTGGCAAAGCCGCGCTTCCACTTCTGGATGTGGTAGGCCACGTCGGGCACGAAGTAGGTGTAACCGCCCTCCTTCTTGCGCATGACGCGGTCCTTGTCGTCGCCGAAGTCGGTGGTGCGCAGCCACAGCGCACCGTCCTGCTCATAGGTATGACCGCTGGCGATCAGGCGCTGCACCGTCTCTTCGACATGGCCGTTGGTGTAGAGGCTCGATTCGAGGTAGTACTCGTCGAACCGCAGCGCAAAGGCCTGCAGGTCCTTGTCCTGCTCGTTGCGCAAATAGGCCACGGCAAATTGCCGGATGTTGTCCGCGTCCTGCACGTCGCCGCTGGCCGTGAAGCTGCGGTCGTCGGCGCTGACCGTGGCGCGGGCGAGAAACGCGTCGGCAATGTCCTGGATGTAGTCGCCGTTGTAGGCGGCCTCGGGCCAGGCCGCATCACCGGGCTTGACACCCTTGGCGCGCAGCTGGGTGCTCTTGGTCAGCGTCTCAATCTGCACGCCCGCGTCGTTGTAATAGAACTCGCGATGAACGCTCCAGCCCTGGCTGGCATACAGGTTGCAGATCGCATCGCCGAGCGCCGCCTGGCGCCCATGGCCCACATGCAGCGGCCCCGTGGGATTGGCAGAGACGAACTCCACGAGGATTTTTTCGCCTCGATCGGGCTGAGAGCCAAAGCGCTCGCGCTGGGATAGCACCTCGCGCACCACCTGCTGCTTGGCGGCTGGCTTGAGGCGAATGTTCAGAAAGCCGGGGCCGGCGATCTCGATGGCATCCACCCATTGCTGGAAGGCCGGCGTCCCGCCGAGCGCGGCCTGCAGCTGCTGGCCCAGCGCGCGCGGGTTGCTCTTGAGCGGCTTGGCCAGTTGCATGGCGGCGGTGCACGCCAGGTCGCCATGGGCTGCGACCTTGGGGTTTTCAAAGGCAGCGCGCGCACCGGCGCCGGGAGAGAGTTTTTCCAGCTCGCCGGCCAGGGCCGCGAGCAATTGCTGTTTGACGGAGAGCATGGGGGCGGATTCTACGGGTCACCCCGTCATCGACAGGCAGGGACCGGACGTTATGCTGTATGTCCCGCAGGGCAGAGCGCAGCGGGGCATTCACACAATCGACATTTGCAGGAGCATCAGATGAAGAGACTTGTTTCACTGCTGGCCGCCACAGGCCTGGCCCTCTCGTTCTCCGTCCAGGCGGCCGACACACCGGCCGACGCCGCGCCCGCCAAGACCAAGACGCCCACTGCCCAGCAGACGCGCATGAAGACTTGCAATGCCGACGCCAAGGCCAAGGACCTCAAGGGCGACGAGCGCAAGGCCTTCATGAAGGAATGCCTGAGCGGCAACAAGCAGGCCAAGCAGCAGGACAAGATGAAGACCTGCAACGCCGACGCCAAGGCCAAGAACCTGCAGGGCGATGAGCGCAAGGCCTTCATGAAGGAATGCCTGTCGGCCAAGCCCGCCGCCTGATCCACAGGCGCACCGACAACGCCCCGCAGCGCCACCCGGCCTGCGGGGCTTGTTGTTTCAGCGCACGCCGACGCCGCGCGCCAGAAACACCGCGAGCAGCACGACGACGATCATCAGGTGCGACGCCCACATCTCCAGCCGGCGCGTGGCCTGCAGCGCCGGCGCCTGCGGTAGGCTGCCACCGGCGACGAGATCGCGGCGCCAGCGCCGATAGCGCTGCCCGGCCATGAAGGCCAGCACAAGCATCAGCACCAGCAGCGTCACCTTGGCGTGCAGCAGCGGCTGGCTCCAGTACCACTGCGCCCCCTTGACGCCCCACCAGGTACGCGCCAGGCCCGTCGCCAGCACCACGGCGCCCGACACCAGCGTCAGCACATTCAGGCGCACCAGCCGGTGAATGATGGCCGGGTGAATCCACTCCTTGCGGCACAGCGCCGTCTCGCTGGTCATGAAGGTGGCCAGCATCAGAAAGGCCATGATGTGGGCAAAGGCCAGCAGGGCTTCGGTGGTCATGCAGATTCCTTTCGATGGCAACCGTCGCCATCTGAAGTCAATTGACGGTTAATTGGCATCCAATGCGGCGACAGACCGGGCCCAGAACGCCGCCTGGGCGTAGTGTTGCCTCAGGTACTCGATCCACAGCCGCACGCGCAGCGGCAGGTGTTTGCGCTGCGGAAAGACCACGTAGATGCCATTGGGCGGTGCGGCATAGTCCTCCAGCACGGCAACGAGCCGGCCAGCGGCGATCTCGGCCTCCACCTCCCAGGTGCTGCGCCAGGCAATGCCCCACCCGCCCAGGCACCAATCATGCAGCACCTGGCCGTCGGAGCAGTCCAGCGGGCCGCTGGGCTTGAAGTGGATGATCTCGGTGGCACCCTCGCCGCCCCCCTCGACGGGCACGCGAAAGGCCCAGCCACGGGTCTGCGAGGCATCGCTCGACAGCGTCAGACAATCATGCTGCGCCAGGTCCGCCGGCTGCATGGGCGTCCCACGGCGCTGCAGGTATTGCGGCGTGGCCACGCACAGTCGGCGGTTGTCGGCCATGCGCACGCTGACCAGGGACGAATCGGGGAGGTCGCCCACGCGCACCGCGCAGTCGAAGCCCTCGCCGGCCAGATCGACGACACGATCGCTGAGATTGAGCGATACCGTGACGTCCGGGTGCAGATCGCGAAAGCGCGGCACCAGGGGCGCCACATGGCGCCGGCCAAAACCCGCGGGCGCCGTGACGCGCAAATGCCCGGTGGCCTTGACGCCGCCCGCTGACACACTGGCCTCGGCATTGGCCACATCGGCCAGCAGGCGCTGGCAATCCTCGAGAAAGGCGCTGCCCTCGTGCGTGAGCGTGATGCGCCGCGTGGTGCGCACCAGGAGCTTGACGCCCAGATGCTCCTCGAGCGCATCCAGACGCCGCCCCATGATGGCCGGCGCAACCCCCTCGGCACGCGCGGCCGCCGTCAGGCTGCCCCGCGTTGCCACCGAGACAAAGGATTCGAATGCCTTGAGCTTGTCCATGAATCCTCGCCAAATATGGTTGCAGCCCCTTTGTAGAAAGCGCTGACAGCTATTGTTTTTGATAAATCCGCGGACCACACGATACAGCGTGTCGGGGATAGTGCTTATTTTTGCAAAAAAGTCATTGGTAAATGGATATCCGCCTAGTTTATTGCCGGATTCATTTGCAATACAGTGGCATGCAAGGCTCGACGCTACGAGTCAGCCGTTTCTTCACTCTTTGTCCGAGGATTTCACATGAGCGCACGCACCCCCGTCCACGGCCTGCAGGTGGCCAACGAACTGCACGCCTTCGTCAACGAGCAGGTGTTGCCCGGTACCGGCATCGATCAGGCCGCCTTCTGGCAGGGTTTTGACGCCATCGTCGCCGATCTGGCACCGAAGAACGCAGCACTGCTCGCGGAACGCGACCGTCTGCAGAAGGAGCTGGACGCCTGGCACAGGGCCAACCCCGGCCCGATCACCGACATGGCCGGCTACCGCGCCTTTCTCACGCGCATCGGCTATCTGGTCGAGCCGCCCCAGGGGGTGAAGGCGACCACGGCGAATGTCGATGCGGAACTGGCCATTCAGGCCGGCCCGCAGCTCGTGGTGCCCATCCTCAACGCCCGCTACGCACTGAACGCCGCCAACGCCCGCTGGGGCTCCCTGTACGACGCGCTGTATGGCACGGATGTCATCGGCGAGGAGGACGGTGCCGAGAAGGGCAAGGGCTACAACCCCGTGCGCGGCGCCAAAGTGATCGCATTTGCGCGCAACTTCCTCGATCAGTCCGTTCCCCTGGCCTCCGGTTCGCACCAGGACGCCACCGGTTACCGCGTCGAGGGCGGCAAGCTGGTGGTCACGCTCAAGGGCGGCGCCACCACCGGCCTGAAGAACGCCGCGGCCTTCGTGGGCCATCAGGGCGACGCGAGTGCCCCCTCTTCCGTGCTGCTCGTCAACAACGGCCTGCATATCGACATCCGCATCGATCGCAACACCGCCATCGGCAAGAGCGACGCCGCCGGCGTGGCCGATGTGGTTCTGGAGGCGGCGCTGTCCACCATTCTGGATCTGGAAGACTCCGTGGCCGCGGTGGACGCCGAGGACAAGGTCGCCGGCTACAGCAACTGGCTGGGCATTCTGCGCGGCACGCTGACCGAGACCTTCGAGAAGGGCGGCAAGCAGATGACGCGCGGCCTCAACGCCGACCGCGTCTATACCGGCGCCAACGGCGAGCCGGTGACGCTACACGGGCGTTCGCTGCTCTTTGTGCGCAACGTCGGTCATCTGATGACAAATCCGGCCATTCTGTGGGGTTCCGAGGGGCGCGAGATTCCAGAGGGCATTCTGGACGCGGTGCTCACCACGGCCATCGCCGTGCATGACCTCAAGGGTCTGGGAACCAAGGGCATCAAGAACAGCCGCACCGGCAGCGTCTACATCGTCAAGCCCAAGATGCACGGCCCGGTCGAGGTGGCCTTTGCCAATGAGCTGTTCGGCCGCGTCGAAAAGCTGCTGGGCCTGGCCGAGAACACGGTCAAGCTCGGCATCATGGACGAGGAGCGCCGCACCTCCGTCAACCTCAAGGCCTGCATCGCCGCCGCACCGGCGCGCGTGGCCTTCATCAACACCGGCTTCCTCGATCGCACGGGCGATGAAATGCACACCGCCATGCAGGCCGGCCCCATGATCCGCAAGGGCGACATGAAGACCAGCGCCTGGATCCAGGCATACGAGAGGAACAACGTCCTCGTTGGCCTGTCCATGGGCCTGCGTGGCAAGGCCCAGATCGGCAAGGGCATGTGGGCCATGCCCGACCTCATGAAGGCCATGCTGGAGCAGAAGATCGCCCACCCCAAGGCCGGTGCCAACACCGCATGGGTGCCCAGCCCCACGGGCGCAACGCTGCACGCGCTGCACTACCACCAGGTCAAGGTGGCCGACATCCAGGCCGAGCTGGAAAAGATCGACGCCGACGCCGAACGTGACAACCTGCTCACCGGCCTGCTGACGGTGCCCGTCAGCGGCAAGCCGAACTGGACGGACATCGAGAAGCAGCAGGAGCTGGACAACAACATTCAGGGCATTCTGGGCTATGTGGTGCGCTGGGTGGATCAGGGCGTCGGCTGCTCCAAGGTGCCGGACATCAACGACATCGGCCTGATGGAAGACCGCGCCACGCTGCGCATCTCCAGCCAGCACGTGGCCAACTGGCTGCTGCACGGCATCGTCAGCGAGGGCCAGGTGCGCGCCACCTTCGAGCGCATGGCCGCCAAGGTCGATCAGCAAAACGGTGGCGATCCGCTGTACCAGCGCATGCACGGCCGCTTTGCCGAATCCATGGCCTACCAGGCCGCATGCGACCTGGTCTTCAAGGGCGTCGAGCAGCCCAGCGGCTACACCGAGCCCCTGCTGCACGCCTGGCGCCTGAAGGTGAAGGCACAGCAAGCCTGATTACTTCATTATTGATAGCTGTTCGCGCTTGATGTATAAGACTTGAAGCCCGAATTGACCCTGCAAAGGCACCCTCGGGTGCCTTTGCTTTTTATGCGACACCATGCCCGCGACAGACACAAGCATCTGCCCACTCTGCCAGCAGCCCAACCGCTGCGCGATGGCGGATGGCAAGAATCCCGCCCAATGCTGGTGCATGAGCACGCCGGTATCCCAGGCTGCGTTGCAGCGGCTGCCGCAGGCGCAGCGTGGCCAAGCATGCATCTGCCCGCAGTGTGCCCGCCCCTTGCCGGTGCCAGAGCAGGCGCACCAGTCGATATGATGAACCCCACCTGAACTCCTGGAGATAGACCCATGCCCACGTACCACATCGAAATGATGGAAGGCCGCACCATCGAGCAGAAACGCAAGTTGGCCGAAGAGATCACTCGCATCACGGTGGAGATCCTCGGCGGCTCGCCCGAATCGGTGGACATCCTCATCACCGACGTCAAGCGCGAGAACTGGGCCACGGGCGGCAAGCTCTGGCTCGATCGCAAGTAGTTACTTTCGGGGCTCGAGATGTGCCAGCTGCTGGGCATGAATGCCAACACGCCGACCGACGTGACCTTCAGCTTCACGGGGTTTGCGCAGCGCGCGGGCAACACCGCCGACCACACGGATGGCTGGGGAATCGCCTTTTTTGAAGGGCGCGGCCTGCGCCATTTCGTCGACCATGAGCGTGCACTCGACTCGCCCGTGGCCGAGCTCATCCGCCGCTACCCCATCAAGAGCCGCAACGTCATCGCCCATATCCGCAAGGCAACGCAGGGCGTCGTCAGCCTGGAAAACTGCCACCCCTTTGTGCGCGAGCTCTGGGGGCATTACTGGGTGTTTGCGCACAATGGCGATCTGAAGGACTTCAGGCCACGGCTGCACGCCCACTTCCACCCGGTGGGCAGCACCGACAGCGAACATGTGTTCTGCTGGCTCATGCAGGAGTTGTCCAAGTCGCACGCCGGCATGCCCAGCATCGAAGAACTCACCCTGACGCTGCGTGAACTTGCGGCCCGCATTGCACCGCATGGAACCTTCAATTTCCTGTTGTCCAATGGCCAGGCGCTGTGGGCCCATGCATCCACCCACCTGTATTACATCGAGCGACGCCACCCCTTTTCGCAGGCCCAGTTGTCGGATGAGGATATGCAGGTGGACTTCTCCATCGAGACCACGCCCAACGACAAGGTGGCCGTGGTAGTCACCTCGCCCCTGACCAGCAACGAGACATGGACACCGTTTGAGTCCGGCGAAATGCGCGTGTTTGTCGACGGTACCTGCCTCGCCACCTGAATCTTTGGGTCTGAATCTCGCGGCGATCTCCGATCGCCTCTATTCTTTGGTCACAAAGCAAAACGCCCTCCCACTCGTAGGAGCGGGAGGGCGGTTTGGGCTGTAAGAGCCTGACGATGACCTACTTTCACACGGGGACCCGCACTATCATCGGCGCGAAGTCGTTTCACTGTCCTGTTCGGGATGGGAAGGAGTGGGACCGACTTGCTATGGTCATCAGGCATAACTTGGTGCTGGGCAGTCGATGGGACTGCCTGGCGAATTCATAGAGTCAGGAATCAGGGGTAATTTGATTGCGTGCTTGGCACAACAGTCCTTGTTCGTTGGAACGATCAAAGTTATAGGGTCAAGCCGCACGGGCAATTAGTACTGGTTAGCTTAATGCATTGCTGCACTTCCACACCCAGCCTATCAACGTCGTGGTCTACAACGACCCTTCAGGGGGCTCGAGGCCCCGGCAGATCTCATCTTGAAACGAGTTTCCCGCTTAGATGCTTTCAGCGGTTATCTCTTCCACACTTAGCTACCCTGCGATGCCACTGGCGTGACAACAGGTACACCAGAGGTGTGTCCACTCCGGTCCTCTCGTACTAGGAGCAGGCTTCCTCAAATCTGCAGCGCCCACGGAAGATAGGGACAAAACTGTCTCACGACGTTTTAAACCCAGCTCACGTACCTCTTTAAATGGCGAACAGCCATACCCTTGGGACCGACTACAGCCCCAGGATGAGATGAGCCGACATCGAGGTGCCAAACACCGCCGTCGATATGAACTCTTGGGCGGTATCAGCCTGTTATCCCCAGAGTACCTTTTATCCGTTGAGCGATGGCCCTTCCATACAGAACCACCGGATCACTATGTCCTGCTTTCGCATCTGCTCGACTTGTCAGTCTCGCAGTTAAGCACGCTTATGCCATTGCACTATCGTCACGATGTCCGACCGTAACTAGCGTACCTTCGAACTCCTCCGTTACGCTTTGGGAGGAGACCGCCCCAGTCAAACTGCCTACCATGCACTGTCCCCGATCCCGATAAGGGACCTGGGTTAGAACCTCAAACGCACCAGGGTGGTATTTCAACGTCGGCTCCATGAGATCTAGCGACCTCACTTCAAAGCCTCCCACCTATCCTACACAGATCCGTTCAAAGTCCAATACAAAGCTACAGTAAAGGTTCATGGGGTCTTTCCGTCTTTCCGCGGGGAGATTGCATCATCACAAACATTTCAACTTCGCTGAGTCTCAGGAGGAGACAGTGTGGCCATCGTTACGCCATTCGTGCAGGTCGGAACTTACCCGACAA